>CAWFUY010000057.1:0-15192 GCA_963818955.1 uncultured Methanosarcinaceae archaeon | reverse complement strand
ATATAGGGTTAAATTTACCACCTGTAGCTCATTTTCCAAAACACTATCGAATGTGTGGATTCTATTTTACTGATACCTGGTATACTGTCAATTGAGGAACTCTAAAAATTTGGTTCATAGAACACAAGCGTACGGTCCAGGGCCTTAAGAATGCTCTATCCTATGGCAAGATGGTTGCACGAAATTGGGTTTTAACATTTGGATATTAAATCATTTCTTACAATTTAAGGCAAATTTTGCCGTTATTTTAGGGTTTTAATATTTAGCTCTTTATTCTCTCATTTAACCATTCACATATGTGAACTGATGTGCATTAAAGGATTTAGAAAGAGGGATTTAGTGACAAATTATGCTGAAACTGTTGCAGCTCAGTGTATTGAATGTGGTCAGTGTACTGATGAATGTGATTTTTTAATGTCATATGGAAAAAAGCCAAAAGAGCTAGCTGACGAAGCGTTGAATACGAATTTTTCCGATGATCCTGTATTACCATACTCATGTAATATCTGTGGATACTGCCAGAAGCTCTGCCCCGAGAATCTGAATATTGGGCTTATGATAATGGAGGCGCGCAAGAAATTGGTTTCTGAGAGAATCGGACCACTTCCCGGACACCAACCTGCAATCGAAGGGCAGGAATTTTACATATCAGATAACTTCAGGATTGTTTCTGCAGGTAAGGGAGCAGAATCCTGTGATGCGGTTTTCTTCCCTGGATGTGCTCTTTCCGCATATTCGCCGGACCTCGTCAAATCGACATACTCATATCTTTCCGCAAAATACACCAATTTGGGAATTGCACTCGGATGCTGCGGGGGACCATCAGAACTGATTGGAAAAACTGATTATGCCAACCAGATAACAGAGCAACTTGAGCAAGATGTAAAGCGATTGGGTGCTTCTAAAATGATTATCGTTTGCCCATATTGTTACAAAAGCCTTTCTGAACAATTGACTAATCTCAAGCCAATCTCTCTTTATAAAGTGTTATCTGAAACTGGTGCTAAATTTCCAGAGACGGGGAACAGTACTTACTCTATTCACGATCCCTGCTCTGCTCGCGATCAGCCAGAGATTCAGGATGCTGCACGCTCCTTGATTTCATAAAGCAGGATATACAATTGATGAACCAATTCATACCCGAGAAAATACTCACTGCTGTGGAATGGGGGGAATGGTATTTTTAGCGAATGCAGATATCGGAGCAGCAAAGGCACAGAGAACTATTCGCGAATCTCCTCATGATCTGGTTACCTATTGTGCAACCTGCCGTGATATCTTCGCTGGTCAAGGAAAGAAATGTGTCCATCTGCTTGATCTGTTATTCAACAAAAATCCGGTTGAACAGGCAGCAAAGGCTCCTAATGATCCGGAAATTGCAACTAATAATATGAAAGTTTTGAACCTGTGGGTAAGAGATTTAGCAAAGGAAATAAAGCACGAATCAGTTTTGAATCAGTGGGTAGGGAATTTAATGGAGGAAATAAAGCATGATTCTAAATAACCAACCTGTACGTGGAATCATCCCTATACTTTGTGTTATCATCTCATCGGTAATTTTTATTGGAGTCGGCCAGGGAACCTTAGGAATAGATTCTGGTATGCTTAGTGTATATGCCCTATTCTTTGTCTGGACCGCATTTATCGTTTCGCTTGCTGGAAAGTGGCCGTTAGGGAAAGTAAAGCAGCCTTTGAGGGGTTTTTCCTATTTGGCAATCAGCCTGGTTTTTGGAATACTACATCCACTGATAATATCATTGGCTTGGGTATGGACCAGATACTTACTGGCCATTGATATCGAACCTCTTTCTCGGAATTGGGATAATTATTGCTTTTGATAATCCTCTTGTCAATAGTTTTTCCCAACCTAAAGTTGTTTTTTTCAACTCTCTTTTCTGTTATGTTTTTGCCATAATCCTTATGCTGGGATATGGTTTTGTCCCATCTATATGGTTCGCAATGTTCGTATATTACTTCTTCTGGGTAGAGAAGTGGCCGTTGCAAGAGGTTGCTCAGCCAGTGAAGGGAATTCTGGCTTTTACAGTTTTAGGATTCTTTAGTCTGATTTTCTGGCAGGCCTATAGTTTTGCAGGTACGAGTTTCTTTAAACCTGAGGGCGGGCTTTTCTTTGTCCTTTTCGTCTGGTGGCTTGTTATGTTTTCATGGAACCTGGAGACATGGCCGGTTCAGAAGATTGCTCAGCCGGTAAAGGGGATTATTGGTCTTATTATATCTCTGGTTTTGACAGGCCTATCTTATGTCGTAATCTTGAAGGTTTTTGGAATAGATCCAGGCATGGCAGGAAGTATAGTTTGGGTCTTTGTCTCGTGGCTCTATACATGGGATATTGTCCTTTCTAAATGGCCAGCAGATCAAAGTTCAGGGCTGAGTCAGAGCTCAGAACTGCCAGAACCTGCCATAGCAGCATAAATGGGTTACTTACTGGAGACCCCAAACTACTCTGTAAGAGGATTTCATAATTTGAGATTTGCCAAAAATTGATTACTTTGGTATTTATTTAGGTATTGTAGATAACTATCAAAAAGTAGTAGAATGGTTTACTCAATTCATGACTAATCCATTATTTTTTATTATACCCACATTTTATGCGTCACTTGGATCGACTTTATGCTACAAAATGTAAACTCCAGTTGGCATTATAGGGGCTGCTCTCTCAACCCTATTTTCATACTTCTTTATGGATATTCTCTGTTCGTACATCTCTCTAAAATATATTAAACATAACTTTTGTTTTCATGATATTGCAAAAAGCACTCTATTCTCAGCGGCTATGACTTATTTGTCTCTCATTTCGATATCTTAAGCATTTGTAAGCTTATTGCGGTATCAGGAATGGGTATGTTAGTTTATTTATCTACTATGTTTCATTTGGAAACTTCAGTAACCACGAGGTTTCTGTAGTAAAAAAATTTGTTTTAAGTCAAGGATAGCTCCTCAAAAGTATGTGTTTTAAATAGTCAACTTTTAAACTACTAATTTCCAGATCAACTTTTTAGGTCTTACAATTATGAGTTCATTTTTACATTAACAACATTCTGAGATGAAATCAAGTTTATGTTTGCCTATATTACAATTAATCAGTAATCTTGAATCAGTTTGTGACATCACGTTTGTGTTTTTATTTATAAAGATAATTCGCGAATTATAATTAACAATAAAATAATATAACAGCAATTTTAAATATTATATGAGTATAACTGCATATTATCATATAATAGTGGTGATGTTTGCGGACCTTGTTTATATACTTAAGGCGTTGGCTGATGAAAACAGAATAAGGATACTGAATCTCTTAAGAAACGATGAACTATGTGTCTGTGATATTGAGGATGTTTTAGGCATTAAACAATCCAACGCTTCTAGGCACTTAAATAGGCTGAAAGTAGCAGGAATAATTGTTTCCGAAAAAAAATCCCAGTGGGTCTACTTTCGATTAAAGGATGACACATTTGTGAAATTTCCCTTTCTTTCACTAATTATTAATGATGAAGTACGGAAAATCAGTGTTTGTAAAGAAGATTTAGAACAACTTAAGAAAATCAAAGCAAGTGGGAGATCCTGCGATTGAATTAGAAATATATTAGACTTAATAAAAATGGAAGGTGTTTAATTTGGAAGAATCAGTTGTATCAAAATTATCATTCTTGAACCGTTATTTAACCCTATGGATTTTTCTTGCTATGTTTGTTGGTGTAGGTCTTGGATTTGTCTATCCTGGCTTTGCAGACTTTCTTGAAGAGTTTATCCATAGGTACCACTTCGATTCCTATAGCTATCGGTTTAATAGTCATGATGTATCCTCCTTTAGCACGGGTAAAATATGAGGAATTAGGCAAGGTATTCAGGAATCACAAGGTATTAGGTTTGTCTTTATTGCAAAATTGGATCATTGGTCCTATTTTGATGTTTATACTTGCTATTGTGTTTTTGAGAGACTATCCTGAGTACATGGTAGGCGTTATTCTTATCGGTCTGGCCAGATGTATAGCTATGGTAATTGTTTGGAACACTCTGGCAGATGGAGATAATGAATATGCTGCGGCTCTTGTTGCTTTTAATTCCATATTTCAGTTAGTCTTTTTCTCCATTTTTGCTTACTTCTTTATAACTGTACTCCCTGAATGGCTGGGATTGAGTGGCATGATAATAAATGTGTCAATAGGAGAGGTCGCCCAGAGTGTTGCTATCTACCTTGGGATTCCTTTTGTTGCTGGCTTTTTAACCCGTTATTTGTTACGTCCTTCAAAAGGAGCTGAATGGTATGACAGTAAATTCATTCCAAAAATAGGTCCGATTTCGCTTTATGCTCTACTATTTACGATTATTGTTATGTTCTCGTTAAAAGGAGAATATATTGTTACCCTGCCTTTAGATGTAGTAAGAATTGCAATCCCTCTCTTAATATATTTCATAATTATGTTCACTGTCTCCTTCTTTATCGCTATGAAAATTGGGGTAAATTATGGACAGACAACATCCCTTTCTTTTACTGCAGCCAGCAATAATTTTGAACTGGCAATTGCAGTAGCAGTAGCGGTTTTCGGCATCGATTCCGGCCAGGCATTTGCAGCAGTAGTAGGGCCTCTAATTGAAGTGCCTGTCATGATTGGCTTGTGAATGTAGCAGTCCATAGGTACCACTTCGATTCCTATAGCTATCGGTTTGATAGTCATGATGTATCCTCCTCTAGCACGGGTAAAATATGAGGAGTTAGGCAAAGTATTCAGGAATCACAGGGTATTAGGTTTGTCTTTATTGCAAAATTGGATCATTGGTCCTATTTTGATGTTTATACTTGCTATTGTGTTTTTGAGAGACTATCCTGAGTACATGGTAGGCGTCATTCTAATCGGTCTGGCCAGATGTATAGCTATGGTAATTGTTTGGAACACTCTGGCAGATGGAGATAATGAATATGCTGCGGCTCTTGTTGCTTTTAATTCCATCTTTCAGTTAGTCTTTTTCTCCATTTTTGCTTACTTCTTTATAACTGTGCTCCCTGAATGGCTGGGATTGAGTGGCATGATAATAAATGTGTCAATAGGAGAGGTCGCCCAGAGTGTTGCTATCTACCTTGGGATTCCTTTTGTTGCTGGCTTCTTAACCCGTTACTTGTTACGTCCTTCAAAAGGAGCTGAATGGTATGACAGTAAATTCATTCCAAAAATAGGTCCGATTTCGCTTTATGCTCTACTATTTACGATTATTGTAATGTTCTCGTTAAAAGGAGAATATATTGTTACCCTGCCTTTAGATGTAGTAAGAATTGCAATCCCTCTCTTAATATATTTCATAATTATGTTCACTGTCTCCTTCTTTATCGCTATGAAAATAGGGGTAAATTATGGACAGACAACATCTCTTTCATTTACAGCGGCGAGTAATAATTTCGAACTGGCAATTGCAGTGGCAGTAGCGGTTTTCGGCATCGATTCCGGGCAGGCATTTGCAGCGGTAGTAGGTCCTCTGATAGAAGTGCCAGTAATGATTGGACTTGTGAATGTTGCACTTTACTGGAGAAAGAAATATTGTATTTCATTCAAAATGTGTGGGGAATAATACCCGCACATCTGCTAAAAATAAAGAAATTAAGCTAAGTCTGAAAAAACAAAAACGTCAAATTTCAATTCATTTTCTTTCAAAGTAACTAAATAAGGAGCAGTTTTCAGCATGCAATACAGCCTTGGGATTGATGCAGGAGGCACATACACTGATGCAGTGCTTATAAGAGACACGGACGGTGCCATTGTTGACTCAAATAAGGCACTTACCACCTATCCAGACCTCCATCCCGGCATCAAAAACGTAATAGACGGCCTAAACCCGGAATACCTGAAAAACATAAAGCTAGTTTCGGTTTCCACAACTCTTTCCACCAACACAATCCTTGAAGGGACTGGATTTCCAGTAGCCTTGATCCTTATTGGGGATCACCCTTTAGAAAAACAATTGCCTACAAAGCATGTACTTTCTGTCGCAGGTGGGCACGACCATAATGGAGAAGAAGAAGCTCCTCTTGACCTTGAAGCTGTTGAGGAGTTTGCCCTGCACGTAAAGGACAAGGTTTCGGCTTTTGCCATTTCTTCCTATTTCAGTACGAGGAACCCGGAGCATGAACTGAGAGTAAAGGACCTAATCCTTGAACTTACAGGCCTTCCTGCTGTTTGCGGGCATGAGCTTTCCCAGGAGCTTGGAGCTTACGAAAGAGCAGTCACAGCTTTCCTTAATGCTCAGCTAATTCCAATTACAAGGCAGTTCGTACAGTCAATAATAAAGGACATGGAAGAGCGATGCATTAACGCCCGACTTCTTATGCTTAAATGTGATGGGTCTGTGGTAGGAATCAAAGATGCCCTTAAAAAGCCTATCGAAACTATCTTTTCGGGACCTGCAGCAAGCCTCGTCGGAGCTTCCTATCTTTCGGGACTTGAGACCTGTGCAGTAATTGACGTTGGCGGGACGAGCACTGATATTTCCTCGATCTGTATGGGCGTACCTGACCTGAGCGAAGAAGGTGCAATCGTAGGTGGCTGGAAAACCAGGGTCAAGGCTATACGAATGGAAACAACAGCTACTGGAGGAGATAGCCATATCTGGACAATAAATAAGGAACTATTTCTTGGCCCCCGACGAGTTATACCCCTTGCTGTGGCTGCAGTGCATTATCCAGGCTTTCTTAATAACCTCAAAAGGACTCCTACACCTATGAGAGACGATCTTTGTGAAAATATTCAGCCAACAAAGTTTTTTGTCAGGTCAGGCTATCCAGCTGGGGAATTGAGCAAGGCGGAGGCTGAAGTGCTAGAAGTAATAGGGGACGAACCGGTTTCGGTGCCTGAGATTATAACACTGATCCGAAAGGACTGCCAATCTCAAACCCTTGATTCTCTTATCAAGAAACGTCTTATTCAGGCGATTGGTTTTACCCCTACAGACGCCCTGCATGTGTTAGGAGAATACAAAGCCTGGAACGAAGAAGCTTCCCGTATCGGCGCAGAAAAACTTTCCAGACTCATGCGCATGACACCTGTAGAATTCTGCACTGCTGTAAAAAAGAGAGTTGCCAGAAATATGGTACTACACCTGCTCTCGTATATCCTGGAAGGAGTTCCGGAAACAGCTATTGAAAAGATCCTTGATGGAGATTATCCTGCAAAATTCAAATTGGATATTCCGGTTGTTCTCCTCGGCGGTCCTGTAAGAGCGCACAGGAAAGAGCTTGAGAGTTTTGTCGATGCTGAGATCCTGGTTCCTGAACATGCTGAAGTAGGAAATGCTGTCGGAGCTCTTGTTGGAAGAGGAATAAAAAGAGTGGAAATCCTGATAAGACCAGCAAGTCTCATGTCTCCTGACAAGGATTTCCTGGTTTTTGCCCCAGGCAGCAGGTTAAGGTTTGATGCTTACACAGAGGCTCTGGACTGCAGCAGTCGAATTTGGGAAAAAGCTTGTTGAGGAGTATATGAAAGATTGCGGCCTTAGCGGAAATCAGGTTGAGATCTCAATCGAGAAAAAGACTATCTCTCCTGATGGCTGGAACCATCCTCCTATGGAAACAAGCCTTTTAGTTATGGGAGTAGGGATGAGGGAAAGATCTGCTTGGCTGAAATAATCCTTAGCAGTGTCACTAATATAACTTTCATGTGGGTAACCCGAACTTAAGTTTCCCCAATTTTAGATAGATCACATTAATAAAATATTGTATGTTTTTAAAGCCTCTTGCATTCCTTTTTTGCAACTGTACGATACTGTTAATTCCTTCGAGTATTCCATTAGTTATTCTAGAATCGAAATAATTGAGTATTCCATCCCAATGTTTTTTAACAGTTTTTGCAGCTTCAGTTATTGGAATTAACCTGCTATGAGTCGCCCAAAAATACCATTTTTTGAGATATTTGGCTGCTTCATTCCGATTTTGAGAATCCCAAAACCTTTGAAGATTTAGCTTTATATTATATGCTCTTACAGTCTTGAGGTTTAAATTTTTAAGATTAAGAAACTTTTCGATTTGTTTTTCACTCAAGTTCCCTTCATTTTTAAGCCACAGATACTTACTATTCTTCAGTTCCTTTACTGTTGTTTGTTCCTGTTTTCTAACTTCATCAACTGCTTCATTAATCATTTTCATTACATGAAACTTATCAAATGTAATTTTTGCATTTGTGAATTCACTCAAAATTCCATTTATGAATGCAGGGGACATATCACAACTAACAGATTGGATCATAGTGGTTTTCCCACCATGATTTATCAGGTCCTCACTAAATTTGGTAAGGGTTGAGGAATCTTTTCCTTCACAAACAAACATAACCTTAGATTTTTCAATATCTCCCACTATAGTAACATATTCATGTCCCTTTTTGAACGAAGTTTCATCGACTCCAATTTTAGAAACATTCGAAAAGTCTTCTTTTGCTCTCGCTTTTTTAACATAGTGTATTATAACTCTCCAAATTCTGGTATCATGCTCATCAAGCATTTCAGCTACTTTTGATATTGGCATACTTTGCGCTAGCATTAAGATTATTGCATCCATCAGAAGAGTAAAACCACTCTGTTTACGAGCCCATGGAACTTCGATTAGATGAACTCCGCAGTTACTACATTTCGTTCTAGGAACTCTACAATGTATGTAGGTCTTGTATTCAAAAAAATTGAGATGACGCCACACTTTTTCAATAGTATCATGGACGGGATGGTCTGCATTACCACATTCTAAGCAAGGAAATTTAGCTCCCTTTTTAAAATCTATCCAGATATTAAATTGCTTTAAATCTGGATCAAAAGTAGTGTCTTTAACGTACCAAGGATCTTCAATGTTCAAAGCCTTCTGAAAAAGTTCTTCGTAAATGGCAAATCAAACTCCTGTAAGTTTATTAACGAAATTGATGCTTACTACTAATATATTTAAGTGATTTTATATAATTCTTGCCATACAAAACAGCATATGTAATGCACAATCATCTTATTTGCTCAGTAATGTTTCAAAATATTTTTTTCTAAAATTGTATACATAGGATGCAGGATTTGTAAATAAAAGTACCTACCTATGAGGACAAAACAAAACCCGAATATATAGAAAAAATTATACGTGCAATAAAGAATGCTTAATTTAATAAATAACTGAGTTCAGGCTATCTGGGTTCAAGCTATCTGGATTTAGGTTCTATATAAAAAGTAGTGTGATCTACTATAATTTTTATAATATGCAACGCACAATCTGAAATGAAGAGAATTCTTGTGTTACTATTTTCAACGACTCACGGACATGACATTAAAACGAAGCATGCTCAAACGGGCAAAATTGAGATAGAGATTATCTCTCCCGATGACTGGCCATTCCCATATGGAAACTAATCTGCTGGTAATGGTAGTAAGGATAGGGGAAGATCTACCAAGTAAATCCTTCAGATATTTGGATATCGATGCACTACCAAAAACGATTCTACTGAAAAAGGAAAGTGAATGCAGAAAAAAAGGAAAAAATGAGAAAAAGTTGCAGTTAATGAGCGACTCAATAGTGATACACATGAATTATAGTAAAATGACAAAGGACGACTTTGACAGAATTCTTTACACACGTCTTAACGAGGAAACTATTCAATCAATAGTTAACATTCCAGGTGTTTATGAAATAGTATCCAGACATTTCAATAATGATATACTCCTTAACGAGGAAACTCCTCAATCAGTAGTTAACATTCTAAGCGTTTATGAAATTTTATCCAAACATTTCAATAATGACATAATTGAAATGTGGGAGTACGGGCAGTATATAAAGGTTAAAGAGCTTGTAGAAAGAATTGGTTTGTGGAATCCAGAATTCCAACGAACCTCAGTGCTATTAAAATTGATAAACGAATTAACTGAAGTGCTCGGTACCCTGGATCTAAAACTGGACAAATATGTAAACCTTCGCAAACTACCAGTTAGAGAGTTTTTTAAAGATGTCGTGGTTGAACATTCAGTATACCCTATCTGGACGTGTGATTTTGAAGGATCTTGTCTTGTTGGTGCGGAGAAGCTTGAAATCGAACCTATCGATTTAATTCTCCGCCGCTTTGAGGGTGAGTAAATGACATCCGATAAAGGAATTTTGGAGATTCGTGACTAAGGTCCACAAAATGCTGAAGCTGAAAAGTTCGAAGCCTTTGAGAGCGTGTCTTAAAACTAAATTTAATTCTACAATTGGGATAAAGTGCTATTCTATAAATTCCATATATAGTCACGCCTATAATTGCTGCGACAAAAAAAGCACTTATAGCTCGTTTAAAGTTGCATTATTTAGCCTCTTGACTATATAGCTGTATTTCGGGAATATTGCTCATCTGAATTTAAATGAAGCGTGCCAATTATTCAACTGTAGAAACGATTTGAATTTTAAGACACCCTCTAATAATATAATATATAGCTCTAATATGCTATAAATCATAAAAAAGAGGTATTCAAATAGGAGTCATTTAATTTTCTCCTGGTTTTTTGATTGATTGCTGTCAATTGCCAGTGTAATTAATGGTAAATTTCGTCGATTCCAGAAGATATTAGAGGTCTAGTGAGTAAAAGGATGGTTGAAAAGTGGATGCAAATGAGAAAAAGAACGTAATTAAAGAGAAATATGGAAAAATTGCAACAATAGGCGGTTCATGTTGTTCTAGTGGGTGCTGTGGAGATTCAAATGCTGCAGATCTATCAAAATCTATTGGCTATTCTGAGAATGACGTCAACGCTGTTCCGGACGCAAACCTGGGTCTTGGCTGTGGGAACCCAACAGCAATTGCCGGTTTAAAGCCAGGCAATATTGTGCTTGATCTGGGTTCTGGGGCTGGATTTGACTGTTTCCTTGCAGCAAAGCAGGTAGGAAACACAGGGAAGGTTATAGGAGTTGATATGACCCAGGCTATGATTGAAAAGGCACAAGCCAACGCTTTGAAATACGGTTATTCAAATGTTGAATTTCGTCTGGGAGATATCGAAGCTCTTCCTGTTGAGAGCAACTCAGTGGATGTCATTATAAGTAATTGTGTAATTAACCTGGCTCCAGATAAAGAAAAAGTTTTCAAAGAATCATTCAGGGTTTTGAAGCCAGGCGGCGCAATGTATATTTCTGATATGGTTCTTCTGGAAGAGCTTCCTGAAGACCTGAGGAACGACGAAGACCTGCTAGTAAGTTGCCTTGCAGGTGCCTTGCTTAAAGAAGATTATCTCAGTCTTTTAAACAAAGCCGGATTTTCGGTTGAAATTCTGAATGAAGATCTGGATATAAGCAAAAGACAGTATAGTGGGCTGCCTGCTGAGAGTTTGAAGCTTAAAGCCTGGAAATAGCACTTAAAAGTCTGCGGAGGATAAGATTTGTTCTGGCTGCGGCGAACTGCAAAATTTCCATCCCCCACAGACTTTATGTTCTATATGGGTTAGTACCCTGTAACTTTTCAAATTTATCATACCAATCGTCACTTGGGTTTTCCAATAAGCTGTGGAAGTTTTCGTAAAACCATAGGCCTGAGGGGTTCAATGTCTTCGACGTTCTCTACAACATCAGCAAAAATCAATTCTCTTTATAACTTCCTTTATATTTCCTTGAGTGTTTTAGTGCAATAAATCGTACATCATTTTAAGTGCAATGGAATAAAGAATCACTCCGATTGCTATCTTTACCTGTCGATTATTGAGTTTCTTACTTAATAGCCAAGATCCCAGAATTGCACCTATAATTGAGCCTACAACTGTAAACATAAGTAAATGAACATCTAACTGGCCTATAGAAGCACGGGCTAAAAAGCCTGAAAGCGAAGAGAAAATCACTACAAAAGATGTTGTTGCTGAGGCTTTTTTAGCCTCTATGCCTAACCACACTAATGCGGGGACTATAATGTTCCCACCGCCAACTCCCAGTAATCCGCCAACAAAACCTGCAACAGCCCCAACTGCAATGCTCACTGCAATTTGCTTGCCACCGAATTTTTGTGTTTCTGCTGTTTTAGGTTTGTAGAACAACATCATGGTGGCAGCAAAGAATAGAAAAGCAACAAATAGAATTAGTAGTGTGTTACGAGGTAAATATTGGCTTGTATATGATCCAAGCGGAGACAAAATCGTAGCTGCAATCAAAATTGGAAACGCTATTTTCCATAGTATTAAACGCTCTCGAGCAAAATTGACGGAGGCAAAAGTCATAGCAATACAATTCAGCAACAATGCCGTGCTCATAGCAGCATGCAACTCAACGCCAAGGCTCATATATATAGGTATAAGAATAAAAGCAGCACCCACACCCGCAAGTGTAAGTACTATTGTGGCTGTAAGCGTGATTAGTCCAGCCCATAATTCAATCATAGCATCATCTGTTTATTGCGTATATTTATTGTTTAAAGGTTCTTTCAGCACATGGTTTGCATAGTTTTTTACCATTTACCTCTTGGATTCTATTAATGAATGTGCGTTCACCGCATTCTTCACATAATTCTGTATCAAAAGTTCCTTTTTTCTTTTCAAAATGATAATCAAATACTGGGCTAATAATCAGGAAGTCTTCTTCAGGCAAGTTAAGTATTTTATTAATTAATGGTTCACTAACTTCAGATGGAATATCCTGTGGCAGTACACCTATTTTTCTTTGTTCAACAAATGGAGATTTCAACATGTTGGCAAAGAATTCAGGCTTCAGATGTACTCTAACTGCCTTTTGTTTTACAGTATCAATGAGAGTAAACGCCATTTTCCCGTAGTATGTTTTTTTAATATTTGATTTCCCATAAGTACATCCTGTAATAGTCATAAGACCATCAACAAAGCACCCGGCAGCGTGATCATCAGCTGTTTCG
Organism: uncultured Methanosarcinaceae archaeon; assembly: GCA_963818955.1. Taxonomy (GTDB): domain Archaea; phylum Halobacteriota; class Methanosarcinia; order Methanosarcinales; family Methanosarcinaceae; genus Methanosarcina. The sequence goes on along the minus strand of CAWFUY010000057.1, from coordinate 2,353 downwards.
ACAAACAAATACAGTTCTTTATCCCTGGATCTCTCAACACCTAGTGCATTCATAGCAGCGGCTCCTGATCTCATACCAAGCGGCATAGCTGGACACCTGTGTCCATGAAACCTAAATCCAGTTTCAAGATAATCTTTTACATTAATCATTTTAACATTCCTACCTATACTCAGAATTATTTGCCGTTGAGCCCGAGATCACTCGGACTGCAGGATCTCAAGCGTTTTTTCAAGAGCTTCGGAAACTTCATCGTCCTTGAGGTCTCTATCTTTGGTCTTTTTAATTCCAAATTCGGAGATAATGATGTGATTGTCTACTTTGAAACCTGCCAGTTCGAGAGTTTTTCTCGCACAGTTCACCGGGCAACCATCAATTGCAATTATTCTATCGGAAGCTTCGGCAGACTTCATGAGTCCGGGAGCTCGGGCTCCGATCCCGACAGTGCACATCAGGTTTCCGATTCCCTTTTTGTCTAGTTCTATTGCGATTTTGTTTGAGAGTTGTCCTACGTTTGAAGCTCCAACACATGGAAAGATTGCAACGTTTGCAGCGCCACATCCACATTTTACATCTTCTGCCATAATTTATTCTCTCCTTATTGAATCTGTTTTCTCTTATTGATTAGTACATCTTTAGTAAGCAATTAGCCCTTTGCTTTTATTTAGTAATCCACTTTCGAACTTCTTTTTCATCTGGGACCTTGCCTACAGTTTTCACTTCTCCATCAACTACAACCGCAGGGGTGACCATGACGCCGTAGTTTAATATCGTCTCAATGTCCTCAACTTTAATGACTTCGGCTTTGACATCACTACTTTTTAATACTTTTTCAATAACTTCCTTTGTTTTATTGCATTTTGAACAACCTGTTCCAAGAATTTCTATTTTCATATTTTTAACCTCATATTTTTATTTTCTATTGTCTTTGTCTCTAGTATTTTTTTTCTGTCTTTTTCAAGCTCCAGAACCCTCTGATCTCATAGAATAGCGTTAAACAGATATCCCGTAAAGATGATAGATATGGTCATAATTAAAACAAAAGCCACTATCAACTCGTTTTTAAGCACCTTTTTCAGGATTATTAGTTCTGGAAGGGAAATTCCATTAACCGCCATAAGGAAGGCCAAGGCAGTCCCTACTGGAAGTCCTTTGCCAATCAGGCTTTCTACTATGGGGATCATAGCCATAACGTTAGAATAGAGAGGCACTCCTATAAGAACTGCAATTGGAACGGCAAATGGGTTGTCCTTACCTGCATAAGTTGCCAGGATGCCTTCGGGTGCATATCCATGGAAGATGCCTCCAAGAGTGACTCCAATAATCACATAGATCCAGACTTTTCCAACGATATCTTTAACACTGTCATAGGCGGTAGCAGCCCGTTCTTTTATGTTTAGGTCTTCAGGCTTCTTGGTCTGATTGCCCACTTTAATTTTGTAAACGAAATCAGCTACGTATTTTTCCATTTTCAGGAGACCTATAATATATCCACCAAAAACGCCAAGCAAAATGCCTGATACCACATAATACAAAGTTGCTTTAAGGCCGATTGTTGCCCATAGAGCAGCAACCGCAGCTTCGTTTACCAGAGGGGAAGTAATAAGGAAGGAGAAAGTCACTCCTAGAGGAACTCCAGCTTCCACTAGCCCTATGAAGATTGGAACGGACGAACACGAACAAAAAGGGGTGATCACTCCTATCAGGGAGGCCAATAGATGGTAATGGAGTCCTTTTTTCCCTCCTAGCGCTTGCCTCGTTTTTTCAGGGGTTATATAGCTTCTAATATATGAGACGACAAAGATCATAAAGGCCAACAAAATGAAGATCTTCATCACATCGTAAATGATAAAGTTGACACTTGCTCCAAGATGTGTGTCAGGTCCAATCCTCAGAATCTCATATGTCACTTTGTCAGCAATCCATTGAAGGGGATAGAATATATCAACCATTTTTGGATCCTTCTTTTAGAAATCTGTTATTTTTTACCATGCTTATTTTTCAATTTCCAATCATATCAATATACATTGATATTACATATTACTATATAAAGTTGTCCTTAAAGCTTGAAATAATCTATTAAGTAAGATTAGTTTTTGTACATGTCAAAATATTTTGTGAGCTATTTGCTGAAAAATAAATTCTCTAATTCAATAAATAGATGATAAAATTTTAAAATTGAATTACGAGAAATCTGTTTTGGAAAGACTGCTAAAGTGCTTAATATACTATTTCTGAATAAGAAATTCCCTGTTTCTGGTAAATAATCAATAAACTAAAAGAATAAAGATCTATGTTGATTTCTGGAAGGAAAAAGTAAAATAAAGAAAAAAAAGTGTCCTCTCTGAAGGAAAAA
>CAWFUY010000056.1:0-10000 GCA_963818955.1 uncultured Methanosarcinaceae archaeon | reverse complement strand
ACGATCCTTATATCGGGATTATTGTTTTTAAATTCAATGGCAAGATTAGACCCTACAAAACCTGCTCCACCTGTTATTAAATAGGTTTTCATGTTTAACCTCTATTTCTGGCAAAATATTCGATCGTTTTCTCCAATCCTTCTCTTAATCCGACCTTTGGATACCAGCCTAAAATTCCCCTGGCTCTTGTGATATCGGGTCTTCTCACTTTTGGATCATCCTGAGGCAGAGATTCGTGAATAACTCGAGAATTGCTCCCGATAAGCTCGACAATCAGCTTTGCAAATTTCAGCACGCTTAACTCTTCAGGATTACCCAGGTTCACAGGTTCACAAAAATCAGACATCATCAACCTGTAAATCCCATCTATTAAATCCGATACATAACAGAAAGAACGGGTCTGAGATCCATCCCCAAAAACAGTAATATCTTGTCCGCTAAGTGCCTGATTTATGAAGTTAGGAACCACACGTCCGTCTTTTGCACGCATCCGCGGGCCATATGTATTGAAAATGCGGACAATCCGCGTATCGATTCCATGATAGCGATGGTAAGCCATTGTAATTGCTTCTGCATAACGTTTTGCTTCATCATATACGCCCCTCGGTCCAATTGGATTAACGTTGCCCCAGTAAGTTTCAGGTTGTGGATTTACGAGTGGATCACCATAAACTTCTGAAGTCGAGGCCAGCAAGAAACGTGCTCCCTGCTCTTTAGCAAGCCCAAGCATATTATAAGTCCCAAGAGCCCCTACTTTCAATGTCTGGATAGGTAGCTCAAGATAGTCAACAGGTGATGCAGGACTGGCAAGATGAAAAATAAAGTCGATTTTGTCGCCAAAGTAAATAGGCTTAGAAACGTCGTGCCGGATATAAACGAACCTATCCGATTCAATATGATTTATATTTTTCATATCGCCTGTGACAAGGTTATCTATGCAGATAACTTCATGGCCTTTTTCAAGGAGATAATCGCATAGGTGTGAGCCCAAAAAACCTGCTCCACCTGTTACAATTGATTTCATGATACACTTCCTTAAAACTCTATGGATGAATAGTCTCCTATGTTTAGAGAATTGTGTTTTCCAACGAGGTTTGCATCGTCACCTACAATCGAAGACTCCAAATTCAGGTTTGAGATACAAGTTCTGGAACCGATAACGCCGTTTGAAATAATTGAATTTTCGATAACAGTATCCTCGGCGATTGAGGCATAAGGACCAATTACAGAATTAGTAATTTTAACATTTTCTCCTATCTCAACAGGCTGAATTATTATAGAATCGCATAATTGATTTGGAATGTTTCCAACTCTTTTTTCGTCAAGAAGTACACGATTAGTTTCGAGCAGAGACTTCGCATGTCCGCAGTCATACCAGCTGGACACCTCAAAAATCTTGAACTTACTTCCCCTTATTATCATTTCCTGAAGGGCATCCGTCAGCTGATACTCTCCTCTATTTTTTATTTCGTTTTGCATCATCCATTCCAGAACTTCAAAAAGAAGAGGAGTGTCCTTTATGAAATAAACACCTGCAATCCCCAGATTTGAACCTGGTTTTTCAGGCTTTTCTTCAAGTCTGCGAATGTAGGAAGAAGAAGGGTCCAGTTCAACAATTCCATATTTACGTGGTTCTCCTACCTCTCGAACTCCAATTGAGCCCGAACATTTTCCATTTTCAGCATGGAATTTGTAAAAATCGAGATATCCTGACTTGAAAATCATGTCCCCGAGAGCGATCATAACTTCCGAGCCGATAACATGATCCTTTGCAACATAAACCGAGTGGCCCAGACCAAGCCTTTCTTGCTGATCTACGTATCTGATATTAAACTTATTTTTATAATGTTTGTCAATGTATGAAATTATCTGTTCTTTATGATAACCCACTACCAGTATAATTTCTTCAGGTTGAAGCTCGGTCATTCTATCAAGGATATGCCCTATAATAGGCTTTCCGGCAATGTATACCATTGGTTTCGGTTTTGTATGAGTATGTGGGAATAAACGTTTTCCTGCTCCTGCGGAAGGAATTATGACTTTCATTTGTTCACCGAGTTTAACACTAATCCATGCTTTGACAATTTTTTTATACATAACTTTCACATCTTTTAACAGTTAGGTATTTAACATTGATATGTATGGCTTAAGTGCTAAGATTAGTACATTTTTATCCAAGTCTTCATTTGAAAACTGAAGACTAAAATTTGTGTCGCGTTATTTCCTGAAAAAGTTTTAATAATATTTTATGAGGGAGATATGCTTACAGACAATGTGATTTATTTAGAATTTCATGGCATTTTATCACACTAAATATTGTAATACTCAATCTCGATATCACGATACACATTTAAATTATTTAAACATGTTGGCAGTATTAAATTCTTTATATATTCCAAAGTGCGATTTTTGTGTTACATTAATTCAAGCCTCATGATACGGAATTTATTTTTTGTGAACTTTTCTCTATCTATAATTTTTCAAGAAAAGATTACTTATTGACATGTTTTTTTAAAAAGATTGTATGAAAAAATATGAATGAGTACTTTTTTTTACATGAAAAAATGGCACATGATTGCCGATTAAAACTTATTATTAACATTAATTAATCTCGGAGCACAAACTTCTCAGCATTCGTACTACTAGATTAGTCGATTAATAATCGAGAAAATATTAAACTCCCTATCTTATGAAAAAAGATCACGCTGCGAAAAATCATATATAGGATATAAATAGTGTAATAGTACTCTCGATCCTTTCTTTCACAAAGTATCAGGTGAAAGTTATCGTATTGAATCTAGATGGTCCGGTAATGACTGCCGGCTCATCAGTGACATTTACTTAGCAAAAGATATTTTTCTTAGAATAAGTAAGATGAAGTAGATTTCAAATAAGTAAATTGTTATTCTACTATCGTTAGTATTTATTTGAGAAATCGGATATAATAACAACTATTAACAATAACCTAATTATTATCAGAGTTTACCTTATTTTCAATTATAATATTAAGGTACAAAACAATAAACAGAGATGGTCACTACGGACAAAAGCATAAGACACTCTGAGGCAAAAATGACAGCTAACAATTCAAAATCAAGTATCATATTTCTGGCCGCAGCAATTGTAGTCGCTTTTCTCTTACGCATGCTTCCATATGCTGCAGTTACTGCAAACGGAGGTATTACCTTCAGGGGATTCGACGACTTTTATCATATGCGGTTAATTGCTTATACAGTTTCTAATTTCCCCCACTCCTTAAATTTCGATTCATATATCAATTATCCTTATGGTTTCAATGTTGGGTGGCCACCTTTTTTTGATCTGCTTGGTGCTCTGCTTGCAAAGGTTCTGGGAGGAGGACAACCGGATCTGCATACTACCGAATTTGCAGGAGCTTTGCTGCCGGTACTTCTTGGTGTAATTACAATAGTTCCACTTGTATATAGTTTCTGCTGCAGTGCTGAATAAAAAAACCGGAGTGCTTGCAGCTTTCATCTTTGCTGTTCTACCAGCTCATATATCAGTATCTCGTTTTGGGCTAGTTGACCACCATGTTGCAGAAGCACTACTTACAACGGCATCTTATGCATTATTTATACTAGCTTTAAAATCTGCAAGAGAAGGATCTATTTCCATAATATCCCTGAAAAATATATCTTCTGAAAGGAAAGTCCGGGAATCATTGGCTTTTGCTATAGGCTCGGGGCTATTTCTAGCCCTTCTAATTTATACATGGATCGGTGCTCCTGCTTTCGTAAGCCTTATCGCATTATATGCATTCATACAGGCCACAATAAACCTTAAAGACGGAAAACAATCTGATGACGTTTTCATCTGCTCGATAACATGTCTTTTCGCTACACTTCTGTTTACAATTCCTTTAGCAGCAGGCTCAATACGGAAAGGCCTGGAAATGAGTGCCCTGTATCTGTCCTGGTTCCAGGTTGTGTACGTGCTCATTATGATTCTAGGAGTTGCTCTTCTCTGGGGCATTTCAAATTATATCTCAAAGAAAGAGCTGGATTGGAAGTATTATCCTGGTGTTTTGATACTGATAGTTGCAGCAGGTTTGCTAGCCCTTAGTATTTTTTTCTCGACTTCCTATTCTTTTGTGCTTGCTGGAATAAATTTCTTCTTTGGAAAAGGCGAATATATGGGCACCATTTCCGAAGCTTTGCCTTTGTTCTTAACTGCACAGGGAGGTCTTAAACTGGATACGGCATACTGGGCGTTCGGATTATGCTTGCTTGCAGCTCTGGGGGCTTTTTTACTGCTTATCCTTGAACGGGACGGAGCAAAATCAAAGTCAGAAGGAATATTTTTCCTGGTATGGTCAGTTTTTTCAATATATCTTGCACTCTCACAGCAGCGTTTCTCATATCAACTTGCGATTAATGTTTCAATCCTTACCTCATATATGCTCTGGATTCTTCTTGAGTCGTTTGATTTTGAGGCTGAAATTCGGAAGCTGGTGAAACTCGAACAAAAAAATGGAAAAAATATATCATCGACTCTTCAAGCCGGTAAAGAAATAAAGTTAAATACAAAATCAAAAATGAAATCAAAAAATACAACAACGTCAGCAAAGAAAACCTCCGTTTCTTCAAACAATTCAAAAAAACCGGACTACTTTAAAATTGTCTCTTCACTAGCGTTGATAGGAATTGTTTTTGTTCCGTGCTTATGGATGGGATCAGCATATGCAAGTTCAGGAACACTTTATCCGGCGTGGCAAGAATCTCTTAACTGGCTAAAAAACTCAAGTCCTCAAACTTCTAATTACCAACAACCAACAGAAATTCCCGAATACGGAGTCCTGAGCTGGTGGGACTATGGAAATTGGATTGTGTACTTATCCGAAAGGCCTGCAGTCTCTAACAATTTCCAGACAAATGTAGATGAAACGGCCCGTTTCTTTATTAACGACTCCGAGAAGGAAGCAAAGGCTATTCTGGACAAATTTAAGGTAAAATATGTAATTACCGATTCATTGATGTTGGCGGCGAATGGCAAGTTTAGTTCTATCGTTCAGATTGCAGGAAAAAATTCCGGGAATTATTACGATGTTTCACAACAGCAAACTGGCGCGGGCATTCAGACTACAGTGGCTCCCAAAAGAGAACTTTTAAATCTTGAATTATTCAAACTTCAAAATCTTGATGGATCAAACCTTGGAAATCTCAGGTTAGTCCATGAGAGCTATGTTCCTCCAGGGGTGGATGCGAGAAATATTACTGTAAAGGTGTTTGAATATGTTCCTGGAGCCAGGATCTCAGGTACTGCAAAATCTAATCAGACTGTCATAGCGTTACTTGGTCTTAAATCTAATACAGGCAGACAGTTCATATATCAAAATAAAGCAGTATCGGATAGTAACGGTTCTTTTGAAATAACCGTACCCTATTCTACCGAAAACAAGAGCAATGGAGTTAGTGCCATTACAGCATACGCACTGAAAGTAGAAGGAAATAATAATTCTACAGTATCGGGAATTCAGGTAAAGGAAAGTGATATTCTAAACGGAAGCAGATTAGAGGTTAAGCTTCCTTAATCAAAAAAATCCCATGGTTTTAAGAAATAAAACATAAATTAAAATCTATAAAAGAGAAAGGGAAATGAAGAGGAAATAAACTGTTTTTCCTCTCTTAATCTCCTGCGCTTTCTACTCCTACGGCATTCAAGAATTTCTTGACCACGGCTTCGTTAACCAGTCTTAACAGTGTTTGCCTATCTTTTGTAGCACTGAAAACTCCCAGAGGGATCTGGGCACCTGCTGCATTTGCATGCCCACCTGCATCCTCACCAAAAGCCTGACGCATAATTTCTCCCAGGTTGACTCTAATGTCGTTGCTGCGACCTGAGATATAGATTCGGTCTTCAGTAACTCCAAAGACAACTGTTGTGGAAATTCCCTCAAGGCTCAGAAGGTAATCTGCGGCCTGTGGGAGTGTATCCCTATCCCTTATGTTTCCGACATTTGAGAGAAGGTAACTTCCTATAACCTGCCTGTTCCGAATAGCCTCTCCAAGCACTTCAAGGGTTTCTATGGCCATTGAAGGCTGTTCAAGCTGGTCAAGGATTCCATGATTTGACAGGGGATACAGATAAGATGCAGCTGAGAGATCCGCAGGGTCGGTTTTCCGCTTAAAGTCCTGGGTATCTGTCCTGATCCCATACAGGAGAGCGGTTGCCAGAGTCTTCGAAATATTGATATTAAGCTGCTGCAAGTACTTCGTCATAATAGTTGCAGTTGCCCCGAAATTTGGCCGAATGTCTATGTACTCAGCCTTTATTTCTGTTTCTCCGGGTGGATGATGGTCTATTACAATGCCCATATATGAATTAGGAGGGACCATATTGTTAACACCGGGGATGGAGCAATCTATCAGGGCTATTTCATCAAAGTTTTTGAGGTTATTATCTTCGATCTTACCGAGATCAATCCCCAGCAGGTTTACAAAAGCTTTGTTTTCTTGATGACCTATCTTGCCATGGTATAAAATACTTGATTCTACTCCAAGATTTTTTGCAATTTCCTTAAGCGCAAGACCGCTGGAGATTGCATCCGGATCAGGATTATCATGCAGTACAATCGCAAGCTTTTTATCCCTGATTCCTTTCAGCCACCTGGCGAGCCGGTTTCCTCTATGGACCGACTCGGCCCTCTCAAGGGAACGTGAAAGAGAGCTTGCAATAAGCTTGGAAGGCATAAAGACATAGTCTGCGCCGAGATTTTCCATCCTTTCCTTATTAATCACATCCGAAGAGCGTGCAAAGAGCTGCACGTCAGGGTTGACAACCTTCTTGAAGTTTTCAAGTCCCTTTCTGTTAGCCTCATTATTGGAAGTCAGGAAAAGTATAACTACAACGTTCTTAAGTTCAATCTTATTAACAAGCTCCGGATCGGATATATCACCTACAATAGTTTCAAAGCCTTCTTCTCTAAGAGTTTCTACCTTGGCTTCGTCTTTATCTACGATGATTACCAGCTTGTTGCTTTCCCTGAGTTCTTTTGCAAGCGCAAAACCAACGCTTCCGCTGCCCAGAACCAGGTATCTGGGTTTGACTGTACTTTTAAAGTTGATATCCGCCTCTTTGGAAAAATTAGACAAAAATAGTCCTCCCTATCTCATGTAAATTCGAAAACATGCAAAGGAAAGATAACATTTGATCAGAGTCCTGCCTGTTTACAATCAAACTGAAGTTTTTGGGTACAGTTGGCTGTAATTGCGGTTTTTCTTTTTTTAGGATACTAATCTTACTGGCTATTAATCTTGTCACTCTAATCTTATCACTCTTATATTTTTTATAATATTAGCTATACTTTGAACAATTAATCCATTCAGCATAGCTTTTCATATAAGCTAAGATAGTTTTATCTCCCATATAAATTAGCTAGGTTGTATCCCTTCCACAAAATAGTATAAATTTTCCTAAAACAATATGCATTATATCGAAATATAACGTATATGGTTAAAGCATCAAATATTCTTCCTCGTGTAAGGATTGAATAAATATATTTACTCAATTATTTAAACTCAAGAGTTGGAATTATAATATTTCCTGACTTATAATATTTTCTAACATATAATATTTTCTAACATCTAAAAATTCAGCTTACAGAAATATCTGAAAGATTATAATATCGAATTAAGCATATTCCAGGTTATCTTTATGAAAATCATCAGTTCTTCACGAATGAAAGCTATAGATATTAATTGCGAGTATCTTGGCCTTTTACCTATCCAGTTAATGGAAAATGCGGGGGGAGCAATTGCACAAAGCATAAGAGAGAAGCTTGAAAGCGGCAAGGTACTTTTCGTTGCTGGTAGAGGGAATAACGGTGGTGATGCTTTTGTTGCAGCCAGGCTGCTTGCCGGTTTTCCAGGATATGTAGTAAAGTTAATACTGCTTGGAAAAGCTAATGACATAAGAACCGGGGAAGCCTTCAAGAACTTTTCACTTTTAAAGTTCACTCGAGTAAAGGTCATGGAGATTACTGATTCAAGTCAGCTTGCATCTGAAAACACAAATTGGTTTTCCGAAGCTGACCTGCTCGTAGATGCCATATTTGGGACAGGAGTTAAAGGTAATATACGGGAACCCGAGTCTAAAGCTATCGATCTTATAAATAGGGAAGGAACGGCCGGAAAATCTGTAATTTCTATAGATATACCTTCAGGGCTGGACCCGGACGGTGAAAACTATGTAAAAGCCGTACATGCAGAGCTTACAATCACTTTTCACCGGATGAAAATCGGGCTGGTAAGTGATAATGCAAAAAAATATGCAGGCAAGATAAAAGTTGCTGAAATCGGAATCTGTGCGGATGCCGAACAATATGTTGGCCCAGGAGACCTGACAATGCTGTATAAGCGAAGGCCTGAAGGACATAAAGGAAATGCCGGAAGGATTCTTGTCATCGGAGGCGGCCCATATTCAGGAGCTCCAACCCTTGCAGCCCTTGCAGCTCTGAGGGCTGGGGCAGATATCGTAACTGTCGCAGTTCCGGCGTCCATATCCGAAATCGTTGCATCCTTTTCTCCAAACCTGATTGTCAGAAAACTTTCTTCAAATTTACTCTGCCCCGACGACCTTTCCATTCTTCCTGACCTTATTAACATCCACGATGTGGTTGTGATAGGCATGGGGCTTGGAAGAGCTCTGGAAACCCTGGAAACCGTCCGGAAAATCCTTCCCTTCTGCCGTAAAGCCGTACTGGATGCGGATGCTTTTTATGCCCTATCAGGCCCGTTTTTTGAGTCCCTGGCAGGTAACTGTGAATTGATAATAACTCCCCATGCAGGAGAATTCGCCCATTTGAGGGAAATGGAAACTCCCGATGACTTTGAAGCCCGCTTTAAAGCAGTCCGGGAGTTTTCTGAGGAAAAAGGAATTATTACCCTCTTAAAAGGAAAAATAGACATTATTTCGGACGGAAAACAGACCCTCCTGAACCGGACCGGAAATTCGGGCATGACAGTAGGAGGTACAGGTGATGTCCTGGCAGGACTTACAGGTTCTCTCTTTTCAAGAAACCCTGCATTCCTTGCCGCAGCCTGCGCTGCATACATCAACGGAGCAGCCGGAGACCTGGCTTTTGAGAAAGCAGGAAACGGACTGCTCGCAACGGACGTAGTAGAAAATATCTCTAAAATAATTAAAGAGGCAGATATCGGTTGAAGTTTCGGATATTGTATTCTGTAAATCAGGAGTGGATGATATGGCGAATGAGCTTGAAAGGAAAATTGATATAGAGATCGAAAGAAATCGAATAAGGATTAGTATTTTTCATGGGGAAGACGAGCAGATAATAAAACTCACACTTGAAGAAGCTGAAGAGCTTGCAGGAATCCTCGAGAAGGTCATTGACGATTATTCGAAAAGGAAAAAAATTAAAATTGACTAAAGGAACTGGAGTACTCCTCAAAAGCCAAAAAAAGCGAAAAATATGGTGATTCTGTGGAAAAGCACTTTACTCATATCGATGAAGGAAGAGTTCGCATGGTTGATGTCAGTGAAAAAGATGATGTCCCAAGATTAGCACGCGCCAGAGGGGAAATTGTCCTTTCCGAGGAAACCATAAAAATGATTAAAGCAGGGAATGTGGAAAAAGGGAATGTGTTGGCAACTGCGCGGATAGCAGCTATTCTTGCAATTAAAAAAACTGCCGAGATAATTCCTTTGTGTCACCAGATCCCGATAACAGGTATAGATGTAGATTTTAAGATAGAAAATGTGGTAATTTCGACTGTCATTGAAGTCAGGACTGTCGGGAAAACAGGAGTTGAGATGGAAGCTCTCACAGGGGTTTCGACGGCGTTGCTGACAATCTGGGATATGGTCAAGTCAGCTGAAAAAGACGAGAATGGGAATTATCCGAATACTTCAATAAGAAATATCAGAGTGCTGGAGAAGCATAAAGGAAAGCATTTTTAGACATTTTGACCTGCTGAAGATGAATCAATTGAAGTTGGTTTGATGTAAGACTAAAAATTGC
>CAWFUY010000055.1:0-25326 GCA_963818955.1 uncultured Methanosarcinaceae archaeon | reverse complement strand
TTCAGCTATGTTTGCTTTCTCAACAGCTATCAATAGTCATTACTCAAGGTAGTCTGAACCAGATTAAACTGCTTGCTGACGAGGCAGTTATACTGGAAACAGTTTGAGTCAGAGTTCTGATAGATTTTACAGCATCCTGAAAGTTACTTTCTTTGTCCGGTTCTCCTGGAAGCATTGTTCCGCTATCTGTTTGGTCGATTCATTTCCGAAAGCTATGAAATTACTTCCTTTCCCATGCGAAATTAATGTCAGTTCACTGTTCCTAGAGCTCAGCAATAGCATAATTACCGGCTGAGGCATATAGCCTTCTTATTTTGAGGACTCCGTCTTCAAAAGATATGAAAGTTTCTCCTATGCGGATGCCGTCTCTCTCTGAAACTCTGCTTAAAAAATGATCACACTAATCTATTTCGTCTCTGCCTTCCATTCAGTCTTTCTTAACCAGTGAATCACAATGAGAGCTCTTTTTCCAGTTTCACATTCAGACTTCTCCTTGAAAGGAGATTTTCCGCATATCTCCAGCCATCAGCTCACAGTTTTCCAAATAAAAGCAGAGCAAGACCTCATCTTTAAAATTACAGTGTTTTGATAGTTTATTTCTTTTCCAGCTAAGGCTTCAGAATTTTATTCAACTTTCCAAATCTTCATGTTCATAATTATTTAAAATAACTTGCACTTTTTCATCTATAAAGGCATTGCTCAGATGTCGAGTTTTCAAGGATGAACAGAGAGAAATATTTAATGACTGCACAAATAAACAGATCTAATGAAAGCAATGGTAAGTCTCTATGAAGGAAATGGCACTATGCTCTGATATGGTGTAAAAAAATAAAACAAAAATAAAAAGTGGTGTGTGAATAGCGGCATCACCAAAAGGAACAGTTAGGAGTTTCTGATAATTCCGGTTCGTTTTCTGAGATCGCCTTTTCCGATGTCCAAAACTATTATCATCTTTTAAATATTTAAGCTCAAGGTATCTAAATGTATACTACACAATTATATATTAACAAATTATGGAATTTTGGATGAAATAAGTCTCAATTTTCGGACACAATTTTTTTATTCGTCAATGGTGCAACTACAGCACATACTTCCATCCGTTCTTTTTCAGGTCTTTCCTGTGGATTTCGTAGCCAGGCATGAGTTTACCGACAAGTTTCCAGAACCTTGCAGAGTGATTTTTCTCTTTAATATGGCAGAGCTCATGAACTACCACATATTCAAGTTGCTCAGACGGAGCCATCATAAGCTGGAAATTGATCCTTATGACATTCTCAGCCGAACAACTGCCCCAGCGTCTTTTCTGATATTTTACTTTAAAATCCGGAGGAAATATTCCGAGCTTTCTTGAATAATCTCTTATTAGGTCACCAACTTCCTTCTCGGCTCTCTCGCTGTAAAAATTCCAGATCACTTTTTTTACCAGAAGAGTAGATAGGTCTTCGGAATTATTTTCGGGCACCAAAACAATAAGCTCACAATCTTTCAAGGCTGCAAAGGGCTTCTTGAAGCTGTCCTGAAAAAGGATTTTCAGGGGGTATTCCCTCCCAAGATAAAGATAGGTTTCACCTTCTAAATACTGTTTTTCTTGGTCAGGCAGTCTGTTTGCTTCAAACGACTCAAGCTTTTCACATATCCAGCCAGCCTTCTTGCGAACCATTTCCTTTATAGTTTCGGGACTCAAGCCGTAAGGAGCGCGAAATAAAACTTTCAAATCCGGTCGGACTGCGATTTCTGCTCTCTTCCTCTTCCTGCTGAAGACTATTTCGTAGTCTATTTTCCTTTTATTGGCTTCAATACTGTCGTTTTTTCTCATCCCACAACCTCATTGGAGTCCTGTTTGAACCTTACAAAAAGGCAATTCCAAAAAAATTCAACACAATTATTAATAGCGCGCCGAAAACGCCTCCGAACGCACATATTATAACAGTTAACATAGTAATTGCTATTTTAAGCCCAAATAGAAACTTTGCTGCAAGTAGCACTATGAGTCCAAACACTGCATTCATTGCGAGCTGTTTACCGTTCTCAAGGATCTCATATAACACTATAGCAATAATAATTGCAACAATCAACGTTGATATTTCTATAATTGCAGGTGTCATAAAATTATCTATGGGATAAAATTATTAATAATTTTCATTGTATTCAAAGAATACAACATAAATGGACTTACACTGATTATTAGAAACGAAGATCTGTTGTAACCTAAAAATGCTAACTTATGTCATTACTATGAAGAGCCCAAAATTTATATAAACCATTAAATTAAAATCTTACTTTGAGTAGGGGTTCCAAAACCGAATCACGGAGAATTTTTTAAACCATTCAAGCTGATGGGTATGGCACTTGCAGAAATCTTCAACCAGCTTAAGGATCTTGAAAAGAAGTTCAACGAGATAAAATATCCTTCTGAAGACGCTTTTCAGCCTTCCTTTTCCGTGAAGATTCGAAAAGCTGACCAGGATAGTATACAACATGAGTTAGCTGCGTTTGAGATTGAGGAATTTTTTAAACAGGTGGAAAAATGACTTATAAAGTAGCGCTTCACCCCTCAGTCCGCAGAAATCTAAAAAAATTGTATCAGTTTGACCGGCAAGGATACGAATATGTAAAGCAGCGCCTTCGACTCCTTGCTTACAAACCGGAAATGGGCGTTCCCCTTGAAGCTGAATTCCAGGGAAAATGGAGAATTCATATAGGACCTTTTGTACTGGTTTACAAATTTGACAGCACTAAGAATATTCTTACCCTTCTGGTTTTTTGGCATTACACATGGGCATACAATACATATACTGCTTATGCTTGAGCTTAACATCTCCAAGCTGGAAATTTATAGTTTCTTTTGAGTTTTTTGAGAGGTATGTCAAATGTATATAGATAAAGTTTGTTTTATTGAATAATCTATATCTTAAACGTAAGGTAAGTCTTTCAAAGGTATTTATATTTTTTTAATTACTAGTTAATAGGAAAAAGTTCATAACTTTGATGTACATTTCAGACATAAAAGATAAGACTATCGGCCCAATAGTTCTTTTCCGATATAAAAATTTCAAATTATTCATGTGTGTAATTCGCGGCTTATGCAATGTAAATCACATGCAGGTGCATAGAAATATATAAGGAGTCAACATGATCCCAAGAAAAGCGTTTTTGACAAAGGGTACCGGGGTACATAAGGACAGATTAGCGTCTTTCGAGCTTGCGCTGAGGGCTGCAAGAATAGAGAAATTCAACCTTGTGAGTGTTTCAAGTATTCTACCTCCCAGTTGTAAACTCGTAGCCAAAGAAGAAGGCCTCTTAGAGCTGAAACCCGGTGGAATTGTCCATTGTGTACTTGCTCGGAACGATACTAATGAGCCTCATCGTTTAATGGCTTCAGCTATAGGAACCGCTGTCCCGGTAAATGAGGATAATTACGGCTATATTTCCGAACATCACTCTTTTGGAGAAGAAGAAATCATTGCCGGAGAATATGCTGAAGACCTCGCGGCAACAATGCTTGCAACGACTCTTGGTATTGAGTTCGATGCTGAGATGGCCTGGCATGAGCGGGAGCAGGTGTATAAAGCAAGCGGCCATATATTTGATTCATTTCATATCTGCCAGACAGCAAAAGGCGACAAAGACGGTAAATGGACCACTGTCGTAGCTGCAATGGTCTTTGTTACTACAGAATAAAAATAAAGGTAAGAAGGGACTAAAAAGTGGGATGCTGATGGGAAGAATTAAGCTTCCCTGATTCCCAACAAATTAGCGATTTCACTCCATAAAATAAATCATTTCATTAGGCATTAAAGTCAATTCTTTACTGTCTATTCCTGATTGTACAAGCTTTTCGATTCTTTCCCATGTGTTTTTACGTGTACTTTTTATTCCAAGCACTCTTGCGGTCTGGACGATTAGGTCTTCAAGCGGAGTCGAATATTGGGAATTCAGGACAAAACGGACAGCTTCTTTTATTTCCTCATCGCAGATCCATTCTATTTTTGCAGACGAATCGCCGTCGCGCCTGCGCAGAAGGCATTCCGGGCCCGAAGCTGGCCAGTAGAATTCACCTTCGATTCGGATTTTTCCTGATGTTTCGGCATGAGCTGCAGCATCAATAATCTGCTGTTTAGTTTTTCCCGGCATCCGGGGAACTCCGGTAAATACTTTTATCCGCTGGAGCAGGGCCTCTGAATGAATTGGGCCTTCATATTTTACGATCTTTGTAACCGCCTGTTCTAGCTTCTCATCGGAAATCCCGGATAGGTCTCCGAACTGTGTAAATTCTGAGGACGGGCAAGCCTTATAAATAGGTACGGAAGCTTCAACAGCTTTATTTTTTTTCAATAACCGATCTTCATCTTTAGGATCGGCATAAGTACCAGGCTCAAGATTGATTTCAGTTTTCGAATTCCATCCATTGCCTGGTGTATAATTATCCTCCTCAGGGTAAGGTTCAGGTTCGAAATCCCCCTCCGAGCCATAAATATATGCGAATTCATTAAGTCGTTTGCGTCTCCGCTTCTGTTCGGAACCCGTGCTGAAATCAATCTCAGGATATGCCTGGTAAAAATTAATTTTTTCAGGTTCCGGCTCTGGTATAAGCTCAAATGTGTTTATTTTTTCTGAGCTAGGATCAACGTCGAATTTAAGGAGCCTGGACTTTTCTCTTTTTCTGACAGGTTTCTTACGAGAATTTTCATCTGCCAGCTGAGCCATGGACTCTGCTTTCAAAGTCATTTCCGGCAGGAAATCCTCACCTGAACAATCTATTAATTCTTCTTTAAACTCAAGAGGAGAGCCTGAATATAATTCTTCAGATTCAGCCTCAAAGGAATTTGTTGAATGAGTATTCGTCTCGATGAATTCGGCTTCGAGAGTCTCTCCAACTTTAATTTCCATATTCCTCCCAGCTGAAATTCGATCTACCGGTTCACTGGAAGGAGATAATGGGCCTGTAAACTTACCATCAGGTAAAAGCGAGCCTCCGGGCAAGTCATTAAATTCTTCATTATGGTTTTTATTCGCTTTAGGATCTCTATCTTCATCTTTATCATTACTCGCCTGACTAGTTCGAGCTGCAGGTTCATCCCATGCAGGAGGGCTTTTAATTGGTGAAATTTCAGGTTCCGGATTGAATTTTGCTTGCAACTTTGCCTGCTTTATGGCTTCCTGAGTTGCTTCAAGCAGTTTTTCTTTACTTTCTTTCGGGTGCAGGTACCAGTCCGTTGACCAGACCCTGTAGATTTTCCAGCCCAGCCCTTCGAGCACCTGCTGTCGCAAGCGGTCGCGGTCTCGTGCTACACGCGAAGAATGGTAGCTCTTTCCATCACACTCGATTCCAAGAACATATCTCCCCGGGTTACGGGGATCGGGGATTGCAAGATCGAGCCTGTACCCGGCGCAACCAATTTGCCTGTGGACCTCACAGCCGTTCTCTGTCAGGAAATTGGAGACAATCTCTTCGAAGGGAGAAGCGAAGTCTTCCCTGCTGCAGGCGGGCTGGGGAAGCTTTCCACTCTCGGCAAACTCAAGGAAGATTTTCAGGGATCGAAGTCCTAAAGAAGAATTTTCGTCCAGAACCAGGTCTCTTGATGTAAAATTCGAAAAGACAACACATTTTTCCCTTGCCCTGGTAATAAGCACATTCAAACGCCTCTCCCCTCCTTCCCGGTTAAGAGGACCAAAGTTAAGGGAGAGTTTTCGGCTGCTGTCAAAACCAAATCCTACACTCAGGAAAATGACATCTCTTTCATCACCCTGGATAGTTTCCAGGTTTTTAACAAAAAAACGCTCGACATTTCCGTTTTTCGAACTAAGGTCAAACCCGGGATTTACTTTGCGAAGAGCCTCGATTTCTTCCTGGATGACTTCCTGCTGTTTTATATTGAAAGTACCGACTCCCAGGCTTTTATCGGGATAGTTTCTGTAGTGTTCGAAGACTGCCTTTGCAACTGCTCTTGCTTCCAGCCTGTTGGCACCACTTTTGCCCCTATCATAAACCGAATCCGAAAGATGAACAAATTTTAACCCAAAACGTTCATCTTTCTGCATAGGAGAAGGATAAACATACAGGCGGTTATCATAAAATTCCTGGTTTGAAATAGCAATCAATGATTCATGCCTGCTCCTGTAGTGCCAGCGAAGGGTCTTGACCGGGAAACTGCGCTTGCACGCATTCAGAATGCTTTCCATATCTCCTGCGGCAGCAAAGTCTTCAGGTTCCCTTTCCGGAGAATCAAGCACAGCATCGAAGAAATCAGTAGGTGGAAGCTGTTTTGAATCTCCCATCACTACAACCTGTTTTCCGCGCAGCAGCGCGCCGACGGCATCTTCAGGCCGGACCTGGCTGGCTTCGTCAAAAATAATTACGTCAAAGCGAGTACTCCTGGGGTCGAGGTACTGGGCAATGGATAGCGGGCTCATTAAAAAACAGGGTTTGATTTTCTGTATGAGGCCCCCTGCCTTTTTCATCAGGGCACGGATGGGCATATGACCCCGTTTCCTGTTGAGTTCATTTAGCACAATTCCGGCTTCAGAAGCCCTTGATGCTCCTGATGTCAGTTTTGGGGCCGCCTCATAAGCACAGCACACAATCCTTTTTCTATTTTCCAGCAAAACTTTCCTGTCAAGGTCAGCAAACTTGTTAATCTTGCCTTCATGCAGCTCCTGAATAAAAGTAGAAAGCACAGGCCTTTTTCTGAAAGTGCGGTGCAGGAGGAGCTCGGCATAATTTCCCTCAAAAGCCGGAATCATATCACAGAGTTCTATTTTTCCGGCTTCGATGTCTCCCAGCATAGGAGCTGCTTTTGTTTCCAGACAGGCCTGCTGGCATTCGAGGTACTGGCTCCAGAGCACCAGGGACGAAGTTTCGGTTTTCCACCTAGTTGTACGAGACTTTAACTGGCTTAACTTTACAGTTTCCGGGCTGCCTCCAAACATTTTTCCAAAATCTGCTTCTATGCGGTTTCCAACTTTTTCGAGATACTGCAAAAAAGTTTGCTTCGCCGCAGCAAGCTCATTTATTGCAGATTCCAGAGCAGCACTGTCTATTCCGCTACTTACAAGCTTGAAGATCCTATCTGTGAAAATGTTTTCTTTTAAAAGTTTACGGAGGGGGGGTATTAATTTGCAGTATTCGTCCAGGAGAACAGGATCACTTTCAATGCCTTTCCAGTAATCCAGGAAGTACTTTTTCCCTTTTGTCCCGGCGCTCTCAAGCTCTTGCCGGTAGGCCTCACATTCGGAAATACAGGCAAGGTCTAGCAGGATTCTGTTATCATTGGAAGGTATTCCTGAGATATAATAGGATATAATTTCTTTTTTGAGCTTTCTGTACCTGGGGTTTATAAATTTGAGGAATCCGTGGGATAGGTTCTCGAATTCCGAGGTATCAAGCTTAAATATAGAAGGGTGGAAAGTCCTATCAACATAAGTTTTCAGTTCCCTGTACTGCCTGATCCTCGAAACCAGAGTTTCGGTATCCACATCAGATGAATCGGATTCCCATTCCCGGTTTTGCAGCAATTGTTCAGGCAAAGGTTTAGAATTTAAGAGGAATTTGGCTGCATCGATTATACCTTCAATTTCCTCCGGAGTATTTGGCCTGGAGGTTGCAGAGAGTTCATTAAGATTTTTAATTGCTACTTCCAGGGCCTGGAAAGCTGCAGCACATTCTTCTGTTAAAAGTTCGATCTCCGCAAGGTCTGAAGGCAGCACAATCCCTGGTTTACAGCCATACCATGGGTTCTTTCGGGCCGTTCCGAGAGTGGGAAGTAATTGGCCTAATTTTTCTAAAACTGCCTCTGCCTCTGTCCAAGCTTCAAGGGTCCAGGTTTCAGGTTCCTGAAATCCATAACGGGGCATTTTCATGCCTTTGGACTCAAAATAAGCCTTTATCTTTTCTCTTATTCCATAAAGTGAATAAAGGCTGGGATAAAGGCCCCCGGCAGGTTCTCTAAGGGATAAAGCATACTCATTGAGCTCATGTTTCAATTTCTCAAGTTCATTAATATCCCTCTCGGAGCTTATATTTGCAGGAGATTCGCGGTTCAGGATCTTTTCAAGTTCCTCAAGTACTGCCTTTTTCCGTGTCTGGTTGCTATGAATCTCAAGACAGAGTTCCCCAAGCCCGGCAGCATCCAGCCTGCCTTTTACTACCTGGAGAGCCGCCATCTTTTCACTCACGAAAAGCACACTTTTGCCGTGAGCAATCAGTTCTGCAATTGTGTTTGCTATAGTCTGGGACTTTCCTGTCCCTGGGGGCCCCTCCACGACCAGGTCTTTTCCTGACTTAACGTCTTCTATAACCGCAATCTGAGACGAATCTGCATCCATTATATGATAAGTGTCTTTTGTTGAAAGTTTTAGGTCAACTTCTTCTTCCAGAAAGCCGGAATGCTCACTCTCAGGATCCTGCGGGTCAAAAATCTTCCGGATCAGAGGATGGTCTGCCGGAGACATGTCCTCTGGCCAGGTTGCAGGGTCAAGATCCTTATACATAACAAATTTTCTAAAGTTAAATAGGTCCAGATATACTTCCGGGAGCACTATCCAGTTGTCTTTCTCACGGATGACCTTAGATATGGACTTGAAGAACTCTTCAACTCCCGCTACCTCTTCTGGCATCCCAAAATCCGGAATCTGAATCCCAAATTCTTTCATTTTTGCCTGCAAGGTGATTGAAGTAAATATTTCGTCTCCAGTCCACTGGATAGTGAAGTTTCGACCCTTGCCTATTCTTTTAAGCTCTACTGGAATAAGGAGCAGAGGAGCTTTTGGATTTTTTACCGAAGATTTTATTTCATTCCACTGCAGGAAGCCTACAGCCAGGTAAAGCACCGGATATCCCTGTTCCTCAAATATCGAGTTGGCCTGGTTAAAAACATAAAAAAGCTTTCTATCGAGGGTTTCACTGTCATCCGGAGTTTCCAGGAAAGCTCCGGAGCGGGAACTGGGAATCCTATTCTTTTCTTCAAAAGAAAGATATTTTTCAATTGTTCTTAAAGAACCTGCTTCATTTTCCTGGTCATCATCCTCTATTTCCTCCCCCTCTTCAGTTTTATTGCTTCTTCTTGATCTCGTTTTTGATCTGAACCTCATTGATTTTTCCTGAAGGACAAATCGCTCATAAATCTCCCAAAGAGTATTGCCTGTAATTGAAATGGTCCTTTTCTGCGAAGGACGGTAATTGAGAAGGTTATTTCTAAGGGACAGGTCAAGTAAATTCTGCCTTAATGCTTCCAATTCCTTAATTACATCTACCATAAAAAGATCAGGCCTTTATCAAATAATAAATGAAATATATTAGTGATAATAATAATACAGGACGTTTGTTCATAAATATTTTTATATTTTCTGGGTTTCAAATTCAAGATTGTATTAAATGATTAACGACTAAAAAGCTCCTTTAATGTCTACAAACTACTTCAATAATGCTATAAACTCCAACTAATTAATTACAATGTTTTTTCCTTACATCTTTGAGAACTATAACTTTAAAACTGTTTCTTTAAAACTGTTTCTTTAAAACTGTTTCTTAAAACTATTTCTTTATTATTAGAGTTTTTCTCATTCTTATTATTTGTACTTTTTAGCTTTATCATAGTCTGGTTTTCCATAACTTTACCTATTCCCAAAGATATACAGGTTCCTAGCTATTTTCCCGTTAGAGGGATTTTGCTTTCTATCTTTTTCTCATCGTCCAGGCTCACGAAAAGAGAACTTAAAAGAATCAATGCACATCCAAGAAGAGTTTCGGATGAAATAGGGTCCTTAAAGAGAATATAAGCGAAAAAAATTGCACTTACCGGCTCTAACAGGGAAATTATACTTGCGTTCTGGGCTTTGACATGAACAAGCCCGGTAAAGTACAGAATGGAACCTAAAGACGTGATCATTACTCCAAGAAATAGTAGAACTGGCAGGTTTTCAATTAGAGATGACGTGGATGTCTTCCAAATAAAGGGAAATAAAACCACCAGGGTTACTAAACTTGAGATAAAAAGTTGTTCAAGGCCTGAATACTCATCCCTCAGGTAGCGAGAAGTCATAATTATACAGGCATAAAAAAAACCTGAAAATAACCCCATTAATATCCCAAACAGATATCCGAATCCAACGTCGGTATAACCTGAAATTAGATTCTCCGGACCTACCACGATAAGCACACCTAAAAGAGAAATAAAAAGGGCTATAAGACTCTTTTTGCCAGGCTTTTCCTTAAGAATAATGGGAGCCATCAGCAAAACGTAAAACGGAGCTGTATAAAGTAATAGTACTGATATTGAAATATTTGTAAAGCTAACAGCAGTATAATAAGAAAGCATTACAGCTGCCTGCCAAATCCCAAGAAGCATCAAGGCTTTTCTTTTACCTCTGAGCCGGATTCCGGATATTTTTCCTGTTGTTGTCAGGTAAGCTGTAAGGGCAAGAAAACCAAAGAGTAGCTGAAAAAAAACCACAGGCCCTGCTGCCATATCCTTTACATATAAAAAGAAAATTCCCGCAAACCCAAAGATAACGGATGCGACAATTACCTGTGCGTTTGCTCGTATGTTCTGTGGTTCCATGAGGTTCAATAGGAATCAGTTATGATAAGGTTTTCCCGAGTTTGCTGAAAGTAATTTCGAGTAAGCTAGGACAATTTACAGCAAGTAAATTTAAAAAATAAATGAAAAAAAATTATGTTACCTTCCTTTATACCCAGTGTCTTTCTCTTCTCTCAGTTTCCTTTAACTCTTTCTCGAAATACCTACTGCAGAAATAGATGAATCAGGCTTGGAAATCTTATTTTTCACTCCAAGAATTCTCGCAACTATCAAGCTTATTTCGAAGAATATCACCATGGGAACGGCTACCATCATCTGGCTGAAAATATCCGTTCCAGGGGTAACAAAAGCTGCAATAAGCATAACAAGGACATAGATATGTTTGCGGTAGGTTACAAGAGTCTTGTATTGTATAAACCCATTTCGGGTTAGGAAGGTAAGCACTATCGGGAGTTCAAAAACCAGGCCGAAGATCGCTACCGTTGTTGCAATAAACGAAATGAATTTGAAGATAGAATAAGTTGCAGTCACTCCTGACTCTGCTGCATCCAGATAGAGGAATTTAAGGAAGATAGGCAGCATCAGGAAGTAAGCATATGCTGCCCCGAGGACAAACATAAAAATGGTTGCTGTACTAAGGAAGATAAATTGTCCCTTTCCAACAGTTACCGGAATCCGAACTGAGTAACGTCGAGAAATAATTCTATAAGTGTAAAATGCAATCAAAGGCAGGGTTATGAGCAATCCGATAATAATGGAGATCTTAAGCTCCAGCATCATTACTTCCAGGGGAGATACGTAAATCAGTTTTGCGCCTTCAGGTAGCAGGTCATTTTTCATCCTATTAATAATAGGGCCTGTAAACTGAAAGGATATTATAATGCCTGTAAAAAGGACTACAGCAAGCACAATTAGCTTTTTTCGCAGTCCAAGCAGGATTACACTTAGATTTTCAATAGCTTCAGACATGTGAGTACCTTTCCGGAAAAGCAAAAGGAATTATTCTTCCTGTTTTCAGGAAACCTTCGCATAAAGGATTTTATAGTTCTTCCTTTACCTATTTTGTTTTTCATTTAATTATTTTTCATTTAATTGTTTTTCACTTAACTTTCCACTATTCTCTGGCTGTTAAAGGAATCGTCTTGTTCTTCCCTGAAATTATAAGCAAGAACGGGATATGGGAATACCAGTTATTATAACCAGGTATCCTTATCCTCTTAAATGATCGTATTAATATTTCAATTATATTATAATAAAATATTGACCTATTATATAAATATTTTAGATATATAATATTTTTAGCTATATATATATATTTTTAGCTATATTATATTTTTAGCTATATAATATTAGCTATATAATTTTAGATATCTGAGCAAGGTTATGTTTAAATAACGTACGGATTGCGCACATGTTCTGTCATGCATTAATTGCCATAACCATTTATTATCTTATAATAAAGTACAACAAATATTCAGCTATCTCATCTAGGTAATATAAATATATGGTGAAATGCATTGGAAAAGCGATACTAATATAGTCAAAGTTATTTATCGCATAAGTCAAAGATATCTATCGCTGAGGAGTTGAGAATTTCTTAATATGATGAATACAAATTACATTCTTATATTAAGAGACAATATTATATAAATACATTAATACTAATGTTTAGACTTAATTAAATAGAGCCGAAAAAATGAACCCACAAAACACAGCTAAAGGAACCTCGTCTGCTGGAACAACAGGTATACCTTATACTTCAGGTGTTCCTGGGGATAATCAAGAACCCTTGATGATTCACCTGTTTGAGCTCAGGGATAGGCTGGCAAAAGTTATAATCTGTCTCATCCTGGGAGTGTTTATTGCTTATCCATTCTCGGCAAATGGAATGCAGTTGATCTGGAAGGAATTCATAACCTCCGATCTATACATGACAGCATACTCACCTCTGGAATGGATTTTGGCCCGCCTGGAGCTCTCCCTGGTCTTTGCCCTCGCAATTACGGTTCCAATGTTCTTCTATCAGCTCTATGGGTTTGCAGGCAAAGGACTTTACCCGAATGAAAAGCGTTTCTTCCTTAAGGTTATTCCAATATCTTTCTTGCTTTTCATATTCGGAGTAGCATTAGGCTACTTCATTGTCCTGCCTTTGATGTTCAAATACATTCTCATGTTCTCAGGAGATATGGCGACAGCACAGCTTTCAGTCGATGATACCCTCTCTGCTGTGACTACAATCCTTGCAGGTTTTGGAATAGTCTTTCAGCTTCCCCTACTGGTAGTCTTTGCAGTAAAGCTGGGGCTTGTAAAGTACCAGACCCTTAAAAAGCAGCGGATGATTATCTACAGTGCAATTTTGGCGTTCTCTCTTTTCCTTTCGCCTGATCCGACATTTATTGCTCAGATAGTCGTCGCGCTTTTGCTGGCAGTCCTTTTTGAGTTCAGCTTATTACTGGTTCGGATATTTTAATACAAACCAGGCGATTGAATGTGATTGACCTTTAAAAAAGCCAAGATTATTTAAAATATCACAAAGAAGGCTTGTCTGCCGATCGTTTTACAAGCATTTTTATATTTGAATATTGATAATAACAACTTATGATAGGTTCTACCGAACTAATTGCAATCCTGATTGCTGCACTCTTCCTCTTCGGGCCGCAGAAACTTCCGGAGCTTGCAAGATCTCTGGGAAGTGCGGCAGGGGAGTTCAAAAAAGCTCAGCGCGCAGCTGAACTGGAGCTTAATCATTTCGATGCCTTTACTAAAAAAGCCACTGAAAACAAACTCACCCCTGAGGATAAAGAGGAAGACAAAGAAAAACTTCAGACCAATACTTTGAAAAATGAGTAAAAAAGGAAAAACACTTCTGAAGGAATTGACCCCAAAAAGGAGAAAATCCGGGGCTATTGACACCTCTAAGTAAGCGAATTAGAGGGAAAAGTGTTCGAAAAAGAGCGAACCGAATAAGAAGACTTAAATAGTATGAAACATTGCCAGATATTAAGCCTAAACTGTAAAATATCAAATATATGATTTAAAAATAAGATTTTATCTCTCATAAAAATTAACCAGATTTAAAAGATGGCAATTCTCAGATCAGTACTTTCAAAAGTTATTACCTTCACAAGGCTAAATTTATATAAAACGAAAAACACGAGGTAAAGCTATGATAGGCACACAAGAGCTTATAATGATTTTTGGAGTAGTCCTGCTTCTTTTTGGGGCAACCAAACTCCCGGAACTGGCCCGCTCTATGGGGACTTCAATGGGAGAGTTCAAAAAAGCCCAGAAAGAATCCGAATTGAGCCTGAAGGAGTTCGAAAAATCAATAAGTGAGCCCACAGCCCCAAAGAAAACCAAAGTGCAGGAAACCGCTGAAAAGCTCGGAATTGATGTAAGAGGCAAGACCGACGACCAGCTTCTAGACGAAATTCAGAAATCCAGTGAGAGGCCAAAAGAAGTCTCCCATCCTTAAGAGCAGGTTCTTTTTTTCTGTTTATGGCTTTTATTGAGTCCGTTACTTAGAAGTCTTTTCTTTTATTTGAACCGAAAAATTTTTTTATTCTTAAGTGAAAGAATATCAAACAAAGTAGAAAGGAACTATTTTGTTAGGAGACATTTTTTGACAGAGATGATTTGTGAAGTCGACAGAGACGATAATTTTCTAGGCCTGCGAGAGCGTGAGGAGTTTTACTCAGGAAATTATATCCATAGGGCTTCGCAGCTCATTCTTCTCAATCCTGAAAATAAAATGCTTATCCAGAGAAGAGCACCCTGGAAAAAATGGTACCCTAACCGCTACACATATTCGGTAAGCGGCACAGTTGGGAATGAAACCTACGAAGCCTGCATGGAAAGAGAGATGCCCGAAGAAATAGGGATCCTGGTTCCTTTCCGTAAGCTGTTTAGAATTCCCTGCCTTGTAGAAAAAGGAGGAGCTTTCCATACAGTATTTTTAGGTATGTGTCCTGCAGAAACCGTTAAATTAATCAGGCCTGATATTGAAGAGATGATTTCCGTAAATTGGATAGAGCTTGATGAACTTTACAGTGCTATTGAAACAGCACCTGAAAATTTTACCCCTTCATTGAGAGCAGGAATCACGAAAATCTTTAAAGAAGGATATGATAAGCATGTTTTTGAATAAGCATGTTTTTGAAAGTAAGTATTTTTTTCTGAGAAAGCGAACAATTGAAAAGTAGATAGCAATCTACTCTTAAATTTTCTTTTAAAGTATGACTTTCAATACATATGTTCATCCAACGCTTTTGGCTCGACATATTCCCCTACTATTGGAATATTCTCCCCACATTTGGGACATGTCTTCTCAGGTGTTATATCGTATTTTTCAATCGCGAATATCCCGCGGCCGATTAACAGTTTCCCGCAATTGGGGCAAAATGTATTATTACGGTCAGTCCCCGGGACATTGCCCATGTAGACATACTTAAGTCCTTCTTCAGTAGCGATTTTACAGGCTTCCTGCATGGTTTTCACTGGTGTCGGAGAAAGATTTTGCATTTTATACTGAGGGTGGAAACGTGTAAAATGGAGAGGAGTCTCAGGTCCCAGATTTTTGTAGATCCACTTTGAAAGTTCCCTTAGCTCTTCAAAGGAATCATTAACTCCCGGAATTATAAGGGTGGTGATCTCCACATGGATTCCCAGCTCTTTTGCAAGGGCAGTAGCTTCCAGTACAGGGCCAAGTTTCGCACTGGCTACATCGTGATAGAATTTCTCATTGAAAGCCTTGATATCGATATTTGCAGCGTCCAGATGTGGTGCTATATTGCGGAGAGGTCCCGGAGTTATATATCCGTTTGTCACATAGACTGTTCCAAGCCCTGCGTTTTTTGCCAGTTTGGCGCACTCTGAAGTGTACTCGTGCCAGATTGTAGGCTCGTTATATGTCCAGGCAATTGATCTTGATTTTGAAATCAGTGCCCTTTCAATAAGCTCATCCGGGAGGATGTCAATAGTATATGCGCTTTCCAAAGAGGCTTGAGATATTGACCAGTTTTGACAGTGTTTACAGTGGAAATTACATCCTATTGAACCTGCAGAGTAAACATAAGAACCTGGATAAAAGTGATAAAGCGGCTTCTTTTCGATAGGGTCTACGGCTTCGCTTGAGACAGTGCCGTAAATAAGGGTGTATAAGTCGCCTCCTCTATTTTCCCTTACCCCGCAAAAACCTCTTTTCCCGGGTGCAATTCTGCAGCTCTGTGCACATAGGCTGCAGTGTACTTTATTGTCACCGAGTTTCTCGTAGAACATGGCTTCTCTTATCAAATTAATCCCCAATTATAAATTGTTTTTTTCTATAATAACAGTTGCTGTATTATACAAAAAGGATAAAAAAAGAGATTCATTCAACTTTCGGGAATATATATTTAATAAGAGAAATCCAATTTTCTGTGATAGCAATGGGAAAATTCACTCTGAAATGTCTTAAGTGCGGAACAGCATACGACCAGCAGTATAGGCTCACCTGTGAAAACGATGATTCCCTTTTGCGGGCGGAATACTGCGAAAAAAAGCTGGAATTAAGAAAACAGCCCGGGATAGGCAGGTTTTATTCCTGGCTTCCGATCCGGGAGGAACTTACTACGGATGCCGGACCTATCACATACAAAAGTGAGGCACTTGCAAAGGAACTCGGGCTTTCCAACCTTTATATCGGGTTCAGCGGATACTGGCCTGAAAGAAATGCTTTTATCAAAACTTGCAGTTTTAAGGAACTTGAAGCATATCCGACAATGCAGCTTCTCAAAGAAAGCGGGGGAAAAGCCATAGTACTTGCCTCGGCCGGTAATACGGGTCGAGCTTTTGCCCATGTTTCGGCTATGACAGGAATAGACGTCTATATTGTAGTTCCTGATTCCGGAATCTCTCAGTTGTGGCTGCCCGAAGAGCCGTCCGAATCCATTCATCTGATAGGCATGAGCCCGGGAAATGACTATACCGATGCTATCAACCTCGCAGGAAGGATTGCGAAACTGCCTGGTATGATTCCTGAAGGCGGAGCCCGGAACGTCGCCCGAAGGGATGGGATGGGCACCGTAATGCTGGATGCGGCAGTAAGCATTGGAACTATGCCTGACCATTACTTCCAGGCCGTAGGAAGCGGTACCGGAGGCATTTCGGCATGGGAAGCGTCTCTTCGCTTGAGAGCTGACGGGCGTTTCGGACAAAAACTTCCGAAACTTCAACTTGCGCAGAACCTGCCTTTTGCTCCCATGTATAATGCCTGGCGCGCAAAGAGGAGGGAAATTATTCCCGAGCAAGACATGAAGGATGCTAAGCAGCAGATAGAGGAAACCTATGCCACTGTCCTTACCAACCGTGCTCCCCCCTATGGAGTCACCGGAGGTCTCTATGATGCACTTGTCGATACTGATGGGATAATGTACGCAATTACCCGAGAAGAAGCTCTTGAGGCAAAAGCTCTTTTTGAATCACTGGAAGGGATCGATATACTGCCCCCGTCAGCCGTTGCTGCTGCTTCTCTATTAAAGGCCGTAGAGGCCGGAAATGTCGGAAAGGATGAGATCATTCTGCTGAACATAGCAGGTGGAGGATACGAGCGGCTGAAAGAGGATTTTACACTTTTCAAGATCCCACAGATAGCTACTGCCAGCAGCCCGGATATTCCTTTAGAGGATCTGCATATCTGAGTATAACTTAGAAAAATAATAATTAAGAAAACTAACAGCTAAGAAAAATAATAACTAATAAAACATAACAGCTAAGAAAAACAAATGAGGTATTTGCGTGGCAAATCCGGAAGAAGAAGTTATAAGCATAATGAAAAAAGCAGGTATAGACCTTGCCGCTACTCTGCCCTGTGACCGGATTAAGAACCTGCTTCCTCTGGTTTCTGAGAATTTTCGTGAAATCAGGTTAACAAGAGAAGAAAGTGGTGTCGGTATTTGTGCCGGGGCTTATCTTGCGGGGGGAAAGCCGATGATGCTGATCCAGAGCACCGGACTCGGGAACATGATTAACGCTCTGGAGTCCCTGAATATAATCTGCAAGATCCCGCTACCTATACTTACAAGCTGGCGCGGGGTTTACGGGGAAGGCATCGAAGCCCAGATCCCACTTGGAACACACCTGCCAGCCATTCTGGAAGGAGCAGGGCTGAAGTATACAATAATCGAAGATTTGGAACAGCTTCCTCTTCTTGAAAATGTAATAAGGGATGCCTTTGAAAATTTAAGGCCCC
Source organism: uncultured Methanosarcinaceae archaeon (assembly GCA_963818955.1). Classification (GTDB taxonomy): domain Archaea; phylum Halobacteriota; class Methanosarcinia; order Methanosarcinales; family Methanosarcinaceae; genus Methanosarcina. The sequence continues at coordinate 7,560 of CAWFUY010000055.1, read as the reverse complement.
ATATAGCTCTGATCTCCCCGAAAGTATGGGAGACTTCGGAGTGCTGTGCCTGGGAGAAAACCTACACACCCGAAAAACCCGAGGTCATGGAACGGACCTGCCGGTTTAACCTGACAAGCAAAAACCTCAAACCATTAATGCTCAGGAACGATGCAATTTGTGCACTTGCCTCCCAGTTGGATGATGAGATTACAGTAACAAATCTTGGAGTACCCTGTAAGGAACTTTATGCCTGCAAAGACAGAGACCTAAATTATTATATGTTTGGCTCTATGGGACTCGTATCCTCCATAGGCCTTGGGCTTGCCATTCGTACCGAAAGGAAAGTAGTGGTTTTTGATGGCGACGGAAGCCTTCTTATGAACCCGAACGCCCTTCTTGAGATAGGTAAGGAAGCCCCGAATAACCTGATAATAATTGCCCTGGATAATGGCGCCTACGGGTCCACAGGCTCGCAGGAAACCTGTGCCTTACGCTATATAGATCTGGAAATCCTGGCAAACGCATGCGGAATTCAGAATACGGCTAAAGTGAATAGCGGAGAAGGGCTAATAGAAGCCTTCAAGAATTTCCGCTCAAAGAAAGAACTTTCTTTCATCCATGTAATCTTGAAGCCGGGAAATACAAAAGCTCCAAATATTCCCCTGAGTCCCGAAGAGGTTACAAAGCGCTTCAAAGATGCTTTGATGAGACTTTGAGAGCTTCTAAGAGACTCAGTCATAATATGTCTAAATTCTTGAATACGCGAACTAATTTCAGATAGAACAATGTTAGGCACAACTCTTATCAAAAAAATATTCTACACAGTTCCTTTAAGGTTTATGTTCTGTACCAATCTACCATATATACATGACCTTTAGCGTCTGTGTACACCGTAATCTGTGCGTTTGCCGTCATGGCTGAGTTAAGTGTAATCCAACAAGCCATTTCAAGATCCCCTTTTCCGGATACAAGTGAAAGACGATAAGAGCCAGATGAGGTTTTTATAGTAAGTAAATTATTATCCGAACCTGTCCAGGGGCCCAGGTAAGTTAGTTTACCAGTAAACGCTTTATTCGCAGTCGCACTGCTTGAAGCTTGCGCTGAAACTTCTTTTAAGTGCGGATTATCTACAATGTTTGCCGTTACAAATGAGATTGTCCCAACCAGAATCAAACTAAATAATACTATGGCTATGAACTTACTTTTTGACATTTTGTTCCTCCGATTTCAAATTGTGTTATGTATTCATACCGAATATTCATTATAAATTCAATAATGGTATTAACCTAAAAATCAATGTTAATACAAAAGTTAATCAAAAAGTTAAAGGAGAAAAAGTCTGTAGTATATATACTACGTTTATAACCACTACTCGCAATTTCCCCATTTTTCCAAAGAGATTTTGAGTCAAAAGTATATAACTTTGTTCAGAAGTTAAAATGTGTATAAGTTTTTCCCAATAAATAAAAGATTCTAAGTTATTCTAAGCCCATTTAAAAGCTGTATAAAGAAAAACGTTGTAGAAATCCTTAATCTGATGTCAAATCATCTTTATAACTTTTTTTCATATATTACTACCCTGACTTTGACAGTTAGATAAAAATAAGTGCTCTTTGTTGCAAGGTTAGTGATCTCAACAGTTTACTAATTGGTGTGATAAGTTACAAACTGACTGAGAATTATAGCATTTCAGAGAAGGAAGCTTTGTAGCAAGTTTAACCTTTTTTCGAATCCGTCAGCAAGCGTACGACCTAAATATATCTCGCTCTGCCCCATGTGATAAGGCCAGGCCGTATCAATATAGTTTACTCCGTGGTCGACTTTTTTAATCTCGAAATGATTTTCTGATTGCCGGATATTTTGAGATAAGTCAGTCTATTAATTTTAAAGAGATAAGAGTTTATTTTTTCAAAAAAAGTATCTCTAATTTTAGCTATTAGCTATTAGCTATTAGAATCGATAATTTCTTTTATAGTCACATTTTCGTTTTTAAATCGAGAATTAGGGTTTTTATCTGTTTTAAGTTTAATAGCTTTCTGCGGACATAGATTAATACAGGCAAGACAAAATTCACAAGTATCTCCATAAATCGGTTTACTATTTATAAACTCTTTATCTATTGAAATATTATTTCGTGGGCACACTTTGGTACATGTCCCGCAACTATTACATTTATCATTGATAGAGAAATTTTTTGGTGAATTAAAATTAGGAATTAGCTTCATTAGATGTTGTAATCCGCTGGTCAAAAAGGAATCTAATGCTGAACCTTTATGAATATGTTTCTTACTTTCCGAAACATCCATTATTAAAATGTTTAAATTTTCTTCTATGTATTTTGGCTTTTTTTTCTGTTCTTCAATATCAAAGATCGGTAAGTAGTTATCAACCATAAGTAAGCTGTTTGCATAGTGTATGGTTATGTTATTCTTTTTTGCATATTCTGTGAACCAACCAACACCATTTGCAATCATATTGCCATATGTTAAAATCGCAAAAATATAAGGGCTTTTCAAGGTAACCTTTTCAATAAATTCACGAACAATACTCGGAGCAGCTAATGCGTAACAAGGGAATATGATACCAATTTTTTCATCTTCATAACACAATTCATTACTTTTCAGTACCTTTGGTATGGAATACAGTTCTCCTCCAAATCTTTTAGCAACATATAAACTGTTCCCAGTACCCGTAAAATAAAAAATTTTCATAATAAACTTCCTTAATAATTTCCTGACTTCTTCAGCTAACTCTTGATTCGCTCTACAAATTAAAAATTGGCCTTTTTTTCAGTAGTTATTGGCCCAGCATTTGCTAATTCTTTAATGTGGTGAGAAATAGAGGTGCACCAATATTTAGCGAATGTATGATATCAGAAACAAAACATTCATTCTTATAACCAACATCAGAACCATTTACTATTTTTAAATATAATTCTAATCTGTTTTGGTTAGATAGAGCCTTAAATATTTTTGCCATTTTTTGAGTATCCATAAATATAATAGAAAAGTCACTACCCCAGATATAATACATCCTTTAGAAATATGATCCCAGGACAAAACAATTGGTTCTCTTTCCCAGGACATGTTTAAATTGTAACAAACGAAATTATGCTGATATGGAGAGTGTTTCCCAGAATAGAGAGTTATTCGAAAAAATCTCTTCGTTCCTCAAGAAGGAAGGAGCAACAAAGGTAGCTATTTTTGGCTCTTATGCAAGAGGAGAAGAAAGACCAGAAAGTGATATCGACGTTCTTGTAGAGTTTCCCGAAGCGAAAGGTCTGCTCACTATGGCCAGAATCGAGAGGGAGTTATCGGAGTTTCTTGGAGTAAAAGTCGATTTACTAACCGAGGGGTCGATAAGTCCGTACCTTATTGAAGGAATTAAAAAAGAGGCAAAAGTGATCTCAGCATGAGAAAGGGTGACTCGGTTTACCTTAGCCATATCCTCGATTCAATTGAACGTATTGAAGAATATACTGAGGGTATGAAAAAGAAGATTTTTCGTCCAACAATCTAGTTCAAGATGGGACGATAAGGCAAATTGAGATAATAGGTGAAGCTACCAAAAACTTATCCAAGGATCTCCGAAAAAGGTATCTTCAAGTCCCCTGGAGTGATATTGCTGGAATGAGGGATCGATTGATCCATCATTATTTCGGAATTAATTTGGAAGACGTTTGGCATACTGTGAAAGTCGATATTCCTGCTTTAAAAGACGAAATTCTTGTGATACTCAATGTTCCGGAGACTGAAAAATAATACTGTCTCTGCTTGAATGGTTCCACTGCAAAAATCGATTTTCAAGATTTTTGCCTATGCGTTTGCAAACAAAATCAGTCCAAAGCATATAGGAATACACTTGTTTCCTTCGATAAGTGAAGGGTAAATGCAAAAATTCTATGAAAAACATATAGGTCTAGTTTTTTAATGTTTACTGATAATGAAAAATTAGTAAATTTTAATCGTAGCAAGTTTGTTTTTCTTTATGCTCATGATAAACCGGGACGTTCTATTTAATAATATTAGGACTTGCGGTTGAATTGAAAAATAGCATCAATAAGTGCTCAGCAGTTTAAATCTCAATACTCTCGATAATGCCGTATGCATTTGATTTTTAGATATCGACCGTGTAAGTCCTAGATATATTATATTAATAGGATAAATAAAAACACCATTTTACATTGAGATATCTCATTACAAGGTCCTGTCAAGTCTTCGGGGTATTGGGGTATCCGAAATCTGCTGCAAAGTTTCGGGGATAAAAATGTAGTCAGCTTAGAAAGTTCAATTGATTGATTAAAATAACATTCTAATTTATATCTATATATATATATATATATATATAAATTAATAGCCGTTTATTTCCTTAAATTTATAAAACCTTTTTAATTTATTTGATTTTATCCAGATAAAATATTTATATCTTTTTTAATATCAGTAATATTGATAATAGATGGAAATAAAGCCAGATAATGATCTAAGTATTGACCAAGTATATGGAAATTATATAGATTTATATTTGCATCTAGATAAATTTAGATGGAATCTGATGATTGGTATCTTTTCACTGTTTTTTGGTGTTTTAGGTATAATAAGTCAGTTATTTCATGATTCAACTTTTTTTCCATCAATGTTGGGTATAGGTTTTATCTTCGTGGCTTGCGTTGTTTCTCTATATAACAGATTTATACAAAAATTCTTAGCCGGACAAGACTATGTTTGTTTCGTTTTATCCGATTTAGAAGAAAGAAATAGGCATATTTTTGCTAATCATGTTCTGTCACCAAGAGAAGGAAAAGAATTTATTTCATTTTTTAACAGACGAAAACAATCGATATTAAACAATATGTCTAAACATACGAAGCCGGATTACAAACAATCTGGATTAGTTAATTTTAGATCAAGTAATATTACCGATATTTTCTTATCCAGATTATCTGCTATATGTTGCTTTGTTGGAGTTCTATTTATATTAACGAACGTGTTTTGGTATGTCGTTTCCATATTAAAACTAATTCACTGGTAAGGCTTTGCATATAAAATCAAGAATTATAAAGAGTTGAAACCTGCTTGATGATAACCCATCGAGCAGCCACCGGCACTTCAGCAAAGATCGAGGCATTTCAAGTTTCTACCAGCTCCCAATTAGTCAAAACAGTTTGCTTTTTTAATGATTCAACTTTTCGGAAACTACCCCATTGTTTAAAAGGGACCTGTATTATCATGCTGAGAAAAACACGAACTATTAATACTATAGGACTTACGCGGTTGCCTGCTTTACAGGCAACTTTAAAAGTACTTGTAATTTTTAGAATAGAAAATGTACTGGATTTCTTATATACTGATTAACAGCATTTCTTACAATGTTCATCTTTGCTTCAAACCATGAGATACCTTTTCTTATTCTGCATACTTCAAATCTAAGAAATGCTCTTATTGCCATCAGTATATGTGCTCTCTGAATGTTGTTTCTTCTTGCCTGACATCTCTCTACTCCACAAAATTGTTTTATTCCCCTATGATATTCTTCGATTTTCCAGGCTTTCTTTGCTAATTCTTTTCTCTCTTCTTCTTGCATATTCAGTACATCTGTAGCCCAGTATTGCGTGTCTCCATCTTTGGAAACAAACCGGAATACCTTAATAAAACCGTATCCTTTCAGATGAACCTTCATTCCTTCTGGTGGAATAGTTACCAATTCAATTGCAATATTACCAGTGTTATCAGGATTGACCAACCTATTTTTCTTTAACCTTGTTAGCCAATGCCATCCTTTTTTCCTGATCGCCTTTAGATTCTCTAAACTGGAATACCATGTGTCAAACAAAACAAATTCTGGAGAAAAACCACGTTCTTCTGCTACATTTAACATATCAAGAAAATGATCATTTTTTGTTTTTCCGTCTGTGTTTATGTCATAAATTCTAAAATCAATTGGAATTATTGATTCATTATCAGTCCAGACAATGGTTTCAAGATTGATTCCATTTACGATTTGATGATGTTTACCGCTCCATTGCCGATAAACAAGGTCCATGTGTTTAGCATATGGCTTATCGAGAGTTGTATCATCGATAATAAGTAAACCGATTTCTAGAGTGACAAGATTTTTTACTTCTTCCCATAAAGCATCAGTATCAGGAGGTTGTCTTTCAAGCAGTCGAGTAAAAGAATCATGAGCTGGACTAGTCGAATCAGAAAAGCTGCATTTAGATGCTTCGGTACAGCTAAAGACTCGAGAAGAAGCAATTAGAAAATTGATATAATCAAATTCAGTACATTTAGCAGGATTTATGTCCTTCAGCTCAAAGATTTTACTTATTGTATATACATAAATATATACAATTAATCGTATTTTAAGATACTCTTAAAAATAACGATTCAACCGCGTAAGTCCTATTAGATAAAGGATTCTCTGACAGGTTCAATGCACTCAAAAAAGTCCGAAGTCTATTTAAACCACACATTGGAGAAAATGACAAATATATATGATACACATACTTGTTAGCAGTAATTCAGATTCTAGCTATTTCAGCGAAGATCGTGGAGGATTCCAGAAACAATGCCTTCTCAAGAGCTAAAAGATGCAGATCATTTTATGAAAATATTAAGGCAAAATCTGCCTGAGTTAAAAGAAAAATATAGCGTAAACTATCTCGGAATTTTTGGCTCTTATATTCGTGGGGAGCAGACCGAAGATAGTGACCTTGACGTTCTGGTGCAATTTGATAAGAAGCCCGGACTTCTGAAATACATTGAACTGGAAAATTATCTGAGCAACCTTTTGGGAATAAAGGTTGACCTGGTAATGAAGAGCGCACTTAAACCCAATATTGGAAAGCGAATCCTTAGTGAGGTTGAAGCTCTATGAAAGCAGAAGAAAGGGATTCCATAGATTTTTTAATGGATATACTCGATTCAATTGAAAAAATAGAAGACTTTGTTAAAGGGTTTGATTTTGAAGAATTTTCCAATGATACAAAAACAATATATGCGGTAGTACGAGCCCTTGAAATAATTGGAGAAGCAACAAAGAATTTACCAGATTCCTTAAAAATTAAGCATCCTGAAGTTCCCTGGAGAGATATGGCTGGATTTCGAGATAAAGTAGTACACGGCTATTTTGGAGTCGATCTTGAAGTTGTTTGGGATACAGCCGTAAATGATGCTCCTTTCCTGAAACCTCTAATCGTAAAGATTTTGCACGAAATTGAAGCACAATCAAATTAATTTTCAACCGAGCTTCGCTTCCCGAATTTATGATCCTGAGCTATTCAGAAGTTATTCAAAAGCTATTCAAAAGCTATTCAAAAGCTATTCATCACGAATATAATTTGCGTAAATTATTAATATATCCTGTTTTTTTCTAAATTTATATAATCACTTACAACGTTCATATCTGCTCGCTGTTAGAAAATCAATTCATAAAACCGCTTTCTTTCGCTTGTGAGATAAGAACCAAAGCAACATTATTCGCATCTTAAACCGAGATTGTCACGCACGCAGTGCGGCCTACCCTTAATTGAATTGAAGAATAGAAAAAAGAAGTGTTATTTGCAGGCTGTCTCGAAACTAC
>CAWFUY010000054.1:0-28484 GCA_963818955.1 uncultured Methanosarcinaceae archaeon | reverse complement strand
GGCTTACCTTTAAGATAATTCTATAATGGTCGCCTCTGTTGCGGAGGCTATTCAAAAAATTGATAAAGGTTAACGTAATAACATTGGAAAAGGTGAAAGTCTTATTTGACTGGTTTGGGAACGATAATTATTAGTTCCAGTAAAAATAAGACCTGGATAACATCTCCATATTATTAAGTAAGATCTAAGACTTTTATCGAAAACTTTTATCCTGCTTCTTTGACCTTATTCCGTAGTCTTGCCGTCGAATTCCGCTTCATTGGCTTCGGCTTCTGCCTTTGTGGCGCGCACTATTTGATCCTTGTGATGTGCAGGCGAATAGATAGTATAGAGTTTCAGTTCTTCAGTTTCCGAGATGTTGATTATATTATGCTGCGCTCCGGCCGGCACAACCACTGCAACCCCGTCTCCGACTTCATATTCGTTGCCGTCAATTATGCACTTCCCCTCTCCTGACTCAAAGCGGAAAAACTGGTCGTTTTCTTCATGTACTTCCATCCCGATTTCTTCTTTGGGTTTGAGGCTCATAAGTACCAGCTGGCTGTGCTTTGAGGTATAGAGTACCTTGCGATAATTGCTATTTTCCAAAGTGGCTGATTCGATATTAATACAAAACCCTTTCATGTGGTTTTAATTATGGTTAATTGTATATGAAATTATTCGGATGAAAGATTCCCAAAAAAAGGATAATCATTTGATTTATTTTTTTCTTATGGATGAAGGAAAGCGACAATAGTAATTATTCCGTATGTCCCCAGAAGCTGTAATCCTTCAAACCAGTTACTTTTGCCGTCTTCTATGATAGAATTGACCACAAAGATCGCAGAAACAATGGATGCAAGTTCGAAGGTGGTGAAAATAAGATTCATCGGTGTCTCAAAGAAATAACTTGTAAACACCAGGACTGGTACGACAAACATAGCTATTTGGGTTGTCGAGCCGACTGCGATCTGGAGCGCAAGATCCATCCGGCCTTTGATAGCGATTGTGACGGCAGAGACATGCTCTGCAGCATTTCCGATAATTGCTACGAAAATCATACCTATGAAAAGTTCCGTCCAGCCGAGGCTTTCAGCCAGCGGTTCTATGGATCCGACCAGAATTTCACTCATAACAGCAACCGCAATAGTTGCTGTGAGCAGAACTGCAATAGATTTTCTGACACTCCACCTGGCAGTGCATTCTGCCGTATCGGCAGTATATAAATGCTTGTGGGTGTAAAGCGAGAAAAGCAGGCTTGCAAGATACGACACCGCCATAATGATCGAAACTGCGATACTCAATGTCTCAATTATTACGGCTGAAGGATTTTCAGACGTCAAAACGAAAGCTGCCGGCATGACAATAGCTGCAGTTGCAAGTAACAGAGTGGAGGCGCTTGTCTTTGCTGCTGTCGTATTAAATTCCTGTTGATCTTTTCCAAGACCTCCAAAGAAAAATGCCATGCCCAAAATCAAAAGCAGGTTTCCAATGATGGCTCCCGTAATGGATGCCTTTACCATTTCAGTAAGTCCTGCTTGCAGGGCAAAAAAGCTTATGATTAATTCTGTTGCGTTCCCGAAAGTGGCATTTAATAACCCGCCCAACGCCGGGCCAGTATATGCCGAAATCTCCTCTGTCGATTCACCGATAAATTTCGCAAGTGGTATAATCGCAAGCGAGGCTAAAATAAAAATTGCTATGGGCGAAGAGTGCAAATACTCTGCCAGCAGACTCAGCGGTATAAAGATAAGAAGGGCTTTGAAAACATATTCCAATATTTTTGTTTTTTCCATTTTACGAATCTCCTCTGTCACTTAGCGAAGTGTACCAAAGACAACTTCGAATACCAGCCTTTTGCTGCACTTGCAAAAGCACCTGGGAGTTATGTGTACGACTTACTTAGAGAGTAATGGGTTTAACTTCCTTATTTAAATTCCTGCCCCTGAATGCAGAAAAGATGCAGGATTAAATTTTTTCCCGATTTTGCAACACTTTATATATTATAGCTTCAGTATAACAATGTTATGTTACGATTATCGAGGTTGAATGTATGGATGAAAACCTGATATCTAAAAAGGAACTGCTTGAAATTACCGGGATCTCTTATGGTGCTCTATATCGGTGGAAGCGTAAGAACCTGATACCTGAAGAATGGTTCATAAAAAAATCCACTTTCACCGGACAGGAAACATTTTTTCCCAGGACTAAGATCCTTGATAGGATTGCTAAGATCCAGAGCATGAAAGAAGACCTTTCACTGGACGACATGGCGGGGATATTCTCTCCGAATCTGGAAGCAATGCATCTGTCAAAAGATGAGATGGTCGAGCGCAGTGTAGTTAATAAGTCGACGATGGACTTCTTAACCGGATTATATGGCAACATCGAGATGTTTTCTTTCGAGAAAATTTTGTATGCCCGCATTTTGAATAAGGCATTACAATCCGGAAGTATCAGCCTGGAGGAAGGCCGGCTTTTGCTGGAGACCCTGGAAGAGCATTATAAAAAATATGAGGGCAGGACTTGCGAGCTCATTTTCTTAAGAAAAATGGGCATATCTAGCTGTTTTTTAATTTCGAGCCCCTGTGAGTTTTATTTCGAGACTGGGACTAGTATTGTATTTAACATCAATATAGCAAACTGTATAGAAGAACTAAAAATCAACTTTAGCTAACGGAGGGTAGATCATGAGCACGGAGCTTCGTAAGGATATAAAATATACAGGAAGAATTACCTCACCCGGGGGAGTTTATAAGCGCGTACACTTCCAGGGAGATATGACAATAGATGGCGACCTCGATTGTCTGGAAATAAAGGTAAACGGCGTATTAAACGAAATCGGCAGCCTGAAAGCAAATACTGGTGAGATAAATGGTTCTGCTGCTGTTAAAGGCAACCTGGAGTCTGAATACATAAATGTTAATGGTGAGTTAAAGGTTGATGGGAACATGTCCGTAGACAAGATAAAGTCAAATGGTAGATTGATTGTCAAAGGCAATGTTTCTTCCGAGGAACTGGAAATCAATGGCGAATTAAAAGTCAGCAGCAAATGCGAAGCCGAGGCCATTATCCTCAAAGGAGCCTTTAACATTAATGAGACATTGAACGTAGAAGACGTTAATATCAAGCTGTACGGGCCTTCGGAAGCAAAAGAGATAGGCGGGAGTAAAATTCATATTCAGAAAGGGGGAGGAGACAACAAAATAATGCAAATCCTGGCTGCTATTTTCAATCCGCTTAATCTCTATAAAGCCCATCTCAAAGTGAATACAATCGAGGGGGATGATATCTACCTGGAACATACGGCGGCTAACGTAGTACGTGGAGATTCCGTTGACATCGGAGACGGTTGCGAGATCGATCTTGTTGAATACAGGACGGATTTCAAGAAATCCCCTGGAGCTAGCGTCCTTAAACATGTTAAAGTCTGATTGAGCCGATAGCCGTAAAAAGGTCTTCAATGACATAAAAAAGGTACAATCCTTTTCGGATGGATCTAATTCAAAAGAAAACAAATGGGGGAAAAGTAATGAATAAAAAGGCTAATATTTTGCTGGCAGTAGGAGTATTAGCGCTCATTATAGGTGTGCTCCTGAATATTATCAGAGACCCACTTGTGTGGGGTACAGGTATTGTAATCTTGTTATTTACGACACTACTTTTCAGATTAGATCCTTTAAAAGCCTCTCCAAAAGATAAATAGCCATAAAAAAAATTATACTCAGAATTGATCTGGATAAAAGCAATATGGTAAAGCCCTGGGCGATTTCCACTATGGCAATTTTCGGGGTCAGACATCCCGGGATCAAAAGTGAAATAATCCCTCGTCTCAAACCTCTCCTTTCATTTAATAGGCAGTCGGTTAGTTAACGGCAAAAAAACTAGCGCCCAGTGTCAAGAAAATAGATGTATTGGATAAATAGATGGGTATTAATATTAAATTGATGAAATGTGAGCACCAATAATACCTTAAATTGATCGATTGCCATGGCTGATAGACAAGATTCTCATCTGAAGTACGCAAATATTGCCGGAGCACTTTTATTCTGTGCAGGTGTGCTGGCTTTTCTCGGAATAATCACGGCTGAAACCCTTTATCCAGGATATAGCACGTCGCAGAACATGATTAGTGACCTGGGCGCAACCGAGCCGCCCAACAGCGTCATTATTCAACCTTCTTCAAGCATTTTCAGCGCTTCAATGGCTGTTTGCGGCCTCTTTATCATAATTTCTTCTTATCTTGTTCACAATACTTTCAGAATGAAAGAGGTCACTTTTCCTCTGTGTCTCTTTGGCGTCGGAGTCCTGGGTGTAGGCATTTTCAACGGGAGCTACGGAGCCATCCATGGAATTTTCGCACTTTTAACCTTTATTATGGGAGGTTTGGCTGCAATTGCAAGTTCCAGAGTAGAAAAACTACCTTTAAACTATTTTTCGGCCGTTCTCGGAGGTATTGCTCTGCTGGATTTGTTTCTTTACTATTTTCTGGAAAACTCAAGCCCTTTTGCAACTTTCGGCATCGGTGGGCTTGAAAGATGGATTGCTTATCCGATCCTACTCTGGGTAATAGGTTTCGGAGGGTATCTGATGGGGCATTCGCAGGCGTAAATACAAAGATATCGCGCACCACACGAAAGGGAAAAACGAATCTAAAGAGTGTTTCATAAGTGAAGATTACACCTGAGCGTCTTTGTCCCTATCTTGGGATTCTTATTCATTCCACTATTTCCTTCTCTCCCGTAAAAGCTTCCCAGTTCGATTATTTTTTCAGCTTCTGGCTCGTTTCTTTTTTGCTTTGACTTCAAGATAACAATTGTGTATTCTTTAGGTTTTGTTATCATCTGTCTCATGTATTGGTCAGTTATTGTCATGCTTGATCCTTGGAAATTTATTGCCTGTAAGATTCAAATAATAAATTTTGAATTTTTTATACAAAGTCTGTATATCTCTCAAATATACTATAATAAATATAAATGAAAGTATAAATGTCTATAATGTAATAATTGTTATGATCCTTACAGTCTGAGACTCTCATAATTAAACCACCGAAAATGATAGTAATTGTTAAATAATACTAAATATCATTTAGTAATGGGTATCATGTATATCTAAATAACCTGTTTTCACAGGTAATTTGGCTGGATAGCAATGAAGTCCACAGAACAAGCTGACATGAAATATACAAATCAGAGAGTCGAAATCCTTGATTTCCTGAGAGAACATACGGGTCATCCCACTGTAGACGAAGTTTACGATGGAGTTAGGAAAAAGCTGACTCGCATAAGCAAGGCTACCGTATATAAAAATCTTAAATTCCTTACGGAGAAAGGGTTACTGGAGGAGGTAAATGTAAAAGGAGTCTCAAGATTTGAAGCGAATTTCATTCCACATCACCATCTAATCTGCCGGGAGTGTGGCAGGATGGAAGATTTTAATTCCGAACAATTGTTGGATTACTCGATGAAGATAGCTGAAGAAATAGAAGGATTTACTATTGTTTCCACTAGCACTAACTTCTATGGTATTTGTAAGGATTGTAAAGGGTGTAAGGAGGAAACATAACTTGCAGAACATCAAGGGGAACTGTGTGTCACCCAGGTGACACTGGTGCATCCTTCACAGCTTCTCACTGATGAAATTGAGTTCGAATGTAATCTGCAAGCTATGACGGTAAACATCTGCTTGCTTCAGTTCAAATATAATCTTATCTGGTAAGTAATAGAACGAGGGATATTAGTGGTTGATTTGCTTTTATTAAGCCTAAGCCGACTTCAGTTTGGCATAACAGTTGCCTTCCATTTCCTATTCGTGCCACTAACACTGGGACTTGGACTATTTGTGGCAGTCATGGAAACAATATATTACAAGAACAAAGATGAAACCTGGAGAAAGATGGCCGACTTTTGGGGCAGGATTTTCAAAATAAACTTTGGAATAGGTCTGGTAACAGGTCTTGCAATGACTTTCCAGTTCGGTACTAACTGGGGTTCCTATGCGGAATTCATGGGAGATGTCTTTGGACCGCCTTTAGCGGTGGAAGCATTATTGGCTTTTTTCCTTGAAGGTACTTTCTTTGGCGCATGGATATTCCTGGATCGTAATCGTCAGAAATTAAAGGCATTTTCCATGTGGATGGTCGCTCTGGGCACTAACATATCTTCATTATGGATTATCACTGCTAACGGTTTTATGCAGAATCCCGTAGGCTATGAAATGGCGGCTGATGGGAGCAAAGTAGTTATGACAGATTTCTTTGCTCTACTCACAAACAGCTATGTGTGGTACATGCTAATACACACCCTACTTTCAGCTTACCTGTTGACCGCATTCGTGATCATGGGAATCTGTGCATATCATTTCCTTAAAAGGAATAACAATGAAGTTTTCAAGAAATCCTTTAGCATAGCAGTTACCATCGCACTTGCTACTGCAGTTATGCTTCCGGTTCTAGGTCACGGTTATGCTCAATATGTTGCTGCGCTACAGCCTGCAAAGGGAGCGGCAATGGATGGGATATGGGAAACAGGTTCCTCAGTGCCCATGTATCTAATACAGGTACCTGATTCAAGCACTGGTTCCAATAGTGTTCAGTTGCTGGGAATTCCGGGTCTGGCAAGTTTCCTGTATACTGGAAGTTTCAGCGGACAGATAACCGGACTTAACCAGCTACCTCAGGATATCTTACCTCCCGTGGACTTGGTATTCTGGAGCTTCAGGCTAATGACAATTCTTGGGTCCCTGTTCATCATAGAGGCTCTCATAGGCTCATATCTCCAAAAGTCAGGAAAGCTGTACACATCGGATAAGTATCTGAAGCTATTGATGTGGTCAATTCCCCTCCCATATATAGCCATCACTGCTGGTTGGAATGTAGCCGAGATCGGAAGGCAGCCATGGCTGGTATATGGCCTGCTAAAGACAGCAAATGGTTTATCCTCGGTTCCCTCATCAGATGTACTGTTAAGTATTGTCCTTATAAGTGCATTCTATCTGATCCTGATTGTCTTTGAGATATACCTCATAAAGAAAACCGTAGTCAATGCGACAGGAGTTGAGTGAAAATGTTCGATTTCCTTACTCATGATATGCTAGCGGTTATCTGGTTCTTCCTGTGGTGTGTAATCTGGGGAGTTTACTTCATGGTAGACTCATTTGCCCTCGGAGTAGGCCTTCTGTCTCCCTTTATTGCCACTGATAATGTGCAGGGAATGCAAATAAAAAGATCTGTGGGTCCTTTCTGGGGCGGCAATGAAGTTTGGCTAATCCTGGCGGCAGGTGGAACATTTGCTGCATTCCCACTGGTATTTTCGAAGATGTTTACTTTCCTTTATCTTCCAATGATGCTGCTGCTCATCGGCCTGGTCGCCAGGGGCATTTCCATAGAATACCTCCATAAAGACGACAATCCTCTGATTCAGAAGGTTCTTACCTGGGGATGGTTCGTCGGAAGCCTGCTGATCTCCCTGGTTCTTGGAGTTGCATTTGCGAACTTCTTCAAGGGTCTTGAAATCGCTTCAGGAGGAGTGTATGAAGGTACCCTTCTCGGACTTTTCGGCCCCTATGCATTGATAGGAGGCGTTCTGTTCGTGCTTATGAGTGTTACTTCAGGCGCGCTCTGGATAAATATCAAGACCGAAGGTGCCATATCTACAAAAGCAGGGGACCTGGCAAAGAAGAGTACTCTTATTGTTCTTGTACTTGCTCTGGTCTATCTGGCCTATTCCTTTGTGGGAATAGAAGGTTTTACAGGTAACTATTCAGTCATGCCAGCTCTTTATTTATTGCCAGTTCTTGCGATAGTGGCAGCTGTCCTTTCGGTGTTCTTCACAAAAAAGGACAGGTGGTTCCCGGCCTTTTGCAGCAATCTCCTGGCGTTTCTTTTAATTGTTCAGAGCGGGCTTGCAAGTATCTATCCTTATATGCTTAAATCCTCTGTCTCTCCTGAATACGGAATAGATATCTTTGAGGCGGCATCAAGCCACCTAACACTGAGTATCATGTTGGGAGGAGCATTGGTATTCGTGCCCATTGTCATAATTTACCAGCTGTGGGTATATACTCTGTTCAAGGAAAAAATAAAAGAAACTGAACAGGTCGATTACTGACCTGTTCTTTTTTGTCTTTTCCCATAAAAAAGAAACTAATCAGCAAAACCAAAATTATGAATACCTATTTTCTTTCTCTCATTTAAAACATGAGAGAATTGGGCTTATTTTTTCCGAATAATTGCTAAATTGCGAAATATCTTTCATTTTTATTTTATCTTTTTTATTCCTTTATTTATTTTAGGAATCAATCACATATTGGATCGAAGTTATTTATCTGGAGTCAAATAGAACAGAAGCAGTATATAAAGCGTCCATCAGTAGAAATCATAAGGATCAGACGTTCATTTATTTATATATATTATATTATTATAATCTTAATTATATTCATGTCAATTATATAAAACCTCGAAGTCTTAAACGTAAAACGAAATGCAGAGCTTATTTATTAAAATAATTGTCATGAATTAAAAACCAACTTGGAGTTGACGAAGGATTTGGTCAAATAATAGCATTCGGATCTTAAAACCTTAGCTTCTCCAATATATAAAATAAGTCTAGAGAATAATTATAAAAAAATATTTAAATATAATTTAAGGGAGGAAAATATATGGGAGACGGATTATTTGGATTTGGATTTTTTGACGGATGCAGAGCTCGCAGGCTTCTAAGATGGGGCTGGGGTGGCTGCGGCGACGACTTTGGCTTCTGGTAATTTAGGAGCTAAATATAAGAGTGAAACAATCTTAGGATAATGAATTAACCTACATATCCACAAGATTATTTCAATAAAAACTTAATCAATAAAAAAGAAGTTAATGCCACATCATTAGCTTCTTTTTAAAAAAACGATGAAAAATCTCTGGTCACATATTTCTTTTTTTTCATGAATTTTTTATAACCTGAATAAACTACTATTTTTTAAGCAGCATGGTTCCACGAATGCTTCGCAGGGATGAACTATCAATAAGATTTATTATTTAGAGGAACTTCTTTAAATTATATAGATATATAATTTTCAAGTAAATATCAAATTGGAGTTTTAGAAAAAATGCCTTTTGAAACCAATGTAATTGAGATCATCCAGAGAACACCTGACGTAATGAGCATAAGATTTGAAAAGCCTCAGGGATTCAGTTATCGTGCAGGACAGTATGTAATAGTAACTTTAGTAGTAACTCCAGACAATAGCCCTGACCGAATGAAGAAAC
Organism: uncultured Methanosarcinaceae archaeon; assembly: GCA_963818955.1. Lineage (GTDB taxonomy): Archaea > Halobacteriota > Methanosarcinia > Methanosarcinales > Methanosarcinaceae > Methanosarcina. The sequence goes on along the minus strand of CAWFUY010000054.1, from coordinate 19,246 downwards.
CTTTTACGCTATCCAGCAGTCCTACTGAAGACTTCCTTGAGATTACCAAAAAACTAACCGGGCATCCCTTTTCAAATGCTTTAGCAGCCTTGAGGCCAGGTGATAAGTTTTCCATAAATGGACCATTTGGCGAGTTCACTTTTCAGGGTGAATGTGATAATGTAGGTATGCTCTCCGGAGGCATTGGTATAACTCCACTGCGGAGCATGATCAAATATTCAATCGATAAGCAATTGGGTGCTAATATAATACTGCTTTATTCAAACCGCGATGAGGACGATATAGTCTTCCGGGATGAACTGGAAAAAGTAAAAAAAGAGAATCCTAACATACAGGTAATTGAAACAATAACAAGGCCAGGGTCGGACTGGAAAGGACTAACCGGGAGGATTAATGCAGACATGATCAAAAAATTTATTCCGGATTACAGGGAACGCATTTTTTTTACTTGTGGCCCTATGAAGATGGTGGAGTCAATGATCTCTCTACTTAAAGAGATGGAAATCCCGGGGGGGCAAATAAAAAAAGAAAATTTCCCCGGAGATTTGTAATTCGCGATCAAGGCCCAGCAAGACAGGGATTTAACTCTTATACAGGTTAACAGAAAGTTTATGAAAACGTATTTCTCATCGCAGCGTACTTTATGATCTATGAAATCCACGGTCATTGAAGTGCATGACAAGTCTGCCGATATCTATGATAATATGAGCGTACTGGTAGAGAATCACGCGCATGAAGTGCTGTTTGGACTGGCTTATGAGTATTTGTCCTCAGGGGATACTGTCCTTGATATCGGTATCGGTACAGGGCTTAGCTCTTATATGTTCCACAAGGCCGGCCTCAGGGTATATGGGATCGACGGCTCGAAAAAAATGCTCGATATCTGCAGGAAAAAAGGGTTTGCTTCGGAGCTATGCTTATGCGATCTGACAACCGAAAGATGGCCCTACGAGAATGAACGATTCAAAAACGCAATAGCATGCGGCATATTCCACTTTTTTAATGAACTTGACGTTTTCTTTAAAGAAACAAACCGTGTAGTGGAAAAAGGCGGAACCTTCAGTTTTACAGTCATGGTATCGGAAGAAGCCCTTTTGCAGTACACCGATATTGGCTCAGGCGTCTCTATATATTATCATGATGACTTAAGGATAAATGAGTTATTAAATAAATACGGCTTCAGTATGTTAAAGCACGTTACATTTTTCGTATATAAATCGCCAGAAATCAAGGAAAAGGCGATATTTAGAGGGTATCTTTCACAAAAGGTCTGATATTAGTTTTCTGGCTATAGTTCGTATTTACTTCTTATTTTACTTCTTCTTATTTTACTTCTTATATTACTCCATCAGTGTCGAATTATGAATTCAGTGTGTAATCTATTTCATTAAATACGAATAGAGAAATCTTCCTTTTCAAGTGTTAAGTTTTTATTATAATAGGGGTCGCCTGCATCCATTATTTTACCCAATTTCTCTCTCATATATTTTACTTCATCTAAAAATCTTCTCTGTTTTCCGGGAGTATCTTCATATCCACGGCTTAGTGATCCATGATGATACAATTCTGCATATGGAGTGTAGATTATCAGATATCCCTTTTCCCGGATTTTTAAACCGAAATCAACTTTATTAAAGGCACCAGAAAGGTTTTTTTCATCAAAACCCTCCAAACTTCCTCAAATACTTATTTCCTCATCATAATACATGCAGCTGTTACTGCACTCACGTTACATATATGTTGAATTCTTCAGGATAACTTAAAATTTTTATTTTCGGATTGCTCTCTATTTTTTTATGGTATTCAAATGTGGCTTCCTCAGAACTCTTATTATCTATTACAAAAATCTCAATTCTAATAATCTGTTTTTTCTAGATTGACTCAAGCAGTTTCTCAAAACTTCGACTTTATTAGAAAAGATAATATTTAATAATGTAATATGGATTAATGGCGTGGATTTGCGGTGTAGTTGCATCTATCGGGATAAAAATATAAACAGCTCTGCGCTAATTGAAGGAAGAATGAGGTGCTGACATGTCCGAAATTAATTCCCTTATAACTATATCACTTGAAGGTCAAATGCAATTTGTTGCAGAGAACAATATTGGCTGCAAGATTCCCATAGAGCCACCTGTTTTTATGGGTGGAAGTGGTAAAGCCCCAAATCCCATAGATTACCTGGCTGTCTCTCTGGGTGGATGTACAAGTATTAAGATTATCTCGGATCTTTCTAAGAAAGGGTTTAAAGTGGATTCTTTTAAAATGAAAGTTGACGGCACCAGGAGCAAAACAACGCCAGGAATGTTTGAGAAGCTGCACCTTGTAGTCACTCTATCCGGCGATCTGGAAGAACATAAAGTGGCGGAGATTATTCAGGAAACTATAATGCATACCTGTCCAGTTGCAGCGATGTTCAGGAAATTATTCGAAATAACCTGGGAACACCATATCCTGGAAAGTGATTCACATGCAAATCCGATGAAATAATGATAATCAAAGGGATTGAAAAAATGCTTTATTTTGTTCTCAATTCCTTTATCGGCTTCAAAAATGTTTCAAAGGCAGGTTTCACATTCTTAATGTACTTATCTTTGCGGTGTTTTGTCTTCTAGAAGATTCTGCAAACGCCTTCTGTTCTATGCATAAGATCTCACTTAGTTGACTTAATAAGAAAAGTTTGAACTGGATTGTAAACTCCATCAAGGCCATCTTATCTATTTCTTTGAGTGGTACATAGGGATAATCCTTATACCAGGCAGAGATAATTTGCCTCCAATTTTTCGGTTCGATTCCATATTCCGTGAGAAAAGACTTAAGGATGAACTGAGTCTCGTCATCAAGCTTGATTTTACTGTCACCATTAGAGATGTCATCGATAGATGTATTAATAGGGGTTGAAGTCTGTAGTTTCATTTATTGACTCCTTTGTTATTGGTCGCTTAACGGTCGGCTTTATTAGTTATATCTTTGAGGGGCTAACAGTTTAACTTTACTAATGTCTAATGTTTTTACAGGAAAATTCACGTTTACCAATATATTAGTTGTGTCATATTCAAGTTTGCCTGATGTTATAATCCTTTTTCCAGTAAGAAACAAAATGCGCAAAACAAGGATAAAATCACTAATTATACTATGTCTATAATGTAATACTCGAAGGTTTATTTCCTAAGTTATAATTAAATGGTTTTCTGAATTTCTTTTAATCGATGAAAAGCCTAATTAAAATTCTCAGAAATATGAAGTAGCGCTCTCCAAATCCGGGACTTGCACTATATCTAAAGTAAAAAATAGTTAAAAGTAAAAAACGTAAAAAAATAAAAAATATTTTACAGTATTATGCGAAAACTGTTGCAATTTCTGCAGTAACAATAAGTACAAAACAGACTAGCAAAGGCATAATTGCCATATTAAACGAACTGCTCAGAGATTTGCTCCAGTATTTGGAAGCTGAAAGAACCTCCCTTAAACAGAGGAGTGCTATAAGTCCTATGACAACCGCAGCCGCATACTGAGAAAGTCCCAGGGCTGTATTCATTGAAATTGCACTTAATGAGATCGCACTTGATGAAACAATACTCAATATTATAATTATGCCCCCATAGTTAGGTGAACTTATTCTATACATTTCTTATATTATAAATAAAACTACTAGATTGTATAAAAAACTTTCGTCAGTTTGGGTGTGCAGCTTTTTTACCCATTTAAGAATAACAGCGGAAAAGATATCGGAATTTACTTCCTGCACTTAATTATAAAATTAATTGCTTTTTTAATTTGAGTTTTCACGGTTTCAGATATAATGCTTTCAACTATAATATCAAAAAAATAAGAAAGTAATATAAATATCTACTTGCATACTAGTGGTATTTATTAAATATGTTACTCTAAAAACTAAATAATTATATTTATTTAGTTAATATATCTGGAATTTACCTGAAATAAATTCCTCAAAGCTCTCAAAAATTGAAAATTAAAAATTAAATATTGTACCTCAGTTTAAAAAAGGAGTAATTCCCGTGAGAAAATTGCTTAATTCCTTTCAAAGGCAAAAACCATTAACCTTTGTAATCACTTCCCTTATTATCCTGGTTCTGCTTTCGATTTCTCCAGTGGCTGCATCTGTTAATAGCTGGGATTTTTCCCCTAATAATCCTGTTTCTGGAGAGACCATCAACATAAAAGGGAGCGCATCTCCAGAGGAGAAAGTCGATATATCAGTAAATTTCGAAAAAACCGTTCCTGTCTCTGGTGGGAAGTTTGAATACGTTCTTGAAGACGTAAATATTCCTGAGGGTCTAAACAACCTCTTTACGGTTGAAGCTGTCGGAGCCAAAAACCTCAACGTGAGGGCGAAAATGTTTCTCTGGCTGGCAAAAAGTTCCACTGCTTCAGGGAATACTGCAACCGTATCTCAGAGAAATGTTCCGCCAGGGACCTATGAGATAAAGATCGACGGAGATGCCGGAGATGGGGTCTCGCAGGTAAATCTGAAAATTTCGGCTTCTATGGGAATTAAAGCTGATTCTAATGGGGACTTCAGTTACTCATATAACACAAAATCAGTTCCGCCTGGAAACTTTGAGATAAATGTAGGGGGCAAAACGGAAGAAGTAAATGTTCGGTCTGAGGAAAATTCAGGCTCAACTCAAGGTTCAACTTCTGATTCTACATCCGGTTCTACATCCGGTTCTACTTCCGGTTCTACTTCCGGTTCTACTTCCGGTTCTACTTCCGGTTCTACTTCCGGTTCTACTTCCGGTTCTACTTCCGGTTCTACTTCCGGTTCTACTTCCGGTTCTACTTCCGATTCACAGTCAGCAGTGTCTTCTTCAGGAGGGACTGAAAAAACAACCACTCAGTCACACAAAACTTCCGGTTCTACTTCAGTTTCATCTACAGGAAGTTCTTCTTCGGAAAAGGCTAATTCTTCAATTGAACCAGGAGTTTCCAAGACTCTGGAAAATAAGGGAGTTTCCGGTACTACAAATCTGAATAATAACCAGGAAGACAAGGATACTCAAAAGAAGTTCTCTGAAGAAAGCGGCGTAACAGCTTCCGGTTCTTCTCCTAAACCATTTGTAAATATATTCTATCTGGCGACGGGTATTGGGGCAGGAATTCTGATCATTGCAATGTATTTGCTAAAGAAATAAAGAAAAAGAGCATCAAAAACATATTATGAAAAAATTTTGCTATCCTGATAGGTTGGCATATAACCCAAATAGATTTATGGGGGTATTACTTGAAAACAAATCTTTTGATAGGAATTCTGTGTATATTTATATTAACATCTGCTAATGCAGGTGCAAATGTCGGTAATGCTAGCAGTGGGGCTAACCCGCCAATTTTAAGCCATAATTTAAGCTTTAGCAGCATTAATTCGAACGGTGAGGTTACTTATTTCCTTGGCCATACCAGCGACCCTTCAGGAGGAAACTGGATCACTCTGGGAAGCTCATCTGAAAGAGGAATCCAGCTCCCTCAGCCCATAGCGATAACTTATTCAGGTCCGAGATCACTGAATCGTGGAAATATTTCCGGAAACCTGTCCTTCAGTAATGATGAAAATTATACACTTAGTTATCCGTCAACTCCTGACTACACAACCCTTCCGGTTTACCTGCCTGATGAAAACGTGACTATGTCTTTCTTTGGGGAGTCGGCTTTGAAAGGAAATGCGGATATTTATGTTCTTAACATAACGTCTACATCTGCGAAAGGGATTTTTGAGGTGCTTAGCACAGGAGATGTAAAGAACCTGAGAAGTACTTTTAATGATACAATAGGTGGTAATTACACTAACTATTCTGCTGTTCTCGGAGAAAATGGAGACTTAGTAAATTATAATCTGGGAGAGTTTGGTCCGGGACAATATTGTATTGTTATGATCCAGAAAAATAATGACAGCAGCCTGACTGTTCTTTCTGCGACTGCCTTTGTAGTTGAGGAATACGATCTTAACGTTTTGGCTCCAGCAAGCATTGAAGCAGGACACAATCTGGATATAAGCATGGAATTTAATGGTACTTCTGGCAACGATAGCAGTAACTTTACCTATGGAGCCGTACTGGTTAACGAACAGGCTTACAGGGCAATTATAGATATCAACTCCAATGGCACAATTAATGGCACTTCGGTATTGATAAATGGAGAACACTTTACCGATAAACTTGACATAAACGCCTCTAATTACAAATCAAAGCTAACCAAAAATGAACTCCAGAAAGAAATCCAAAACTTGATAGGGGAAGGAAACGGAACCATAGCAGTTGGCGAAGTAGGACAGGAGAATCTATCACTTACTACTTTTGATCTACCACAAGGACACTATTACCTCTTTGCAGGAGCATATGATCCTAAGGGGATGATTGCAGGACTTAGCCAGCTAAATGTCGAAATTAAACGCCGAGTTTCATTCACCATCCTGTAGCTAATTTCAGCAACAATGCGACCATTGGTTATGTTCCTCTCTCGGTTCAGTTTAATGATAGTTCCGAGAATGCAAATGGATGGTACTGGGACTTTGGAGACGGAACAAACTCAACCGAAGAAAATCCCGTGCATACCTTCACTTCTGCAGGAAATTACATTGTTAACTTTACAGCTAGCAACAGTAACGGTACCAAATTGAAGTCTACTACAATCTACGTATTGGGAAGACCTCCTGAACCTTCAGGCAATATTGGGAAAGAAGAAAGTATACAAGGATTCGTATTTGGTGGAAGCCCTGCAAGCTTTAATTTCTCAAGCGGTTCTACACCTATCTTTGGTATCAGCTTCTTAACAGATCAGACACTTGGCTATATACTGGTCACTATAGATAGTGCTTACAGGACAATCCAGTTTAGCTCCAAAGTTACTTGTAGGAGGGAGTGTCTACCAGTACCTAGATATCTGGATAAGCAATTCTACATTAGCGGATTCAGATAACTTCAGTAATGCAAACATATCTTTCAAGGTCGCTAAGACGTGGGTAGAGGGTAATAATATCAATGTCTCTACAATACGACTGAACAGATATCACAATGGAATATGGAATCCAATACCAACTATCTCCACTGGTCAAGATGAAGCCAACTATCTGTTTGTAGCACAAACTCCAGGCTTCTCTCCATTTGCTATAACTGGAGAACATAATCCTAATACCCCTCGCAATGAAACAAGTTATAGTATATTTAAATCAGTAATCGGAATCGATGAGAGTGGAGACTGTATACTCAATGCACCCAGAGACGTGCTACAATATAGGATAATGGTGAAGAACGAAGGCAAAAGGAACCTTACCAATGTAAGTGTTACTGACCCTCTGATTAACCTTACAGGCCCGATTGGGAACGGTACTGAAGAAAGAATATTGCAACCGGGAGAAACATGGGCGTATACAGGAAACTATTCTGTAACTGCGAATGATGTAAACAATGGTACTATAATTAACAATGCATCCGTCAGATGTAATCAGCTTGATGAAATATACAGCAATGTATCTACTCCTGTTACTAAAACTAAAGAACTGCAAATCTATAAATCAGTAACAGGAATCGATGAGGCTGGAGATCGAATTATCAATAAAGCTGGAGATATAATCCAATACCTGGTTGCAGTTAAGAATATTGGGGATGTGAATCTGACAAATGTTACAGTAGCTGATCCGATGGTTAATTTGACAAAATCGAAAGGGGATCAGAATAATCCAGGAGTTTTGAATCCGGGAGAAACCTGGGTATATATAGGAAATTACACTGTAACTGAGTCTGATATCTCCACTAATGGTAACGGCTCTGGATTGATAAAGAATACGGCAACTGTCAGCTGTTCCGAGCTTTCTAGCAGAAATAGCACTCTAGTACTGCCGATAACAGAACCCATCCCTCCGACACCTGATAAAACTAGAGGCCTCATTGCAGATTTCACTGCTAATCCTGAAAGCGGATCTGTTCCTCTCACCGTGCAGTTTACTGACAAATCACAAAACGCAACAACCTGGAGCTGGGACTTTAATGGTGACGGAGTTGCTGACTCAAGTGCCCAGAACCCACCTGCTTATACATATACTACTGTGGGAACATATACGGCGAATCTGACTGTCAGCAATGTAAACGGATCTGCCTCAAAACTTGCAACAATTACTGTACAGCAAGCATCTACTGGCTCCAATAACGGGGGAAGTGGTGGCAGTTCAGGTGGAAGCAGCAGTGGAGGAAGTGGTGGCAGTTCGGGTGGAAGCAGCAGTGGAGGAAGCGGTAGCAGTTCAAATGGAAGCGTTGGTTCGCACAATACTGTTAATAATACCTCCTCAATTCAGGTTCCCTCAAAAGTAGTGCCACAGAATGAAAAAGGAGCAAAAGCAGGGACTGGCAATAATTCCCAGGTAAATAATGACGATGGCACTGTAAAAATTGTCAGTTTCCTTATAGGATTGCTTGTAATCCTTCTTGCAAGTGCGCTTATACTTAAAAAAATAGGGCCTAAGCAAGAAAAGTAAAATTTGAAGATTACAGGAGGCTATGTGTCTCCTGTTTTATTTTTCTTTTAATTTTTTAAACAAGGTCTTTTAAACCTTCCTGCAATTCCATTTCGGCTTTCCACCAACTGGAAATCTTTGAAACATCTGCTCTTGAATCTCGGACGTCACCTGCTCTCGGAGCTGCATGTATTATCTTGCTGGAAGAGCCTGTTAAATTGATAATCCTTTCAGCAAGTTCCAGGACTGTTATACTTTTTCCCATAGCTACATTGTAGACCTGCCCGTCACCATGCTCAAGAGCTGCAGTATTTGCCCTTACTACATCTTTAATGTGCACAAAGTCCCTGCTCTGGAGCCCGTCGCCGTAGATAACCAGATCTTTTCCGGCTTTTGCCCTTTCCATAAAAATGGGAATGACAGCTGCATATGGAGATTTCGGATCCTGACGAGGGCCATAAACATTGAAGTAGCGCAGGCAGGTTGTTCTAAGACCATGGCTCTCATAAAACATCCTTGCCAAATACTCTAAATCGAGTTTGGAAATTGCATAAGGCGAGGCTGGCTCCGGATACATATCTTCGCGTTTTGGGAGAATTGGGTTATTTCCGTAAACCGCAGCCGAGGATGCAGTTACGAATTTTTCAGCCCCGGCTTTAACGCAGGCTTGCAGTACTTTAAGAGTGCCAAGAGTGTTTATATAGAAAGCCTCAGCAGGTTTTTCACAGCTGAGAGGTACGGATACAAGAGCTGCCTCGTGGAATACGTAATCTATGTCTGAAACTGCTTTTTCAACTGTAGAAGAGTCACAAATATCCCCCTTAATGAACTCAATGTTTTCGCAATGCGGAATATTCCTGAGAAAACCAGTGGAAATATTGTCCAGAATCCTTACTTCATGTCCTGTTTCTGCAAAATACTCAGCTATATGGGAGCCTATGAAACCGGCTCCTCCGGTAACCAGAATTTTCATGCATTCAGTAATGGGCAAATACATAATAAGATTTTCTATAGTCACTCTGAGATTCTCTGAGACAATGTGAAAATATTCGCATAATGTTCTAAAAATGAATAAATTTGGGAACCACTCCCTAAGATGGGGGAAAACTTTTCATAGATAAAGCCTTATGAATGGTTTAATGTCTTAAAAAATTTAGAAACTATTAAGTCGTTAGAGATATATCTGTTGAGAAAAAATATTTCAGTTTAAATCATAATTTAAAGAAATTCAAAGTATCAATTTGCATTTATAGGAATTAACGAAGGAACACATAATTATAAATTCTAAGAAGATCAATTATGAAAAAATTTATTTAGTGGTAATATGGCCTCAAATAGAAAACTTCCTCTGGATTTATTAGTCGTAGCGGGTCTTGTGCTTCTTACTTATGTTTTAGTGCTTGTGCCCGTGTTTAGTGGAAGCTTACTACGGACATATATAGGTGTTCTTACGGTACTTTTCCTGCCGGGCTATGCCCTGACCGGAGCTCTCTTCCCGGCAAAAAACGATCTTGAGGGGATTGAAAGGGCCATGGTCTCCCTGGGGCTGAGCATTGCAATTGTCCCTACAATGGGATTCATCCTTAACTATACTGTCTGGGGAATCAGAGAAATTCCTATTCTAACAGTAATTTCGGCTTTTACTCTCCTGATGTGCGTAATTGCATATTATAGAAGAAGTCTGCTGCCTGAAACAGAAGTGTTTGAAGTTCCGTTCAAAACTGCGGTTCTTAACATAAAGGCAGAAATCTTTAAAAAGCCTGAATCCGTACTCGATAAAGTTCTTGCGGTTTTCCTGATTCTTTTAGTTCTTGCCTCTGTGGGCAGTCTGGTTTACATTATTGTAAATCCCAAAGAAGGGGAGCACTTTACTGAATTTTATATTCTAGGCCCCAATAAAACAGCTGACAACTATCAGACAGAGTTTAAACAGGGGGAAAAAGGGACGGTTTTTGTAGGAGTTATAAATCATGAGCACAGGTCCGCAGATTATACTTTGGATGTGAAACTAGGGAATATATCTCTACCTCTTTCGGAAAATCAGAAACGAATCCGCCTTGAGGACAATATGTCGTGGGAAGAGCCAGTTACATTTACGCCGAACGTAGTAGGAAATTATACGAAACTCGAATTTCTGCTATTTAACGATACTGAAAAGACAATACCTTACAGAAACCTGCATCTCTGGGTTAACGTTACTAAGGAGACATGAAAATGGCAATGCCGGAATTTCCACCTTCAGAATTGGAAACAGGGAAAATATCTTTGCCTGATCTGGGAAGAGTGTTTAATACGCCTACCGATGAGAGAATCGGAATAACGAATAAAATTTACCACGCAGGAGTCCCTGCTATTGCGATTACCTTTGCCGAATTGCTGATCTTTTGGGGAAGATTAAACGAAGCTGTAGTAATTTATACCCTTCTTCTTCTAGCCTTTTCATTCTCAGCAGCGGTTGCGAACCAGCAGGAAATACGCAAAATCAATCAAGCTTTCCTCCTCCTGCCAATATTTCGCCTGGTGAACCTCTCAATACCAATCTTTTTGAAGGTTAACCTTTACTCGTTTGTTTTTATATACGCATCTCTTGCAATGTCGGCAATAATTGCCACTACTCATCAAAATGTCGTGTTTGAGACAAAAAAAACCTTGCTCAAGAGGATCTGGATTTATCTTCCACTTTCTGTACTTGCAGCTCTGGTTTTTGCGGAAGCGGAATATTTGTTAATTGGGGCAAGGCCCCTTATACCGGATATCTCACAGACAAACCTGCTGGAACTCACAGTCATTATGGTCTTTGTTGTGGGTCTTGTTGAGGAACTTATCTTCAGGGGGATTCTCCAGACAAGGTTGGAAGAGTTTCTGGGGCCTGCTGCAGGAATCCTTCTAGTAAGCCTCCTTTTTGGGATAATGCACTCAGGTTACGGCACTCCTTATGAAATAGGAATTACTTTTCTTTTAGGGTGCTTTCTAGGTTATTGTTTTTATAAAACGCGAAGTCTTACGCTTGTCATAATGATTAACGGTTTGACAAACGTGTTTTTGTTCGGGATTATTCCAATTTTAGGCCAGGGGTTGGGACTCAGGTTTATATGAGACCTGAAGCGAAGATTTATAAACTTTGCCATAATCTTAAAATTTATTCATAATCTATATAATGTACTTGTCATTAAAGAAAGCGATATCCTAAACCAGGCACCTTTCTTCTTGAAAGGATTAAAACTCCTCAGGAGAAAAATATGGACAGGCATGAAGACCGTTTCTGGGAGATTGATTGCCTGCGTGGGATTGCGGTTTTTTTGATGTTGTTGTACCATTTTCTCTATGATCTCAATTTTTTCGGCATCGAGAATATCCAGGTTGGGTCTGGTTTTTTTTTATATGTCGGCAGGGGTGCAGCTTTCATTTTCATTTTTATTTCAGGAACTGCTTTATCCATAAGTCATTCTCGGGCTCTCAATAAAGAAATGGATGGAATTCAGACAGAAAGCTTTTCGAAATACCTTAAAAGGGGCCTGAAACTGTTTTTCATGGGTCTTTTAGTCACACTTATAACCTGGATCTTTTTTCCCGGACAGTATATTGTCTTTGGGATCCTGCATTTTTTTGGAGTTTCTTCAGTACTTGCATATCCCTTCCTGAAATATGGAAAAGAGAATCTGTTTTTCAGCCTGTTTTTTGGCCTTATAGGACTTTATCTAAGAGATAAAACGTTTGGGTTTTCTACTTTGCTCTGGTTGGGCTTCACGCCGGAGAACTTTGCGACTCTCGATTATTTTCCCATATTCCCATGGTTTGGAGTGCTGCTTGCCGGGATTTTCCTGGGGAATTCCCTGTACGAGGGTGGAAAACGGAGATTTAATATTCAAAAAGCCGGGAAAAATCCCCTTACCTGGTTCATTTCCATTGTTGGAAAGCACTCTCTGGTCATTTACTTTATACATCAGCCGCTTTTTCTTGCTCTTCTACTTTTGAGCGGATTACTTAAGCCAGGTATGTTGTAAAATATTTTAAAAAGCTCTCTTTCTCCCCATGCAGCTGAATACTGCCAGGAGAAACCTGACCATAGCTTTTAACTGTTTAAGCTTCTGGTTTTAATCTGCTGGTTTTAAATATTATCTGGACAGGTAATTCTGAAATCTTCTATCTCTCAATCCAGTAAAGGATCTAAGAGTTAAATCAAAATTAGAGACGGAGACAAAAATGTTAGATATTTATCTGGGAATTGCAATGCTTGCCTATTTCGTGGTTCTCTTTCTAACCCTTCGTGACGTACGGATTTTTAGGCGGACAGGCTACCGATCCTACAGGAAAGGAGCTATGAAGGGACTGATGGCTTCTACAATTACTTTGATAGGTGCTATTATTGTTGTTGAGGCTGGTCCGAGTCTTAGCCAGCTTGGCTTGCTTGTTGTCCTGTTAGGGCTGTTTTTAAATCGCAAAGGAGTAAGAGAAAGTGTTTTCACCAATGCAGGAACTCTTGACCGTGTCCTTGGAAAGACAGATTATGTAAAGAGGAAAAAGTAAAGAATGCATATGGAAAATGTATCCCGAAATATTTAAGAAATCTAAATTATTGATTGCATCCAGCTTGAGCGATTACGAGAGGAAACATTAGCCTATTGGTTTTGATCAGGGTATCACCCCAAAACTTATAAATCTCAAGTGCCCTATTAGTCGACAAAACCATTATTCGCCAAATTTTTGTATCCAGTTTTCATCAAATTTATCAATCGGGGTGAATAAGAAGGTATCTTAGACTGCCTTCAAACTCCGGCTTCACATTTACCAGAATTCACACTAACCGGAATTCACAGGAAAATTGGAAAATAAACAAAAGTAAGCTTGAACACTGGAATAAAAACAGCAAAAACATTTAGAGGAGATACGATGGGAAATATAAGACAAACAAACATAAAAAGAATTACATTCCGGCTGCTTGAAAACTATGGAGATGTCTTCACAAAGGACTTTGAGATTAACAAGATTCTTGTGACAAAATACACAACCATTGAAAGTAAGGTTATAAGGAACAGGGTTGCAGGTTACATTACAAGAAAAGTTGCACGCATGAAAGTATATTAAACCATTTGAGAATTTCTTCAGGATACAGGAAGGGATATCTGACATGTTTGAAGGAGCTATACCTGCCCTGATCACTCCTTTTACAAAGGACAACAGGATTGACAGGGAAGGCCTAAAAAGAAATATTGCATTTGTTGAGGAGGGAGGAGTTGCAGGGATTGTGCCGTGTGGTACAACAGGAGAATCGGCAACCCTTTCTGCACTCGAGCACGAAGAAGTTATTGACATCGCAGTTGAGTGTTCAAAAGTTCCTGTGATTGCAGGAACTGGTTCAAATAATACAGAGGAAGCTCTTCAATTTACAAAACACGCAGCTGATGCTGGTGTAGACTGTGTACTTCTTATCTCTCCTTACTACAATAAACCAAACGCTGCAGGTCTGCTTGCACACTTCAATAAAATTGCAGAGGCCGTAGATATCCCTATGATCCTCTACAATGTTCCCTCCAGAACAGGGCAGGATGTGCCACTGGCCGTCATTGCCGAACTTGCAAAAGTAGAAAATATTGTGGGAATTAAGGAAGCTAGCGGAAGCATAGACAAAGTTTCCCAGATTTTGGAGAGCACTGTGGATGAGGACTTCGTGGTTCTTTCAGGCGATGACGGTCTGACACTTCCGATTCTCTCCATAGGGGGCAGAGGAGTGATCTCCGTTGCAGCAAACATTGTTCCAGATAGAATGTCAAAAATGGTAAACGCAGCTCTTGCAGGTGATTACGAGACGGCTAGAAAGGTCCACTATGAAATTGCTCCTCTGATCCGTGCTCTTTTCCTGGAAACAAACCCGATTCCGGTTAAGAAAGCTGCCGAATTCATTGGACTTGCAAGCGGGCACATGCGATTGCCTCTCGCTCCACTTAGCGAGCCAAATGCTGCAAAGCTTGCAGACGAACTCAGAAAATTGGGGGTCATGGAATGATCAACGCAGCAGTACTGGGAGCCTGCGGAAGGATGGGCTCTCTGATAGTAGAGAGTATTACCCGTTCTTCGGATATGCAGCTTGTTGCCGCCTTTGACATCGGTAATTTTGGCAAGGACGCTGGAGAATTTGCCCATGTGGGTAATCTCGGGATCCAGGTTTCGGACGTAAAAGACCTGGAATCTGTCCTGAAAAAAACTCTGGCTAATGTTTTGATTGATTTTACAGCCCCGAGTGCCACTATAGTAAATGCTCCGATTGCAGCCAGATGTGGAGTCAACCTTATCATAGGAACTACTGGACTTACTCCGGAACAGCGTACAGTCATCGATGAGGCAATCCGTGAAAATCAGGTAAGTGCAGTCATTTCCCCTAATTATTCGGTAGGAGTTAATGTCTTCTTCAAGATAATAAGTGAAGCTGCAAAGTACCTTGCAGACTACGATATCGAGATTATAGAAGCTCACCATAACCAGAAAAAAGATGCTCCAAGCGGGACTGCACTTCGTGCTGCCGACGTGCTCAGCGAAGCCCTGGGAGGCAAGGATTATATATATGGAAGGGAAGGCCTGGCCCCTCGAGGCAAGGAAATCGCGATCCACGCCGTCAGGGCAGGAGACATTACTGGGGATCATACGGTTCTCTTCGCAGGTAACTCCGAAAGAATTGAAATCCGGCATATGGCCCATTCCCGCGAAATATTTGTCAACGGTGCAGTCCGTGCAGCCGAATGGGTTTGCTCACAGAAGCCTGGAATTTACTCCATGGACGATGTATTGGGTTTGTAAAAAAAGTTTAACTAAACTTCAAACCTGAATTATCTTTTCTTTTCCTTTCTTACAAAAAAACCAATGAACAGAATTACTGAACCAAGGCTTAGAATGAGTAAAGGCACATTAAAACCTTCGGCCTTCGTTTCTAAACCATGTGTTTCTATAGGTTCAGTGTTCGGTGTGATGGGAAAAGATATATTTGACTTTTGGGGCATTGGAAGTGTTGTATCCAGGTACTGATAAACGGGTGAGAATCTGACAAGCACCCCGTCTGCACCGACATATATTGTTTTGACAGTTAGGTTGAAAATCTCCGTCGAGTTGTGGGAATATGCAAACTGCGAACCTTCAGTGGCAATATCATCCTTAAGGGAAAGTCCTTCTCTACGAAGTTCAAGCCATACTCTTTTCCCGTCACCATCAGCGCCTTTCACATAAAGCTGGTAATCCTGCGAAAAGTTTTGATAGGATCCTGATCTCACATAGACCTCATCCCCATCAATCATAACTATTGAAAGCTTCTTTTCGCTATCGAAAGCTAAAACGGGTGAAATTGAATAAAAGAGGACTGCGAAAACCAGTGATGAAAGCAGGAAAAAGGAAAATGCAGGAAATAACTTTTTTTCCTTTCCTTTTTTTCCTTCTGATTTATTTAGGGTGCGCATAAATGCATCTGCCTGCTATTATTTCTTCTCTGGTGTTGTCTGCTTTTCGGATTACTAAGGCTCCGTCAGGGGTCACTCCAATAGCCCTACCTTCTATGATTCGTGAGGGTGTTGTTACCTTTACTTCTCTTCCGATGGTATCAGAAAGTGCAAGCCAGTCATTGAGGATATTTGAAAATGGATGGGTCTTGAAATTGATATACTGCTGTTCGAGCTCGAAGAGAAAATCCTGCAGGAAGGAAACTCTTTTTATATGCCTCCCAAGTTCGACTTTCAAAGTCGTGGAACCTGCACGGAAAGACTCAGGGATATCTTTTAAGTCCATATTTACATTTATTCCTATTCCCAGCACAACATAGTCCACCCTATCAACTTCAGCTTTCGCCTCGGTAAGGATTCCACACACCTTCTTTCCGTTGATGCGGACATCATTTGGCCATTTGATACGAGCATCAAGTCCCATATCACGAATAGTGTTTGCGACCGCAAGCCCGGCAACCATTGTAAGTCTGGAAGCATGTCTGAGAGGAATCCCCGGTTTCAGGATTACGGACATCCATATTCCGCCGTGTGGAGAAACCCATTCCCTTCCCATGCGGCCTCTGCCACCTTTCTGGATTTCGGAAATCACAAGGGTTCCTTCCTCTTCGGAAGCCGCAATTTCCTTTGCTATACTATTTGTAGAAATTACCTCTTCGAAATAATGAATCTTCTGCCCCAGTAAAGTGGTCTTGAGTCCGATCTGGATTTCCTCCGGGTACAGGAGTTGAGGAACGGATTTCAGGACATAGCCTCTTTTCGGAGATGATTCTATCTCATAACCATCAGCCTGGAGGGATTTGATATATTTCCAGACCATTGTTCTGGAAATCCCTAGCCTGAGCCCCAAGTCTTCACCTGAAACAGGGCTTGTCTGTGCATCTTTAAGTGCTTTGATAATTCGAGATCTTTTATCTCCCATCCATGCACCCCAATAAACTATATGTATCACAGTATATATTTTTTTATTTTATTTCTAGATTAGCGCTGTGTCTTCTGGGCCATGCTTACATATGCATATACGGCAGCTGTAATAGCCGCAACTTTTTTATCTTTTGCTTCAAGAGCCGAGGCCAGAGTAGCTCCTTTTTCAGAGTCTGATTTTACAATTTCTTCAACAGCTTCCAGAATATTTTGATCCTCAATAAAAGAAGTTGTGAGGTAACCCCTGCGAAAAGCCGGGTTACGCATAACAGCTTTATGGAATGGTATATTGGTTTTTACTCCCACGACTACGTACTCATACAGAGCCCTTTCCATCCTGGCAATCGCTACATCCCTTGTCTTCGCCCAGACACAGAGTTTTGAAATCATGGAATCATAGTATGGAGAAATAGTATAACCGGTATGCACTCCGCTATCTACTCTTACTCCGGGCCCTCCGGCCGATCTGTATCCCCTGATCTTGCCGGGAGATGGTGCAAAGTCATTCAGCGGATCTTCAGCATTGATCCTGCATTCAATTGCATGTCCATCAATGACAATATCTTCCTGCTTAATTTCAAGCTTTTCTCCCCAGGCGATTCTTAACTGCTCTCTTACAATATCGATGCCTGTTACCATTTCAGTAATTCCATGTTCGACCTGCAAGCGGGTATTGACCTCCAGGAAAAAGAAGTCACCCTTTGAATAAAGAAATTCTACTGTTCCTGCATTTACATAGCCTATTGTTTTTGCGACTCTCACAGCAGCTTCTCCCATCCGTGCCCTGAGTTCAGGAGTCATAATGGGGGAGGGAGCTTCCTCGATAAGCTTTTGATGTCTCCTCTGGATAGAGCATTCCCTATCAGAAAGGTAAATTATATTTCCATGGGAATCAGCCAGAATCTGAATCTCTATATGTCTGGGCTCATCAACGTATTTCTCAATGAAAACAGATGAGTCCCCGAAAGCCGATCCGGCCATTCTTCTGGTAGAATTTAATGCAGCGGCAAATTCTTCACTGCAGTGGACTACCTTCATTCCTATTCCACCGCCGCCCGAAGATGCCTTAATAATGACCGGGTAACCGATTTCTTCAGCTATTTTCTCAGCTTCGGCTACATCTTCGACTGCATCCTTCGTCCCAGGTACGACAGGTACATCTGCTTTCATCATAAGGTTCCTGGCCCTGATTTTGCTTCCCATCTCTGCAATCACATGGCTGGGGGGGCCTATAAAGACAATTCCATCCTCCTCACAGCGCTTTGCAAAGACTGGATTTTCGGAAAGGAAACCATAGCCGGGGTGAATAGCATCTGATCCTGTTTTTTTCGCGACTTCAATTATAGCATCCATGTTCAGGTAGCTTTGGCTTGAGGGAGCCGGACCTATAAGGTAAGCCTCATCTGCATACTTGGCAAAAAGGGCATTCTTGTCGGCCTCCGAGCAGACAGCTACAGTTGAAATTCCAAGCTCCCGACAGGCACGCATTACCCTGATTGCAATCTCACCGCGGTTTGCAATGAGTACTTTTCCAAACATAATACCTTCCACCAATTTATTACTCAATTGCCATTATTATATCACCCGGAGACACGCTATCTCCTTCGGCAACAAAAATCTCTTTTACAACACCCGCGTGGGAAGCATGCACGGCATTCTCCATCTTCATGGCTTCGATGATAGCTACCATATCCCCTTCTGCCACAGTATCCTCAACTTTGACTTTAAGGGAAAGAACCATACCCTGCATCGAGCAACAAACAGCTCCTTTAACTGATTCGGCAACAGGCTTTCTGGAAGACAATTCGGATATGGAAACTCCTCCGCCCAGAGGTTCGACCTTAACCTCATAGACATCATCGTCCACTTCAACCCTGAAATGTGTCGGAATCGTGTATTCCTTCTGGACAGCTGGTGTATGGGAAACCACTTTTAGCTCTTCTTCTTCCACTTTCCCTTTCAGGAACTTGGGGGCGATAGCCGGATAGAGGATATAGGTGAGGATATCTTCCTCGGACTTCGCAATGCCTAATTCCTCTGCTTCCTTCTTCCTCTTTTCATATTCAGGTTTAAGAAGGTCTGCCGGGCGGCAGTGTATGGGTTCTTCGTCTCCGATGATCTTGCCTATAATTTCCGGGCTTAAAGGAGTAGGAGGTCTTCCGTAAAGCCCACGTACATAATCCTTTACCTCTTTTGGAATAACTTTATATCTTTCACCCATTAGTACATTAAGTACTGCCTGGGTACCTACTATCTGGCTCGTGGGGGTAACAAGCGGTGGATATCCGAGTTCCGCTCTGACCTTTGGCATCTCATCAAGGACATCTGCGTACTTATCAAGGAGCATTCTGCTCTTTTAATTGAGATACCAGGTTTGAGA
>CAWFUY010000053.1:0-19473 GCA_963818955.1 uncultured Methanosarcinaceae archaeon | reverse complement strand
GTTATTTTTAATAATATTATAGAGTTCCACTTTAGAGTTCGTCTGTAACCGTTTTTAAATCATGAAGGAATTCTTCAATGTCTTGAGCTGTGTTGTGAGGCATAAGAACTAATAGGAGAGATCTTGGGTTACGGGTAATAGAGACATTCCAGCCAAATTTTCTTAAGAGTTGTTCTCGAACAAAATCGGGATTCGGAGTTTTAAGAGCAATAACGTTCATTACAGGTTCGAGAAGGGTTTCAAAACCCAGTTTTCGAGCTTCTTCCACCAATCTGGATGTAAGTCCCATACAATACTGTACATTCTTTTTATAACCTTCACGACCTAGATATTTCATGATAGCACATGTAGCTGCAGCTGCTGCTCCACTTCGAGTGCCAGTAAGAGTAAATTGGGCTTTTGTTGTAAGATATGGAGTACTTACTTTAAGAGAATCCAGAAAAGAAGGAGATCTAAACAGAAGAGCACCTGAAGGAATTGTTGAAAAACCCATTTTATGTGGATCAATTGCAATGGAAGTAACTCCAAGGATCTCAAAATCAAAAGGATATGATTTTTCCAGGAAAGGAATAACGAAGCCTCCGAACGCTGCGTCAACATGAAGGAAAATTTCATGTTCGAGAGCTAATTTGAAAGATCTTCAACAGGATCTATCTGGCCAAATTCGGTATTTCCAGCTATAGCTACAAGTCCTATAGTGTTCTTGTCTATGAGGTTTTCTACACAAGAAATATCTACTTTAAATTGTGAGTCCAGATAAGCTCTTCGAACTTCAATTCCCATCATGTCGGCAACTTTATCAAACGAAAAGTGAGCAGATTCGGGAATAATTATATTTGGAGTTTCCCAATAATTTTTCTTTTCACAAAATGCAAGATTTTTCATGCATCTTACGGCTTGAATATTGGATTCTGTACCTCCTGTTGTAAGGTAACCGGAGACAGAATTTTCACAGGATTCTTCGGAAGGAAACTCGACAGAAACCGCATGAAGAAGATCTCCCAACATTCTTATTGCTTCAATCTCAAGACTATGAGCGCCCGAAAATAATCCAAAGTCACCCAGGTTAGCTTCAATAAAGAGTCTGTGAGCCTTAATTGCAATTTCATGAGGATGAGTGCACATTGAACTAAGAACTCGATAGTAGTCTGTATCTTCTGATTTTGCATTTTCTAAGTATGAGAATATCTCTTTCTCAGAAAGCCCTTTATTATTCATATAGATAAGGTTAATCCAGTTTTATTTAAAAGACTTATGGAACGAAACTAAGAAAATTTTAATTTAAACTCAATAATTAGCTAAGAGCCTTATAAAATCTAATTGGAGATGAAATAGAGATGAATGATCACGACTAAACTTTAAATAATCATTAAGAAGCGTAAATAGAAAATATCAAGATACTACATTTTTTAAAAAATTTACCCGTCTAATTATAATCGAAGAGAGAAATAAATGATCGAAACAATAAAAGAAATAGAATGCAAAAAGATTTGTTTGAATTATGAGAGAGACCCCTTAATTTCAACTGGAAGGTTAAATTTAAAAAATAGAACCAAAAAAAGTATAAATTATATCCGTTTTTATAGTTATCTTTATATACTATTAGAAAGATAAAAGATCAACGTTATTTTAATTAAACAAAATATAACATAATTTTATTTTGTTTGCACTTGCCTACGTCCTTCAGTAGAAATAATAGGGTCCGGGGGATATATAAGCAGTCCAGTAGAAACTAAGGGGTGTATATAAACTCCAATTGTTTTACTTCTTTTTTAACGGCTTAAAAGAACCGCAGAAAACACAAACTTCATATTAAAAAGAATAATAGAATTAAATAAATAAAATAAGTGAAAAAAACCTTCGTCTTTCTGGAGAAGATGTTGATGTAGTTGTAAGACTAACTACATGCCTTAAGATTTTTTAATTTAATTAGACAGAATAAATATTGTATCTTTTGTAATGAATAAATTTCCTTATGAATATAAACATTATATCCCGAATTTGACGGAATTCACTAATTGGTAAAGTAATTTCTCACTAAAAAGTCTCGTTTCGTCTATATGGGAAAATAGCAAAAAGCAGAGAACATAGCATGAAGCTCCAATTGTATGAAGAAAACAGAACCATGAATCCTATTTATTCATTTAAAATGATTTATACTTCTGTCAGAATTAAGGTTATATAAATTATTTTATTTTTAATTATTAAGTTTTTAGTTTTCAATTTGATATCAATTTCAATATTTTTTCCATTTGAAAAAGGGGGGGTTAAATTTTAAATATATTTGTTTTTTAAATTTTAATTTTTGCTTTGTTTTAATATCATTTTACTGCTTGTTGTTATGTCTATTTTTTTTATGTTTTTCCCATTTTTCCATAGGAAATAAAGGGGTCTTTACCATAACTATTAATACGGTTCACTTCCATTGCATCTACTGCAAATAAGGCTAAGAATTATAAATTTATTACATCTAAATCTTAAATAAATTTAAATAAATAAAATATATAATATTGACATTAATATATTTTATAAATAGTCTTAAATATATAACTCGCCCATCGATTTTATAAACTTTAAAGAGAACAGGGATAAGTAATTATTAATGTATTGTTTTTCCTCTTCTCTTTAATTCGATTATCTCTCTTAAATATTAAACTATATCAAATTATGAAGTTATAACTTTATAATAATTATAAAGTTATAACTTTATAATAATTATAATTTCATAACTTTACAATTATTAATTATTAGCTTCAAATCATCATCAGCTCAAAATTCCATTACTTTATCAAATTTATTCGCACATCAATATGAACTATTGACAAAATGTGGTTTATTTCATAATTTTCATAGAGGGTCTTCATGATAAAAGCTCAATCATTGGATGGGTTATTCGAAAAATTACTTGACGGAAAATCAATTTTCAAAAATAAAGAAGTTCTCCGTCCATCTTACACGCCTGATCTTTTACTGCATCGGAATGAACAGATAAATGGACTTGCAACAATTCTTGTTTCCGCACTCAGGGGTGAAACTCCTTCAAATGTGCTGATCTACGGAAAGACAGGAACCGGAAAAACTGCTGTAACACGATATGTAGGAAAGGAGCTTGAGAGAGTAAGTGAAGATAAATCGCTCTTCTGCTCGGTCGTATATATTAATTGTGAAGTTATCGATACGCAGTACCGGCTCCTTGCGAATCTTGCTAGGCATTTTGAAGAAGAAGTTCCTATGACCGGCTGGCCTACTGATCAGGTTTTTACGAAGTTTAAAGAAGCAATTGATTCCAGAGAACAGGTTGTTATTATTATTCTTGACGAAATTGATAAGCTTATCAAAAAAGGAGACGATGTACTCTATAACCTTTCCAGAATCAATACAGATCTCAGGAAAGCTAAGGTAAGTATGATAGGAGTATCAAACGATTTAAAATTCACTGAATTTCTTGATCCAAGGGTTAAGAGTTCACTCGGTGAAGAAGAATTAATTTTCCCTCCTTATGATGCAGAACAAATAAGCGATATCCTGAAGCAAAGAGCAAAAATGGCTTATAATGATGGGATACTTGGCGAAATGGTAATTCCTTTGTGTGCTGCTTTTGCAGCCCAGGAACATGGTGACGCTAGGCGCGCACTTGACCTCTTGCGTGTATCAGGAGAAATTGCAGATAGGGAAAATCAACCTCAGGTTCTTGAAGAGCATGTAAGACGTGCTCAGGAAAAGATCGAGATTGATCGTGTAGTAGAAGTAGTAAGAACACTCCCTACACAGTCCAAACTCGTGCTTTATAGTATCATTCTACTACGGAATCGAGGTCGAGAAGGCAAGAATGTAACAACAGGTGAGATGTACAACGTCTACCGTCAGCTCTGCCATCACATTGACGTGGATATCCTTACTCAGCGCAGGGTTACTGATCTTATGTCCGAACTTGATATGCTAGGTATAGTCAACGCAGTAGTTGTAAGCAAGGGTCGTTATGGTCGAACAAAAGAAATTTCTCTAAGCGTTCCTGTAGAAAACACGCGCAAAGTCCTCCTGGAAGATTATAGGCTCAAACCTCTTGTGGACTTTAAGACATCAATTTTTAATAAAATGTTTTCCTGAGGGTACAACCCTCTAACCAACCTTACTACATCTTTTTATGGCTTAACCTAAATCTTTTTTCAGGAAATGATATATATGATCCTGTGGTTTGACTAGAATCATATCACATTTGTCTTATCACATTTATCGTATTTCATTTTATTATATTTGATAATAAATCTACTAGCTCCTGGTTGAAACGAGTTTTTTATTTGAACAAACTATCCAACTTTAAAGGTATCATAAATGAAGATAATAGCATTTGTAGGCATGCCAGCTTCCGGAAAATCAGAAGCTGCAAGAATTGCATCTAAAATGGGTATTCCTGTTGTTAACATGGGTGATGTTATCCGAAAGGAAGTTTTAAGGCTTGGGCTTGAGCCCACCGATTCAAATACTGGAAAGGTTGCAACAGACCTCCGTAGACGCGAAGGCATGGATGCTGTTGCCAGACACTGCATTTCTCAGATAAAAGAAGCAGGTTCTGAACTAGTGGTTGTAGATGGAGTACGTGGAATCGCTGAAGTAGAATGCTTCAGGGAAGAATTTGGTACAGGCTTTATTTTGATTTCCATTTACACTCCCATTGAGGTTCGCTTCTCCAGAATTCAGAAAAGGGGCAGGAGTGACGACATGGGCAGTATCGATGGTCTCCGTCATCGTGATGAGCGAGAACTAGGTTGGGGCATGGGAAAAGCTATAGAGGCATCTAATATTGAAATCGAGAATAGTTTTTCTCTAGAGACCTTTAGGAAAGATGTTATCGAGGTTTTGAGTAACTACCTAGGTGTTGATGTGGCCAACAAATCTAAAAAAGAATTTGGAAAATAATGACTAAAATATACCTTAAAAAATACACCTCAAAAAATACACCTTAGCAGTGACATAAACAGTACCTTAAAAGAGGTAAAAGGGAATTAAATATTTTTTGAGGAAACTTGTAACAATTTGGAATAGTAACAGGTTAAATAAACCCTTCGAACTAATGATTAAAAAATTTTAAACAAATACTTCTCAGTATAGGGAGAAAATTCATGATACATGTTAAGGTTTCAGCCCCTGTGTATCCAACAGAAGATCCGGAAAAAGTTATCATGGCGATTTCAGCGATGTTTACTGATATAAAAATTGAAAAAGAGGATATAAGGATCGCCAAACCTGAGACAGGGGTTCCGCCTTCTTTACTTTTATCGGGAAAAGGAGGAATTAACATATTGTCAACTCTTCATGAGCTCATCCGCAGGGAAAAAATCATAGATAGTGTCCGCAATAAAGCTCTCAATGCAGGTTTATCTGCTGAAGGATGTTCGGTTCGTTTTTTACTAAACAAACAGGCTGCTTTTGTCGGAGTTCCCAGTATTCCTGCTCAGGAAGAATCTCTCGGATCTATTGAGGTCATTATCTGGGCTAACTCACAGGAAGAGATGAAAAGACTTTTTGAATGGCTTTTACCCCTTACTGAGGAAGGGAGACCTATTGTCGAAATAGATGTAAAATATGTCGAAAGAGATTGAAGTTGATTAGGCCTGAAGCAGCTGTTATCAATTAACTACATAGTAATTCTAATTCAGATTAAAATATCAACAAAAAAAATAGTGAACGAAAAGAATAGTGAACGAAAAGAATAGTGAACGAAAAGAATAATGAACGAAAAGGAATGAATTGTCGTCATGCAATTGCACAGAACAAGTTTTTCATCGCATGCAGCTGTTGAAGATCCCTTCAAATGGGCTTACACGCTCGAAGATCATGGATATACGGGTTGGGAGATCGTGCAGGAAGGCTCTCAGTGCCTGAATAGCAAAAATATCCAGAATTTAAAAAACATAAATGAAACTACCAGTCTTGAACTAACTTTACATCTGCCTTTCTCGGATATGAATCTGGCTGGCCTGAACAAGTCAATTAGGGCAGAAGTCATCAGACAGATGAAGCATTATATTACCTTAGCGTCCAACTACATCAACCTGGCTGTAATTCACCCTGGCTACCTTTCTCCTTATGGTGCGCAGGTTCCACAGGAAGCTTATCTGACGAATCTTGGCTCTATCCAGGAAATCTGCGATTTTGCAGCTGATTTCGGGATTCTCATCGCTGTTGAGAATATGCCCGATCTCCCTAAAATCTTTGGAAAATATCCGGACGAAATACTTGAAATGCTTGAATCCATCGGAAGCCACAATGTGGGTTTTACCTTCGATGTCGGGCATGCAAACACTGTTGGGCTTGTTAATGATTTTCTGGATCTTTTAGCTGATAGAATTTCCCATGTGCATATTCACGACAATATGGGCAAAAAAGATGAACATCTTCCTCTTGGTAAAGGTACGATAGACTGGAAGCTGGTTATGGAAAAACTTTCAGGTTATAAAGGAATTTTTGTTACTGAAATGGGCTCGGTTGAAGAAGGGATTCAAAGTCTTGAATTTTTAAAGAGCTTATGAAAAGGCATCATAATCTTTCTTTTTCATATTTCGTCTACAGTTTTAATGTTCTCCTCTTTCTCACTCAAATAATAAACCCAGTCTCCATGCTTTATTTTCTCTGTTTCCGGCTTTTCATCATAGACATAAATGAAGCCTCTGATCTTCCTGTTTCCTATTTCAAGATCTACATATTCCCTGTGATACCCTCCGAAGAGTTCCATATAATCAATTGATTTTGCCACCTCAAGCTGTTCTTTTCCTGAAAATCTACGCACTTCAGCGATCACAAAGGATTCTTCTGACGGATAAATCCCAGGGTAAGGGCCAAGAGAATAAAGTGCATATCCTTTTACTTTTGTCATTCCCAGAAACTCGGATTTATTCTGCAGATCAAACCGTCTGTAGTTGTACAGACCGTTTCTAAGGCTACCATAAAGTGCCATTATCATATCTTCGCCTTCCGGCCTCTGATACGAACGCTGCCAGCAGATATTTCTATGGAAAACGTTCCCGTAAAAAGTCCTATCCTTTACTTCACAGTTTGCGCCTTCACTTATTCTCTTGTTTTCATCTATTCTCTTGTTTTTCCCTGATCTTTTTTCCATTAAATATTCCCTTGAAAAATCCTTGACAATAATCTGATTTTTGAAATTGTTCAGAGGTTCTATTTTTTAATTGTATTATAGAAACTTATTTTAAATAATTTAGGATAAATTATTTAGCAAAAATAGTTTGACGTAAATCAGATGATTCATATCACTTTTTATATCACTTCGAAAAGCCATAAGCCACAAAACGCTGGGTCAGATCGAGGTTTGCTAACAAGAAGCGGTCTTGTTTGCTATATGCTACTTTTTTGTTACCTGATAGTTTGAGCACACAGATACTGCCCGGTTTTGCCTCTTTGACAACTTGCCCATCAACTAAAATCTCTTCGACACGTACAGGTTCGGATTGCAGGCCAACGAAAAGATGGAGTACACTTGAGGTTTCAATTTTCCTGGTGAACTTTGATATGGTGCATTCCAGAGTATAATCAGTACTGACTACTTCTTTGTCAGAAATGATAAATCCTCTTTCTATATCTTTAGCCTGCACATTTTTAAGGCGCATTCCTATCCTTGTGCCTGTTGTTGCACTTTCTATATCCACATCATGACTTTGAATAGAACGAATTTCAATTTCTCTGTCTAAAGGAAAAATTTTTGTCTTATCCTTGTCTTTTGAAATTCCCTGCTTGATAACTCCAAGAATAACACACCCTTTTCCTATGACATTGAAAGCATGGTCTATGAACACTCTTGCAGGAAGCTCATTCAACTTAGTCTGTTCAACTTCTATTTTTTCTGCAATTTCATTAATTTTAACCTTGAGATCTTCGATACCTTCAAAAGGATTTTTTGCACTTTTATTGGTGTTTATTGAGATGCAATCCCAGTCTTGAAGAGAAGTACCTACAGTCATTGCTTTTATCTTCTTTTTAAGCTCATCGATTGCATGCATATGTGTGCTGTCCGATCTTGTCAGGGCGATAATCCCATGCCTGAATCCTAATAGATCAAGGGCGACAATGCATTCTCCGGTATGAATACTAGCAGGATTGTCTTTGTTCAGTCCATCTGGAGGGATGCAAAGAATTACCATGTCGGAAATATTCAGTGCCGTAATAAGCGGTTTTAAAGCTTTAGGATAGCTTTGAGGGTCCACAAAAACCATTTTTCGGCTTTCCTTATCATTATTATACATGGTTATGTCGGAAGATGTTCCTTTTTTTCCAAGATTTGCTGCGAGGGAAGTCCTTCCGCTTTTTTCCGCTCCAATAATTGCAATGTTTGTCATATTAGGTCTCTTTCCACTGGTATTGTGTTACTTCAATATATCTCTTATCGAATAACTTAAAAATTCTAAAAAACAGATTTTAAGAAAAACTTAATCAGAAAACAATTACCATAATTCCCCTTGCCAGATAGCCTGGGTTTTATCGTTTGTGCTTTTATTGATCTTCTTGATAGCTATTAAATACTCTCCTCCAACGAATTGAGGCTCTTCAAAAACCGCATCTATACCAAGCCTGCTCAGATATTCATGAAATTCTGCTACAGTTTTTAAATCTCTTACCCTGATCCTTGCTTCCTCATAGAGCCGATGTCCTTCCTTTACATATCTGATTGATTCCCTAAGTGGACTCAATATGCTTTTCCCTAACTGTATACAGCGCTTATCAAACTCAACCTCTTTTTCATTCCATTCTACTGTCTGGAAACCTTCTCTGACAATTCTGGAGAGCATATAATCTCTTCCTGCTTCATTATAGAATTTAAAGGCATGCCTGAGATCAGCGCAGTTGCTCTGGGAGGAAGTGTACTTTAGTGGAGAAAGAATCATCTCAGGGTCTTTTATTACAACTCCTTCGTGCTCTTTCTCCCCCAGTTTCCGAACGATTTTACTGATTTCTACCGGGGCAGTATCTAATGAAATTTCTCCGAAGGATTTCACCTGAATAAAGCCATATTTCTTCAGAATTTCTTGTTTTTTGCTTATTGAAAGAGGCTCTCCGCTGTTTTTCTTCCGAACGTCGAAGACATAGAATTCTACAGATTCCACATCATAGATATTTTTTGAGATATATGGGTTATCGGGACCTACCATTTCTGCATAGATTACAAGTTCCGGAAAATCATCAAAAAATTCAAGATTAAGTTTTTCTTTAGCTTTTTGGGTTGTGTACGGGCAGATGTAACCGCTCCGAGTAATTGCGAGTACATCATTTTTTATAGCTGCTATCCGGACATTGTACCCATTCATTTTTTCTTCCACTTCTACTTTTTCAAGTCCGACAAAGTGTTTCTTAACTGCAGGATCCAATACCATTGCTCTCCGGATCTTCGGAAAACCCGTAATCATCTCGAAAGATCCATCTTTTTCATAGAGAACGGTTCCTCTATCTATATGGGAAAGTTCCTTATCGAAACGTAGCAAAAAAGTGTATCTTCCCCAATTCCGGGCAAGATAATTCTTTTCAATAAGATGCCAAACTTTCTCTCTATCAAATCCCAGGAAATAAGATAATTTAATTACTAATTCAGGATCAATTTCCTCGCCCGTTTCTTTGCGCATAGTTATTTATCTATTTTCAGACGTCAAATAGGTTATCATTTACATATAGTTTTAAATACTTTTTTCAATTATAACTTTAGTGAGTATAATAACAAATTAGAATAGTGAGTATAATAACAAATTAGAAATTACTATCAAGTTGGTCTCAAAACTTTAAAACCTTAGAATTCCTGAATCTCTGGACTCGTGAATCTCAAAACCTGCAAATCTGAGAATTCACTATTTCTTCAGATCTTAGTTTTTGAGATAATTGATTTCTGATAGTGGAATATTCTAAAAACACTAATTGAACACACTAAAATTTTCATTGTTTGGAATAAGACGTCCTATAAAGTGGTTTTGGGATTAATTTGTGTAATAAATTTTCAAACGATTGGAGATTATATAATGGCAGATGAAATTGATTACGAGATTATTGGCGACGATATGCAGCTTGTTGAAATTGAGCTTGATCCAGGAGAGGCCGTTCAGGCAGAGGCAGGAGCTATGGCATATATGGGGCCTGGAATCCAGATGGAAACATCCTTAGGAAATGAAGGCGGTGGACTTCTGGGAGGTCTGAAAAAAGGCCTGAAGAGAGCTATTGCAGGAGAGAGTTTTTTCATTACAAGCTTTACTCACAAAGGTTCTGGAAAAGGACATGTGGCTTTTGCGGCTCCGTATCCAGGCAAGATTATTCCCATTGACCTTACAAAGTTTGGAGGCAGCATCCTCTGTCAGAAAGACGCTTTTCTCTGTGCTGCACGCGGAATAGAAATCGAATTAGCTTTCACACGCAAACTTGGAGCGGGACTATTCGGTGGAGAGGGTTTTATTCTTCAGAGGCTCAAAGGTAACGGCTTGGCGTTTGTACATATAGGAGGTACAGTGATAAAAAAAGAGCTAGCGGCTGGTGAAACTTATCATATTGACACTGGTTGTGTTGCAGCATTCACCGAAACCATAACTTACGACATAACCTGGTCTAAGGACTTTAAAAATGCCCTTTTTGGTGGAGAAGGAGTAGTTCTCGCAACTCTCACAGGTCCGGGCATAATATATTTGCAGAGTTTGCCTTTCTCCCGCCTTGCTGACAGAATCTTCGCAGCTGCCACGTACAGCCGTAACCGAGATGAGCATAAAGGTATTGCTGGAACCGGTGTCTTTGGGGGCCTTATTGGCGGAGACAAAAATTTCTGAAAAGTGAAAAACCAATGAATAGCTATACTAGAATAAATATTCTAAACAAAGACTTGAAATTGGATCTTGAAAATCAGACTTTGAAAATTAGAAAACCTGTCTTTTCAGACAGGCCATCTTTTTAAAAATCACTTTTACAATGATCTTCTCTATAATTTAGCTCATTCCGCAATTGTATTTATTATGTTTCTGCGGGCCAGGAAGCCAACA
The DNA here is from genome assembly GCA_963818955.1 of uncultured Methanosarcinaceae archaeon. Classification (GTDB taxonomy): domain Archaea; phylum Halobacteriota; class Methanosarcinia; order Methanosarcinales; family Methanosarcinaceae; genus Methanosarcina. The sequence goes on along the minus strand of CAWFUY010000053.1, from coordinate 8,455 downwards.
AGTTCATCATCGAGATTAAGGACTGGAACACCTCCAACATCGTGTTCTAGCATTATCTGAACAGCTTCTGAGAGGGGGGTATTGGAACGGACACTTATCACGCCACGCGTCATAATATCTCCTACCAGTAAATTTCGGATCCTTGAATCCTGTTGATTGTCAGCTACCAGGTCTCTAAAAGAGCGCATGGCAAACGCAATATCGTCTTCAGCAATAATGCCAACCACTTTTCCATTTTCAATAACTGGCAGCCTTCCAATATTCTTATCAATAATTAGCCGTCTGGCATGACTTACCCTGTCAAGAGGGCTAACAATGATGGGATTTCTTTCCATTACTTCTCCAACAAAGCCCGTAAAACGGTTTATTTTCATAAACTCCTGTGGGGTTACCCAACCCATTGCTGCTCCGTTATCAGTGACAATTATTACGCCACCTTTCTTTTTCATCAATGTAAGAACATCTTTAATATCGGTATCAGGAAGAACTTTTAGAAAATTATCGGATACAGCTGTTGCAACATGCAGAGCGGATGCAGGTTTGCTCTGTTTCTTTCTAGTTCCGAGCTGTTCTGTCAGACTTCTCATGGTAAGTACACCAAGAACCTGATCACTATGCACCACTAGCAGGCGTTTTGTGTTCTTCTTTTCCATAAGGTCCAGGGCGTGAGATATGGTATCTGACTTGTCAATTCTATATGGTTGTACCATTATATCTTTTACTTGCATGCAATTCACCTAATGCGTATCAGAATCTTCGATATATCTTCTCGCAATTTTTGTGTTTGCTTGTTTTTTCCATCTGTTATCCAATTTTACTTTGCATCCTTTCTGATTTCGCACGATATGCTTTACTTTCTCGCTGTATAAATTCAACTATGTTAGAGGATGGCTCTCAAGATATCAGTTCTGCTTAGCATTCCCACGATGTCTTCCCCATCACTGACAGGCAAACCAGTTATTCCTTCATCAATCATTTTCTTTGCAGCTGCACTGATATTTTCATTTACGTCAATGAAGATTACCGGGGAAATCATAATGTCCTCCGCAGTTACGGGCATCTCTTTTACATACCTGTAGGTCTTCTGACCACCAGGGGAAGATCTGCGGACCATCTTAATACTTTTTGTGGAAATATCACCTTCACTATCAGTTATGAGGCTTAAGGCAATGCTCCTTCTGGAAATATAACCTACTGGTTTTCCGTCATCATCTTTTACGATGACTCTAGCAATCTCGTTTTTGTTCATTTCATCTATTACGTGATTAATAGTATGATGTCTATGAACAGAAATGACGTCCTCAGTCATCAAATTTCGTATTTTTATGCTCATTTTTCCAGCATTTTCAGCAATATAGCGCATAAAATCTGTTCTGGTAAGAATACCTACGATGTTACCGTTCTTCACTACTGGAACATTATGAATCCCGTTCTCTAGCATTAAGGTAGCCGCCTGGGTAATGGAGGCTTCAGGATAGATAGTAATTACAGTTTCGGTCATCAACATTTTTATTGGGATCTGGTCTATTGGTCTCCTCTTCCAAAGCGGTTCAGCCTGAGACAGACGATTGCTAATGTCTGATTTTGTTACAATTCCCACCATCTTGCCCTCATTCAGGACAGGTAATGTACCGATTCTATGCCTCAGCATCAGTTTTCTTGCATGTGACACAGGCTCATCTGTTTTTATTATATACACAGGTGAACTCATTATGTCTGCCACATTCATAAAGTACCTCCTTCATTTTAACAATATATAAGTGTCAATTATTATAGTTTTTGAATCAGATGTGAATATTAAGTTTTAACTTCGAACTTTAAATACAAGATTAAGTTTAGCATCAAAAACTTTAATTAAATGTAAATGGATTCAAAATTTCGAGATTAGCTCGACTCTGTCTAAACGTCTTCATTTTTCAAAATTTCACACAAAAGCTCTCAGAAAATCTCTTTCTGTAATAATTCCACGCAGCAATCCTCCTTCGAGAATCGGCAGTGAACCTATTTTCCTCTCAAGCATGATTTCCATAGCTTTTCCCATATCTGTGCCGGGAATGGTCCAGATAAGTTCTTGCGAGACAAGAATACCTACAGGCTGGTCAAGGGCTTCATGAATGTTTCCTGTGGTGAGTTTACTGAAAGCATCTCCTCTTCCCAGGAAATGTACAATATCAGAGGCTGTTACTATTCCTGCAAAGATTCCATCCTTTACTACAGGAAGTCTTCGGAGCCTGTTCTCTACCATTACTTTTGCAGCTTGTCCAATGGGTGTATCAGTTGATACCATCTTAACGTTTCTAGTCATATATTCATCAACAGTTTTATTTGTGATGATCCCACCCATTAGTTCTATTGCATTCCTCTCGGTAAAGATCGCAACGATATGCATATCATCGTTTACAATTGGCAGGCCGCCTGTACTTCTCTTAATCATTGTTGCAACAGCTTCCTTAAAATCTGCCTGCTCATAGAGGTAGGCAACGTCGGTGTCCATTATCTGTCTTACTTCTTCGTTTATTGCAGCCAGGAGATTCCCCTTAAACCTGTTTTCAACCAGCAGATTTCTTCTTCCTCCGCCCAGAAAATCAATGATATCCACTGAAGTAATGATTCCTTCCAGTCTCCGAGTTCCGGCATCTGCAATAGGAATGCGCCTGAACCTCTTTTCAGTCATAATCTTAATTGCTTCCATAATAGTAGCCGTAGGAGGAAGAATCACTACATTCCTCGTTGCCAGATGCAGGATCCTTCCTTCATGTTCCGAGATGCGGGACTTGAAATCAGGACCTATTCGCATACTACCTCTACTGCTAATCATATCAGAGTCTTTCTGCTGCGCTTTCGTAGATTTGCTTACACCTGGCTGAACCTTCATCTTGTCGACTGACACAAATGTCGTATGTTTGTCCAATAAGATCACCGAATTCGAGTTGCAGTTATTGCTTTTTTCTTATGCCGTTTTTCTTCTTCATGCATGCTTGCAGGAATTTCCTTGGAATCTGAGATTATTTCTCAACAAATCAGATTTGCTTCTGGAAAAAACTAAGCCTGAAAGCAATTTCTCCCGAATCTTTCCAAATAGTTTTCTTATTTATTAATTATAACCATTAATAGTGATGATTTTTGAAGTTATAATCTTTTTGCGTGAGAGTTTACTCGTTAGCATCTCATACACTTCTGGCCAGCTTTAATCATTCGCCTAAAGTTTGTTTTTCAAAAAATGGCCAGGAGCTATTAAAGGTAATTAATTGAATCCTGGTTCCCGTTTCTGGAAGTTCATTCCGTCCATGCACTGACAATGGCTCTAAGGAGATCCTGTCTGTCAACAATTCCGGACACTTTACCCTGCTCATTTACTATTGTAACTCTTCCTATATCATGCTGAATAATCATCTTAATTGCATTCCTGACGGAATCGTTTTCTGAAAGAGTATATGTCGGAGTTGACATTACCGTTTCAACTTTCGGACTGTCATTAGGCCTTGATCGTCGCTCATCTTCTACTGAGATTCGTACGGCTCCTGATTTGATTATGTCTCTTCTGGTTATCATTCCAATGGGTTCGCCTCTCTTTGAGACCACAGGAATACCCGTGTAATCTGTCTCGAGCATGTGACCCCAAATCTTGCTGACCCTTTCCTCTGGCGAGCAAGTTTCGACTCTTTTTGTCATGACCGCCTGTATCACTTCTGGAATGTTTCTAGGAACTTCCACGTTTTTGAGAACATCGACATCGCTGAGGATTCCAACAACCGTATGGTCTGTTGCTGACACAACGACCGGGACTCTGTTTTGCTTTGACTGCATCATCAGTTTTGCAGCTACCATGATATCCATATCCGGAGTAATTGTTGGGGATTGCGTTGCATATCCACCTACTGTAACGTCCGAGCGAGTGGATGTGACCCTAAGAATATCCTGGTCACTTAGCATTCCTACAAGCCTATTTCCTTCATCAACAACGACAAGGCCTCGAAGTAAGTGATCGCGCATCAGCTGACGGGCATGAGTTACGAAGTCACCTTCTTTGACACTGACTGGCCCCTCTGACATAATCTCACTGACGTTCATTGTTTGTCTCCCTCTTTTCATTATATTATATCGGGATAATTTGGGATAACGTTAATGTCTAGTACTGTTGAGCATAAAATTGGAATGATGCTGTTTTTCCAGATTGTAATTTACTCGTAATCTTCCCCTTCTTCTTGCCGACAGTTTTCGCATAAGTACCTGCCATCTACATACCTGAGGTCAATTGAAAAGACTTCACAGGATTCACATATACCCGTTCTAAAATCTTCGAAATCTGAGATCTCTTCTATTGAGGGAATGGAGAGAAGGGCCTCTCTATTCATATCAATAAGATCTCTGAAGATAGTATTAAGTCCGGGTGTTACCATCAGGATATCAGTATTTGAAATCACTCCTATTACTGTTCTGTCTTTCAGGACTGGCAGCCTTTTAATATTTGCTTTTAGCATGACTTCGGAAGCTTCTGCAATACTTTTTTCAGGCTCTATGGTTATGATTGGGGTTGAAAGGAGTTCACTTGCCTTTACCTCACCTGGTCTTCTGTCCTTCGTAACAATGCCTCTCACGAGGTCCCTCTCAGTTACTATTCCCATAGCCATGTCATTCTGGATGATGATAACGCTTCCTGCGCCACGATCAATCATTTCCCTTGCAATAGCCGTAGCATTTGAGTTGATATCCATTACTATGACTGCCTTATTCATAGCTTCCGCGACCGAGACCTCTCTATCAATCTCTCTGCTGTGAATGCCAGCATATTTTCCCCTATCAGCGTCAACCTCCTTTTCTTGCCGACAGTTTCCGCATAAGTACCTGCTATCCACATACCTAAGGTCATTGGAAAAAACTTCACAGGATTCACATACATTCACTCTAGAATCCTCTAAATCTGGAACCTCATCTCTTGGAGGTATGGATAGGAGAGCCTCTCTATTCATATCAATAAGATCTCTGAGGATGGCGTTAAGTCCGGGTGTTACCATCAGGATATCAGTGTTCGAAATTACACCTATTACTTTTCTATCTTTCAGGACTGGCAGCCTTTTAAAATTTGCTTTTATCATGATTGCAGAAGCTTCTGCAATACTTTTTTCAGGCTCTATGGTGATAATTGGGGTGGAGAAAAATTTACTTGCCTTTACCTCACCTGGTCTTCTGTCCTCCGTAACAATGCTTCTCACAAGATCCCTTTCTGTTACTATCCCCATAGCTCTACCATTTTCAGTGATGATAACGCTTCCTGTGCCATGATTAATCATTTCCCTTGCAATAGCAGGAGCATCTGAGTTGACATCCATCACTATGACTGACTTATTCATGGCTTCAGCGACTGAGACCTCTCTATCGATCTCTCTGCTGTGAATACCAGCATATTTTCCCCTATCAGCATCTATGTCCCTATTAGGGTCGTCTACCATTGACTGCCGTCCCCCTATAACTTTGATACATTAGCCGGCAATGAATAAAACGAAGTCTCATTAGATTTACAGTTTTCTTGGAGATCTCCCACTTCGACCTCAGGAAATACTCTAATGAAGGCACCAGTTTTTAGAATTCTGTGGAGGATCTCCAGTGGAAATCTTTCCTGGAGAAATACATTTCAGCCTTCTTTTCAAACTTCACACTTATATAGACTTATACCTTTATATATACGAGTCAATAGTACATAATGGTAACGGGATTTGTGTTAAAAAGCTTGCTCTCTGTAAGATCTAAGTACATACGGAGCTTGAAGTGTATTTTTACTCTTGCTGCTTGCTATTTCTGCGATTCGATGCCTGATCAGAGACTTCTAAAAGTCGCGCAGAAATTTTTTCAGAACCCTTGTATTTCCACTGAAGATTTTTGCTTATAATGAAACAAAGCTAGATTATCCTGAAAAAAATAATAGAAAAAGCATCAAAGAGATATATACTTCTAAAAAAATGTTTGTTTTGTTTAACTTGACTGAAATTATATTTCTAATAGTATTGACTTTTATCAAAGGAAAGTTTCGTACCCCTTTATTTCCATTGGAATTCATTTTTTAAATTTATACCACATGAAATAATATGTTTTAAAATGAAAAAAATCTAAGCTAAATGCAAAGGGGATAACGACTATAGTTTTGAGATTTAAGGAATAAGGAAACGATTAGTGGCAGAGTTCAGGAGAACAAGAGAAACGATTGAAGGAAGAAACCTGAATGTAGTGTGATTAGAGTATAATCACTCTGCTGCGGTTTCCAACACTCAACTCGATTTCTTCGTTCAGGCCGTATTTGGCGTAAGCATTTATGATTTGGATTTCGGAATCGATATCCATATCCTCTATCACATAAGCCTGGTCTCCCCACAGTGTTATTCTGATACTACCAGTTTTGTCTCTAAGTTCAAAATTAGCGACCACACTTTCTGTCCCATCTTCCCTTTCAAACTCCCTGAGTTCTCCAATCTCGGAGACTGTCCCCTGGATTGAATAACTTTCTCCAGGAATAATCCCTACAATATCTGTAATTTTTTCTTTGTATTCCACTTTTTTTTCGGACCTTTGTATTGTTCCTCTTGATCCCAAGTTAAGTTCGATCTGCTGGCTGAACACATTTTCCCGAGAATATGCATTAAGCACTTCTATGGTCTCGTCGAAATCAACCTCATCGAGAAGATCGGTTTTCTCGTCCCAGAGTGTCAACCTAATTTTACCTGTTGGATCACCGAGCAGGAGATTTCCAACTCTACCTGTAGCCCCATCTTTTTTCTCAAAGGTTCGAATCTCCGAAATATCAAGTACCTTACCCGAGATATTAATGTTATCTGCATTAGCTTTGATATCCGCAATTGAGGTAAATTGCTCTTCATACTCTACTTTTTTTTCACTTTTCTTAATCACACTTCGGTTTCCTATCTGGAGCTCTACCTTTTGATTAAAAGCATTTTCTCGAGCATAAGCATTGATTATCTCTACAGTGTCTCCATGCTCCAGCTGAATCAATAATTCAGTTTTTTCGTCCCATAAAGTCACTCTGATTGTGCCTGTAGAGTCTCCAAGCAACAAATTACCTACTTTCCCGCTACTCCCATCTTTTTTTCGGAAGGATCTTATTTCCGAAACCTCAAGAATTTTTCCAGTAAGGTTGAGGTCTCCCATTCCATCCTTAATATCATTTATCTTCTGGTTACCTGCGGCAACATCTATTTCCTCATCACTTTCGGTCAGAACACCATTATTTCCGACATTAACTTCCACTCCGGTATATCCTTGTTTCACATAGCCGCTGATCTGGAGGGTTTGTCCTGCTTTAACTTTATCAGCCTTTATCAGGTCTGCCATATTATCCCATAGAGTCACCCGAATTTTTCCTGTTTCATCTCCAACAATCAAGTTTCCTACTCTTCCTATTGTTCCATCGTTTCGGGTAAATTCTTTTGCATCGAAAACAGAGATTACTTTTGCTACAAAGTTAACTTGTCCGCTCTCAGCTGCAATATTTTCAATTTTTACCTTGTCCCTTCCGACATCCGAAAATCCGAGTTCATTAGCAACTAGCATAGCAGCCATAGTCTCATCACAAAGTCCTCCCATAGTCTCAACCTTATCCTGAATACGCTGCAGAAAATCTTTCTCGCTTATTACATGGCTGATTTTTTCATAGATTGATTCAATTTCTGTCATAATATCCCCTTAAATCGTAATTAGCATTAGTGTATGCAGTTTTCCTTATTATTTTGACATACTAGTTGTTGCTTGTCTTTTTGATTCCAGCTGTTTGAATTGTGGTAATATAACGATCCATATATAACGATCCCTATTTCAATGATGTAAGACATACTTCAATATTTAAAAATTCATATAAGATTTTCAGATTATCAGACAATTATTGATATTAAAATTCAAAGTATTTAGATGAAATTTAAGATTGGGCTTTAGTTAAAATACCTTGCTAACTTCACACATCTTTTAGTTAACACTAATGAAAGTAATTTATATTTAGTTTTGCTTTGTCAGGTCTTAGTATATTGTTTTTAAACCTAAATTATTTTAAGCTTTTTACATTTTGTGTTATTAATTTAGGGCTTTCGTACATTGGTTTTGTGGGACTTTAATAATGAAATCTTCTCGAGATTACAATTTATTCGATACTCAGTCTCTCTTAGATGCTTAATTATCACGAATACCTGAACTTAATATTTAAATGAAATCCATCATGAAATCAACTTTGGAAATATTTTGAACACAAGAGAAAGTATCAATTAAGTTTAGAATTTCTAGAGTTACCTTTCCAGGATATTGAAGTAGAATTTTAAATTAAGGTCATAACAAGAGTGTTAATCTCTCGTGATCTATGCATTCCTTTTTACTAAAGATTGCAGTATGCATATTGAAAGTGTTTTTCACATAAGAAAAACTGCTAATAAATATTCATATTCAGATTTAGGAAAACTTC
>CAWFUY010000052.1:0-28631 GCA_963818955.1 uncultured Methanosarcinaceae archaeon | reverse complement strand
ATATGACGAAACGAGACATTTTTAGTGAGAAATTACTTTACCAATTAGTGAATTCCGTCAAATTCGCGATATAATGTTTATATTCATAAGGAAATTTTATTCATTTCAAAAGATACACTATTTATTCTGTCTAATTAAATTATAAAATCTTAAGGCATGTAGTATTCTTACAACTACATCAACATCTTCTCCAGAAAGACGAAGGTCCTTTTCACTTATTTTATTTATTTAATTCTATTATTCTTTTTAATATGAAGTTTGTGTTTTCTGCGGTTCTTTTAAGCCGTTAAAAAAGAAGTAAAACAATTGGAGTTTATATACACCCCTTAGTTTCTACTGGACTGCTTATATATCCCCCGGACCCTATTATTTCTACTGAAGGACGTAGGCAAGTGCAAACAAAATAAAATTATGTTATATTTTGTTTAATTAAAATAACGTTGATCTTTTATCTTTCTAATAGTATATAAAGATAACTATAAAAACGGATATAATTTATACTTTTTTTGGTTCTATTTTTTAAATTTAACCTTCCAGTTGAAATTAAGGGGTCTCTCTCATAATTCAAACAAATCTTTTTGCATTCTATTTCTTTTATTGTTTCGATCATTTATTTCTCTCTTCGATTATAATTAGACGGGTAATTTTTTAAAAAATGTAGTATCTTGATATTTTCTATTTACGCTTCTTAATGATTATTTAAAGTTTAGTCGTGATCATTCATCTCTATTTCATCTCCAATTAGATTTTATAAGGCTCTTAGCTAATTATTGAGTTTAAATTAAAATTTTCTTAGTTTCGTTCCATAAGTCTTTTAAATAAAACTGGATTAACCTTATCTATATGAATAATAAAGGGCTTTCTGAGAAAGAGATATTCTCATACTTAGAAAATGCAAAATCAGAAGATACAGACTACTATCGAGTTCTTAGTTCAATGTGCACTCATCCTCATGAAATTGCAATTAAGGCTCACAGACTCTTTATTGAAGCTAACCTGGGTGACTTTGGATTATTTTCGGGCGCTCATAGTCTTGAGATTGAAGCAATAAGAATGTTGGGAGATCTTCTTCATGCGGTTTCTGTCGAGTTTCCTTCCGAAGAATCCTGTGAAAATTCTGTCTCCGGTTACCTTACAACAGGAGGTACAGAATCCAATATTCAAGCCGTAAGATGCATGAAAAATCTTGCATTTTGTGAAAAGAAAAATTATTGGGAAACTCCAAATATAATTATTCCCGAATCTGCTCACTTTTCGTTTGATAAAGTTGCCGACATGATGGGAATTGAAGTTCGAAGAGCTTATCTGGACTCACAATTTAAAGTAGATATTTCTTGTGTAGAAAACCTCATAGACAAGAACACTATAGGACTTGTAGCTATAGCTGGAAATACCGAATTTGGCCAGATAGATCCTGTTGAAGATCTTTCAAAATTAGCTCTCGAACATGAAATTTTCCTTCATGTTGACGCAGCGTTCGGAGGCTTCGTTATTCCTTTCCTGGAAAAATCATATCCTTTTGATTTTGAGATCCCTGGAGTTACTTCCATTGCAATTGATCCACATAAAATGGGTCTTTCAACAATTCCTTCAGGTGCTCTTCTGTTTAGATCTCCTTCTTTTCTGGATTCTCTTAAAGTAAGTACTCCATATCTCACAACAAAAGCCCAATTTACTCTTACCGGCACTCGAAGTGGAGCAGCAGCTGCAGCTACATGTGCTATCATGAAATATCTAGGTCGTGAAGGTTATAAAAAGAATGTACAGTATTGTATGGGACTTACATCCAGATTGGTGAAAGAAGCTCGAAAACTGGGTTTTGAAACCCTTCTCGAACCTATAATGAACGTTGTTGCTCTTAAAACTCCGAATCCCGATTTTGTTCGAGAACAACTCTTAAGAAAATTTGGCTGGAATGTCTCTATTACCCGTAACCCAAGATCTCTCCGATTAGTTCTTATGCCTCACAACACAGCTCAAGACATTGAAGAATTCCTTCAGGATTTAAAAACGGTTACAGACGAACTCTAAAGTGGAACTCTATAATATTATTAAAAAGAACTCTATAATATTACTAAAAAGAAGTGTCTTTAACTTTAAGATGAACTTTAAGTGTGTTACTTTAACTATAGTGACCTTAATTTGACAGTATAAATTCTATTTAATATGAAACCTCATTTTTTCGTCATAAATCATTTGACAGCAGGCAAAAATTCCGTCGGAATAGTCTCTGATTTGCTGGTTCTTCAGCTTCACAACCACCGAAAGATAAATGAGTCGAGATTTTGTGTTCAATTTTAGCATTTTTGGCACCTGATTTTTAGACAGTATTTATATTTTATCCGTTATTCATACTATCTGTCAAATTCAATGCCGAAAATTCGATCAAAAAGGGACATGAATATGTTACTATAGTGGGAGATATTGAAAATTCTAAGGTTATGTTTGTTTGTGAAGGAAAAGATTCCTCATCTCTTACCAAATTTAGTGAGGACCTGATAAATCATGGTGGGAAAACCACTACGATCCAATCTGTTAGTTGTGATATGTCTCCTGCATTCATAAATGGAATTTTGAGTGAATTCACAAATGCAAAGATTACATTTGATAAGTTTCATTAAATGAAAATGATGAATGAAGCAGTGGATGAAGTTCGAAAACAGGAGCAATCAACAGTAAAGGAACTGAAGAATAGTAAGTATTTGTGGCTTAAAAATGAAGAGAACTTGAGTGAAAAGCAATTAGAAAAATTTCTCAATCTTAAAAATTTAAACCTCAGGACTGTAAGAGCATATAATATAAAGTTAAATCTTCAAAGGTTTTGGGATTCTCAAAATCGGAATGAAGCAACCAAATCTCTTAAAAAATGGTATTATTGGGCGACTCATAGCAGGTTAACTCCAATAACTGAAGCAGCAAAAACTGTTAAAAAACATTGGGATGGAATACTCAATTATTTCGACTCTAGAATAACTAATGGAATACTCGAAGGAATTAACAGTATTGTACAGTTGCAAAAAAGGAATGCCAGAGGCTTTAAAAACATACAATATTTTATTAATGTTATCCATCTAAAATTAGGGAAACTTAAGTTTGGGTTACCCATATGAAATAGCGAAGAGCCAAAAAAATTACTTTTGGGAACTTATCTATTCAACCTTCTAAAAGCACCTGGTGCTCTTATCAGGTCATGTCTTCCTACCTTAAAAGCTGTAAGTAATGCGGCAATATTTCCTATTGCTACGTAAATTTTTGCCCACTCACTTCCTCTGGTTGTTGTTTTTGATCTATGGTACCCAACAACTTCATTTGAGTTTTTCCTTTCAACAGTGGTTCTAAGGTTATACAGTTTACCAATTAATCTATAGTAAATTCTTGGTATGTATTGTGCTCTAAAGTGGTTACCCTTTTCTGTTTTTAATATGTTTCCAACACTATTAGCTCTTGCAGCTATAATTGGAATAATCCCTTTATCAATTACAACTTCATTAGAAGGATGACTGTCCGGACCAGCATCGGCTATCAGAAAAAGTGGTTTTATTGCTGTTGATTTTATACACTGGTTTATCGTTTCCTGAAAAATAGTGTTGTCATTTTTGCTAGCGTTGACTGCATCCCAATAAACAGGTAGACCATGCCAGCTATCAACAATACATGTATCAGTGTATCCTGTTCCCGCCAATACGCTATGTTTACCCTTTTTCTTGACATAAGGTCCAGCATCTGGATTGGACAGTGCCCCTGTCTCTTTTTTCTTCAAACCACTACAATTACATTTAAAAAATCTTCGATCCCATATCCAGATTTTATCGCCAATGAGCTTAAGATTTCTACATTCTTGTATCAACATTTCTGCAAATTTGTCCAGATACGGATAAATCTTTTTCAGATTTCGTCGGTATGATGAAAGAGTAATTTTTTCTTCATTCTTGATTTTTAATTCCGTCCTTAACGCTTGATTTTGGTTGTAATCTCTAATGAACGATTCAAAATTAGAGTAACCAAGCTTACACCTTGCTATCTCGAACTTGAAAATGTTATTGAAATCTGATGTTTCAAGTTGAGGTTATAACCAAATGAGATCTGAACGTTATTGAAATAAGCATCAATCGAAGGATTTAACGCAAAAATATTCCTAAATAGCCTTTAAATTTTTCACGATTTTGAAAAGCACGAATTTGGTCCTGGGGAAGAACATTTTCCATGTAATCCTTGCTCTTAACAACGGCAGGTCTAATCTTGTAAGGGATTCTGATTTTCCTTTTAAGGAACTCTATCTTATCATCAAAAAAATCAGAAAGCAATGCTTGAAAATTAGAAATTATGCAACGTTTTCCGCTTTTGATCGCTTTTTTGTTCTCTTTAGCATTGTTCAAGAATATTATTTTAAACTTGGAATTTTTAGTAAGAAAGTAGTTAGAGATAAGGGCTAATGACATTGGTTTTTCAAAAAGATCACTTATAAAATCTGTCAGAAATAAGTGATCAGCAGTAATGATACGAATTAGAGGATTAGCCTTTTTGTCTTTTAGCTTTTTTTCAAACACTTTTTCATATTTTTTCCTGCCTTCAATACTCTTCAGACTGATAACTATCATCTTTGAGATTTCTAGAAAGTCACTCAGCTGTTTCAATAAATATTTATATCCCTTGCCAACAATTCTTATCATGGATTATACCGATTCATGGTTTATTTTTGTATTGCAGACATATAATGGCCCTAATTAGGTATAATCCTTTCTATTTGACTTAAAAATTGATTTTAAATGGAATTAAATAAATGTTTGACAAAATAGTCTTTTTTAATTATTATTTGAGAAAAAAAGAGATTTAAGGAAAGATGGCAAAGCCTCAGTTATCAAAAAATTAACCTTATTTTTAAAGGGGGGTCGGAATGTAAGATTAATAATAGTATAAGAATTAACAGAAAATAGAATAAAGAAAATAATAGAGTAAAGTTAAAGTGAAGGCACCTTAATTAGGTGCTTCATTTGTGTTTAGAATCGAACGTCTTTGTTGCTGATGAGCTGACTGGTCTTCACATCAATAATTTTAATATTTACAGTGTCGCTTGATACCGGATGTCCTGCAAAAGGACTCGTACCATCAGCACGCACCAACTGGAGTGTATTTGAATCACCGACACTCATATTACCAAGGCTTATTGCATTAATGTCAACCGATGGAGCTCCGTTTAGAGATGCTGTTACTCTTGTTATATCAGCGCTTCCAAAATGAATAGTATTTCCACCAAGGTGCTCGAATTTCACAGATCCTAGACCTGTAGCAGTAGCTGTACTATTTGCTTTAATCTCAAGGTTCGCCTGCGGTGCAGCTTGTTGAGGTCCTGTGCCGAAGACGGATGACCCGATAGCGGCAGCGAGGATAACGGTTATTGCAACCATCAGGATGACACCAATAACCGGGGACACCGCATCACTATTCTTAAATAATTTTTTGAAATCCATATGTTTCTCCCTCCGGGTTTAAGTTACTCAGACAGTAATTTGCCTGAAGCTTTAACACATAAAGCACATAATAACAGTAATTATTTTTTTATAATCTCATGTAATCTTATTCACCATTAATATATAAATTTTTGCTGTTACATTATTATGTTTTTAAAGAAGAAATAAAAATTGTGTCGGCAGGGAGTTTTATGATGGATCGGCAGTTTTAATAAGTTTTTTTAGACAGTCAAGTTAATATTCAATTAATAACATTGTAAAAAGTCAAGTAAAAATTGAGAGAAGGTGGCGTTTAAAGTGGAGGGTAAAAAATACAGGGCACTTGGCGAAGACTGCAAGGCAGTATCAGAGGTGATAGGTCAGGTGCTTATGATAGCTATAGTTGTTTTAGCTTTCTCTTCAATAAGTGCCATTATTTTCTCAGACGTTATTATAAATCCGCCTCATACGCCGCATACGGACTTATCTGAAAAAATCAACACTGTTGACGACACTTTAACCATATTACATAGCGGAGGAGAGGCCATTGATTTGAAAGCAATAAAGATTATAATGAGTGTTAATGGGATACAAAATGAGTTTGTAATACCAGATCCCAGTAATTCCGACCCTAAAGTTGAGATCCGACATTTGGACGGAAGTTTATCCAATGACAATGCTCTGATGCTAGGGGACTATATTGTAATCCATACGAATCCTGATACAGATAATAAACCTGAAACCGATAAGAATAAAAAAAGAATTGATATGAAAACTGCCGACGTCATTGATATGTACTTTGTCTATATCCCATCTCAAAAGGTGATTCAAAAAGTGACTCTCCAAAGCGGAGAATAAAAAATACAACGCAGAAAATAAAAAATAGGACAGACAAAAAAAGCTAATGAAAGATAAATATAAAATTAAGTGATGTTCCGTTATGAAAACCGGAAAGATGAGAAGAGTAGGGAAAACAAATGAGGGGTTATTCAACTCCGAATCAGCAGCTTCTACAGTCATCGCCGCAGTGTTGCTTTTAAGCATCATATTTACCATATTTGCAGTGGTAAGAATTGCATATGTTCCAGAATGGAAAAATGATGCTGAACAATTGCATATGAGTAAAGTCAATAAAGATATGGCAGAACTCAAATCATCTGCAGATATGATAATTCTACTTCAATCTTCAAATTCCTCATCTGATAAATTTCACTTCTCTGTTCCTTCCATCAACGTCCCAGTTAGCATGGGAGGAGGAGAATTACCTATTTTTGATACATCTAAATCAAGCGGCACACTCTCAGTAAATACAGAACCTTGCATCGTGACTATAACCACGGAGGAAGGCAATAAAATATCCATAAATTCAGGTACAATTACATATAGTTCAAACAATAATCAATATGTGGATCAGGTCTTCAGATATGAAAACGGAGCCATTATTCTTGCTCAAGGCAAGAGATCATTGATGACACAGTTTCCATCATTGTTCAGAATAAAGAAAACAGGCGAATATGAATATGATGTTTGGATCCAGGCAATCAACATATCAGGAGATTCAGACACTATCTCTTCAGATAGCGATACTTCTTTGAGATTGACTGGAAGTCCCCAAAATATCACATACTTAGGAAATACATCCTCGTTTGACTATAATATTACAACAAAATATCCGGACGCCTGGGAGTCTTATCTTAAAGGAAATCAGAATGAAATCGCAAACGAAGAGTCTCTTGAATACGGTACTGACTTCATACTGAAATCAAATGACCTGGACAACATAAGTTTAGAATTTTTTGCTAAAAGCCAAAATCATTATAATATTTATGTAAGTGAATCTGGTTTTAAGGCAGAAATTGGAGCAAAAAACAGTTTTTATTAAATGAATTATCCTCTGTATGAATTTCATCAGCGTTTATCCGTACACATAAAATAATAAACTAAAGAAAATATCACCCGGGACGAGAATGCCTGAAAAATACACCATTTCTTACCCTGCCATGAGAATATACTCAGATGGCAGGACTGAAGAAAACACTGAAGTACTTCTTGCTAGGGAATGCCCCGTTAAACTATTCCTCAATGGGAAAATTTTTACATCACTTTTTGTCTCCCCATCTGAGCTTCAAGAACTTGCAATAGGACACTTGATTACCGAAGGAGCGGTCAATTTTAGCGAAATTACAGAAATTGAAGTAAAAGGCGATGAAATTCATGTCTTGACTCAGAATAAAAGTCAAACCTCCACGGAACAAGAATCTGACGAAGGAGTTTTTGTCCGTTCCGGCACCATATTCGATCAGGAAGCCCTTTTTGCAGGTACGAATCATCTTGAATCTGATATATACAGGCTTACAAGAGGAACTCATCTTGCAGCCCTCATAAATAAGGAGGGGAAACTCGCAGTCCAGATCGTCGACATAGGTAGACATAACGCCCTAGACAAAGCAATAGGAGCTGCTTTTCTTCACGGACTGGATATCTCACAGCTCTACATGCTTTCCACTGGCAGGCAGCCCGCATATATGGTTACAAAAGCTGCACGTGCGGGAATTCCCCTTATTGCCACTAAATCCATGCCCTTTGACTCAGGTGTAGAAGCCGCAAAAAAAGCAAATTTATGCCTTGTAGGACAACTCCGAAAAGAATCAATGCTTATCTTCGCCAATGAATGGCGTGTTAGATTCGGTAAGCATTGAGAACGAATATAAAGCTGAATTATAGATAAAGTTGAATTACAGATAAAGCTGAATTATAGTCAAGGACGATTGAGCAACGAATAATCTAACCTAAAATTAGTCCTCTTGAGGGAGCGTATCGACCGAAAAGGACACCGTTCTCCCGAAGCGGAACTCGGGCTGCAGAGCCGCAACTCTGCCGGCTCAACTTTCTGCTATCAGAAAGTACCCTTAGTACTTTTAACGTCTTTGCCTTCTATTTTAACAGCTCGTTTCAAAGCATAGGCAAAAGCTTTGAAAAGAGATTCAATTTTATGATGATCGTTTTCTCCATAAACGCTTGCATGTATGGTAATCCTAGCATTTGAGGCAAGAGTTTCAAAGAAATGCTTAACTAGTTGGGTATTGAACTGCCCAACTTGAGGAGTGGCAAAATCAGCTTTCAATACAAGATAACTACGCCCACCTATATCCAGGGCAACATCCGCAAGAGCTTCATCCATCGGAATTCTGGATTCCCCAAAGCGAGCAGTACCTGCCATATCTCCAAGCGCCTCTGCAAGAGCCTTTCCGAGAACTATTCCGATATCTTCTATCAGGTGATGCTCATCTACGAAAAGGTCACCTTCGGCATGAAGCTTTAGGTCAAATTCAGCATGCTTTGTAAAAGAATTAAGCATATGATCAAAAAACCCAATTCCAGTACTGATATCTGTAACTCCTGTACCATCAATGTTCAATTCAAGCTGAATATCAGTTTCTTTTGTCTTGCGGGATATTTTACCTGTTCTCATAGAGCTTCACTTTCATTTTAAATTTATTAAAAACTTTGTATCATCTTCCCTTGAGAGTGATAATCAAATTTAATATTTTTATAATAGGATGGAAAAGAATATAGAAAAAGGATAGACTCCTATCAATTCCGGATGGACTCAATAGCATCCTCAAGGGTAAACTTGCCTGTGTAAAGAGCACTGCCTATCACAACTCCCGCGGCTCCGATTTCCTTCAGTATTTTCAGATCTCGCAGAGAACTAACTCCTCCGGATGCAATAACGGGGATGCTTACTGAGTCAACAAGCTCTTTTGTTGGGATAGGGTTCACTCCTTGCATGAGACCTTCAGTATCTATATTTGTAAAAAGTAAACAGCCTGCGCCCAGATCTTCAAACTTCCTGCCCATTTCCACAGGAGTTTGCGCACATTCTTCTGTCCAGCCTTTGATTGAAATTCTCCCATTCTTTGCATCCAGAGCAACAGTTATAAATTCGTTTCCAAAGGTATCAGCAAGCAATTTTACAATTCCGGGATTCTGAAGGGCAACTGTTCCAAGAATCACTCTTGAGACTCCCAGCTTAAGAAGAGCAGATGCATCCTCAAAGGTACGAATTCCGCCTCCAACCTGGATGTTTACTCCTCTTCCCTTACATGCGTTTACTATTCTTTGAACAGTTAGAGCATTTTTCCGCTGTCCTTCGATTGCACCGTCCAGATCAACCAGGTGTAAGGTTTTTGCCCCTTTGTCAACCCAATCAAGAGCAACTGCAAAAGGATCGTCAAGAGATATAATCTCGCTACCAGGTACTCCCTGAACTAACTGAACGCATTTTCCATCTCTCATATCCACAGCAGGGATTACTTCAAAGTCCATTGAAAGACACATCCACATATTTTTGAGAAAAGTGAAATTTATTCCTCTCTTTTTCAAGGCATTATCCTTTCAATAGGGACAACAAGAATATCTCTTGCACCAACTTTTTTCAGCTTATTTACGATAGTAAAGATCAGGTCTGCATCTACAACAGCATGAACTGCAAGGATCGCTTCTCCTTCAGAGTATTTCCCGGGTTCAACCTTCATAACAGTTGGGCCAGACATTCCTGGCAGGACTTCTTTTACTGAAGAAAGGGAAGTCTCTGGAACATTCATCATAAGATAGCGACGTTTTTTTGCATTGAGCACACTTTCCAATGCAGTTTTTATATCCAGAATTTTATCTTTTGCCTTCAGGCTTTCTTTATTAGCAATCAGGTTTACTGATGATGAAAAAACAGTATCAATTGCCTTTAGATGGTTGATCATCAGAGTCGTTCCTGAGCTCGAAATATCGACAATTGCGTCCGCAATCCCTACATGAGGAGTCATTTCGCAGGCTCCACTAACCTTTATAACAGTAACATTAACTCCAAGTTTCTCAAAGTATTGGCTAGTAATCACCGGAAACTCAGTAGCAATCTTTTTGCCTTCAAGATCCTGAGCCTTCTCAAAACTGGATTCCTCAGGGACTGCCAATACAAGGTTCGCTTTTCCGAATCTCAGATCCAGGAGAATTTCAACATTAGCTCCTCTTTCCGTAATAAGATCAATGCCCGTAATGCCAACATCTGCAGCTCCGTCCTGTACATATTCGGGAATGTCAGCTGCCCTGGCGAAGAGAATATGTATATCCGGGTCTGCGGTTTTTGCAAACAGTTTTCGACTTTCTGCTCCCCCACTAATGGAAAGCCCTGCATCATTGAAAATGGAAATTGTGGGTTCGAATAAGCGCCCTTTATTGGGTATTGCAATACGAATCATCTACTCTGTCCTCAAATAAGTGATCTGCCGGTAACGTTCCTGGTATGCGTATCTGGATAAACGTTTATCCAAATATTTTACATGATTAGACTTCACTGAAAGATTTCATTAAGCTTTCTCTCTAGATAAGACATGAAAATAAATCAACCTACAAGAAGATATCGTTAGAGATATAATAAAGTTGAATCTTGATAAAGAACAGAACTTACTTTTAATAATGAAAAGAACTTATTCTTGAGTTATCCCAATATAATCAATGCAATGTAATTTATAAAATCAATTAAAGTTAAGTATTAGGAAGAAAATTGATAATGTTATCTAAGATAAAATGGTAAATTAATAAAGTTGACATTTTACTGATAAAATTGCTATTGATTTTTAAAAAAGAGGATCCAAATGGCCCGAAATATCAAAGTAGAAAAACTCTTGCAAACCCCTATTGAAAAACAGCAGATTGAGCTTGTAGAACGCAAAGGAATAGGGCATCCTGACAGTATATCAGACGGACTCGCCGAAGCTGTAAGCCGTGCGATATGCAGAGAATACATAAACAAATGTGGGGCAGTACTCCATCATAACACCGATGAAACACAGATAGTAGCAGGAAGGTCATCCCCCAAATTCGGGAGCGGAGAAGTTCTGCAGCCGGTATATATTCTGCTGGTTGGCAGAGCCACAAAGGAGTTTGAAGGTGTCGAACTTGCTACCGAGTCTGTCGCTCTTCAAGCTGCCAGAAAATACCTTAAAAATACCCTTGTTAATATGGACCTTGATAGAGACGTTATCATTGACTGTAAATTAGGGACAGGGTCCTCTGACCTGAGAGATGTTTTTAAAAGAGACCGGGTTCCGGTTGCAAATGATACCTCTTTTGGGGTTGGTCATGCTCCATTTTCCGAACTTGAAAATATTGTATACAATACGGAAAGGCAACTTCTTACAGACTTGAAATCGCGCATCCCTGGAATAGGAGAGGATATGAAGGTCATGGGGCTCAGGGATGGAGATGATATAACCCTTACAATATGCAGTGGCATGATTGGACGGTACATTGATGACCTGAACAGTTACATAAGCATGACTGAAGAGATGAAGGTTTATACAGAAGAACTTGCAGCTCGTTACACTGACCGCGATGTTAAAGTCTACATTAACACCGGAGATAATCTGAAAACAGGCAGTGTTTTCCTTACAGTCACCGGGACCTCAGCTGAGATGGGAGATGATGGTTCCGTTGGGCGTGGAAACCGCTGTAATGGTTTGATTACACCGAACAGGCCAATGAGCATGGAAGCAACAAGTGGTAAGAACCCAATCAACCATATTGGAAAGATTTACAACCTTCTATCAACTCAGATGGCTCGCGATATAGTAAAGAAAGTCCCCGATGTACATGATGTCTATATAAGATTGCTTTCCCAGATAGGAAAACCCATTGATCAGCCACTCGTGGCAAGCGCTCAGATAATTCCCCAGGAAGGCGTCGCTTTTGAAAAGGTCAAAGCGGAAACCGAAGTTATCATCGATGATTGGCTTTCCAATGTGACAAAAATTACCGAAATGGTAATTAAAGGAGAATTGAACACCTTCTAAAAAAACAATATATTACAATGACTTTTTTATTGAAAAGGGCTCATGAGTCCTTTTCAAAACATTTATGCTACTTTTTAAGCTACCTTATTGACTCAGCCGATTCAAGAAATCTTAAGCAAATGATCGAAGCCCTTAAATTGTGTTTAACATTCAAATAATATAAAAAATGATGAAATATACGCCTTCTATTCTCACATCCAGCGAAAAACATAAATATGATAGCCATATATGGAGATGGT
Organism: uncultured Methanosarcinaceae archaeon; assembly: GCA_963818955.1. Classification (GTDB taxonomy): domain Archaea; phylum Halobacteriota; class Methanosarcinia; order Methanosarcinales; family Methanosarcinaceae; genus Methanosarcina. The sequence goes on along the minus strand of CAWFUY010000052.1, from coordinate 16,097 downwards.
GCTTTGAGGCATTGAAGTCCCTAAAGCATTTATAAGCATACGTAATCCCGCCTTAACTCAGTGGTAGAGTGCGCGGCTGTAGTTCGGTTCATACGGGAAAATTACCCGTACAATTCTGCGCAGAAACCGCGATGTCCCCGGTTCGAGTCTGGGAGGCGGGACCTAAACATTAGCCAGAATCGAAAACCCTCAAACGTAATATTTATATATCGGGAAGACATCTAAGGTTTGCTCTCAACGTAGACTGTTCTCGATGAGACAAAGCAACATCAACAGATCAAAGTGTCCGGATAGTGTAGAGGCCTATCATGGAGCCCTGTCGAGGCTCCGACCCGGGTCCGAATCCCGGTCCGGGCGCTATTCCTTTTTTTAACTTTTTTAAGAATCTCTTAGTTCGTCAAGTCCAATGTGATCCTAAAATCTATTGCATCTGGGAATCCCCTTGCAAATCTTGTAATTATGTAACCGCTCTGACGGCCACCAAAGAGAACTTTTTTTATCATGTCTTATTTCAAATCTTCTTTAGTAATTAACTGTCTAGTTTCAGGAGTATGGTTTTTTTGTATGAACGCAGATAACGACGACGGAAAGAAGGAATCATATTTCAATCTACTAAACGCTCAAACAAACGCTCAAACCCTAAATAACCAAAATAATGAAATTTAATGTCTTCTGAATTATATTGTAAAAATATATGTGAAATTTGTCAAAATTCGAAAGCTTTACAAAATTAAATTTATAAAAATAATAATTTTGTTAACAATTGAATACAAAACTATTTATGTTTTTGAAATTAATAATTAATATCTGATTAAAAATTAAAGCCGGACGAAAAAATTCAGCTAAATAAAAAATTTCAGCTAGATTCGAAATTCTGTTTAATCAACCTGGGGGTATAAGTAACGAATAATTTTATCACTCTACTTTTTAACTCGTATTTTTTGTTGAAAATTCAACTAGATTCTTTGGGAGATAAATAAAATGGAACTCGAAGCTATTGAGCCAGAAATTGAAATCAATGGCAAGGTCGTTTATTCAAGTGTTGCTGCCTTTCCTATGGCACGATGTCTTCCTGCAAAGATATTGTAAGAAAGGGACTAGGGAAAAGTGTTAATAAAAAATTCCAAATCGATACTAATGATTGGTATTCATTACGAGATTGGGTGGACGCTTTAAACGAAATGTCTTTGAGATTTGGTGACGATGCTTTGATAAAAATTGGCATGAAGATTGCTGAAATTATCCCATTTCCCGTACCTGCAAAAGACATGGAAAGCGCATTAAAATTATTTGAAATCGTCTATCACATGAATCACAGGAAGAATGGAAGGACTATGTTTGACCCAAATTCCGGTGTCATTCTTGAAAGAATCGGTCACTACAGTTATACCAGAAATGGAAATGAATATACGATCAACTTGAACGAATCTTCTTACCCTTGTGCTTTAGCAAAGGGTTTACTAACAGCTATAGCTCGAAAAATCGAACCAAATTCTATTGTTATTCATGATGATTCCACTTCTTGTTGTAAAAGAGGAGATAAATTTTGCACTTTTAAAATAAGATTGTAAAGGCATAAAATACCTTTTACATCACTCATGTACGCAGTGCTTTCAAACTGAATTGTTCCAATTCCATCTTTTTTGGTAGTTTTATTAAGAACAGGCATTTGGCTGATTAATTTGGATTTTACCACTTTAGTGGATGAATTAATCAGAATTAACACCCTTTGATTCGTTACTGCATAGTAAGTTCTTTTCCTCTGATAGTTACTATAAATGAAACTTTCAAAAAGTAGATATAATCCAATTAGAACAAAAGGGACTAAAAACAACATAGCGAATATATCAAAGGATTCAATAGCGAAATATCCCACATTACCTGTGATGCCTAGCCAAACAAGTGCAAATATGATTTGAACTATATTTTTAACTGTCAAAAATAAATTTATTTCAGGTTGTCCTGACCATAATATTTTTTCATCTAAGTAACTCATTTTGGAATAAAGTTGATATAAAAAATTAAACAAAAACTAGAAACAAGCAGATCAGGTTGATACGAATGCTGTGTGAAAGCTAAAAAGATTTAAACCTGATAGACATTAGTGATTTTACGGAAGAAATCTGCACACTACCGGAAAAGATTTTTGAGTCAAAATATTAATTTGAGAACCTGATGGAGATATAGAAAGTGAAAGAGAATTCACAAATTGTAATTACAATTAGCCGCCAGCTGGGAAGCGGAGGAGCGTATATAGGACAGCAATTGGCAAAAAAAATGAATGTTTCTTATTTGGATCGCGAAATAATTAAAATGGCTGCTAAAGAACTTTCAATGATAGAAGAAGAATTGGAACCACGTGATGAAAGAATACTGTCTTTTTGGCAATCCGTTTTTCAATTATCTGGATATAGTGGCACTGATGTTTATATACCCCCACGCTTTTTTGTTCCAACGGACAGGGAACTTTTTAACGCCGAAGCCGAAGTAATAAAACGAATTGTTAAAGATCGTTCAGCGGTAATTATAGGAAGATGTGGCTCTCATATCTTACGTACCTATCCGAATCATACCAGCATATTTTTACATGCAGACATTGATTTCCGCAAGAAACGTATTGAAAAATTATATAATTTATCTCAAGAAGAGGCTAGTAAAATGATTACTAAAAACGATAGTGAAAGATCTCGTTATCACCATATGCTTACTGGAAAGGAATGGACTGATGCAAAGCAGTATGACCTTTCAATCGACACAAGTAAAATAGGTGTAGATAATAGTGTGCAGCTTATTTTTCAATACCTCGAATTAATTTAATAGATATGTCGCTCTGTTATGATGTCTTAATGAGAAGATATTATTCAAATTCCGAATGTCATTAAACATATAATTTACAAGTTCAAAACTTTACTCTAAATGAGGAATAAAACCTCAAATTATCTTCTTTTATTTTTCAAATTTTATATGGTTAAGGACATCAATTAAAGAACCTTTTAAAGACCTTTTATTGATCCTGCTTTCAGCAGGTGACTTGATTTTCCGTAAGTAATTTTGCTGATAGCGTTTTTTAGATAAAACTCCTAAATCTTCCACACTAAATATCATTGCAAAAATGATTCATTGCTTATATCAGGGCACGAGATTTGAGTCGTATGTTAACCATTTTGAAATATAATACAAATTTACATAATGTTTAAAAACGCTATCAGTGAAAATGTCAAATTCATTACGTCGACCTGCCGAATGTAGGATTGATCCTTTATAGACCCTTTATAGACCCTTTATAGTGCTTCATTTTTGAATGGACTTTTAAAACTTATTTTTAGCAAAAGAGGATCATACCGATTCAGTTAGACTTATGTAAAATAGTAACCAATGCAATTCCTGTACTTATACCAAGTCCAGTTGTTACACTGTGCATAAAATCATCAAATAGATAGCCCAATATCAAACTTGTAGTAAAAGATACAATGAAGTATAAAAAGGCATTTTTTATCCGGGACTTCTCCATATTAATCACTTAAGAAAATTAAATATCTTACAACTGACGATTAATTAAATCTTGCTGTAGTCTCATTCATTGTTAATGACATTATCGGCTAATATTTGAAAGAAGTCGAACAAGTTATATATACCTTTTCCAGTTACGTACCCAATAATATAACAATTAGAGAGTGCAAAAATTTTTTAAAGGATCTTCGAAATTTAATTTTTATTTCTTTGTAAATTATAATTTTGGGACGAGAATTAAAAAGATGTGGTACAGGTTTTACAAGAAAACCTATGAATAAATTTGAAATTACAAAAATCACCGCACACTGCTTAAGAAATCAAGTGTAATTTGGTTAAATTCGGCTGGTTTTTCCATATTAGGTACATGAGCAGTATCGGATAAAATAATTTTCTTTGCTCCACTTATCTTATTGACAAGCAGGTCAGCTGCTCTCAAAATCTCAGGATGGTCTAATGAGCCAACCAAAATTAGTGTGGGAATACTGATTTCTGACAGCCGCTCAACAGCTGGAGGATTAAGGGGGTTGAAGGGTTGGGCATCAGCTTTAGCCCAGGTTTCATTTTCCACTGCTATCCTGTTCATCTCAGCTGCTTTCTGGCGAATGTGAGGATCTACTTGCTGTGTATGACGGTAGATTCCATCAACCCAGAGGTGAATCTGCAGTTCACTTACACGTTTAAGATCTCCTTTTTCAATTGCTTGAAACATTTCCAAAATTTGAGATGGAGGCTCACCTTGCATTTCGAAGCCTCCAGGGGTCCCATTAACGATAATTAGCGATGATACCATCTCCGGATGTTCAAGTGTAAAGTCTATTACTATTTGCCCTCCCATAGAGCAACCCAGTAAATTTGCACGTTTGATATCGAGTTTCTGTAACAGGTCGTACAGTTCCTGACGGCGAGAAACGGGTTCCGATACAGGGTCAGATTTCCCAAATCCACCCATATCAAAGCGAAGTACCTTATAATTTTGTGTAAAAGAATCCCATTGGTCATCCCACATGCGACTATCTACGAAGCCCGCATGGCAGAGCACAAGTGGCTCCCCTTTTCCTTCCATTTCATAGTAGAGTTTCCAATCTTTAAAATCAATGTATCCAGCAGTCACATCTGATCCTCTGAGTTATTATTTAAGGTACATCAGCATCATTGTCTCTTTTTCTTGTATAGAAAAACCAACACATTACTTAAGTTTGAAAATAGCTACATTTATTAATAAAATGAATCATTCTCCACATTGTCTTAAGAACTTAGCACGTCTGAATTATCTTAAAACCTATGTTCCCAGTGGAAATTTTGTTTCTTTGATTATTCAGATGTTACGGATAATTTAAATATGCCTCACTTTTGGATTAAATTAATTGATGTTAACTGGTATATATTTAGTAATTAGTTACCTTATTTATCTCTAGAATATCTTTTTAATCATTGATTAAGTAAAATATGAGCTTATGCTGGCAGCAGGAATTTAAGTTTTACCTTTTATAATTAGAGTTCCAGTGGAAATTGTGGGTATGTCTTAATTTTTATAATTAGTTCTGACAATGTTGCTTAACTTATTTAATATTATTAATAATTAGTTTAAAGAAGAATTGGAAAATAGTTTAAGAAAGAAATGAAAACTAGGATAAATTACTCTGTGCAATTAAAGGCCAAGGAAAGGAGATCATTAAGAAAAAATTAGATAAGATTAAAGAGAATTGGGATAAGACTAAAAGGAATTAAAAAGAGAAAATGGAAAAATGAGAAAATGAAAAAATGAGAAAATGAAAAATGGAAATTGAAGATCACATTTCTGATGATTCCAAGGAGAAACATAATCGCTTACTTGCAAGACTGGAAGACACCAGAGAAAAGATGGATATCGAAACTCAAATTTTTATTGAAGTAGTTAAGCAATTTACATTAGTGTGGACTCGAAGAGAAATAGAACAGGCCATACTTTCTCTGGAGAATGATTCCTCTTCTAAAAATTCAGCACTTGATAATGAAAAGCTCAGTCAACTAAAGTCAGGCTTAAAAGAATTGCCCTTCCGAGTACCGCATATTGTAGACTCCCATTTGAATCGGGACGATTATTGGATCCAAAGAAAAACGCAGCCGCTGGCAGGAATTTCCAGGGACTATATGGAATTTAAAAAAGATAAGATGTTAAAGGAGCTAACAGTAAGCATTCGATTTATACTTGGCTGCTCCACAGAAATCTTAGAGAACGTGAATGGTGGGAAGCCTGAAGAGAAAGGATGGGTAAAAGAGAGAGGAAAAAGAAAATATGTTTGTTTTCTCAGATTTTCCGATGAAATGACAGCTTCTTTGAACCGATACTTTGAGAGACTTGAGGATTTTTTTATATTAAATCACGAAATAAAGGAAGAAGGTCAAAGATTACAAGAATCAAAGAGACAAGGAGCTTCAAAAACAGACAAATATCAAAAAGGATAAAACCAAAAGCAGACGAAATATAAAAGATAGACAAGATATTAAAGAAAGACGAGAAAAGCATTGACAATAAGGATTTTAACCAAACACGCCGAGTTACCTTGCATGATAGATCCAAAATTCAATATAAAGCAGGCCCTTGAAGAAGCTGGAACTGACACTTATCTTATGACGGGAAACATTCATAATTCCGACATTTACTATGTCACTAACTTCCTGGCTTCGGACGAATTTGCTTACCTGCAGACTGCAGCCGGTGATGAAATACTTTTAATTTCGGATATGGAAAAGGGGAGAGCTCAAATAGAGTCAAGGGTTCCTATTATTAAAACGATTCAAGATTTTGGCTTCAGAGAGAAGTTCAAAGAAAAGAAAGATGCCTCAATTGCCTACGCCGGCTGCATCTCGGATTTGCTCATGGAAAAAAGGATTAAGAGAGTTGCAGTACCTTACGATTTTCCAACTTTTTATTCGAATTGCCTCAAAGAAACAGGTTTTACAATAGTGCCTGTGAAAAGTCCGTTTAGAAGAATAAGGAGCCGAAAAAGTCCTGAGGAAATTGAGGCTATAAAATATGCCCAGATGGCAGGAGAAAAGGCTATGGAAGCTGCGATTGCCCTGATAGCAGGAGCAGAAGAAAAGGGAGGAATCCTGTATCACAATGGGCAGCCGCTAACAGGGATTGGAGTAAATTCAATCATTGATCATAGACTGCTTGATTTTGGATGTGAAACAGAAGAGATTATTGTATCATGTGGTAAGGATACAGCAAATCCCCATGGGACTACTGATGGTCCTCTCAGGGCAAATGAACCAATTATCCTGGATATATTTCCTAGGAGCAAGAAAAAGCGTTATTTTGCAGATATGACTCGTACCGTTATCTATGGAGAAGCTACAAAAGAGCTTAAAGAAATGTACGAAGCTGTGCGTACAGCCCAGAAAATAGCTTTTGAAATGATCAAACCAGGAGTGTCTGCAGCCAGTGTGCACAATGAGGTCTGTAAAACATTCGAGAAGCTGGGCTATGACACCTATAAGAGCGGATCGAAGGTTGGATTTATTCATTCAACAGGGCACGGAGTCGGACTGGACGTACATGAACTTCCAGGAATAGGAGAAACTGAAGTTTTTCTTGAGACAGGTAACGTGATTACTATCGAACCTGGTCTGTACTACCCGGAAATTGGTGGAATCAGACTGGAAGATTTAGTTCTGGTTACTGAGAATGGCTGTGAGAATTTAACATCTTTAGAGAAAAAATTCGAGTTGTGAGGATTAGGCAATTATTATTGCCTTTATTATTAACCAATGCAAGAAGGGATTAACATGACTGATAATTTGAACGGCAAGCAGATAATCCTTGAAAAATACAGGGAAGCAGGCAGGATACTGAAAATGGTTAGGGATGAGGCTGTAGAGATGATAACAGTTGGAAACAGCCTCTTAAAGGTTGCGGAATTTGTAGAAAAAAGAACTCTCGAGCTTGGAGGCAGGCCAGCCTTTCCCTGCAATATCTCTAGAAACGAGGAAGCTGCTCATGCAACACCAAAATCAGGAGACATTGAAGTTTTCGGGAAAGATATGGTGAAGCTTGATCTTGGTGTCCATGTGGACGGATACATTGCAGATGCAGCTGTGACTGTTGATCTCTCAGGAAATTCCGATATTTTAAAAGCAGCTGAAGAAGCTCTCGCTGCAGCTATTGATCTTGCAAGGCCAGGAATTACTACAGGGAAGATCGGAGCTGCAATAGAGGACAGTATTCGCGGCTATGGGTTAAATCCTGTGATTAATCTCACAGGCCATGGACTTTCTCAATATGAGGCTCATGATGAACCTCCAATCCCCAATAAGCGTGTAGAAGGAGGAATAGTTCTTAAAGAAGGGGATGTGTTCGCAATCGAACCTTTCGCTACTGATGGAGTCGGGCTCATTCATGACGGAAGCTGGGCAGAGATATATAGTCTTATAAGAAAAAAGCCAGTCCGTCTGCCTGCTGTCCGAAATGTACTGAAGCAGGTAGAAGAATACAGGGAATTACCCTTTGCTAAACGCTGGCTTGTGTCCGACAAACTTGATTTTTCGTTAATACAATTGGAAAAAGCAGGAATTCTCCACTCCTATCCCGTGCTGGTTGAAAGTTCAGGAGGGCTAGTAGCCCAGGCAGAACATACGATAATAATAACTCATGATGGCTGCGAAGTTACAACAAGATGACGAATGAGAAAATTTAGCTTCATATTATAATCTGATAATTTGCTTTGAGAGTTGCTGTGATAAAATTTCAGTAACTTTCTTCGAAAATAGTCTCTATTTTTAGTAAAAAGTGGATTAGCAAATAAAAAAGGATTTAAAAGAACTATTAGCTGTTTGTTTGATGAGAATTTTTTGTGCGGGATTATCATGGCTAAACTCATAGGGTTAACCAAGCAATAACTCTTATAAATGGGTTTGCAGTGGAAATTAAGGGGTTATCGATTTGGTAGTTAACTAATGGGCTATTAAAAATTACTAGGATAAAATATAAAGACCTACGAAAACAGAAAAACCTGAAAAGATCGAAATTAGTCAAAAAATGTTAAAAAATTAAGTATAGTCTAAAAGCTTTTTGTAAACCTTCTAACATAGCTTTTTGTAAACTTTCTAACGCTCAAAAATTATAATTTTAAGATCTCCTATTTATTAAAAACAATTTGAAAAGTTTAATATAGAGGGCCTCGTATAGATTTTTTAAACAAAGATAAAATTGTCTTTAAAAACCATTCAAAGATAAAATCCAATCAAGAATTATGCTCTTTTTGGACGAGAGAAGGGAAATATATGGCTAGAGTTATGATCGTAGACGATGCTGAATTAATGCGAATGGTAATAAAGGACATTCTTTTAATGCACGGACATGAAGTGGTTGCTGAGGTTAATGATGGTGAAGAGGCCATTCAAATATATTTAGAAGTAAAACCTGATCTTGTGCTAATGGATTTAATTATGCCAAACATGGATGGAAAAGAAGCTTTACAAAAACTTCTTGCTATAGACCCTGAGGCAAAAGTGGTTTTATGTTCTTCTCTTGGTCAGCAAGCTTTGATAACGGAATCCATGAAAATCGGAGCAATGGGTTTTATAGTGAAGCCTTTTGAAGTTAATGGAATGCTGGATGTAATAAAAAAGATTGCTGAGCCAAATTAATAATACCAAATTAATTGTTGCTAAATCAATAACTTTGATCTATAAAGCTATGGAATTTGTTTTAAGCTAGGGAATTTGTTTTCGACTAACTATTAGATTTTACAGTTTGATAAGTCGCAATAATTAAAAACGATGTCAAAATTATGAATTGGCTAATTTTATAAAAATGTTGTAAATTTAAACATTTTTTATTCATTATTTAACCTTTTTATTCATTATTTAACCTTTTTTATCGTTACCTTTGCTCGGAAAATTATATATTTAATGTAAATGTTCTCATTGACATTAAATAATCTCATTAATAATTAGGAAGAAATAAATGTAATAACTCTTTAAATACATGTCTAAATTAAATATCACTTGATTAGTAACATGTTCTTTAGTAGCATGTTCTTTGCAAGTAAGTGAAGTCAAGAAAATTTTTGCAGTATTAGATAATTTGGAAACTAATAGGATTGTAACGTCGAAAAGACGGAAAGTAACCACTATTGCTTCCTATAATTATTTGTAACTGATAATAACAAAGAGGGATTTTTATAGAAATAAATGGAGTAGAAATTGAAGATGCATATGCAGAAGCGTTTTCTATCAAGATTGCACGTGTACTAATAACTGCAGCTACCAAACGTTGGGCTTTGGTTGCGGCTACCGAAGCTACAGGCTTTGCGACATCGGTTATTATGTGTCCTGCAGAAGCAGGAATTGAAAAACTTGCAAGTCCTAGTGAAACTCCCGACGGCAGACCGGGGGTTTATGTTCAAATTTGTAACTTTAAATACGAAGATCTGGAAAAACAGTTACTTGAACGGATTGGACAATGTGTACTTACAGCTCCCACAACTGCCGTTTTCAACGGGCTTCCTGAGGCTGAAAAACAATTTAACACTGGTGCTAAATTAAAATTTTTCGGAGATGGGATGGAATCCGCAACCGAAATTGCAGGTCGCAAAATACATAAAATTCCTATTATGGGAGGAGATTACCTGAATGAAGAAAACATCGGAGCTGTATCTGGAATTGCAGGTGGCAACTTCTTTATTTATGGTGACTCCCAGATGAGTGCCCTGACGGCAGCCGAAGTTGCTGTTGATGCAATTTCAGAACTTGAAGGCACAATTACTCCTTTCCCTGGGGGAGTTGTATCAAGTGGGTCCAAGTCAGGAGCAAACAAATACAAATTCTCTGAAGGCCACTGCTAACGAACGATTTTGTCCCTCAATAAAAGACAAGGTTGAAAACACTGAAATTCCAGCCGATGTCAACGCCGTATATGAAATTGTCATTAATGGGCTTGATGAAGAAAGAATTAAGGCTGCTATGAAAGCAGGAATTAAAGCCGCTGTAACAGTTCCTGGAATCAAGAAAATTTCAGCAGGGAATTATGGCGGAAAACTTGGAAAATATCAATTCAAACTGCATGATTTATTCTGAGCTCGAAATTTTTTCCCAGTTTCTTTTTTTACAATTTACATTTTTTAAGATTTTTAATCTTTATTATTCTCTGCTAAGCTTAATTGACTTTCCTAAGCTTAATTGACTTTCAAATTCCAATCCCAAGAGTTTTGAAGCCAGCCATAAAAATAACTCTCGGATCAATGCTTATAATCCGACTCACGACATAAACAGCAAGTAGAACCCCTGCCATGCTTCCGAGATTTGCGAAGCTGGCAACAAGAAGTACGCGCATAAATTTATTTTTGAACATCTCTTTTAAGGTTTCAACTCCTAATAGGGCTTTTACATCATCCATAGTAGGATTTTGCTGTTTTGCCTCCACCAAACCAGCAAACCAACCAGCAGCGATCAATGGGTGTAGAGTGGTTAACCAGGCAACTAAAAAGGCAGTCAGAGCGGAATAAGGATGACCACCTGCTAGCAAAGTACCGGCTGCACTGAGAACTCCGGTTATGATAAACCAGCAAGCAAAAGCTATAAAAAGAGTTTTCAGCGGAACTCCGGAAAGAAGCATTAACAAAAAAAATGCAATTATAAAAGCGACAAAAATAAAGCCAAATATTTTTCCAAAGCTAAATCGCTTCTTTGGAATTTCCATGAGTGTATCCAGAGGAGGAATACTCCCTGGATTTTTCAAATATTTTATTATTCCAGGTTTGTGTCCGGCTCCTATAACTACAACTATAGTTTTATTTCCACCTGTAGCGACCCTAAGTATGCTTCCTGCAAGATATGCATCTCGCTCATCGATCAGAACTTCAGCTGCCGTTGGAGCAAAATCTCTTAGCTCACTTACGAGGGCAGTTACAACATCCTGTTCTGTGATTTTATCGATGTCGATGTCAGCTCCTTTCCCAATTCCTATAACACTGCCTATAAGAGAGCCAATCATCCTTACTTTTTCTGTGAATTTCATTTTTCCCCAGAAACGCTGAAGAGTTACCTGGATATCCCTGTCAATTAAGGCTACGTTCGCCCCTATAGCCTCAGCCTCCTTGATTGCAGAAAGCATTTCAGCACCCGGTTTTACGCCCATGTCTTCCCCAATCTTCCTCTGCATATAGGCAAGAAGCCATTGAATAAGAAAATAATACATCCTCCCATCTGAAAGAATGTCTTTTATTGGAATCTGGCTTTCCTGAACCTTTCCAGTTATAGAATCATAACGTGCCCTACATAGCTCAACAGCAACTATGTCAGGTTTCAAACTCCCGATAGCAGCTTTAACCTCTGAGACACTCTTTTCCGAAACATGAGCTGTTCCTATGAGCACAATTTTTGAAGGATGAGACTCCGACTTGCCTCCATCTGAAGATTGAGCAAAAAAAGGAATTGAGATCTCTGAAGCTGAATCGGGAAGTGATACCGCAACAAGATCAGAGCTTGTATCTAGTTTTGTTTCATTTTCCCCGGGTTTTTCTACTGATGAAGGAGTAGAGATTTCATTCCCCCTTAACATATTATCAGAAGAATTAGAAAGTTTTGACTTTTCTACAGAAATAGAATTTTCTGCAGACTCGGTCATGAGTTTATCCATAGAATATAACGACTCCTGAGATGAGCTATAAAAATTATAGTTAGGATTTTTGTTTTGAGAATTAGTAATTTCAGGTTTGTCCATTATCAATCTCTCTGTTGCGACGAATATTAGAACTGTAGATAATAAATTATATTCTAAATATTGTGCCTATGCCTCTATGATTAATTTCTTTAAATAAATAATTACGTCCTTTACATAAATGAATAAGTGCTTCATATAAAATAACCAAAACATAGAAGAGTTTAACTGCAAGCAATATCGACTTGTAATAATTATCTGCTAATAATTATCTACCAGAATTTATATTTTACTGCCCTTAAAGCTCTCGTCCTTACTTCTGTCTTGTTTCGTTTTACTTTTAGTATACTCATTTTATTTTAACTGCAGATTCACTTTGCAAACAATCTTTCAGGTACTAGATCAATCTTTATGTGTTGATACTGATTTGACAACATCTGACATCATATCCTTATTATCTCATCTGAATTTATTCAGACCTGAGTCTCAAAATCCTTACAAGATCTGTTCTGGAAAGGATTCCAACAAGCGATCCATTATCTACAACCATAACTCTACCAATGTTTTTAGATGAAATAAGTTTAAGAGCATCACTGGCTCGTGCAGTAGAAGGTACGGATATGATATTTTTTGTCATAATATCCGAAACCCGAGCTGCATAACGATCTTGATAAGGAACGCGCTCTATATCGGTTAGGGTTACAACTCCTTTAAGGTGATCTCCATCCATTACAGGATAGCCCATGTGCTTTTTATGAAAAATAAATTGTACCAGATCATCTACGCTCATAGAAGGACTTACGGGGACCACGTCTTTTGTCATAATGTCTTTAACCAAAATGTTCTCGAGAGCAACCTCAGCCTGAGTCGATTTTTCCTCTTCCGATGCACCTACGTAAATGAAGAGAGCAATTAAAGGGAACCAGAGATTTCCAACAATGATTCCAAAAATCGCCAGGAGAATTGCAAAAAACTTACCTACGGAAGCTGCACTCTGAGTAGCTTTTACATAAGACATTCTCATGGCATAAAAAGAACGAAGAACTCTGCCGCCATCCATTGGAAAAGCAGGAAGTAAGTTAAAAATTCCAAGCACTAAATTCATGGATCCTAGAATCCAGAGGATAAGATACGCTGGATTTTGAAGAAATGTAGGATTAAAGGAGATAAGATATTTGTAAATTAGAAGACAAACAGTGCCTATTATGAGGCTCGTTAAGGGTCCGGCAAAAGCCATCTTTGCTTCCTGTCCAGGTTTTCTGGGCATTTCTTCCATGGCCGACACTCCTCCAAAAAGAAAGAGAGTAATACCCTCAATCTTGACCCCGTAACTCTTTGCAAGATATGAGTGTGCAAGTTCATGTAATAGAATTGATACAAAAAGTAATATAGCAGCTAAAGCTGAAAATGCATACCTGGTTAAAGGAGGTTCAACTCCAGCAAAACCAAATGGCTGTGGATTTATTGCAAACACATAAGCAAACATAGGTAGAACTAAAAGAAAAGTTATATGCAATTTGATAGGTATGCCCATTACTCTTCCTATTCCCAATGATGATTTCATTGAATGCCCCCATTCTTTTTTCCTATAAGGAAATATGGTAACTGTTATATTTAGCTTAAAAGGATTGCAATTTATTATATTTCTATTAAGTTATGAATTGCCAGGTTATTAACCTTAACCTGAAACTTAATAATAAGATATTTTAGTATTTATATAAAATAATTAAGATTTAAGGCAGCTTTTGATTCCTTATTTATAGTTACCACGTCATTCAAATGTTATTTATTTCTCATTCCATTTATTTCTCTTCCTTCTTATCCACATTTAATTGAATAATTATTAAAAAACATGATGATTCTTTGGATATTCAACATAAAATTTGGAAATAAAAAGTTAAGTGAATATTTCATAGATCATGAATAATAAATTAATAATCGAGAAAGTGCAAGAATTATTTAGTTAACAGATAGAGAATATAAGAGATCTGTGATAATATAGCCCTTTTTTAGGATTGAATCTCTTCTGAAATATACAATTTGTAAATTACTATAGTTAAAGTAACACACTTAGGGTTCATCTTAAAGTTAAAGACACTTCTTTTTAGTAATATTATAGTTTTTTTAGTAATATTATAGAGCTTCACTTTAGAGTTCGTCTGTAATCTTTTTTAAATCCTGAAGGAATTCTTCAATATCTTGAGCTGTGTTGTGAGGCATAAGAACTAATCGGAGAGATCTTGGGTTACGGGTAATAGAGACATTCCAGCCAAATTTTCTTAAGAGTTGTTCTCGAACAAAATCGGGATTCGGAGTTTTAAGAGCAACAACGTTCATTACAGGTTCGAGAAGGGTTTCAAAACCCAGTTTTCGAGCTTCTTCCACCAATTTGGATGTAAGTCCCATACAATACTGTACATTCTTTTTATAACCTTCACGACCTAGATATTTCATGATAGCACATGTAGCTGCAGCTGCTGCTCCACTTCGAGTGCCGGTAAGAGTAAATTGGGATTTTGTTGTGAGATATGGAGTACTTACTTTAAGAGAATCCAGAAAAGAGGGAGATCTAAACAGAAGAGCACCTGAAGGAATTGTTGAAAGACCCATTTTATGTGGATCAATTGCAATGGAAGTAACTCCAGGGATCTCAAAATCAAAAGGATATGATTTTTCCAGGAAAGGAATAACGAAACCTCCGAAGGCTGCGTCGACATGAAGGAAAATTTCATGTTCAAGAGCTAATTGTGAAAGATCTTCAACAGGATCTATCTGGCCAAATTCGGTATTTCCAGCTATAGCTACAAGTCCTATAGTGTTCTTGTCTATGAGGTTTTCTACACAAGAAATATCTACTTTAAACTGTGAGTCCAGATAGGCTCTTCGAACCTCAATTCCCATCATGTCAGCAACTTTATCAAACGAAAAGTGAGCAGACTCGGGAATAATTATATTTGGAGTTTCCCAATAATTTTTCTTTTCACAACATGCAAGATTTTTCATGCATCTTACGGCTTGAATATTGGATTCTGTACCTCCTGTTGTAAGGTAACCGGAGACAGAGTTTTCACAGGATTCTTCGGAAGGAAACTCGACAGAAACTGCATGAAGAAGATCTCCCAACATTCTTATTGCTTCAATCTCAAGGCTATGAGCGCCCGAAAATAATCCAAAGTCACCCAGGTTAGCTTCAATAAAGAGTCTGTGAGCCTTAATTGCAATTTCATGAGGATGAGTACACATTGAACTAAGAACTCGATAGTAGTCTGTATCTTCTGATTTCGCATTTTCTAAGTATGAGAATATCTCTTTCTCAGAAAGCCCTTTATTATTCATATAGATAAGGTTAATCCAGTTTTATTTAAAATACTTATGGAACGAAACTAAGAAAATGTTAATTTAAAGTAAATAATTAGCTAAAAGCCTTATAGAATCTAAATAGAGATGAAATAGAGATGAATGATCACGACTAAACTTTAAATAATCAGTAAGAAGCGTAAATAGAAAATATTAAGATCCTGCATTTTTTAATAAAATTTCCAGTCTAATTATTAATCGAAGGAAAAATTACTGATCGAAATAATAAAAGAAATAGAATGCAAAAAGATTTTTTTGAATTATGAGAGAGACCCCTTTATTTCAACTGGAAGGTTTAATTTGAAAAATAAAACCAAAAAAAGGATAAATTTTGTTAGTTTGTATAGTTATCTTTATATACTATTAGAGAGATAAAAAATCAACATTATTTTAATTGAACAAAATATAACTCAATTTTATTTTGGTGCAATCTGCTCTGCTCTTCAGTAGAAATAATAGGGTCCGAGGGTTATATAAAGACTCCAGTCGAAACTAAGGGGGGTTATATAAACTCCAATTATTACACTTCTTTTTTAATGGCTTGAAAGAACCGAAGAAAACACAACCTTCATATTAAAAAGAA
>CAWFUY010000051.1:0-18624 GCA_963818955.1 uncultured Methanosarcinaceae archaeon | reverse complement strand
TTTGCATGTTCAAAAGCTACCTCTTCAGCTACCGAATAATCATTCTCAGTTTGAGCATTAACAACCGGTACCAATGCGACTGCAAACAGAAGCAGTGCTAGAAGCAGTCCTTTTGTTCCAATTTTGTTCCTGATCATCTACTTCATTCCCAATAAGCTATTTTCCACAGGGGCAGAATAACGCAAGCTTTAACACACAATGTTAACTCAATAATGCCTAATAGAACATATCTTATGGAGTTTGGGAGGTCTGGATAACTATATATAAACTTCATAAATTCCTCTCTGCTAACTCTTAATAAGTTATCTGTTTAAAGTGATGCACTACGTAATTTTTGCACAGATTTGAACACGAATCCATTTCCTGATCTTCGATTCTTCGAGTACTTGCACATAAAAATATATATGACCCAATTGCCGCAAGTAAATTCATATACTGTCAAAAAAAGGGAACAACTCTTCTTTCAAAGTCAAAATTTGTTAGCTGGTTACAAGTTTGTTGTAAATTTTGACACTATGTTATATATTTATTTAAAAATTAATGTAATACAAAAATTTGATAAGAGAATGTAAATTTTCAAATTCTAATTTTGAACCTGTACTTTTCTCCATGCCAGCTTGCTCGTGAAATGAATAAATATCGCCCGATATCTGCCCACTATGTGAGCATTGGGTGTTGAGGAGTATTTCTATCGGCTCGTAATTATACGAACGGTACTGTGTAGTCTGCGAAGTATATGATAAATTTTCGAAAAGTTTTAAAATTGATCCAGAGGAAAAAACCTTTCAACTACACAGAGCCCTTTCAAACATGTTTTCATACAATCTCTATCTGCATGTTAACATTTGAGCAATCTTTTTTCATAATTCTTTTTCATAGTTCTTTTTAAAAAGACCGTTCACATACTCCTTCGGGTGATGCGAACGGGAACCATGCGAGAAGCTACTGCAAAAAAGACAAACCCGGTTTACAGAATAATTCGGAATATACAAACTTCCGGAACACAGCAAATTAGAAAGAAAAAATGAATTTCCTTTGACATTGTTCAAAAATCAAAAGTTATACTTTGACCCGTTCTCTGACAGGGATATTAACTTATCAACGTCAAGTAGATAAGCTATTGCTATTTAGAAGCTTGACTTTTATTTAGAACAGGAAAATTAATCAGTATGAACAATATAAAAAAACAGACAGCTACGAGGCAGGGAATTTTCTGATGAGGATTATTATAGAAACACCCAAATACAGCTTTTGGAAATACCGCAAGACCGGAGAAGGGTATGAAAGAGATTTTTTTTCTCCTTTACCTACAATTTTCAACTACGGCTTTATTGAAGGGACGGTTAGTCCCGACGGGATGGAAGAAGATGTAGTTGTACTCGGGCCTCGCCTGCCGTGTGGAAGCACACTTGAAAGAGAAAGTTTTGACGGGATAGTAAGATTCCTGGATAATTCTATCAGAGACGACAAGAAAGTGGTTTACATCAGCGGGTATTATCCACCTTTGCTGCTTGCATCATATTTCAGGCTTTATGCGCTTTTTAAAATCTTTCTATATTTTGTCCGGAAAAGAAAAATTACTATATGTAGATTTGAAGGAATTGTGTTACAAAAACCGGACTGATACTGTACCTTCTTTCCTCTTTAAAGCTATTTTCAGTTTTAAGCTCCTTTTTCATTTCGATTTTCTTTTAGCTCCTTTTCACTTCGAGATCCTTTATTATCTCTTTTACATTTCGAGCTCCTTTTCAAGGATCTCAATTCGTGCGCTTGAAGCATTTAATTTGACGGATTTTATGCCTTTAAGGCAACCTTCTTTGCTTTTATAACTCTGGCTAACTGCAATTATCTGCCCGTTTCTTGCCCTTAACCTGAAACGATAATTGTCCATTTCATCCAAATATACTTCAAATTTTGACATGTTTCCCCCTTTTATCATTGGAAATCAAACTTTGCTGGAATATCACTGAATCGATAGGATATTTTTTATAAAATTATCTAAAAGTACTTCTTCCCCCAAAATAGTATTACTTGCTTAAGATATTTATTTTTAATTATAAAAATATTGCCTTTACATGTAAAAAAGGGGAGTTAAGAAAAAAGGATTTATCCAGGGAAAATGCGCAGGACGTGAAAAAACTGACCTTTTTCCCACCTTTCACGTGTTCTGCGCTTTCTGTGTTTGTCGTTAAGTAATGATTTTAATTGTGTTTTTTTGAAAAAGATGCACTGGGTTATTTAAATAATGCTTCCATTTCAGTAACTTTTTCTCCTTTTGCACTGGAAACAGTTGCGGATATATCTTCAAACCTCGGGATTCCCGTTCCACCCGTTTCGTCAGAGACCAGCACATTGGACCAGGGGCTTTTAGGCATATACGCAATTCCCCTATGGGGAGTCTCAGTTCCTGATTCCTCAGCCTTGACTACAATTCTTCCGAAAGAGTTTTTCAGGATTACGGTGTCGCCTTTTTTCACGTTTAACTGGTTAAGGTCGGCTGGGTCGAGCTTTATTATGGCAGAGTGATTCCTGTACTCCTCTCCAAAGCGGTTTTCGATCATTGCCTTATCCTGAAAGATATCCCGGCAGGTTACTATTTTGACCTTTATCTCCGGGGTTGTAAGAAAAGATCCGAAATCCATTAGAGGGCCTCCATTATTTTCTTGAGAATTGCTTCGTCCGAAGAACGGTTCGTCTCAATTACAGGTTCAAAGCTAACCTTTACCCTGTCCATACGGGTGGCACTTCCTCCGGCTTCCACTCCACTTATAGCGGTGTTGATGTAAACTTTTGAGTGCCTGGAGGTAAGGGTCTCATAAGGGTCAATTGTGATGACAGGAATCTCCAGCAGGTTTTTTACGATGGATCTGGGGAGAATTGAAAATGGATCCGCATCTATAATGAGGGCTGCATCTACTTTTTTTGCTTTAAGGGATTCTACTATCGAATATTCCGGCCCATGCAGTACCGTGCCGTTTTCGAACTTCACCCGGTTCACATATCCCGTTTCTGCAAAGAGGTTTTCGTTAAAGCCCATTGTATTATAGTTTCCTGACATTGGCATCAGGTGGAAATTTGCTTTCTCGTTCAGGACTTTCATAAGCCGGAAAAGAGGTTCAAGGTTTTCAAGCGAGTGGACAAGTCCGCGTCCGGCAAAGATTACCCCGAACTTTGCCCCTTTAAGAATATTTGCCAGCTCAAGTATTTTCTTAGGGGGGTAATTAAAGGAAGTTTTGGGCAACTTCCCGGAAATTCCGGCAATTATAGCTTCGACGAATTCGGCATCCCCTCCCTGAGGGATCTGGAAGAAATAGTTCCCGCAGATCTTTGCAGTATGGGACTTCCGGACATCTATTGCAATTGCTGTCCTTTCTTCTTCCCAGCCTCTCTGCTTTTCTTTACCTCTTGGGAAGTATGAATATTTCGAGAGATGGCGAGGATGAGAATCCGAAGGGTCTGTTCCCCAGAATATAATAACATCGGCTTTATTCCTTATATCGTCAAGAGTGCAGGTCTTAAACTTGTCATTAATAAGGGCTTCAACCAGACTGCCCAGGCAAAAAGAGGAGGTGTCGTCAAGAGTAGCGTTGATTTTTTTCGCAAGCTCGATGGCTGTTTTCTGCGTTTCGCTGGTGGAAGCTCCAAGGCCGAAGATCAGAGGGTTTTTTGCATTTTTCAGGATAGATGCAGCCTCACTAATCGCCTTTGCCTCGTCGACAGGCTTGTTGTCAACCCGGAAAATTGCTTCTCCCTTGCCTTCTTTCATATGGGCTACTCCAATCCGGCAGGCTGTAAGAACTTTATTTATTTTGTTCTGTTCGACATCAAGCTCGATATCGTCGCAGAGCAGGCCACAGCCTGTGCATACATGATAATTCTTCTCCATATCCACTTCCCTCACACGAATTCTATTGCCTCTACAGGGCAGGTTACTATACAGCCGTTACAGAGAATTTTATTCTTTCCGAAACGACGGCATTCCCCTAAGTTCTGGGCTCTTACGATACCGTCTTCAACAGTCAGGACAAGTTTATTAGGATTCGTTGGGGCTTTTCCCGAACCTACTCCATAAGGATCATTAGCTACGTTAGGAGGACAAGCAACCACACAATTGCCACATCCGAAACAGAGGTCTTCGTGTACGATAAGGCCTGTTTCGGTTGCACCTTCGGATGGTTTGAAGATGCTGCTAATCTTTTCATAATTCTCTTTGTACTTCGGCTCTTCCACAAGAGGAGGGCAGTCCTCGGGTTTGAGCTCATGAGCCATGAGGGCTACTGCGAAAGCCATACATGAGGTTTTTCCGCATTTTTTGCAGTTCGTTTTTGGAAGCATCTGATAGAGTTCCATTGCATTTGTCATTCCAGGTCACCCTTGAGTCGATAATTGATAATTTAGATTACATTTTGTCAAACTTCAATGAAAGTCTATAGGTTAAACGGTAAACTTAGAAATGAAGCTGAAGAGTTTATAAAGGACAAATCAAACAGCGTTTAATTAAAATGCATATAAAGTAATGATACTTAAATCCTTTAAACTCTTGCTTTTTAATTTACAGTGCAGGCTTTTGGTCTCACCGTAAACACTGTGAACGCCCTGCGAGTCCTATGGATTAATTCGGCCCCAATATTCTCACGATTTGAAATAAACGTGAGTTATAATGTTTAATTCTTTGAGGTATAATTGAGAAGAAATGTCGCTGACATCTTACTTAACCAATTCCCAGAAAGAATCTTAACCAATTCCCAGAAAGAATTCAGAACTCTCTACAGTCAAGTTAAATGTAGCTTAACCTGGCTTAGCTTACTTTAAAGAAAAGTTCACAGTGGCAGTTTCCATCCTTTTCGACTTCTTCTTTGTGGTAGATACAGGGACAAACAATCTTCCGATCTTCTTCTTTATTTCCAGTGACTATCCTGCAGGGGCAGTATCGCCTTCCGAACTTTTCAAGCTTTATTGCAAGCCCGTCAAGTACGTAATCAAGTGCTTCTTTGTCCGGATTAAGTTTATAGCCTGCTTTATTTGCATATTTTTCAGTCCATTCGTACATTTTCTGTTTTAATTCGTTATGATCCGTCATGCTAAAGCTCCTTCTCGTTTTAAATTAAAAAATCCAGAAAATCTCTGAGAAGAATATCCTGAGCCATTTATACGATAGTACATATTAAATGCTACTAATAAAGATACTAAAACCTTCAAGATATTACAAGTTCCAATTTTATTTTAACGACTGCTAGAGATATAACTTTTTGCAAAAGTTTCTCGTTAAAACTCTAACCAGCTTTATATTTATAATTTGTCTAATATGTCCTGAAGCTTGTTTATCGATTACGAAATTGGAGCTCAACCTATAAATCAATTAGTAAATGCATTACTATTCATAGGTAAATATATCCCAGTTCATTATAGTGCTTTTTCTCTTATATAATAAGCATCCGGTAGACAATGAAATCCAAAGGAGATATCACTATTTTAACGTCCAATCAAGGATCAGAAAGTTAATATATAAATAAATATAATTTCTAATATATAAATTAAATGTCATTGATTAAATCATTTAGTAAACATTTAAAGTATATTTGCATTTACTAAAGCTTATTTCCACTTACTAAAGCTTATTTGCATTCATGAAGGCACATTTCATTAAGTTTCGGGTATATTGCTTAACAGTGGCATGATCTACAAAAAGATACTTCATTACTTTCAATTAAGCAAATTAAGATAACAGAATCAAAGAGCTTATAAAAAATAGAGTTATTAAAATACATATCTTACAAAAGAGAAAGTGCTATTGAAGACTTAGACATAGAGCCACTTAAAACAAGGAGCAATTTACAATACTGAGCTGTTTAAAACACGAATCATTTTCTGACAGTCTAATGTTTCGGAAATACGCTTTCTGAATAACATTATGAATAACATAATTTGCAATTTGCTGCTCATTTGCAGTTCATTGAAGTAAAAATTACAATAAAGACATCTTAAATATATCTGAGCTTGCTTATTGACATCATACATGGGTACACGGAGCCACAAAATGAGAATCGGAGTCTATATTTGCCACTGCGGATTGAACGTTGCGGGAGTAATTGACGTTTATGCTTTGCAGGAGATGGCGGCTAAACTGGACGATGTGGTGCTTTCCCGGGAAGTACAGTTTTTATGTTCTGACTCCGGACAGGAAGGCATCATTAAGGATATTAAAGAGAATAAACTTGATAGAGTAGTGATAGCCGCCTGCTCTCCCAGGTTGCACGAAAAGACCTTCAGGCATGTAATGGAAAAAGCCGGTATGAACCCCTATCTGCTTGAAATGGTAAACATTAGGGAACAATGTTCCTGGGTGCACGCAGACAACCCGCAGATGGCAACCCAAAAAGCTTTTGACCTGATCAAAATGGGAGTTGCAAAGGCGAGGTTCCTGAAAGAACTGAGTGCAACGAGCTCGAAAGCCAGCAGGAACGTGCTTGTTATAGGTGGAGGAGTTGCCGGAATCGAGGCAGCCCTGAACCTTGCAGATTCAGGTTTCCCTGTAATCATGGTGGAAAAAGAATCGACTATCGGAGGCAAAATGGCCCTGATGAACGAGGTTTTTCCAACTAATGACTGTTCAATCTGCGTGCTTGCTCCCAAAATGACGGAAGTTCAGAACCATCCGAACATCACTCTTTATACGTATTCCGAAATTACTGATATTTCCGGGTCTGTCGGGAAATTCCATGTAAGAGTTAAACGCAAGCCCAGGTTCATACTTGAAAAAAAATGCAAAGGGTGTGTAGATCTCTGTGCAACGGTCTGCCCTGTAGAAATCGAAAATCCGATGAACTACGGGGTCGGAAAGACCAGAGCCATTTATATGCCAATTCCCCAATCGGTTCCTCAAGTAGTACTTATTGACCCTGACCACTGCGTAGGCTGTGGACTCTGTGCGCAGGCCTGTCCTGCAGATGCGGTCGATTACGAGCAGAAAGCCGAGGAAATTGAGTTTGAAGTAGGGGCAGTAATTGTTTCAACCGGATACCAGCTCTTTGACGCATCCAGGAAAAAGGAATACGGATTCGGGAAATATCCGGATGTCATAACAAATATGCAGCTCGAACGCATGTTGAATTCCGCAGGGCCTACCGGCGGCAGGGTTGTTACGCCTTCTACGGGCAATCCCCCAAAAAGCGTAGCCTTTATCCAGTGTGTCGGTTCCAGGGACAAAACCGTCGGAAATGAATATTGTTCAAGGTTCTGCTGCATGGCAGCCCTCAAGAACGCCCAGATGATAAAGGAACGCTATCCGGACAGTGAGATTACGATTTTTTACATAGATATCCGGGCTGCAGGGGAGATGTATGAAGAATATTACATAAGGACCCAGGCTATGGGAATTGACTTCATACGCGGGAAGGTGGCAGAAATCCATGCAGGCGAAGACGGAAGGCCTGTAGTCCGTTATGAGAATACCCTGGAATGCCGTCCGGATGAAGAAGCATTTGACATGGTCGTGCTTTCAACGGGAAGCGAACCCAGCAAAGCCGCAGAAAACATAGGCCGGATGCTGAATCTCTCAAGGCGGCCGGATCGGTTCTTTGCAAGCGCGCACCCTAAAATGCGTCCAGTGGACGCGCCTGTTAGTGGGGTTTTCCTGGCAGGCTGTGCATCCGGACCTAAGGAAATTCAGGTATCAATTGCCCAGGGCAGTGCTTGCGCTTCCAAAGTTATGCAGCTGCTGGGTACAGGCGAACTTGAAGCAGACCCGATGGGAGCTCACGTTGACCCTGAGAAATGCATAGGGTGCAGGACCTGTGTGGAAGTCTGTAAGTTCGGGAAAATTAGCATAAAAGACAAAAAAGCTGTAGTTGATGAAGTTTCCTGCCACGGCTGCGGAGACTGCAGTGCCGCATGCCCCGTAGAAGCAATCCAGATGCGGAACTTCGAAAACGAACAAATCCTTGCCCAGGTACGGGCTGCAACTGCTAATAAGTCACAGAGTCCGCTTATCGTGGCTTTCCTCTGCAACTGGTGCAGTTACGCCTGCGCAGACCTGACCGGGATGTCCAGGCTCCATTACCCCACAAATGTCAGAATAATCCGCACAATGTGTGCTGCCAGGGTCAATCCCGAATTTGTACTTGAAGCTCTCAAGGGCGGAGCCGACGGAGTACTTGTTGCAGGCTGCAGGCTGGACGAATGCCATTATATTTATGGGAATATTGATGCAAAACAGCGTATGGATGTCTTAAAAGAGGTTCTGAAGGAAATAGGGCTCGACCCGAAAAGAGTCAGGACACTCTGGATATCGGCTGCCGAAGGAGAGCGTTTCTCAAACACGATCGCCAATTTTGTAAAGGAACTTGAAGAAATCGGGCCTATCGGAACCGAACTCAAGAGTGGGGAAACCAGTGTTGATAATTCCGGGGCGGAACTTGAGGAGGTGGCACAATGAACGAGGAGCCTCCCAAAACGGAAGCACAGGTTTGTAGTGAGTGCTGTAACGATTGCTGCGGAACCAAAGAAATAGAAATTGAAGAGCTCAAAAGCGAAGAGACCGAAAACGAAACTGAAGAATCCGAAGCAGAGGAGCTTCAATCAGAGGAAACCGGGACTGCAGCATCCGAAAATTGCGAGTGCGAAAACCAGGAAAAGATCACGGTTACCAACAGTATGGACGTGCAGGGTACCCACTTTCTTTATAACCAGGCAACCGAAAAGTCGATCAAGACCCTGGACTACGACTACAAACGCTGTAACGGCTGCGGAATTTGCGTAGAAATCTGCCCCACAAAAGCCCTTGAACTCGGTCCGGTGCATGAGATTGCAACCGGACTTGATGCTCCTCCGGTAATGATGGATCTTGAGAAGTGCACTTTTTGCAGGATGTGCTCAAACCTCTGTCCCGTGCACGCTATCAAATTTGAGGCAGTGGGAGAAGTCCCGGATGAGAAGCAGTACCCCACATACGACGCATATGTGAAAATAAACGAAAAATGCCTCCCATGTGCTCTCTGCGAGGGTGCCTGCCCCCAGGATGCAATAGAAGTAGAGTTCACTTTCCCGAAGAAAGAGGAGATTACGCCTTTCAAAGAAGGGGCCGAGGGAGAAATAGAAATTGACACTGAGAAATGCAATTTCTGTGGGATCTGTGCTCGCTTTTGTGATGCCTTTGTCCTGCTTGAGCGAGAGTCCACACCTGATAACCTGGTTCCCTTTGAGCAGCTCCTTGTGGACACGGATAAATGCGATTACTGCACACTCTGCAAGGACCTCTGTCCTGAAGAGGCAATAAAAGTCAAAGGGGAACGTCCCCCAGGCTGCGAAGCCCCCAAAGTTGAAGGAAAAGTTAAGATAGACGATCAGAAGTGTACGGAATGTGCCCGCTGCAAGGCAGTCTGTCCTTATGACGCCGTTGAGCTTCAAAAGCCCATGGAAGGGGACCTCAGTCTTATAGATGTTAACCTGAAAGAATGTGATCCTCAGGGTTGCCGCGGCTGTTTCAATGTCTGCCCCTCCAAGCTCTGGTACGTGCCTACAGACCCGGAAGACCCGCGCAAGATTGCCTTTATTGAGGATTACTGTACCTACTGCGGAGCCTGCGTAAAAGCCTGCCACCTGAATGCAATCAATCTTGAAAGGACCGATGTCCATCATACCGATATTCCTGAAACTCCCTGGGCAGGCCAGTGGAGAGATGCAATCGCCTCCCTTAAGACCGGAGTGAGAAAAGGGGTTGATAGGGCAGTATTCCGTGAAACCGAGGGATTTAAAACCCAGAAGTTCATGGGTATAGAACCTCCGAGCGTCAATGCGGAGATACTTTCAGCCGTGCAGGCGAAAATAGATGCCTTAATGCCAGCCCTCAAGAGTGCGAAGGTCAGGAAACTCTGGGAAAACGATACCCCGAAAAATGCTGCTGCCGCAGTAAAAAAGAAATTAGAAGAGAAGCATCAAAAAGAAACGAAAATACAAGTCGTAAGTTCGGAAGCTGAAAGTGAAAAAGGATCTCTCTGTTAAACTTTCTGGGTGTGAATAAAAAGACTAATGTATCTGAATCTGTGGCTACCTGTTTTTTTACTCAAAATCACAGAAATCACGGTTCATTTTTCGGACTTTCTACGTTTTACATTTCCAGGCTTTCTATTTCCAGGCTTAGTCCTAACTCTCGTGTGCTGCAATTTCCGGATATTTTTGATCAGCCCAAGCCTGGTCCCGTCAAGCAGGTAAATTTCTGCATTATCCAGTTCAACTCCTCCTGATACAAAAACCGGACCCAGGAGGTCTTCCTGTATGTATTCGTTAAAAGGCAAGCCCCCACACAGCTCATTGAATGCAGGCATGATGAAAAGCTCAGGATCTGCCCACTGTTGAGAGCTTTCAAAATCAAGGTTTCCGAAGTGTGCTTTCATAACCTCAAATTTGAGCTTTGTTTTGACCCAGGCAGGTTCCACTATGGAATAGCCAAAGGTATCTGTAAAACGTACGGTCGGATGATTATGTCCGGCAATCACGTGCGACGCACCCAGAAGCTCAGGTGCCGGCCAGGTATGCCCATGAAAATATCCCACCCCATCAAGGATTGTTCCGCGTGCAGAGTGGACCTTGATGTCCTTCTCCCTGTCGAAAAGTAACTCGATCCCCCCATCGTGGTTTCCAGGGAAAATGTCAACATGTGCATATTCCGAAAGTGTTTCAAGAAAGTGGGGAATTTCGGATTTCTCCTGCCAGGAAACCTGAGGCACGTTGTGCTTGACATCTCCCAGAAGTATTAATCTATCAGGAGAATTAGCCTGGATGTAACTCAGGATTCGGTCCAATCGATCATTCATCCGGCTAGGTATATTAATTCCGCTCCTGTAGAGGTCCCATTCGATTCCCAGGTGGATATCGGCAACGACCAGTGAAAGTTCTTTATTTATGACCTTAAGAGCGGGTTCATCGAGAATAGGTGTGATTTCAGGCGGCATAATTCGTCCAGTTATTTTTATTTCGGCTTTCTTTATTTAAGTGCTGAGGCAGCCATTTCAATAAATTCTTACAAATTTTAAGATAAGTCCAACCTATTTAATTAAATCAGATAAATAATAATCCTGTATAAAATAAGTATGTTTGAAAACATTATTCAAAGGTGATGAGGACAGTGTAACAAAAATTCTGTTTTTTGTGATCGAAAACAAGGGTATTGAGTCTATTAGAATTTAGTGTCATCTACTTTTCACCTTGTGACAGCTTCGCTGGTACTCGGCCTTCTATCTATATCTTCTCTTTTTGTCTATAACCCAACGTTGCTTATTTAGCTTATTCTTTTTATTATTTATT
This sequence comes from uncultured Methanosarcinaceae archaeon, assembly GCA_963818955.1. Taxonomy (GTDB): domain Archaea; phylum Halobacteriota; class Methanosarcinia; order Methanosarcinales; family Methanosarcinaceae; genus Methanosarcina. The sequence continues at coordinate 7,323 of CAWFUY010000051.1, read as the reverse complement.
CTTGGTTTTGTATAAAAAATTTATTTATATAAATTATGATTAATTATGTCTTTTTAGAAAACAATATTCTATAAATTATATATAATTTTACTTTTATTATAAAATATGCTGATAAAAAAAACGGTTAGTCATTAGAAAATATGATCCGAAAAAATAACAATTTACAAAAATACGCCGTTTGGAGGGAATATAATGCCAAGTATTACATACATGAGCTACACCATTATTACAAGGTCCTGGAACTTCTATCAATACGTCCACTATGAGTATTTTTCAAAGCATTGGTAAATTACTAAAACGTCAAGCAACTTATAAGCGGGATAAATGTTCAGTTACCTATTTTGAGGTAACATTTTCTCTTTTTACGATTTGGTGTTTTCAGATTTCCCTTAATCTGTTTAAAGGGATTTAACAAGCCTTATTTAGGAACCTCATTTCCAATTTGAATTTTGATGCAATTCACTAACGCTACTTCATTATCTTTAATTTTTTTCTTTTCGTAACATATTTTGAAGCCTAAAATCGATATCTACAGACCTCACGAAAAGCGCCCAAGTGTTTATCATAGAATTTTGCATTTACTGTCGGGTTTATCGAAGGAACCAAGAAAATTCTGATATGATGTGTAACAATTGGGCTTACACTCGCATAGGCAAAATACCAACCTTTTATATGTAAACGTAGCTATTTTATGGTTTGTAATTCTCTCAAAAATTCATGTAAAATACTACATAATTTTGGTTAAAGTGGAGAAATACAGAGGTTCAACCTCAAAACCTATGCACAAATAAAATCTTAATTCAAGGCCTATTACCCATCATTGCGGTTCCATTATAGGTGTTTTTGCATATCACGCCAAAATAGTCTATTAGTCTTTTTTAGACTAAAATAACTATTTATTTGCATATTAACCATTTATTTATGTGAGGACAATTTTTGTATCTATAGCTAAGCCAATTCTTGATGGGTCCCATTCATGTTAATGAACTCTAAGTGCTTGTTTAACTTCTGGAATTGCTCCGGAAGTTGCGCATAATTTGGGAGCCCGCCTTTTCTAATCGTTAACATATGTAAAATTTCATTGTAACTCAATTCAAGTACGAGTAATGCTAATTGCCTATTTTGGCGGGATAAGTAAAAATACCCAAATCGAAACGATATCACTTTTTGGATAGGCTCTAAATGGTAATTAGCGCAGCACATATATCTTTAAATGCGACACTTTATTGGGGGATAATTAAATGTTAGGCAATTCGATATATGAGGCAACGACCAAAGTGATAGGCACGCGAGTACTTGACGAAAATGGTACGATGGAGACAACACTTCAAGAACAAGGTAAAATTCTTGGGATTGAATGTGCCGTCACAGCAACATTTGTGAGCAAGCCTAGACCTAATGGGATGATGTATTCAGAAGGGTACGGAGTTTTGTTGACAAAGGGTGGCGATACAGCTACTCTTACCATATCAGGAGTAACTATTCCAAAAGGGCACCCATCACTCTCTAGTATTCGAGGGGCAGCATATTGTCGCACGCAGTCACCGAAGCTCGCGCGTCTCAACAGCGTCGTCTGTATTTACGAAGCCGAAACGAACGATGGCATGAGTTATATCATTAAAGGCTGGGAATGGAAGTAATGCATTCAGCTACAGCTTTCCTAATCTATTATCCATTTTTTATTTTGGTTCTTGTATATTGCCTGTTGTTAGATGCAGAGGGAACAACACTTTTCGGATAGGCTCCTAGTAACACTTATTTAAATCGTTATCTGCAGACCCCTATAAAAATGCCTATGTGTTTATCTGAGAATTTTTGCATTTGATGGTTTGTTATCGAAGGAAACAAGCAAATTCCTATATACAATAGAATGATCAAGAAAACAAACACATAGGCATTTGCGGAAAAATATACCTGAAATTGATAATTTTCATTATAATAATTAGACAATAAAACAGAAACAACATTTTTTGTATTACGACTTTTAATAATGTTAGGTCAATTTTGCATACCAGAGGTATTTTGTAATTTTTCAGGAATCAGAAACTTTTAGAATAACCATAGGCTTTATCATGAAACCTACGGATAAACTCGAAGGCAAATTTATAGAAGAACCAGTACACTACCTACACTTTCGTAATCGTAAATTAGTAGTCCATTTTTCTGCCTTAAAACATTATGATTTAAGTGTTACAGCTCATTATAAGTTTTACTTAACATCTTATGAGAAACTGGCTTTGACATCTTATTATTTTTGGTTGTGACTGCAAATTTTATTACAAATTCTGTTCCTTTGTTTCTTTTAATCTCAAGTTCGCCTTTTAACTGGTCGACAAGGGAAGTAACTAGTTGAAGCCCAAGACTATCAAGATTTTCAATATGTAAATTTTTAGGAATACCTACGCCATTGTCAGAAACAGATAGAATTAGATTTGAACTTATAGCATCCTCGAAATTTTCTTTTTCACTGATATTCACGAAATTTTTTATTTCTCTATGAAGACTTATCCAAATTTCACCATTCTCTTTTCCAATAAATGCATGCTTAAAAGAATTAGTAACAATTTCGTTTATTAATGTTCCTAATGGAATTGCAGTATCTATGTCAAGGAAAATATCGTTTTCTATATCTCTATTTAATTTTTATAGTCTTTATTTCCAAGCCTATATGTCAATAACAGATTTTCAGAGAGTTTCTCGATGTAATCAGAAAAATTGATAGTTTCTAATCCACTGCCCCTATATAGTTCCTCATGGATTAGAGCCATGGACATGACTCTATTTTGACATTCTTTAAATGCATCAAGTATTTCCAAGTCTTTAATATCACATCTTCCTAAAAATTTATCAGCTTGAATATCTAACAATGATGACACTATTTGAAAGTTGTTTTTTATTCTATGGTGAATCTCCTTTTCTCTAGCAATCTCAAACTTCTCAAGGGCTTGTTTAGCTTCTTTACGTATAGTTATATCTGTAAACATGCTAAGAGTACCTAAATATTCTCCATCTTTATCCAAAAGTGACTTTGCATTTACTATTGCCCACAACATTGTGCCATCTTTCTTTGTTAACTTTAATTCGTAGTTATCGTCTATACCTAACCATCTATTTTTCAAATTAAGTTTGACGATAGCTTTCGATTCATCATTGAGAAAATTCCATATTGGTCTACCAATACCTTCTCCATGGGCATACCCAAGCATATCTTCCATTCTATTATTTTCAAAAGTGATTATTGCTTCTTTGTCAATTATTACTATACCTTCATTTGCAGTTTCTACGATGTTTCGGTACTTTTTCTCACTCTTACGAAGTTTTTCTTCTATTGCTTTATTATCGGTTATATCTCTAGAAATAAATGAGACAGCAATCATTTCTCCATATGAGTTAAAAACAGGAGAAAGCGTTATTGAAACATTGATTATTGTTCCATCTTTCTTTTGTCGTATCGTTTCATAGTGATGAATACGTTCTCCTTGCTTAATTTTTTCACTTAAATTCTTTGTCTCATCAATCAAGTGGGGTGGAGCCAAAATGGATATAGGCTCTCCCAAGATTTCTTTAACAGAGTAACCATACACCTTCTCTGCACTTTTATTCCAACTTGTAATAATGCCCTCAGGAGATAAAGTCCCAATAGCATCATTAGAAGTTTCCACAATGTTTGCTAAGTTACTGATTTTTTCCTCATATTTGTAAAGTTTTGTAACATCTTGAAATGTTCCTTTTAGTTGTATAGGAGTGCCTTTTTCATTAAATACCGCTTTTATATGTGAAAAAATTTTACTTTCTTCTCCGTTAGCTAAAATTATCGAATAAACACCAGAATCTGAATCTCCTGATAAAGCTTTGTCAATGGAATTGCATATCTTATTTCTGTAATCTGGATGAATATAATTTAAAAACTCGTTATATGTTAAGTCGGGTTCTTGTGGGTTACGTTTAAGAATATTATACATTTCATTAGAACAGTATACCTCGCCTGTTACAAGATTCCAATCAATATTACCTATATGAGCCATTTTTTGAGCTTCAACAAGACTTGATTCACTTTCTTTCAACGATTTATTTGCAGTATCAAGATCCTTCGTACGTTCTATAACTATTTTTTCCAAATTCTCAAGTGTTTCTTTAAGCTTAGTTTCTGCTTCTTTTCTCTTAGTGATATCTGTAAGCATACTAATAGAACCAGAGAACTTACCGTTTTTATCAAAAAAGGATTTAGCATTAACATAAACCCATAAAGATGCTCCATCTTTTCTTATAAATCTAAATTCATGACTCTCATTGATCCCTTGCCGTCTTCTATTCATAATTTTCTCAAAAGCAGCTTTGCCTTCCTCATCGGTAAAATCCCTCACTGATCTACCAATTATTTCTTCTCGACGGTATCCCAACATCTCCGCCATTTTTTGATTAACATAAGTAGTCTTGTGCTCAGCATTAATTATTTGTATACCCTCATTTGCTGTCTCTACAATACTGCGGTACTTTTCTTCACTTTCGCTTAATATTTCATAAGCTCTCTGGAGCTCTTCTGATTTATCCTCTAATTTTTCAGACTGTATTAAAAGTGTTTCATACGCTTCAAGCAAAAACTCATCGACACGCTTCTTTGCTAATGACAAAGCCAGATATTTTGCTAGTCGTTCTAACTTTATAATTGTGGTTGATGAAAATAGTCCTTTTCGTCTGTCGTTCAACTGAAGAAGACCTAAAGTTTCTTCATTGACTCGGAGAGCGATAATAGCAAGTGATTCATATCCCATTTTATTACATTTGTTGCATTTTCTGATGCTGTTATCAGCATCTATACTTGTAGCAAGCAGTTCAGTAGTGCTGTTAGTCCAGAAACTTCCTTGTGAAGTAAAGAAAGATATTGAAGGATCTATTTGTCCACAAATAACATTCTTACACATTAATTTTTTAATTTGAGTACCGGAGTTGACGTATATAAATTGTCCTGAGTCATTCCAAGCGCAAAGGATGTCTTCAGATTTAGGATATTCTTTAATGAATCCTTTTGTTTCGAAAAATGGATAATCGTATTTAAGCTGCAGTCTTACACCAACTGCTTCAATGTCATAGCTATTACTGAAGAAATTTAATGCAGAATGAACTAATTCCACAGTACTTTTACTCTCATTAACAAGCTTTAAGAACTCCAACTCTATTTCACATTCAAGTTTTTTAACATTAGTTTTTTCTTCAAATTTTTTCTGACCACTTATATCAAATCCAAAAATACACACACCTTTTTCCTCACATAAGGGATAAAATACAGTTAAGTATGCTCTTTTTCCTACATCAACTTCAATTTTTTCCGGATTATTTCGTGAGATAGCCTGTTGCACAAGATCTACTATACAAGGAGGTAATGTTTCTCCAACTACTACTTTCCACTCGCGCAATAAAACTTTGCCAGCTTCATTTGAGTAAAGAATAGTCCCATCTTTATCTACACGAAGCATGGAACTTGGATATATTGTCAAATAATTGTCTTGTTTATCTTTCATTTTCCGCACAGGCTCCTCTTTTGGTTCCGTTTCTCCAAATACTAACCAAAGAAAATATCAGTCTCAGTTTTAAGTTTCCGTCTCTTGTTTTTTTTCAAAAATTGAGGATTAATAGATAGGTTCTGTCATGTTTTCGTACCTTTAGCTTGGTTACCATATACAAATAAAATTGAGTGAGTAATCAGTGACAACTTTATAAAACCTATAAAACTAAATAAAACATACTAAAAAATATAATAAGCTTATATAAAAACCTATTTTTTCAAGCAGTCTCAATATCAAGTCTGATATATCATATCTGATGCTTAATTATGGTTCAAGTCTAGAGACATTCCGCAATAAATTTGATTTAAATCTTCTGAGACATAGTCCAGTGGAAATATGGAATTCCGCGGGGTGTTCATTGGTCGAATAACAGGACGAGATTACTCTCATCCAGTTTTCTAGAAACCGGACATGACAGTTTCTCGTCATCCGGCTCGAGCCACTACTACCCTTTCGGGTGTCAGTTCAGAATAAGATTGGATCAATTCTCCAATTTCATTCTTAGCTGCACTTTCAATTTGAGATTGTAGGTTATTAACAATCTTTGTATGTAAGGTCCGTAACCGAAGTTATCTCTGGATCACTTACATTCATAATTAGACAATCCCTTTTGCTTTCGTGACCAATGGCAAGTGGGCATGCTACGTTCGTTGAAATCACGAGCAACATGAATGCTCCCAATTAGCTTTCCTTCAGAATCATATTGAGGAGAAGCGCTTACTATGAAATAACCACCAGCACGATTTTCACAAACTTCTGAAGTATGCTCTAATCCATCTATAAGCATCCGCCTATGTGGGCAGAAAGAAGGAGGCTTGGAAGTCCCATGAACAAAACGATAGCATGTTAATCCAATGCATTCTTCAGGTGTAATTCCTAATCTGGATGCCATGGCTCTATTTGCACGAACAACTCTATAGTTAGAATCTATTATAGCTATTAAGTCTGGCACTGTACCAAAAGTATTTTCCCAGTCTTTTGTTGCTTTTATTGCTGTTTCCTCAGCAATTTTATGTTTAGCGCTTTCAATTAGCTTCCATTTTCCATTACTTTTAATCATTGCAAATTTGTGGTTTACACCGAGATAAAGTATTTCTTCGATGTTGTGCTTTTCAATAAAATAAGTGCAAAGAGCTATCATATGGCAATTACTAATGGCAATATCCATTTGTTCTTTAAATGTAATGAAACTGTCCCAGTCTTGTTTCTCCAACCAAGAATTGTTACCACTAAGTCTTACACCATCGTAACCGTTAGGTAATATATGAGAAATCCTTTCGGCACAACAGTTTGATGCCCTATCTTGGTTAAAAGTACCTTCTTTCAAAAACCAGTCTTTGTGAGAAATAATTTCGATTTGCCCTTTTTCTAGATATTTATCCAAGTTTGGTATATTATCTCGCAGTGCTATTATTGCCTCTTCACTTTCCAAAGGTTGAGAAGTGATCCAGATGCATAGTTCATTATTTTCTAAGCCTGTTTTGAAATAGGGTACAAGAATATTAATTAGGTCTTCTTTTGTTTGATAAAATTGGCAAATATGCATACCCCAAGGTATATCGCCTATTATATCAATACCGGATTTTCGTAGGTTACTTGTCATTGGCATTAAAACCTCAAATTAAAAATTATAATTGGGTTCTGATTAAAACAAATTTAAATATTTTATGATTTTATGAAGTTATATAAGACAAACCAAAAAAATTTTTTGCAACGGAACCGAAAAAAGACGGAACTCACGAATTGCTCAGATTTTGCT
>CAWFUY010000050.1:0-93431 GCA_963818955.1 uncultured Methanosarcinaceae archaeon | reverse complement strand
CAGGAATTCGCAGACTCTCTTTTTGTACTGGGCAGAAGGATCTCGGAAGGAAAATCCCCTGAAGAAGCCTTTGCCTACACAGCCCGAACCATGGAAGGCTCAACAATAGGAAAAACCTTTGAGGAAATCTCCACGAACCTGCTCAGTATGAGAACAAACCTTAGAAACGCGATTTTTGATGAAGAATTCGGTGCCTTCCGGCACATATATTCCGAAAGGATCAGAAATACCATGCTGCTCTTTACGGAAAGTGTATATAAAAACCATGAAGCTGCCGGAGCCTCAATTATCAAACTTGCAGACCATTTAAAAGAATTGAGTGCAGTCGAAGAACGTATCCGACGTTCACTTTACGACGTAACCTCAACTATGCGCTCTACTGCAGTCATTTTTGGTCCACTTATAGCAGGAATCACCCTGGCCCTTGCCGAAGTCATTACAAAAATTCTGAGCCAGGTCGGGGAAAAGATGAACAGGATCCCTGAAGACCTGTCCGGAATGCCAGTTGAGATCGGACCGGGAGCTTTTTCCCAGTCCATTGCTCCAGATCAGTTTCTTGCTTGCGATAGGAATTTATGTAATCCTAATCAGTGCTATCCTTACCCGTTTTGCAGGCTCGGTGGAGTATGGAGGTGACCGGGCGCAGTTGAAGTATGACCTTGCCTGTATGCTTCCCCTTTCGATTAGTATATTTGCGGTTTCCACTGCGGCTTCAAGGGTTGTTTTCCGAGGGCTGGTATGAGGTTGAGTGGCAGTAAATTTAAGAATTAATTGCTTTTTAAACAATCAATCGAATGTTGTTCCTTAAGATTCCTCAGAAAATGAAGGATTCTGAAATTAGAAGACAATTATGAACTGCCTATTGATAAGCTCCAAGGCCTGGGCTGGAAGGTTCAGGCACTGAGTTCCCATTTTTCAGCAAATGTCATTAAATAACAGCAATTTCTATATACGAATAAAAAGGGATATATTCAATATCAATTTTTCAGCAAATATTGTTAAATAACAGTAATTTCTATATATGGATAAACATGGAATTTACTCAACATTTTTTAGACAATTTAATGCAGCTTGATGAGCATTTAAACTCAATAACAAGCGAATACGGCCTTCTTACTTATTTTATCTTGTTCGCCATTATCTTCTGTGAAACAGGCCTTGTGGTAACTCCTTTCTTGCCGGGGGATTCTCTTCTTTCGCGACTGGGGCTCTGGCTGCCAGAGGTATGCTAGACTTACCAACTTTAATAATTATTCTGTGTGTTGCATCCATTGCAGGTAATACTGTTAATTACCAGATTGGATGTTTTTTAAGAAATAAGGTCGCAAACCGTGAAAATATAATTTTTATTAAACAGGAATACATTGATCGAGCACATCTATTCTTTAAGAAAAACGGAGGAAAAACATTACTAATAGCTCGCTTTGTACCTGTAATCCGATGTGTGGCCCCTTTTGTAGCAGGTGTGGGAGCGATGCAGTATTCAAAGTTCATTTATTATAATGTCGTCGGTGGAATTGCATGGGTATCTTCACTCCTTCTTGGAGGATACTTTTTCGGACAACTGGCTGTTGTAGAGGATAACTTCAGCTTTTTCATACTTGCAATAGCTCTTATTTCACTGGTTCCCGGCTTTATTACCATATTCAGAAAAAATATTCTCAAAGTATGACGTGATTACTCCGAGCTTCTTTTTTGCCCTCACAGTTTTTTAAAATTGGATCCTAAAGTAGATTAAGATGCAAAAAGGAAATGTCAATCCATCAGGATCGACATTTTTAGCGTAAAGGCATAGAGAAGTCATTAAGAGTATTTTTGGAAAAAATAAACGTATAAAAATCTACGACCAATGATTTTGATTCTTCTAATTTTAAGATCTTTTAATATCTCCCGTGACTATCAAGATTTGGCATTGATTCCGCTGCCAAATGACCGCAAGCAATTGAAAACCCAGAAAATAATGAACCTCCTCTTATCCCATCCGGGGTGACTCTAGCTTTTTCGGCATCAATATCAATTATTGAGAAAGTGCTACTGTCGGGATTTGGAATAATTGCACGCATTGTAGTTTGTGAGGCTGTCTGTTCAACAGATGCTGATACAGTAGACAAAGAGAGAATTACAATAAACAAAGCTAAAGCTCTTGAAGTAAAAGCTGTTAAATAAAGGTTTCTCGCATTTTTCATTCATTTCCCTCTCTATTGGTTCACAATATTAGCTATTTTTATTAATTATATTTTCACTATATTATAAACCATTTATTATAAATATCATTTCAGGCACATAAAGATTATAATCGATCAAAAAGTGGAAACATTATAAACCGCCGCAAGATTACGTGGAAAAAAGTACGAAATAAAAGAAAATAGCTGTAAAAACGCAGTAACTTAAAAATAGTTTAAGATAAAGAATAATTTCTCCACCTTATTATTATCTTCTGTAGAGAAATAGGCTAAGCAGACAGGCACAAATAAATGAGAATACTAAATAATTTCATCCAAAATTGGACTGGACTTTTTCACTCATGATCAGTACCATACTTTCCCTCTTTGCAGGCTCGGTTGAGTATGAAGGAGATCGGGCGCAGTTGAAGTACGACCTTGCCTGTATGCTTCCGCTTTCGATTATCATATTTGCGGTTTCAACAGCGGTTTCAAGGGTTGTTTTCAGGGGGCTAGTATAAGGTGGATTTGTGATAAACTCCGGAATTAATTGCTCTTTTAAAAAATAGATCCGAATTGTTGCTATTCGAAACTCTTCAGGAGATGTAGGTTACTCAAAAAACACTTACGAACTGCCCATTGAAAAGCTCCAGGGACTGGGCTGGAAAATTCAGGCAATGAGTTCCTATTCTTCTGTTCTAAAATCCGGAGCTGAAATGAGTCCTGAAAACAGCATTTCAGGTTGTACTGCGGCTTGGAAGCTCGTCACTGGTTTTGGGAGAAGTCAGAGGGCCGGAGGTTAAAGTGCTCTACGAAGCCATGCAGGTTGGGAAATTTGTATCCCAAATAATACAATTGTGTATTAATATAAAAGCACCTATCGGTAACGATTTATTTTTCACCTTAATGCATGACAAAAATCAATTTTATGAATCAAAAGGCTTCTTTTGTGAATAATAACACAAATAATACATTTTGAAACATAAAAGAATATATTTTAATGATATATTAGAGTAAATTTTATTAAGGTATTATATATTTATATTACTTGTATTATTTGCATTAGATGTCTATTGCTATTGAAATTCTATTTTAAGTATGTATTATCCTTTATATACTCAATAATACAATTAATACAAAGGGTTTTTTTGAAGTATATCAAAATAAATACGTATTCTTTTTTTATTCAATATTGGGTTATTAAAATACATTTAATTATATAAATTTTAATTCCTAGATATAAATGGATTTATTTTCACTTCAAGTGAAGACTCCTATACTTAAAAGGTAAATTATTTATTCATAAAATTATTTCATATTATACAATATCTTGTTTCAGTATTTTTTCAACTTGACGATTATTATTGAATGATACTTAATTAAAAAAATTTTATATATTTCAACAAATTGAAACGTGCGCCGTTTACTGTTAGTGATTCAACAATAGGTTTGTTACCCTAAAAAAAGGAGTATGAACTGGATTATGACTGCGATGGAGCAATATTCAGCAATAAACCCCAATCCTGTACTTAGTGTAGCAGTTGATGGGACTGTTCTTTATTCAAATGAGGCGAGTGAACCTTTATTGCATGAATGTGGCGTAAGAGTTGGAGAAAAACTGCCTGCACACATTGGAGATATAGTACATAGGGTTTTTTTCCGGAAAATCCCGGAAAAGATTGAAGTTAAAGTGAGAGAAAAAGTATATCGGGTTACTTTTTATCCCTCTCCTGATGATAAATGTGTAAACATTTATGGATTTGATAAAAGTGACTATCTGGAAATAGAGACGCAACTGTGTGAGGCGGACGAACAGATACAAACACAATCCGAGGAGTTGAGTGTATCAAACGAATATCTGCGGGTGCAGTCAGATGAACATAATGAAGCAAATGCATTACTTCATGACAGCGCAATAGGATTTCTTACATTAGCTGAGAATTCCCCTGATTTGATCACTCGTTTTGATAGACAAGATCGCTGTATATACGCTAATCCAGCCGTAAAACGTTCCGATATTCCTTTAATTGCAGAATTTTATGCTTGGTCTGTAAACAAATTCATTGATAAAACTAATTCCAAAGTGGGAATAAATCCTGAAATGATGAAGTTATCAGAGAAACAACGTAAAAATGTTTTTGCTACAGGTAAATCAGAAGCAATGGTGTTTCATCATGTGTCACCCAAAGGAAAAAAATACTGGTTTGAAACAAAAGTAATACCAGAGTTCGCCAAGAATGAAGTTGTCTCTATCTTTGTTATCTCCAGTGATATTACAAATGTGAAAGAAGCTGAAGCAACTCTCAAATCATCAAATCTTTACAATCGCAGTCTTATTGAGGCTAGTCTCGACCCTTTAGTAATCATTGGGAATGATGGTAATGTGACGGATGTGAACAAGGCTACAGAACAGGCGACTGGATATTCAAGAAATTATTTGATTGGGACTTATTTTGCGCAATACCTCACAGAACCTGATCATGCCATTAGCGCTTTAATACATGTTTGTACACATGGTGAACTTCGTGATTGTGCATTAGAGATTAAACATAAGGACGGTCATATAACACCAGTTTTGTGTAATGCTTCGGTTTACAGAGATGAAAATGGTAAAGTTATTGGTGTTTTTGTTGCTGCACGTGATATTACCGAGCGCAAACAAGCAGAAGAAGCTCTTAAAGAGTCACATGATATTTTAGAAGATAAAGTTAAAGAACGCACTATAGAACTTGAAAAAGCTAATAAATTGTTGAAAGAAAGCGAAGAACGTCTTATTGAAGCTCAAAAAATAGTGCATATTGGAAGTTGGGATTGGAATCCTGTGACCAATAAATTAGATTGGACTGAGGAACTGTACCATATTTTGGGGCTTGATCCTCAAGTATCTGGACCATCTTACGAAGTATTTTTAAACTATGTACACCCTGACGATCGAGAATATTTGAATGATGCCGTTAAAGAAGCTTTAAATGGAAGGTCGCTTGATGCTGATTATCGACTAATTTTAGCTGACGGAGCAGAACGAATAGTCCATGTGCAAGGTGGAGCTGTTTTTGACGAGGAAAATAACCCTATTCGAATGAGAGGGACCGTTCAGGACATTACTGAGCGTAAAAGAGTAGAAGAAAAACTCCGGGAAAGTGAGGAAAAGTACCGTAACATTGTTGAGACAGCTAATGAAGGCATACTCATAACCGACAATGAAAACAAAGCCATTTACGTTAACAAGAAATTTGCAGATATGCTCAGATACAATATAGAAGAAATTATTGGTAGACCTATATGGGGTTTTATCAGTGAAGAGTTTAAGCCTATTGTCGAACTCAATTTGAGAAGAAGGCGACAGGGGATAAGTGATAGCTATGAATTGAAATCAATACGTAAAGATGGTTCATCACTTTGGGTACTTCTAAATGCTAAACCTCTTTTTGATAAAGATGGCAAGTATATGGGCGCTATGAGTATGTTAACTGACATCACGCAGCGAAAAGAAGCTGAAGATGCCTTAGCAAAAATCGAAATTGCCCGCAAACAGGAGATTCACCACCGAATCAAAAACAATCTTCAAGTAATCTCTTCCTTGCTGGATCTACAGGCTGATAAAATCAAACAAAAAGAAAATATTACAAAATCAGAAGTTTTGGAAGCCTTTAGGGAGAGTCAGAGCAGGGTGCTATCAATGGCTCTTATCCATGAGGAATTACATAAAAATGGAGAGAATGATATACTTGATTTTCCTTCGTATATTGATAAACTCGCTGAGAATCTATTTCTCACCTACAGGCTTGGAAATGAAGGCATCAGCTTGGATATGGATATAGAAGAGGACATTTTCTTTGACATGGATACTTCAGTCCCATTAGGTATAATCATCAACGAACTTGTCTCCAATTCCCTCAAACATGCATTTTCTGACAGAGACAAGGGAGAAATCCGAATCAAAATCCATAGAGAGGAATGCAAAATAGAAGACAGCAAAAGTACCACTTTCTTTTTGTCCATCTCAGACAATGGCGTTGGCATTCCCGAAGACTTTGATTTTGAAAATCTTGATAGTCTTGGAATGAAACTTGTAATCACTCTTGTCGACCAGTTAGATGGAGAACTTGAACTAAAAAGGAATAACGGGACAGAGTTCATTATTAGGTTCACAGTTAGTGATCAGGCATCAGCGACCCAGTAATTAATAATGGAATTAGAAACCTTCACTTTTAAGATTATTTGAAAATCTTGATAGTCTTGGAATGAAACTTGTAATCACTCTTGTCGACCAGTTAGATGGAGAACTTGAACTAAAAAGGAATAACGGGACAGAGTTCATTATTAGGTTTACAGTTAGTGATCAGGCATCAGCGACCCAGTAATTAATAATGGAATTAGAAACCTTCATTTATTAGAAGAAACTTCTTAAAGATACTTTGCTGGATAATAAACTGCATTAATGAGCTTAATCCATAATAGCAACCACTGATTTTTTAAAAATAAATATTTTTCCTGTAGTTTAGTTGTAATACTAAGCTGAATTCCCAACGAATTAAAGTCTTGTTTGTGGAAGCATACTTCAAATTTTAATTAACTCTTTTATGGACAAATAATTTTTAATCCAGTAGTCGGAGTGAAGGGAAACAATAATTTTGATTGATCGGAGGCTATCTAAAACAGATAAGGCTTGATGTGTGTGCTTTCCAAAGTCAGTACTGATGTAACAAAGATTAGATGCTAAGATCATAAGCTCTTATCTCCAATAATCATATATTGAAGACGTATTCAATTAATATGATTTAAGAAAAATGATTAAAAATGATTAAAAATGATTAAATAATCTCAAATAAGTTAAAATTAAAACTATCTATTATAAATAAAGAAATAATAGAAGAATTTATTATAAAACAGCGTTTGAAAAAAGAATTTTAAGTGGGGGGAAATAAGTGAAAAGTAAATTCATTTCTTTATCAGCGTCAATAGCTATGATTTTATTCTTACTTTTTGTCTTGCTTGCGACATTAACGGCTACTGCACAATATGCTTCACCTACGATTAAGGAAACTCGTATCACCACTAGCGGTACAGCGTGGTCTCCTGCTATCTACGATAACATAATAGTGTGGCAGGACGAGCGAAATGGTGTAGATGATATATATACGTACAATTTGTGTACTAAAAAGGAGACTCGAATCACCAATACCGGATCAGCATCCAGTCCCAGTATCTATGGTGATAAGATAGTGTGGGATGATTCTAAAAATTTCAATACCTACATGTACGATCTTTCCACTCACAAGAAGACTCAGATCAGTACCAATGGCGGACTCTATCCTGCTATCTACGGTGACAGAATAGTGTATCAAGCTATTCGCACAAGCGCCTTCAATATCTTCTTGTATGATATTTCCACTCATAAGGAAACACAGATCACCAACTGTGGCTCAGGAGAATATGCAGGATCTCCTTCTATCTACGGTGACAGAACAGTGTATCTTTCTTATCGCAATGGGAAAAACGATATCTACATGTACAATTTCTCAACTCACGAGGAAACTCGGATTACATCTACCGGATTAGCAGCTTACAGTCCTAAAATATATGGTGATAAAATAGTGTGGGCTGATACTAGTAATGGATGGGATAAGCTTAACCTATATATGTATGACCTATCCACTCATAAGGAAACTAAGATTGTTTCCAATGCATCAGATAGTGTTTTGTCTGCTGCTATTTACAATGATAGGGTAGTATGGGGAGATGCTCGTAATGGAAATTCTCTCATCCGAATGTATAATTTATCTACGGGCCGGATAACTAACATTACTTGTGACAGATCATCAGACGAGCCAAATATTTACGGTGATAGGGTAGTGTGGCGAGATTACAGACGTGGAGAAAGTGAAATCTTCATGGCTACCCTAAGTAAACCTCCGGTTGCAGCTTGTTCTACCATACCTCGTGATTAAAAAGTTGCTTCTTTAGTTAAATATTGTAGGTTAATAAGATCTCTTTCCAGAAAATGAAAATGTAATATAAGAACCAAAGTTTTTGAATGAATATCTTTTTAAAGTAGGAAAGTTTACATTATAAACGAATTTGTGGCTCATAAGACTTCTATTTTTATCATGTAAAATTTGATTAAAGTGTAAACATGAATGAAATAAAAATCAATAAAATACATAGAGGACAAAATCTTTTAAAAATTTCAGGGACAATCGTGCTCTCACTTGTAATGCTGGTAAGTATTGCAAGTGCTGTGCCATATGAAAATATAACATTTGTAACTACAGGATCATCATTTTCACCTATTATTACGGTAACAGGTGATCCGACAATTCAATGGAAGTTTGGGGATGGTACAACATCAAATTCCAAATCTCCTACTGTACATTTCGGTTCAAAAGGTACGAGATCAAACACACTGGTAGTAACACCCTGGAGTGCAGTGACTAAAATCAATATAGGTTACGACGGTTCAGATGGTGGAGTTACTCCGGGTTCAAATACTATTGCTAAGTTAAAACAACAGAGTGTGATAACTGTTAAGGGTTTGGAAAATGTCGCACCTTATCTCCAGGTATGGGCATCGAGTAATAATCCAATAACTGCACTGGATTTCAGTAATTTCGGGTCACTGCATACGATTGAATGTTTTTCCTGTAAATCTTTGGCTTCTATCAAGCTACGTAAAGTTCCGTCTCTGACCAGGCTTTGCGTCGAAAGATGCAATATTTCTTACCTTGACCTATCAGAAGCGCCGGGTTTAGCTGACCTTCGAGGAGCATCTCAAGGCAGCCCGACATACACAGTAAATTGGGGTACAACAGGGGCTAATATATGGCATATATGTGTCCGAGACAACCCGAAAATGGTAAGTACATTCCCGTCCGGCCAGTTTCCACTTTTAAAAGAATTTTTCAACTGGAACGACAATCAAAACGGTACTCTTCACTTAATTTCAACAAATTTGGAGACAGTAAAATCTTCCAATAATCAATATACTGCTGCAATTCTCTCCGGTTGTTTCCCTGCAGGTAGAAGAGGTCTTGTAAAAATTAACAATAATAAGCTTACAAGCCTGGATATTTCCAATGATCCGGGTTTACTTTATTTAGATGCCAGTTCGAATTCATTAAATCAAACAGCAGTAGACGGAATACTGCAAACACTGGATTCGTATGATACTTACGGGGGGTACTTAGATTTGACTGGAAACGCTGCTCCGTCAAGTACAGGACTTTTATACGTAAATAATTTGAAAGACAGGTATTGGGACGTTAAGATCTCCTCTAAAAATAATTTACCTGCTGAAAATGAAACCAGCATATCCTCAGCAAAAGCAGCTCAAACTGAAAAAACGGCATCTGAGACTGGAACAATTAGTACAAAAGCCTCCGGCTATGAATTTTTATCCGGGATTTTCTGCTTGCTTCTTATCTTTCTCTGCAGAACAAAGTAAGAATCAGTCTATGAACTGTTTGAATCTCGTTGTGCAAGTTTGCCTTGAACCCAAATACTGTAAAAATCCAACAGGAAAGTTACTCAAAAGCTTAATCTTCAGTAAAATCAGTAAAAAGTTTTTCAGGATAAAACAGGATAAACAGAAATAAAAATCCATATAATATCGAGGGGACATTATGAAAAAATCGGCAGCATTAATACTTGTTGCTTCCATGTTATTGATCCATTTTGCTTCCGTTGCAGTTGCAGCAGATAATAATACAGTATTTGTAAAAGATGATGCTGTTGAGATCTATGGTCCGGTTTACAATGGCTCTGATCTCACTGAGATTATTGCCAGACAAGGCAGCAACGATGTCATTACGATTGATGGAAATAATTTTACAGCGTTTAACTGTGACCTGAAAAACAATGTGACTACCGAGTCTCTTTCAATTGAAGGAATTGCAGGCACTTCTGGCAGGGTAATCGGAGAGCATCGTTTAGTCTATACGACAAAGGTCTTGCAAACTACTTATAGGCACACCAGTTATGATCTTAATGATAACGATTGGAGCTCATATCCATCAATAGATCTCTTTGGAGAAAGATATGTGCTGCTTAAATCTAAAGATGTCAACAAGATTGCAAAATTAATAATTGACAATGACCTTAAGTATACTCTTACTCCAGGCGAAATACTCGATCTCGGCCAGGGCTACAGTCTTCAATATAAGCACGCAGACGATAAGGGTAAAGTACTGCTCGAGTTTGATAAAGACGGAGGATTTGTTGCTAACGCAGTTGTCGAATTGTATAGTGATGCGAGTACCTGGACCTGTAAACTAAATAATATTCAGGGTGAGTACGACGTTCCGGTTCTGAAAGTAAATGTTAACCCGGTCTTTGATTCAAACCCGGACGGGAAGGCTGTTCAGGTACAGGGATTATGGCTCATTGACTACGCAAATTCCTTAACGATCAAGAATGGTGATAAACTTGGAAAACTCAATGATGTTTCTGTCAACGGTTCAATCCTTACTATCTCCAACAAAGAGGCAATAACTCTGACCCGGGGCTCTATTCAGGAAATAGGCCCTGGATTGTACCTTAAAACTGCCGATTCGGATGAGCTCAGGTTTTACGTATTTAAGGAATACACAGGTCCGGGAACTTATGCTCTCAGAGGAAAAGTTGTTTCCGGTTTACAAACTTATAACTGGAACGCATCCGACTTTGCAGGCTTCTACTCAGACCCCGATACTAACGTCTCCTCAGAATCCCTTAGTATATCCGGTATCAATGAAAGAACAATCCCCGAAAATGGTCTCAGATACAGTACCACAATAAAGAATATTGAATACAAATATACCAGTAAGGATCCTGCTGCTGCTGACTGGGGCTCATATCCTGCAATCGGTTTATTCGGAAATAAATACGTTCCACTCAGATCTGACAATGCCAGGAAGATCGCAAAGGTAGTAATTGACAACAGCAACAAGTACACTATCACTTCAGACGAAAAACTTGACCTCGGCCAGGGTTACAGTCTCCGGTACAGGCAAGTAGGTGATGATTACAAAGTACTGCTTGAACTGGACAAAGACGGAAAACGTGTCGATGATGCAGTTCTCAGGTTATATAGTGAAAATCGGACCTGGACTTGCAGGTTGAACAATATTCAAGGTGTAAACGACATTCCGGTTCTGAAAGTACATGTCAACCCGGTTTTCGGTTCAAACCCGATAGGGAGTGTTGTCCAGATAGAGGGAATATGGCTCATAGACTATACAAATTTCTCCACAATCAGCAACAATGACAGCCTCGGAGAATTCAACGTTTATTTCGAAGGTCCAACCCTTACCTTTTCCAACAAGGATGCAATAAACTTGGTAAGAGACTCAGATCAGGAAATTGACTACCGGTTGTACTTAAGAGTTGCGGATTCAGATGAACTCAGATTCTATCCGTATTTCCAGAAGAATAGCAATGACGTGAACAATATAATCTATTTAAGTAGCAACTTAACCACTCCTGAGATGGGAGTCGATGAGAACTACACAGTCACAGGCAAAGAAACACCAGTTGATAATAACACCACAATTGAGAAAAAACCTGTTTCTGGATTTGGAATTTTCCTCTCAATTTTTGGGCTTTTTGCAGTTGTCTACCTCCAGTACTTTAAAAATCATAAACGGTGAATCTAAAAAGACTACCTCAGGCAGTTACCTGAAGAATCGTTAATTATCTCAATGATAAAATAAAACAGAATGCAAAACAGGATGCAAAAAATGTTGAAAAATGTTATTCCAAATATACTTTTTATTACCTTATCGAATCTTAACAAGGAGATAGACAAAATATTTGTACAGCGTCAGGATCAAAAGCAGGTAATCATCACTGAAAAGATGCTGCAAGAACTTCCTGACCCTGTTAAAAGGTACCTTATTTATGCTGGTGTGGTAGGTAAACCGATCGTGCAAACCGTGCGTCTTAAGCAGGTAGGTAAAATTCGAAAAAGCGATAAACAGCCCTGGATGAACTTTGATGCTAAACAATATTATTCCGTAAACCCACCCAGTTTCGTCTGGATTGCATATATGAAATTCTTCGGTTTGCCGCTTGTGAGAGTGAGAGATTTTTATATGGAGGGCAGGGGCAATATTCTGGTAAAAGCGCTTTCTTTAATTACAATTGGGAATTCCCAGGGTAAGGAAATGGACCAGGGAGCAATGATGCGTTACCTTAATGAAATGATGTGGTTTCCGTCGGCTTTTTTAGGAAAGAATATTTCTTTTGAGCCCATCGACGCTAATTCGGCAAAAGTAACACTAACTGATTTGGGAAAAAGTGTAACTGCAACAATGTATTTTGACGATGAAGGGAAGTTAACAAACTTCATAGCTCCGCGTTATCGGGATATGGGTAACAATAAGTTCGATATGGAAAACTGGTCTACTCCGATTAAGGAATATGGAGAATTTGAAGGTCTGAAACTCCCCAAAAGAGGAGCAGGTGTCTGGAATTTAAAAGAAGGAGATCTGGAGTATATTGATTTAATTGTAACTGATTTAGAGTATGATACGGATGGACCTTATTGATACTTTATTGAAACCTTACTGATACCTTATTGAAAGACCTTGTTGATACCTTGTTATATTTACTGATGCCTGATAAATGAATCTCAGGGTATTTCTTCAAGCCGAATTACCGTGAATTAAGATTCAGTGATTGCTTGAAACCTCAAGATATAGACATTAAGATCCAACAATATCAGAAGGGCTCACGATCAAAATTTTCTCATTCGTTTCAAGCTCATTTATTATTTTAGCTGCATCACTTCCTTTAATATAATCCTTTCCCAGAATATATTTGTTAGATCCATCTCCAAAACTAATATAACATGAAACGGACTTTTTTAACTGAAGATTATTTTTCTCCAGTATTATAAGAAAAGTTTTATCCTGAGAAGATAGTTCAGATGTCGAAATTATATAATAATTTCCTTTTTTGATATAAGGTCCAGTTTCCACATTCTTTAATTCGTCTCTTAAATTCATCATTTTGTTTTCATCTACTTTTGTGTAATACACTTTTCCCAACATTTGAGGATTATACTCAATGCTATAGTTCACAGTCATATTGTAGTTCTCAAGAATGGTCTTAACTTCCGATTCACTAGTTCCATTTTCAAATTCGATAATTAAACCAACGACTTTAGATTCTTTTACTTGATTATCAGTGTAATATTTTATAAAGAATCCTAAAATTACTATGGAAGTCAGAAAAAGGATAAAAACAGCTATTCTTTTGTTAATCATACTCATACCAACCACTGAAAAAAAAGGAATTAAACTCCTCACTTCAAATGTAAAAGGTTACTTTCAGAACCATATGCTTTCCAATACCGAATTATGAATTGAAAGTAAGTAATGATTACATCTTCAAGACAATAGATCACTAGTATAGCATGTTATTAGTGTCTACGGTCAAAACCTTCTTGTTTGTTTCAAGCTCGCATTTTATTCCAATTGCATCCCTATCCAAAATCCAATTACTAGAGTTAGTCTCAAAGTTGATGATGCACCAGACTGACTTCTTCATCTGTAAATTATTTTTTTCAATTATTGCATGGAAGTTTTCATCAGGAACAAATTCTTCGTATACCATAAATATAAAATGATTTTCTTTTCTGATTACAAATTCAGCTTCATTCCAGTTATTCACTTTTCCCAATTCACTTCTTGCATTCGTAATTTTATCTTTGTCTACTATTATGTAGTATTTAGGGTCTATATAATCAAAATTATAATCAATCGTATAGTTCAAAGTCATATTGTAGTTCTCAAGAATGGTCTTAACTTCAGGTTCAGTAGTTCCATTTTCAAATTGAATACTAAAACCACCTACTTTACCTTCTTGAATTGCGAACAGAATCTTCTCATTCATTTCAAGTTCTTCTTCTATTCGAGATGCATCTGTCTCCAGTATACCACTCTTAAATCCATCTCCAAGATCAATAAAACATAAGACGGACTCTTTCACTTGAAGACTATTTTTGTCAAGAATTGTGTGAAAATTTTTATCATGGATAATTTGTTCAGGTACCGTAATAATGTAATAATTTCTTTTTCGGAATTCAGTAAAATCAAATGCAGATTTAGTCCAATTTTCCTCCATCCTTAATTCAGATTTTACATTCGTTATTTTATCCTTATCTACTATTATGTAGTACCTTTTTGGCATAATGTCAGAATTGTAATAGATGGTATAGTTCACATTCATGTTGTAGTTTTCAAGAATGGTCCTGACTTCCGGTTCAGTAGTTCCGTTTTCAAATTCTACATAAAAACCAGTAATTTGTGCATCTGGATTTGGCTTTCTGATCTCAACTGGAGTTTTCATATCAACTGGAGATTTTGTAAATGCCCCAAAGAGTATTACTAAAGTAAGAAAAACAATAACAACAACGATTCCCCTGTATTTCATACTCATATTCACCCCTAAAAAATGAAGAGTTTAAATACTCAGACGCATACTATCAATTTTAACTTTGTTTATTTCCAACCCTCAATTAAAATCAATAATGAGCACTTAATTTTTAGACTGCTTTATACAATTTCCCATTATTTATCCGGTTTCTTCACTTAATCATCAAAATAGGTAATTTTCTGTCCGTAATATTCATATATAAATCAAGTATTCAGCACAAATGCGACTATAATAAATATCCAAAGTAATGAAAGATAAATCTTTGGCAAGATCATTCTTAAAGACACTATAGATGTCTACTGAAATCTAACAAATGAATATCAGGAGATTTCTTTAAAGCCGAATTATTCTTTATCTACCACAATAACGGAACCAGTCTGTAACGAACTTTTTGACGATATTCGTTATAACCCTGGAGATTTTTGGATAGGAACTTTTCTTCGTCAAGCAGTCTCACAATGATGATCAATGTAAAGGGAATGAACATTAGCAGCCCCCACCACGAGCCAAGAGCAAGAGGAGTACCGAAAAGCATAATGAGTGCTCCGCTATACATAGGGTGACGGACCTTGCTATAAGGGCCTGTTGATATCACTTTTTGACCGGGGGACAACTTAATGGTTGAAGCAGCAAAGCTATTTTCTTTCAAAACTAGAAAAATGAGAAAATATCCCAGAGCTACAAGAATATCTCCCAGAATGATAGTAAGAGTGGAACATTAGACCACCCGAAACGATGGTCAAACGAGGGAATTATGAGCAAGGCTAAGAAACAATATGGAAGCAAAAACCTGTATAATCTTTTGAGTTCTTTCCTTCTCAGCACCTGGTCCGGCATTTACCCTGCGAGCCAGAAGTTCAGGATCTCTATTCCATAAATATAGAGTAATAGTGGCCGCTGACCCAATAAATATAATTGAATAAACCCACGCCTGCCAGAAATTAAACGAACCGGCAGGACCAAAAAGGCATACTCCCAGCATGATAATGAGCTGCACGAAGCCAAATAACGTTTTTATTTTCAGATTGTGGGTTTTTTTGTTAGCGGTACTCGTGAATTACCCTCCGTTTACCCTGATGAAATGATACGCGGCTGTCCAGAGCTTTTCCGAAAGCGTGGCTAGGTACGTTTCTTTTTCCTTTGTGAGGTGAATCTTTCCTTTTTGAATTTATTACAGTTCTCCGTGCATCACATAAACTATTTGACCGCAGGGAAAAATTTTAAACAATTTCATAGGTAAATATAAATACCGACGGTCGGTATATATTGTATGTTAGAATATGACCCGGAAGGAACCTAAAGATAAAAGAGTATCAGACATCCTGGACTCTGCCATAAGCGAATTTCTGGAAAACGGCTACGAAAAAACCTCGATGGAGGCTATTGCAAAACGGGCAAAGCTTACAAAAGGAGGACTATATCATCATTTTCGCAGCAAGGATGAGATTTTGCTGGCTGCAAACCGCGTCCTCTTCGAACCCATTGAAGAACTCATGGGCGAATGTGCCGGGTTTGAAAGGGCTGTAGAAGGCCTTCGTTATTTTATCAAACAATACATTAGCTACCACGTAGAGCATCCCCAAAATACCATTTTCTTTTTCCTGTCCATGACCAAGGTAATGGCTGCCCCGGAATTATCGGCTATGTACCGGGATTACACTGTTCAATATACAGCCTTCTTCACAGAGCTTTTTTCAAGGGCTGTCGCACAGGGGGATTTTCAGCCCCATGACACAAAGGCCAGGGCGTTAGCTTATGAATCAGCTTTAGATGGAGTGCTCTGGTACCTGTCAGTAAATAAAGACATTTCGTATGAGGAAACCGTCAAAGGTTTTGAAGAAGTTTTTATCAATTCTTTGTTGATACCTGAAAAATGGAGCAAAAAACCTGAAAAGGAGCAATAAAAATGACTAATGACATGATTGTCAATCAGGAAACATGTTCCAAATGCGGAACGTGCGCCAGTATCTGTCCGGTTAGAGCCATCAACCACTCGAAAGGTGAATTCCCCTCTCCCAACCCGGATCGAGCTCAAACCTGCGTCCGCTGTGCTCATTGCATGGCCATTTGTCCCAAAGGTTCTATAAGCATCTCAGGTCTTTCTGATAAAGATCTTCTTGATCTGCCCGAGAATATCCCGAATTACCAGGCCTTTTTTGACCTTTTAATAACACGCCGTTCAATAAGAAATTTCAAAGACCAACCTGTTCCCCGGGAGTTCCTTGAGCAAATCAGTTCAGGCAATTACGCAGGCACCTATGGGCTTTCCTCCACATAAGACACATGTCACGGTGATCCAGGAACGGTCAACTATCCTTAAGATGCTGCCTATTATTACGAAGATCTATGAGGACATGCAGGCATGGATGAAAAACCCTATCGTTCGCTTAGTCATAAAAAGCCAGACAAACCCTGAGACCTTCTCTTCCATTAAGAACCATCTCATTCCGCTGCTGTCCATTCGCTTGCCGGAGATGAAGAAGACAAACAGTGATGAAATAACCTGGGGGGCACCAGCCTTAATGCTCTTTCATGCCCATAAATCGGCGGAGACCCATACAGTGGATGCCTGTATCGCTCTAACCTATGCCTTTCTGGCTGCCCATTCCCTGGGCCTGGGTGTGACTGTGAGCGGTTTAATTCCACCTGCAGTCAATCATTCCTCCGAACTGCAGGAGATGCTAAAAATTCCTAAGGATCATGAGGTTGTATGTTGCATGATGCTGGGTTACCCGCGATATAAATTCCGGAAGGGCATCAATGCGCCCGTTGGCCAGTGTAAGCTGGGTTTAGTCAAGAGGAGAAATTTTAAAACTTTATAGTGTATGAAAAATCCGCGTATCTAAAAATAAGCAGGATATTATTCGATTTGTTCGCTGCTGTGTTATTTTCCGTCGAAAATGGACTGTTACTTGTAGAAACTCTATCATTTCTTCCCTTAAATACTTCGTACTATCTCTCGCTGATTCGCTATTTTTCCATCCACAAGCCTGATAATTTTATCTGCTTTTGAGGCCAGGTCCTCGTTATGAGTAACCACGATAAATGTCTGGTTATACTCATTGTTGAGGTGCCGGAGCAGATCATAGATCATGTCACCCGTTTTTGTATCCAGGTTGCCTGTTGGCTCGTCCCCGAGCACGATTGCAGGAGCACAGCTCAATGCTCTTGCTATTGCAACCCTCTGGTTCTGCCCACCTGAAAGTTCATTGGGTCTGTGATCCATCCGGTCTTCAAGCCCTACCTCTTTCAAAAGTTTTTCGGCAGTTTTCATTGCTTCTTTCCTATCATTTCCGGCAATCAAGAGCGGCATCATTACATTTTCCAGGGCTGTGAAATCCGGAAGCAGATGGTGGTACTGGAAAATAAAGCCAAGCATCCTGTTTCTCATCTGGGAACGTGCTTTATCTGATATTTTTGTTACATCATTTCCATCTATCAGAAGGGTACCTGAACTTGGGGTATCCAGCAGGCCTATCAAATGCATAAGTGTGCTTTTACCTGAACCCGATGGCCCTACAATTGCTACGAATTCTCCTCTCTCGATTTTCAGACTCACATGGTCGAGAGCGTGAAATTCCGTTCCGTCTTTGTAGGTTTTTGTCAGGTCTTTAAGCTCGATAATTGGGCTTTCTGCTGTCATGCTTTTCCAACCCTTATTAAATTATTGAGATTTAGATACTATTGGGATTTAGACACCTTTGGAATTAAGATACTTGCTTGCTTAATGCTGCTGTTTTTCACTTCAATTATAATGCCTTTCAGGAACTTTCTATCGCTTTTACAGGATCAAGTTTGGCAGCTTTTCTTGCAGGGTAGATACCTGAGATTAGATTGATTATTAAAGCAAAGAGAGAGGCATATACAAAATTAAGAGGCTCCAGTTCAAGCGGCAGGGTCTGCAGCCCTAAATACATTTCCGGAGGCACCTGAATTGTATAGTGCTGAAGCATAACAGTTGAGATATATCCGAGCACAGAGCCCAGCAACAGCCCTATAGTCCCGAGGATGACTGACTGAAAAATAAAGATAGCCATTATGCTTCTTTGAGAGGCACCCATAGCTTTTAAAATTCCGATTTCACTGGTTCTCTGGGCGACAATCGTGATCAGGGTATTTGCAATCCCGAAACCTGCAATCCCATAGATGAGAGCATAAAAAACATTTACGAAAATCATCTGGGTGTCCAGAAGAGATAAAATTTCGGAATTTGCCTCCTGCCAGCTTACAGCATTAAGCCCGGTTTCTCTCTTTATTGAACTTGAGATATTGTCTGCCTGATACGGGTCTGCAACCCTGATTCCAATAGTGCTTACAACGCCGGGTTTGTTGAAGAAATGCTGTACCGAATCCAGCCTTGCATAAGCTATAATCTCATCTGCTGAAGTCCCGGTATGAGTCAGCCCTATAACCTCAAATGAGGTAGTTTTCGATCCCGGATATACGGCGTCCACACGGTCCCCAGGCTGAACCCCAAGGTTTTCCGCAAGCTTGTCCCCAAGGACAATCCCGTATTTTGTGTGAGCAAGAGCAAAGAAATCTCCGTTGACTACATCCTTGTTAACTCTCAAAACCAGGTCTTCAGCTTCCGGTTCAATTCCTTGAAGAGAGACTCCTTCAGCCTTATCCCGATATTTAAGGGCTGCCTGACCCAGATATTTAGGGGATACAGCTACAACTCCCTGTTTTTCTGCAATTTTGCTTGAGATATACCTGTACAGGTGAATGGAATCTCCTTCATGCTCAGGATTGATAACAATATGCGGGTTGTTTTCAATGGTTGACTGTATGAGCTCTGTTTGAAAACCAGAAAGCATAGCCATCATTACTGTGATCACAGCAATAGCCAGAGTAACTGCCAGGACGGCAAAAGCAGTTTGCCTTCTTCTGGAAAATGCCTGCCTTATAGCGATTTTCAGTTCATACATCCAGATAAACTCCCGAGCATGTATTATTTAGAGCTTTTAATCAGAGGGAAGTCTCTCAAGTTCCATCCTTATTCACCTGGTACTGATAGCTTTAACCGGGTCCAGTTTTGCTGCCTGCTGTGCAGGATAAATTCCGGCAATCAAATTCAGCAAAAACACAGCAGAAACTATGATCAGGATATCCTCGATGCGGACTACAACCGGAATAGTTGTAATACCTCCATAGAGTTGCGAGGACGCCGGATATTCATACTGTCCCAGGGCCAGGGATATTGCAACTCCGGAAAGCGTACCTGCAAGAGCTCCCAGCAGGCCTAGAATCCCGCTCTGAAGAATAAAGACCGTGCGTATACTTGAAACAGTGGCACCCATAGCGCGAAGTATGCCTATCTGGCCAGTTGCCCCGATAACCGAGAGGTTCAGCGTGCTGACAACCCCAAAAGATGCAATTACTACAATCAGACCAAGGACAATATTGTTAGAGGTACTTTCTATAGCAATGGTACGAAGGATTTCAGGGTTGCTTTCTGTCCACCCCTTTGCTTTATAGCCTGATTTTTTAATCTCTGCAGCAACTTCCCTATCCCTGTTGTAGTCTTTCAGCCGGACGGAAATACCGTTAACCACATCGGAAACATCATAGAACTCTTGAGCAGTATCCAGGGATGTATAGGTAAGGGATTCGTCCAGAAGAGAGCCGGTGTGGAAGATCCCGACCACTTTCATTGAAATAGGGTTTGCATTGGGAAAAGATACATCAACCGAGTCACCCATATTTACTCCAAGCTTTTCTGCCAGCTTCGAGCCAATTATTATGGAATTCCTGGATAATTCGATTTCCCTGAAAGTCCCCCGGACCATATCGGCTTCAATAGAGCTGATCTCTTTTTCCTTTTCAGGATGTATGCCTTTTAATTCGGCATTACTGGAATTTGTCTTGAATCTGAAAGATGCTTTTCCGGTAAGAAAAGGAGAAACTGAAGTGACACCCTCAATTTTGCTTATCTCTTCAATAAGGCTCCTGTAGAGGTATATATAGTCCTTACCTTCCTGAGGAGATACAGAAACATGAGGAAGTTTATTTACTGAGGTGTCATAAAGCTCCTGCGTGAAACCAACCATAAAAGCCTGGGAAATAGTTAACACCATAACTGCAAGAGCTATAGCTCCCACAGACAGAAGTGTCTGGAACTTTCTTGCCCGAATCTGCCTGATCGCGAAAAAGAGTTCAAAATACATAAACACACGTCCCTATTCCTGAGCTTTTGCAAAGTTCCTGAGGTTCATTATTGCTTTTTTTCGTACGTTTCTCTCATTTTGAACCTTTTCAATTCTCATTCTTTCCAATTCTCATTCTTTCCAATTCTCATTCTTTCCAATTCTCATTCTTTCAATTCTCATCCTTTCTTCCTTAAAACGACAGAAATTGCAATAAGCCCTGAAATTAAGGAAACAGTAGAAAAACCGGGGGTGCTTTTTCCGCTTGAAGCATTTGTTTCCGATGTAGAATTATTTGCCGCGCTCAAATTCGAATAAGGGGAAAGATCAGACTCGATAATAGTTTCCCTGTGTTCAATTACTTGACCACTGTTGCCTAAAAGCTCTATCTCAAGTTTGTAGACACCTGTCTGGAGCCTTTGTTTCCATGCGACTTCGACTGTTTCATCATCCCCATTCATCAACACAGGAACTTTCTCCCGGATAGAATCCACAGGTTCGGAACTACTTTCGGCGGAATTGTCATTCAGCTTAAATACTTTAAAATCCAGATTTCCTTCAAAAGGAACCTGGGATCTTCCATAAACAGTTGCGCTTGCTCCGGTTTCGTCTTTGTAAATATCTGTTATTTCCGCATTATCTCTGGCAACAAAAGTCCTGGTTGAAACAAAAGTCTCGTCTTCGGGAGAATAAATCCTGATTTTCACTCTTCCCTGATATTCCCTGTTGTTTTTAAGTAGTGTACCCCATGCTGCGGAAAAATTTTCCGGAACACTTGTGAGGCTCAAACTGTTTGCCTTTGTTGAATAAACTACATCACTGCCGTCAACAAGCATGTACTCAATATCAAAAAGCACGGGTTTAACAGGAGAAAGCACAACATTTATCCCTTTGGAGTCCGGAACCAGGTCATCGACGCGAATTTTGGAGACGGAATTATCACCGTAAGCAAAGTTATACTTTGATTCCGAAATCGCCCTTCCATTCTCGATTAAGCTTGCTCGGATACTATAGGCTCCGCTTTGTGCACTCCTTGAATCCCACGACCCAACTTTTGTAAGCTCAGTATTTTCAGGAAGACTGTCAACCGGAATAACTTTCCTGGCAAGCACTTCTTCATAATTTGCTACCGGCCTGAGCAGAGTAAGCTCAAGGGTCAGGTTTTCATAAGGTTTGTCCGAGTAAAGAGTCACATCAAAGGACTCAAGATTGCTATAAAGTCCGGCAATGTGAGCTGTGCCTGCAACTCCTTCTGGAGAGCTGGCTGCAGCAGAGGCCGGGAGAACCTGCATTAAGAGAATTAGGAAAATAATCGCGGCTTTCATTGTCTGTTTCCCCGATTCTGTGTTAAATGATTGATTCATTGGAAAAATTCTATTAGACCTAATGCTATAAGTAATTAATAAGGTTTGTGAACAATGTTCATTTAGGAGGTATTACGTTCTGGCTGATAAAACCGTTCCAGCTGATAAAGTGAGCATCAAACGGAATAAAGAAGCTAAAATCGTCTCTATCCAGGATGCCACTCGTATGTTAATCGAGACTAGAGGTTACGATAAAGTGACCATCCGGGACATAGCTGAGACTGCCGGTGTGAGTATAGGGTTGATCTACAAGTACTTCCCCGGGGGCAAGTTTGACATCCTCAAGGGATTCAGCTATCGATACATAGACAAGCTATTTATGATTAATCAGCCAGAAACTGTTGATTTTAACAATTTTCCAGGTTACGTGAGGGAAGTCCTCAAGAACATGCAGAAACTCTACAAAGAGTGGAATTCTCTGATTAAAGCAATGATCATGGCTGCGCTTGTGAGCAGTGAAATTGTGGACGAAGTCCAAAAAGTAGATTTCAAAGACTACTTCAAAGCCCAGTCTGAATTCTTCTGCCGTTTCACTGGCGTTGAGATTGGAAGTAAAGACCCTCAGGAAGTCCTTATGCACTGGTGGATAACGGTAAAAAGCATTATCCTCTGCGACATGATCTACCCTTTTCCTCTCAAGAATGAAGAAGATCTGACTGATATGATGGTCAACCTATCTTTGAAGATATGGGATTATCAAAAGGCAAGTTAGCCTTTTGCAACTCAAGTTCCCGAGATTTGAGAACGTAAATTAATCCATCTAAAATAAGATTTTACTTCATTTCTTATACACCGTCCCCTTAGAATCTACCGAAGAAACTTATCCTGCTGTAACATTTAAAATTTGCCAAGATATATAACCGGTAAGTATTATCGATTATAGGGCGATAGAAATTCTAAGTTGTCTTGTCTTTGACTTTTAGATCGACACTAAATCGAGATACCTACACGTACAGTTCTTGTACTGATTCCGGATATTTATTTTAATAGTTATATCTCTTGGTGATCTTTTGTCTCCAAAAAATAACCGTGAAACCTTTATCAGGTCTATTGTAGACCTGCTGAGAAAAGCTGAAATCGAGCTTCCTCCTGATGTTGAAAATGCACTCAGGAAAGCCGAAAGTGTAGAAGAAAGCGAGGTTGCAAAATCCCAGCTTCAGGCAATCCTGAAAAATATAGAACTTGCGAGAAAGTACAGAGTTCCCATGTGCCAGGACACCGGTATCATGATTTTTTTTGCTGAGCTTGGGGCGGAATTTCAGTCGTGTTTCGATCTGGAGACTGCAATCAGGGAAGGAGTCATGCTTGCAACTTCCGAGATTCCTCTGCGCCCGAATGCCGTAGATCCGATGACCAGAAAAAACAGTGGGAACAATACCGGAATCGGGATACCTGATATTCACTGGAAACTCGTTCCCGGGAACCAGTTGAAGATTACAGCCGCCCCAAAAGGGGCAGGTTCGGAAAATATGAGTTCGCTTAGGATGTTTAATCCAACGGAGACCGGGAGCATAAAAAAATTCGTACTAGAAACCGTTGTAAACGCAGGTGGGATGCCCTGTCCTCCTTTAACTATAGGTGTGGGGATAGGAGGTTCTTCTGATGCTGCAACCAGGCTTGCAAAAGAAGCTTTGCTAGAGCCGCTCGATACTCCAATGAATGGGCTGGAAAAGGAGATTCTTGAAGCTGTAAATTCTCTCGGGATTGGGTGTATGGGATTGGGCGGCAGCACCACAGCTCTTGCAGTGCGCGTGAAAACAGCTTACTGTCATACGGCTTCCCTGCCTGTTGCAGTGAATATCCAGTGCTGGGCGAACAGGCATGCTTCTGTTGTAATTGGTGGGGGGGATGAATAATGGAGTATCACTTGAGAACTCCTTTGAAGAGGGAGGATATAGAAAAGCTGAATGCCGGAGATGTAGTCTATATCTCCGGAGAAGTCCTGACTGCACGTGACGAAGCGCATGCCAGAATTCTCGAGATGAACGAAAAAGGCGAAACTCTGCCGTTTTCCCTGGAAGGAGCCGTAATCTATCACTGCGGCCCCCTGATGCAGCAGACCGGAAGTGGTTGGAAAGTAATATCTGCCGGCCCTACTACCAGCGGCAGGATGTCAAAAATGACGCCTTCCCTGCTAAAAGCATATGAAGTTCGGGCAATCATCGGGAAGGGAGGAATGAAAGGTATTGTTTCAGCATTCGAAAACGGATCTGTTTACCTGGCTTATACGGGTGGATGCGCAGCTCTTGCAGCACAGTCGATTAAAGAAGTAAAAGATGTATACTGGCTTGACCTTGGTATGCCAGAGGCAGTCTGGAAGCTCAGGGTTGAGGAATTTGGGCCTCTCATTGTAGGTATTGACACAAAAGGAAAAGATATTTTTGAGGAAGTACGTGAAAAGGCCAGGAGAGCATTTGATGAGCTTCAGGGATAAAATGAATGAGTGGAATTTTTCATTCCACTGGAAAATTTCATTCCTTTAAAGCATCCGTTAATATCTACTGTTATTTAATTTGCTTAAAAAAAGTCGGGAGGAACTCTTCCTTGTTTTATACCTGGCAAGTGATCTTCGCAGCTTTCATCAAGCTGCTTGATAAGCTCAATAAGAGGTTCTATTTTTTTTACAATAATCTTCCCTAAAGGAGAAAGATCATATATTTTATCCTCATGAGTTATAAGCTCAAATTCTTTTAATTTTTTAATCTGAGGCAGAATTGCCACGGAATTCGTATTCAGCTCATCATTGATCTCTGCGATAGTTCGAGGTTTCTCTTTAAGAAGGAGAAGCACCTCCGTCCGCTTTTCGGAAGATAGGAGAATTGTTATCAGGGAAGATCTCATTAAAGGTAATGTAAAAAACTATAGATATATATTTTTTCATTTGTGATTCATAGACTACATATAAAGTCAGTGTTGTTTGTGATTCCAAAACTATAATATGTCCAACCCCCAGGACTTCACAGTATCGAAAACGATGAAGATTAATATAGTATTGTATCAATTTAAATATTTTAAGTCAAGGAGTTTTAACATGAGAATACATTGCATTCAGCACGTTGAATTTGAAACAATGGGAACTATTGTTGAATGGATAGCGGAAAAAAATCACTCCTTATCAACCACACATTTATATGATAATCCGAAATTTCCTGCTATGGATGACTTCGACCTTCTCGTAATCATGGGTGGACCGATGAATATCTATGAGTATGAAAAGTATCCCTGGTTGAGAGACGAGAAGGGGTTTATCAAAGACGCTATTTCTGCAGGAAAAGCAGTACTTGGAATCTGCCTGGGTGCCCAGCTTGTTGCTGATGTCCTGAGAGCTAAGGTGTTGAAAAATAAACATAAGGAAATCGGGTGGTTTCCTGTGTTTACAATCGGACAGGAGATATCTGAAAATTCGCTGCTAAATGGCATTCCTGAAAGACTTATCGCTTTTCACTGGCATGGAGATACATTCGATCTGCCTGAAGGGGCAGCAAGACTCTTCGAAAGCGAAGCTTGCAAAAACCAGGGCTTTGTATACAAAAACAGGGTAATCGGACTGCAGTTTCATCTTGAAATGAACAACCGAACAATCGAAAACGTAATTAAAAATTGCAAAGATGAATTGATTGAAGGAACGTATATCCAGAGTGAAGCTGAGATGCTGGATAAAGACTCATTTTTGACAGAATCAAAGTTGTTAATGTTCAGAATACTGGATAATCTTGAAGGAATTATTAATAAATCTGAGCCGGGTACTGTGAAGTCCCAGAGCTAAGAGATTTATTCATGCTGCTACAAAACCTTTAAATGTCATCTCCTAATGTCTTCAAAGATCTATAAGGGACAGATTTATATATTAAAAGCATCTATTGAAGGTCTCGCTGTGAGGTGCAATATGCTCCGGTGGTGTAGCTCGGCCAATCATTCCGGCCTTTCGAGCCGAAGACTCGGGTTCAAATCCCGACCGGAGCATTATGCTTTTTTTAAACATGCTTTTTAAAAATTAAGTTTTTCTAGAACTTTATTGATTTAAAAATTCTATGTCTTTTTTTCCACAAATAATTTATGTAGTTCTAAGATGGTTATTTTTATTGTTATTATTATTATTATTATTATTATTATTATTATTGATTTTTTGTATTTTTTAAGTAAGGAATTGTCATTGAAACTTTTTCGAATTTTCGTAAAAAATAAATCAAGAGTGAGAGATTCCAAACAGAGAAACTCTTAAAGCGATGCTTCGGGTTCAGATATTTTTCTCTTGTGCTATTTGTATTTTTCAAACAGTCTGGTCGAAAATTCTCCACCACTTTTGATAGTAAAGCCTGCTGCTCCTCGGTGCCCTCCTCCTCCATATTTCTGCGCTATTTCGGCACAATCTACAGAGTTTGACCTGAGCGACACCTGTACCATATCATTGATCATCTGCCAGATGACAGCTATATCATACTCTGGCTTCAGGTAAACATACTCTCCAATGTCACTGGCATCGGAAGTAGTGTTGATGAGTCTTGCTCTCAGACCATGAAAAATGATGTCATTACCTCTTTCAAAAGCTTTCTCGATCCGGGCCTTCTGGACATCTGCAAGTGCATGCCCAATTCTCAGGTAGAGTTTCACTTTTTCTCTTTCATTTTTACTCGATGCCAGCAAATCTTTCCAGTCTGTATCTTCCGGAGAGCGAAGAAGAATATTGCAAGCTCCTGTAAAGGCTGAAATTTCTTCCTTTTTATCTCCGAATTGCCAGATATCCCGCTTTGATACGTACTCAACTGCTGTTGGGAGCGGCTGGTCATCTTTAAGATATTCCCAGGTAAGCTGGGAAGCAGCTTTTGTGATATCCCGTTTTCCAGGGATATTTGAGTCCCATAACTCCCTATGTTCTTCCATTGCCGATTTGTGGTGATCTATCCATATTAGTTTTTTTCCTGCAATTTCTGCAACAGTTTCCATATCCGGAAACGCAAAATCAAGTACATAGACTTCATCGGCTTCTTCTATTTCTTCTTTTTTCCATGTAGTACCGCTATATTGTACCGCAATGCACTGTATCGGGTTGGAGGTGATTTTCTCCATCGCCTTTCTGACCTGGGCTGCTGAACACTGACCATCCAGGTCATCATGATGATACACAATTATCATTTATTTCCACTCCTTCGGCATGATGAACTCAAATTTACACTCATAGTATCCTAAAAGTCCAGCCATTTCTGCTAATAGTTTGAAATCTATAAAAAAATCATTTAGCAGTAATACCTATCCATTATCTACCTTTCAAATTACTACTAGTGTTTACTTAATAATGCTTCTAAAGTATCAATGTGTTTCTGCTGCTTTTATCCTTGTTGCATATTAACATTTTATAAAAATATTTATCAATAAATATAAATATATTTTTAATTTGTGAGTATATTTTAACATTTTAGAAAAATGAAATCCACAGGCACTTAATATTTTAGAAAAATAATAGATTCCTTCCCTTTCACTCGTTGACATTTCGTGATATATGAATCGATTTAGATACTTGCTACATTGCGAATTTTATTTTCAAATGAATCTACAAAAAACAACTATCAAAAATGTCTTTTCTTTTGATATGCTTACGATCTAATGCAGGTTGTAAGCTAACTTATTTGACTTTAATTTTTATATAACTGATTTTTCAATATACTTCAAAAAACTACTGTTGTTCCTTGCTTTTAATTTTAAAAAGCTTTTAAACCAACGTGGAACCTCTGGGTTATGTTATATATTATCTGGTTCTATATTTCTTTATATGCCAGATGAGAAACAGAATATGAGGATTATTCCTGACACGAGTACCGTTATTGACGGGAGGCTTTCGGCCAGGATAAAAAGTGGGGAATTCAAGGGGGCTGAAATCGTAATTCCTGAAGCTGTAGTAGCTGAACTTGAAGCCCAGGCAAACAAAGGTAAGGAAATAGGTTTCAAAGGAGTCGAAGAACTTCTGGAGCTTCGTAAGCTTGCAAATCGGGGAGAGATTACTCTCAAGTTCTGTGGAGTTAAGCCTACTCTTGAGGAGATCAAGATGGCTGGTGAAGGCAGGATTGATGACATCATCCGAAACACGGCCAGTGAAGTAGGTGGGCTGCTTGTGAGCGAAGACAGGTTACTGTCTCTCATAGCCGAAGCAAAGGGGATTAATGTCGAATTTATATTCCCTAAAATCATGGAGCCGTCAAAGCTTCCTCCTCTCAAAATAGAGCATTTTTTCACTGATGATACGATGTCCGTACACCTTAAAAATGGTGTATCTCCGATGGCTAAGAAAGGTCCTATCGGATATGTGCGCTATGTAAGAATTCGTGATGAACCTATTACATTTCAGGAGCTTTCCAGTATTTCCAGAGAACTAATTGAAAGGGCAAGGCTGGATCCTGAATCTTTCATTGAAATGTCCTCAAGTGGGGCCAGTGTCCTTCAAATTCGGAATATGAGAATTGCAATAGCTAATCCGCCTTTCTCGGATGATATGGAAATAACTGCTGTCAGGCCTACGGTAGTTGTGGATCTTGACCATTACCGACTCAGTGACAAATTGAAAGAGCGTATTGTAAGCCAACGAGGAGTTCTAATTGCCGGGCCGCCTGGTGCCGGAAAATCCACTTTTGCTGCCGGAGTTGCTCGTTATCTTAACGACAACGGGCAGGTTGTAAAAACCATGGAATCCCCAAGGGACCTCCAGGTTCCTCCCGAAATTACCCAGTATGCCCCCCTGAATGGCAAGATGGAGAATACAGCAGATCTTTTGCTCCTGGTCAGGCCTGATTACACAATATATGATGAAGTCCGAAAGACCGGGGATTTCCTTATTTTTGCAGACATGCGCCTTGCCGGAGTAGGAATGATCGGAGTAGTGCATGCCACACGGGGAGTAGATGCTATTCAACGCCTTATCGGAAGGGTTGAACTGGGCGTTATCCCTCAGGTAGTGGATACTGTCATTTTTATTGACAAAGGGGAAGTTTCCAAGGTATTGGTGCTCGAATTCACTGTAAAAGTTCCTCATGGAATGATCGAACAGGACCTTGCAAGGCCCGTAATTCTAATTGCAGATTTCGAAACCGGGAAACTAGAATACGAGATCTATACTTATGGTGAGCAGGTTGTGGTCATGCCGATTGGTCCTACCAGGAAAGCAGGAGACCTGCCTGGAGGCTTGCCGAAGAAGAAATCAGGAATGTTATAGGCAGGTACGCTTCCGGACCTGTTGAAGTAGAGGTAACCTCAGACAGCAGTGCTCTCGTAAAAGTCCACGGCGATGAAATGAGAAAAGTCATCGGCAAAGGTGGCAGTGTCATTGACCGAATTGAAAACACCCTCGGGCTTCACATCGATGTAAGGGAAATGGAAGCTGGAGCTCCAAAAGGTGTAAAAAGCAGGCGACCCGAAGTGGAAAGTAAAGCCGCCAGGCAGAAAGCCAGGGTCTCAGCCATTGAGGGGGAACCAGTGCTCTCTTCTGTTCGTCCTCTCATCGAAATTAATAAGAAACACCTGATACTTGAGGCACCGGAGCTTGCTGGAAAAGACGTGGAGATTTTCATTGAAGACGAATATCTCTTTAGTGCAACCGTAAGCCGACATGGGGAAATTAAACTCAGATTCAGTTCTGACCTTGCATCAGATATTATCAAGGCACAGGACAGTGGTGGACTGATCGAGATCCGACCGATCTAATCTGGATTTGCTTTTTGAGAACCTATCATCAAATCTAATGAAATTTTTGTTACGTGTCAACTTTGACTTTTCGGATAAGCTCTAAGTTGACTAACCTGAAACTTAACTCTATATAAAAAAATTATTGAAAACACATACTTTATCTTTAAAAATTAATTTAGTATAAAAATCATTTGTCTCAATATATTTGGAGATTCCGAAATCCTACCTCATTTGTGTTTTCAATATTCTATCTTATTCTCGGACTCTTCCCACGCTTTAAAGGCCACTAAGGCTTCTTCCCTGAGGAGTTGCCTGAATTCAATTTTTCTCTCCTCAGGAGGACGTGAGATTTCTTCGTAGATCAGAGCGTCGTTAAAGCCGATACTTTGGGCATCTGACGTGGTGTTGGCAAAAACAACTTTGTCTATTCTCGCCCAGTAGATAGCTCCAAGGCACATCGGACAGGGTTCGCAGGAAGAATAGATTACACAGCCGCTGAGATCAAAAGTCTTGAGTTTTTGGGCTGCTACTCTAATTACATTGATCTCTGCGTGAGCCGTAGGGTCGTTAGTCTCAGTGACGAGGTTGCAGCTTTCTGCAAGGATTTCTCCGTTTCTGGTAACGACTGCACCGAAAGGACCTCCACCTTTTTTTACATTTTTAAGGGATAGGTCAATAGCACGCCTCATAAATAAAAAATCGTTATCTGTCATTTTTTGTTCTCTTTTTAAATTACTTTGCTGTCGTTTTTGAATTATTTTGCTCTTTCGAAACCTTATTCTTAATTGTATATAATGTCTTACTCTACCGCAGTTGCTCTAAAAAAGTGATTAATGAAGTTATTCCGTCATCAAAATTTCCTTTGTACGTTTGAAATAGTTTGTTATCAGCATCAATAGGATGCGCTAAATCAATTAATTTTGCACGTACATTCTCAGGATGTTGAAGGTCAAATACAATCAGAACACTGGATGCAATAAATGTTTTTTGATTTTTATCTAATGTATCTTTTATCAGATTTATTTGAGCTATAATGCGCTTTAACACATCACTTTTGCTTACACTTATTCGATCAAGTTGTTCCCGCAAGAAGGTTTCAGAATTTCTACCAGTTATCGCCCTATTTCTATCATCTATTGGAATAACGCGCCATCCTCGAGTAGAGGATTTAGTATAACGATCATACAGCTTCATCTTCAATTCTCTAAAAAAGGCACCAATCCTGCCTTCTTCCTTGGATTCTACCAGTTGAAATGCGGAAGTCGTACTTTTCCCTATTTTTATATCGAAAGCAAGAAGTGACTCCTCTTGAATTCCATAAAACATGTTTTCCATTACAATGACATTCTCACCCATGTCGCTTACTTCTTGATTATCTCGGCTGGTTCTTTCTGTTACAGGTATAATTTCGCGAAGTCCGCCTGGGTTGGAATATATCTCATATTCTTTCTGATTTGTTTTTTTTGCAATTTTCTTACCCCCCTCGATTATTCGAAAGATTCCAGCGTGTCCGGCCATCAGAATAAGACTTGGAAATTGCTTTCCAACAGCTTCAGACTTTATTTCCATCATATTGCTCTTGTTATAATTTGACATCTCCTTCGTATTAAAGTCATCACGAAGAGTGTCTGCAGAGTTCGAGACAAAATATTACGCTTTTAGAATTTACTATAACCTTCCTGTATTTTCCGGCAAATCGAATGGACTGCTCTACTCTTCTATCGCTTCATTTTTTGTCAGTAGCCGCCGATATCTGCTCACAAAGTGAGCATTCGGGTGTTGAGAGAAGTTTTAATGCTCTGCTTCGAAGTTATTACACTTTTCGGATAGATTCTAAATTTACTGGAGCATGGATGCAAGATAGAATTCAATTCATAGGCTATTGACTTCCAGCTAAAATTATGAATCAATACATATAAGAGGAAGTCTGCTAAATGTGAATATAGGGTTAGAGGATTAAACAGCAGCTGGAGGAAGTTCTTGAGTGAGCAATCAGAGATACATGATATTACTTTCAGAGAGACTTCGGAAAAGCGAAAAGAGGCTGCAAAGAGGCTAGGAGCTTCTTTTAATTTATTTGCCGACAGGAAACAGGCTCTCCTAGACCTGCTAAGGCTTTGCTCTGATAAGGATAGTGAGGTCCGGGAAGAGGCTATTAATTCACTTGCTATGGTTTTTCCTGAGATTCAGGAAAAGGAACAGGTATGGGATAGATTGCTAAACCTTACGGCTTATCCCGAAGAAAAGGTCATCGGGGCTGCTGTAAACGCTCTGGTCGGTGCATTTAATTTTATGCCGGATAGAAACCGGGCGTGGAAAGACCTCGTAGAGTTGATGAATTCCGAATCGAGCCTGGAAGATGTTAGCAGTGGAATTGTCCGGGCTTTTCCTTATTTAATTCCTGGAGTTCCGGATAAGCAGCAGGTATGGAAAGACTTACTTGAGATGATAGATTCGAATAATCAATATGTGAAAGAGAAAGCAGCTTCTTTTTTCTGTATGGTTTTTCCTGAGCTTTCATACGAAGGAAAAGAAGAATTATGGGATAATTTACTGGAGCTGGCTACGGAATCCGGCGATATGCAAGTCCGGGAGCAGGCTGCAAGGGCTCTTAGCATGTTTTTTTCGAGAATGCCGGATGAAATGAGGGATGAGGCCCTGGATGAATTATTTGAACTTGCAGTGTCCGAAAGCCACGGAAATTCAAAAGGAAGTTATACTGGCCCTTCCTTCAGTTATTTCTCATATTGCGGATAAGGAAAGAACCTGGAAAGATCTAATCAGGCTTACGGAAGACGAAAGTGGATATATAAGAAGGAAAGCTACAGACACCCTGGTCTCAGTATTTCCCGATATGCCTGACAAGAAAAACGTTTGGGTGGATTTCCTCAGGCTTACAGGGGCTAAGGACGAATATGTCAGGGTCACAGCAGCTAACGCTCTCAAGCTTGTGCTTCCTTATTTATATGACAAAGACTCGATCTGGAAAGGGCTTGTCGAATTCACAGGAGACAAAGATGAGTTTGTCCGGGAAACAGCTGTTGATACCCTCATTAAGGTTTTCCCGTACGTATACGACAAAAATCAAGCATATTCGGACCTCGTGACCCTGGCTGAAAAAAGAAATAGTTTTACACTCGGGGAGCTAGTAACAAAGCTTGCTGCTGATTATCCGCAGTTTTATGATGAATATAAAAGGAGTGAGAGGAAGCGGGAAGAGATGAATGAAGATAAAGAAATGAGGGTTGGCAGAGAACAGGGAGAACCGGGGAAAGATAAACCTGCCGGATTTCATGATCCATCCTCGGAAAAGGCCGTTAATTTGCCAGAAGAGACTGTTCGTTCAGAAAAACCGGGTGAAAAGAAGGATAAATGGAGTGAAGTCCTTAAGATGGCAGGAGATAGGGATACAGGAGTCAGAAGAAATGCTGCGGATTTGATTGCCCGCATCTTTCCGGATGTTAAGGAAGTGCCGGGAGTTTTTTTTGATCTCGTTAAACTAATTGAAAGCCAGGATGCACAGATTCGGGAAAAATCTGCAGTGCTCTTTCCGATCGCTTTTAAGTA
This sequence comes from uncultured Methanosarcinaceae archaeon, assembly GCA_963818955.1. Classification (GTDB taxonomy): domain Archaea; phylum Halobacteriota; class Methanosarcinia; order Methanosarcinales; family Methanosarcinaceae; genus Methanosarcina. The sequence continues at coordinate 60,104 of CAWFUY010000050.1, read as the reverse complement.
TTCCGATGAAAAACAAAGAGCCTGGGACGAGCTTGTAAGGCTTGCCTCCGCTGAGGATAGAAAAGTCCGGCAGGAAGCTATCCTGGCTCTAGTATCCGGATATGCAGAGGTTCCGGACAAAGACAAAGCCTGGAATGATCTGGTTAGACTTTCCGATCACAGCGATAATCTTGTGAAACGAGCTGCGACGCGAGCGTTGGGAAGGATATTCTTTCTTGCACCGGATAAGACCGAAGCCTGGAGAGATATGCAGAAAGTCACATCCAACCCCAATAACCATGTAAGGAAATACGCATTTCGCTCCCTTGGGAGAGCCTCTCTCTGGAGGTCATTAAGGGCAGAAAATGAAACCACTTATATTTTCGGGATAAGAGAAGCTATTAAATTCTTTAAAGCAGCAAATGAAGTTCCCACTGATACTAATATGCCTGATCTCTATCAGCCCTTCTATGAAGCTCTCTTATCCATCCTTTTCAGTGAAATACCTGGTATAGCTAAAATTGAAAGTGAAAGGTACTTTTCAAGATTATCTCATGAGATAAGGGTATTTGGGGATAGCCAGCAATTTCACGAGATAATAAATCAACTTGCGGGGCTTCTAATAAGTGCAGGAGATCTGCCCCCGGATGATCTGTCAGCCCAGAAAAAACTCCTCGAGACTTCCATTCAAACTTTTGAGAAATTTTCATACTACATTGAGCTTAAGGAAGAAGAAGCTATTTCTGCTCCGAGAACCGTGAAAAAAGAGCATCCCAAACCTGGAAAAGAAATCCTGGAACGAGTAGAGAGGAGAAAATCATTCTTGTCCAGAAAACTGTGAGTAAAAGTGAGTCGAATATAAGTGGGTAGAATATAAGCAAGTAGAATATAAGCAAGTAGAATATAAGCAAGTAGAATATAAGCGATAGAATAGAATATAAGTAAGTAGAATATAAGTGATAAAATATAAGTGGTAGAATATAATAGACTGGCATCAAAGAAAGAAACCTGATTGCATTTTTCTTTTTGTTCTGGTTATTTATAGTTTCGTTGCAATATAAAACATTACAAAATTTCTATTTATCATGAGCAGGGGGGTTTAAATGATTCATTTATGGGAGTATGATTCTCGCAGGATCGATGGTGTAAACATGCCGCAGCAAATGGGAGACCTTCAAAGAATAGGAAATGAAGGTTGGGAGTTGGTCTTGATTAAGAATGATCTCGACGAGGAAGGACTGGTAACTGCTATTTTTAAACGGAAAAAATTGGAAACGATATCTGTATAAAGATCTCAGTATAAACTCGTAAAAATCATTATAAATTAGTAAAAATAGTACAAATTACTTTATTTATTTGATATTTTTTGCGACCTGAATTCCAGGAAAAAGATTGCGTTCCCACCTGAAAAAAATTCTGGAAGTTCCGAACGGCACGATTTTCTTTGAAGAGACTGGTACTGGACTCACGGGTTGCAAGTTCTTATTTCATCTCTTCGTTATAGAGTAGATTTTTCGGAGTAGGCGCTGAATGTAGTTTTGTGGAATAGGTCTTTGCTATGTGGTCTTAGAGAGATGAGAACGCATTTTCTACTATGTATTCAACATATATAATATTTTTAATGTATACTGTTATTCGGATATCATACTTATATAATATTGATCAAAGCTTTATTTAATAGTTTAATCTTATGCAATTAACTCTCTTTCTAGAATTAACTTATCGTTTTCTACATCAGAAAATTCGAAAGAATAAAGAATAAAACATTATTTTTTATTCCTTACTACTTTCGTAAATATTCATACCTCACTATCGTCACCAAATTCTACATCAAGTACTGGGAGTTCCTTTACATTTCCCCCTCTATCATAGCAAGTCCAGCTTTGTTTGTCATAGGGTCTTCCGACTATTATATGACAATTTCCCGTCTTCGAAAAAAGGTTAAGGTCAGCTTGCGAAGGTTTCCGGCTTGTACCCGGATGGCTGTGGACAGAGCCGGCTGCTTTGATATTAGGCATCATGTAGAGTCTCAATACTGCACTGGTATCACTCGATTCGGTCCCGGGCAGTATTAGCACTTCAGTTATGATTCCATCTTTCTCCTGAAGAAGTCCTGCAAATTCTTCAGGTGCCATGGACTTGCTGGCTTCAAGAATGAAATTGAGAGTATCTCGGGCTATTCCTTTAATCTGCATAGCTTATTAATTACTTTGAAAGGGTATATTTTTTGGCTTTGAAAGGGTATATTTTTGGCTTTGAAAGCTTTCTGAGCATTTTCATCATCGTGGAATTGCGGAACCTTTAATTTCCAGCAATTCTGTTATTCTATTAAGCATTACACGTTTATTGTGAATTTGCACGGCAATCCGTGCATTTTCAGTCTCAAGCTCCTCTATTTCCTCTTGCAATTGCATCGCTTGCGCACGCAATCCTTCCTCTGTGAGATTATTATACATTGAGACTACATCCTCGAAAGCAAGAATTCATGTATTATTATATCGGAATGTAGTATAAATTTATAATTCTATCATCTTTTATCTTGAAAAGATACGTTAGTATATATAAATAGTGAGGATAGGCGAATTTTGAATGCTAATAGGAATTGATGTCGGAGGCACCACTACTGATGCGGTGCTGATCCGAAATGGAGAAGTATACGTTACTGCCAAGGTAACCACTGATCCCGGGAATCTTCTAAACTCACTGCTTGAAGCCCTTGATGCGGTCAGCAGAGATATCCCTTACGAACAGCTGGAAAGGGTTGTTTTCAGCACAACGGTAATTACAAATCTCATCGCTGAAGGTAAGACGGATAGAGTGGCATTGCTACTTATTCCGGGCCCGGGTATTAATCCTGAAGGCTATCCTTTTCCTGACAGCTTTTATCTTAAGGGAGCTATGGATTACAGGGGTAGGGAAATCCAGCTCCTGGACACAGCTGAAATTCGAGATACGGTGGGCAGGGTCCGGGAAATGGGATTTAAAAGGGCTGTTATTGTTAGCAAATTCGGGCAGAGAAATCCTTCTCATGAACTCTTTATTGAGGAAATATTCAAGGAAGTTTATCCGGAGTGTAAATTGGAACTTGGGCACAAGGTTTCGGGAAAATTGAATTTCCCACGAAGGATTGCAACTACTATGCTTGCTTCTGCTTCTCGGGATAAGTATAAGGAGTTTTTTGAGAAAGTAAAAAAAGCTCTTGAAGAGAGAAATATCGGGGCTCCCGTATATATTTTGAAAGCCGACGGAGGAACTCTGCCTATTGAGAAGTCAATGGAGTTTCCAGTAGAAACTATTTTTTCAGGACCTGCTGCCAGTACAATTGGGGCTCTCGCACTTACTCCGGAAAATGAGACATCAGTGGTAATGGATATCGGAGGCACGACTACCGACCTGGCATTAATTCTCTCCGGAAAACCCCTTTTAGCTTCTAAAGGCGTAAAACTAGGGGGCTTCCTGACTCATGTTCGGGCTTTTGCAGTGCGTTCGATAGCTGTCGGAGGGGACAGCATTGTAAGGATTAGAGACTCAAGCAGCGGTACAAAAGAAATCTCTGTCGGTCCCGAAAGAGCTGGTCCTGCTTACTGTATGGGAGGAAATGAGACTACTCCTACTGATGCACTGAGGGTGCTCGGGCTTATAGAGGTTGGGAATCCGGAGCGTGCCAGGGAAGCTATTGCAGCCACAGCTTCCAGGTTGGGGAAATCAGAACTTGAAACCGCATCTCTTATAGTCGATAAAACTACGCTTATAATCGCTGAGGCAGTTACTGAGATGTTTCATGAATGGGAACTGGAGCCTGCTTACAGGATATGGGAAGTTCTCCAGCAGAAGAAAGAAAGGCCTCAAAATGTTGTAGGAATCGGAGGCGGGGCAAAGGGCCTTATTATGGGGGTTGCTGCAAAACTTAATGCTACACCTATTACTCCTGAACATTCTGAAGTGGGAAATGCTATAGGAGCAGCTGTTGCAAGACCCACTTTAACTTTGAATCTGCATATCGATACCGAACAAAAAGTTTACTCAATTGCGGAAGAAGGGGAAATTGCCAGCCTTGATGCAATCGGCATTGATAAATTCAACAAAACGAGTTTAAAAGAGGCTGAAGCTCTTGCTGCAAAATTACTTCGGAAACGTGCAGAGAGTTTTGGAATTTCTGAGTATGCGGATGAAGCCGAGATCGTTAATAGTGAAGTTTTTAATGTGGTCAGCGGCTGGTCTACGGTTGGGCGGCTTTTCGATGTGGATATGCAGATTCCTGCAGGTCTGATTCCTGAGTGGAAAAGGAGGGATAAAAAATGAATTTCGGATTTGGGAAGATAAAGGATGCACTGAGAAGTGGGACTGCAAAAGAGAATGGTGGAGCTGTTAACAATAATGATAGAGCTGCTCATAAACGAGAGGAAATAAAAGTACAGACCGTAAAAGTACAGACAGAAGGAAGTGGACAAACATCGGAGAAAGGGTCGTTATCGCCGGCAGACCGCACAAAGTCCGAAAAAACAGGTCTTATTTTCTTCCCAGCTTTCGACTGGGCCATCTCTCCAACTCATCCGGAAAGGGAAGAACGCCTGCTCTATACAAGGGACCAGATCTTTGAAGAAGGTCTGATGGACCTGCCTGAAATTGCGGAATACAAACCTCGTCTTGCAGAATACAAGGACATTGCCCGGGTACATTTTTGTGTTCCTGACATAAAGACCCAGGCTACAATTCCCCACCTTATTGCAGCAGGCAGCTGCCTGGTTCTTGCAGACGCTCTTATGAAAGGGGAAGTTAAAAACGCTTTTGCCCTTGTCCGCCCTCCCGGTCATCATGCAATGACAGTTGCTCATGGAAACCGGGGTTTTTGCAATATCAACAACGAGGCTATCCTTGTCGAATACCTCAGGAAAAAATATGGGATCCGCAGGATTGCAATCGTAGATACTGACGTTCACCACGGAGACGGAACACAGGAAATCTTCTACAATGATCCTGACGTGCTTTTTATCTCTTTTCACCAGGATGGAAGGACACTTTACCCGGGATCGGGCTTTATGAATGAGTTAGGAGGGCCAAAAGCCCTCGGCAGGACGATAAACATTCCTCTTCCACCTGCAACTCCGGATGAGGGTATACTTTATGTGCTTGAATCTCTGGTGCTGCCAATTCTTGAAGATTTCAAGCCGGAGCTTGTCCTGAACTCTGCCGGACAGGACAACCATTATACCGATCCTCTGGCAAATATGCGCTTTTCCGCACAGGGATATGCCAAACTTAATGAGAAGCTCGCCCCGGATATGGCAGTACTTGAAGGAGGTTATGCAATCCAGACGGCTTTACCCTATGTTAACATGGGCATAATCCTGGCTATGGCAGGGCTTGACTACTCATGTGTTAAAGAACCTGACTTTAAGCCAGGAATGTTTATCCAGTCAGCAAAGGATAAACAGACACTTGAAGAAATAGTTGCAACACAGATTAAAAACTGGGAAAACAGGGATAAGCTTGTAGCAGCAGAAGTGGCAAAGCATGGGGATTTTTATCGGCGAAAAAAACAGATCTTTTATGATACGGATATGATTCAGGAATTTCAGGAAGAGACAATTAGGATGTGTCCTGACTGCCAGGGCTACATAACCATCGATTCCCATGCCCATAAAAGCCATGATTCCAGAATTTTCGGAGTGTCCGTCCCTATCTACACCTGTGACAAATGCCAGGCCGAAGCCAGGGAAGAGTACAGAAGAAAGCTCAATCATCCGGAATACGAATATGTTTACCTGCAGGACAAAAAAAGAGACGAATATAGGGCATACAATATGAGGACTAAAAAGGAAACAGTTTACTAAATTTTTCCCAGATTACGTTCTTCCTTAATTATTTTTGTAAGCCAATTTCTTTGAATAATCTTCAAAAGAAATATTTATTTATTATATGTATAAAAATGGTGATTAAAATATATATTATCATATAATTAATAAAGTAGTCACGGCTATTAGCAATAACTTTCAAAATATATTAATTTTTCCTTTGATCAATTATCTTGAACTATGGGGTTCAATTTTGAGTTACGTATTGTATTCTTGCTAATAAGTTTTTTTCGAATGGAATATCTTCATCAGATAAACTATAAAATATATAAAGCCGCTATATGCATATCCATATCTATTGTTTGATTAAAAAAAAGTTGAATTATCGGAAAAAATCGCGATAATTAATAAATGACTTACTCATTTTTACGGATAAATAATCTTCAAAAAATGTTATTTGAACCAATATGTTTATATTGTAATTGCAATTAATTTCTAATTAATTGTAGAAAGTATCTTCCCCAATTTTTTTATTATCTATGGAGGAATTAAGTATAAATAAAATAAAACTTCTATTAATGACCTTTTTAGTATTTACAATAAGTTCCTGCTTGGGGGCAGCGGCTGAGATCCATGTCTCAGCGGGGAGTTCAATACAAGCAGCAGTGAACAGTGCACATTCAGGAGATACGATTATTGTAGATCCTGGTACTTATAATGAAAGCATCTATATAAATAAAACGAATGATCTCAATAATCTGGTACTTACTTCTTCAACTGGAGATCCTACTACCACGACGATTACTCCAAAACCAGGATCTAAAGATCCAGGCGTTATTTCTATCACTAATTACAAAACCAATGTAATAGTAAGAGGGCTCACTATTAAAGGAGCCACAAGTGGGATGGCAGGAATCTACCTGAACCACGCGAAACAATGTACAATTGAAAATAACATATTTACAGATGATTATTTTGGAGTTTATATATATGCAGGTACTTCCAGTGATAATAACGTTATTCGTAACAACATTATCAGCAGAACTGGCAAAGGTGTGAATGATACCGTGGGGATCAATATAATAGGCTCCGGAAATGCACTTGTTTCTCAGAATAGGATCACAAACCAATTTATAGGAATTCACATAACTGATTCTGTTTCTAAAGGAAGTCAGATCTTAGATAACACTATAAATAATAATGGCAAATTTGGTATTTTTGCAGAAAATGTAAAAGGTGTTACATTTAAAGGAAACACTCTGATCTCAAGTGATCTTATGGGGATCAATATTGCCGGTTCGAGTGAAAATACCGTAACAAATAACTTAGTAGAAATGTCGGGAACTTCAAGTTCTTCAGGTGCTTTTACCCAGGGAATTCAGCTTATTTATACCGGTGAAACTTCACCTGTTGGATCAGATTCTAAATTGTCTCAAATAATGTCATAAAAGGCCCTGCACATGGATATTTCTCAAATGGATGCAAAAACAACACTATAATAAACAATACAGTTTCCAACTGTAATTATGGTATAGCAATGAGGTATTCCCATAATAACAGGATAATTAACAATACTGCAACAGGAAATAGAAATGGTATTAATGGTGAAGGCATTTTCCTGACATATGATGACAGTGGGAACACAGTTTCAGGCAATACTGCAAATCAGTGTATAGGTAACGGTATTCATCTGAACGAAAATTGCGGTGCAAATAACATTGTGGATCGCAATACAGTAAACTCTAACGACTACTATGGTATTCGTGTGGAAGCACCACAATAATAAAATAATTAATAATGTTGCATCCGGAAATTCAAGGGGAATTTACTTAACAGGTTCAAAATGCCATGACAATACGGTTTTCAGGAATACCCTGACTGAGAACTCCGGTACTGGTATTTATCTCATGAATACCAGCGATGACAATAATATTTCAAGCAACACTTTAATTTCAAACAATATGGGGATTAACTTATTTAATTCGAATTATAGCTACATCGACAGTAATTTTGTTCAGGAAAGTGATAACCAGGGAATACAGGCTGAAAACTCAAGCTATGTTACGATCAATAACAACACAGCTTTTGGCAATGGAATAGGAATCAGGCTCCACTATGCGGAAAATAGTACTGTTTCCAAGAACAATGCAACTGCCAGTAGTCAGTCTGGTATTGATATGAATTCCTGCCATAAACAATACTATAACAGGCAACCTGATTACCTGGAACGATGGTCAGGCCTTTCCATGTGTCCTGCATGCAGGCATAACCTGATTTATAATAACTACTTTGACAACGGAAATAATGCGAATGTTAAGAATTCATGCTAACACCTTGTACATAACAAAAACTCTGGGCAAAAACATTGTTAAAGGACCATATATTGGTGGTAATTTCTGGGCATCTCCTGATGGCGAAGGATTTTCTCAAACTGCAAGTGATACTAACGGAGACGGATTTGCAGATACCCCATATACTGCTAAAGACTCGAACGGAATCGTCCTGATAACTGATATATTACCCTCTTGTAAATGTGTCACTTTCTGAAGCAGACTTCAGTTTTGAGTCCCGCGCAAGGTACTGTTCCTCTCACTGTCCAGTTCACTGACCATTCAAAAAACGCAGATTCAGATGGAAATGGAACTTCGGAGACGGAAACACTTCAACTGAGCTGAATCCGAAGAATATATATTCAAAAGTAGGAACCTATAACGTTAACCTTACGGTTAGCAATAAAAATGGCACCATCTCAAAGATTGCTACGGTAACTGTCCTGCCGTACGTAGCACCTCTAGTATATCCGGTAGCAGACTTTACTGCCGATCAAACTAGCGGATACGCACCCCTTACAGTGAAGTTTACAGACGCCTCTCAAAATGCAGTATCAAGGAGCTGGGCTTTTGGTGACGGAGGAACTTCAACTGAACCGAGTCCAACATATATCTACAATTCAGAAGGAACCTTTACCGTTAACTTAACCGTAAGCAATGCAAACGGGACTTCCTCAAAAGTATCTGCAATAACGGTAAGCAGCTCAAGCAACGGTGGAGGTAGCAGTGGAGGTAGCAGCTCAAGCAGCGGTGGAAGCGGTGGCGGAGGCGGTGGCGGATCTCCTGAGCCCCAAAGCAATGTTGCGATCAAAGAACTCTCTCAGACTTCAATCTTTACTGGCACGCCTGTAAAGTTCGAATTCCCACAGAAAGTTACTGCAGTCGAATCCATAACCTTCAATTCAAAGAAGACAGTCGGTAAGACAACAACAATTGTCGAGATGTTGAAGAACCAATCCACACTGGTTTCAGGAAAGCCTTCTGACGAAGTCTACAAATACCTGAACATTTGGGTTGGAAACGGCGGATATGCAACTGAAAAGAATATCGAAAATGCAGTTGTAACTTTCAAAGTTGCGAAATCCTGGGTACAGGATAATAAAATCGACAAGTCTTCCATCACTTTGAACAGGTACGATGACAAGAAATGGAACCCACTTAAAACAACCCTGTCAAGTGAAGATGATGGTACCTACTTGAAATTTACAGCACAGGCACCCGGTTTCTCTCCCTTCGCAATCACCGGGAAGAGTACGGCAATACAGCCTGCAGCAGGGGATAAAACACAACCTGCAACTGTGACTCAAACACAGACAAATACAGGCAATGCAAGTACAGCAAACACTAACAAGACTGCTGAGCAAAAGGAAAGTCCTACCCAAAAACAAAGCCCTGGATTTGAAGCTGTTATCGGGGTAGCTGGCCTTATTGCAGTGTTCCTGTACAGAAGAAAATAAAAGTAAAATATGAAATATTAAGAAAGTTTGATTGAAGGAAGAAGGATGAAGCCTTAAATCTTCATCTTATTTTCTTTTAAATTTCGATTATTTCCTTTTAATTTTTAATTATTTTTCTCTATATTTTTGATTATTCTCTAGAATTTAATCTGCTTTATAACTACTTGAACAATATATTTATATTGTTTAATGTTCATCTCCAGATTAACCTAGAAACTTTGCTAATTTTGTTTTATCCGGGGAATTTAAATGAACAGATTGAACAACCTGCTAATTGCTATACTTGTCTTTACGTTAAGCTCTGGAGTTGGGATAGCCGAGATTATAGTCCAGCCAGGAGATTCGATACAGGCTGCAGTGAATAATGCAACGAGCTCAGGTGACCTGATAATTGTAAAACCTGGGGTATATTCCGAAACTATAACAATAAATAAACCGAATCTGGTGATTAAGTCCGAATCAGGAAATCCTGAAGATACAGTAATTATGGCTAATAAAGAAAATTCGAATGTATTTTATTCCGGCGTAAATGGCGTAACGATTAGCGGGTTCAATATCAGATCTGGCGGATATATAGGTGTAACCGGCATTCGACTTTCGAAGAATGGTAACTGCAATATCAACAACAATGATCTGTCGTATAATGATATTGGGATATCTCTGAGTGATTCGAATAATAACGAAATTTCGGACAACAGGATACATTCGAACGTGCAGGATGGCATCCACCTTGTTAGGTCTGAAAAAAACACAATCTTAAATAATATTATATATTTCAACAATCACGGTATTGTTCTGGAGAATTCCAGTAGTAATAGTATGACAGGCAACCAGGTATACTCAAATAAAGGTCTTGGTTTTTATTTAATGAATTCGAACGACAATAATCTAAAAATTAATATAGCGACCAGGAATGACAGAGGAATTTACCTTAGAGCTTCGAATTCGAGTACGATATTAAGCAACGTTGTATCCGAGAACAATAACTACGGTATCCTGATATCTTATTCTAACTTTAACATAGTCTCAAGGAACACAGCAAATAATACCAGCCGGGGTATACATTTTGACTCCGCTTCCAGCAGCACTGTCACAGGAAATATCGTTGCTTCGAATAATGTTTCCGGCTTTTTTATGTGTCGAGGCTGCCATAAAAACCTCTTTTATAATAACTATGCGAACAACACTATCAATGCTGATGTAAATAATACGGATACAACCTGGAGTCTAGAGACAATTGAGGGCCGAAACATTGTTGGCGGACCTTATTTAGGAGGCAGTTTCTGGGGACGCCCAGATGGGAAAGGGTTTTCCGAAACAGCACCGGATAAGGATGGAGACGGCATAGCAGACATTCCATTCACATGGCTCAATGAAAATAGAACTAACGTCACTGATTATCTGCCACTCGTACCTGTATCCAATCCACGACTGGCAGTACTTCCAGTTGCAAACTTCATTGCCAACGTTACCAACGGGCCTGCACCTCTTGCTGTACAATTTACTGATCTTTCGCAGAACTCATTATCAAGAAGCTGGGATATTGAAAGCAACGGGATTCCGGACTATACCCGTGGGAGCTTCACACATTTATACACGGTCCCAGGAAACTACACCGTAACTCTGACAGCAATTAATGAAAATGGCATTTCCTCCAAAACTCAACAAATAACCGTGAAAGTACAGGGTAACGATAAAACTCTTCCTGTGGCCGATTTTGCTTCCAGTACTTTAAATGGTTATGCTCCTCTATTCGTACAGTTTACTGACCTTTCTCAAAGGGCAACATCGAGGAGCTGGGACTTCGATAATGACGGAACAAGTGATTCAGGAGATGCGAATCCTACTTATACATACACAATCCCAGGAATCTATACTGTAAACTTGAAAGCAAGCAACTCAAACGGGACTTCCTCAAAAACTGCGATAATAACTGTACTCGAAGTAAGCAGTTCCGATGGAGGAAGCAGTGGAGGAAGTAGCGGTGGAAGCAGTAGCAGCTCAAGCAGCGGCGGAAGCGGTGGTGGAGGCGCTGGCGGTTCACCTGAGCCTCAAAACAATGTCGAGATCAAAGAACTTTCACAAACTTTCATTGGAAGTGGGCAAAATACGAAGTTTGACTTCACACAAAAAGTCACTGCAGTCGAATCGATAACCTTCGATTCAAAGAAGACAGTCGGTAAGACGACAACAATTGTCGAGATGCTGAAGAATCAATCTACACTGGTTTCAGGAAAGCCTTCTGACGAAGTCTACAAATACCTGAACATCTGGGTCGGAAACGGCGGATATGCAACTGAAAAGAATATCGAAAATGCAGCTGTAACTTTCAAAGTTGCGAAATCCTGGGTACAGGATAATAAGATCGACAAGTCTTCCATCACTTTGAACAGGTATGATGAAAAGAAATGGAACAAGCTTTCAACAACCCTGTCAGGTGAAGATGACAACTACCTGAAATTCACAGCAAAAACCCCTGGATTCTCTCCCTTTGCAATCACCGGGAAGAGTACGGCAACTGGGATAATACAGCCTGGAGCAGGGGATAAATCACAGCCTGCAACAGTAAGCCAAACACAGAATAATTCCCGCAACGGAAGTACAGCAGACACTAACAAGGCTGCTGAGCAAAAGGAAAGTTCAGGCTCAACCCCAAAACCAGGTACGAGTCTGCCCGGCTTCGAAGTTGTTTTCGGGGTTGTTTGCCTTGTTACTGTATTCCTGTACAGAAGAAAAGAAAAGTAAAATAGGAATATTGAGACGTTTGATAAAGGAAAAACGGATGAAGCTTGTTATCTTCATCTATTTCCCTTTTTTAAAGTAATAATTTTGAACTCGATAACGTTTGAAGATCTGAATTACGAATTAGAGAATCCAGGCTTTTATTCACTTTGAAAAATCAGTCAATGATACTCTCTCAATCACCAGTTCAGGAATATGTTCTTCACCAGTTGCTTCAATCTCTGCGTCTGTAATATCAAACAAAGAGAGAATTCCAGATTTTTTTGAGTTAGAATAATCCAGAAGCTCGGAACATGGTTTTTCATCTATTAGATTTCTAATTGAAGAGAGAACCGAAATTAAATTCTCTATTTCCCCAAACAGTAAAAAAACTGCATTATTTACTCCTTCGTGGAGCCCGATCGAAAAACTTTTCTCAATCTGCCTTTGTCCGGCTGCATACCGCATAATTTCAATTCCGGGATCTTTTGCTGTGTTTTTTCCTGCCGCAATTGCTCCAAGAGCCTTTCTTATTGCTAAATGAAGATGTCTTTCGCCTGCGATCAAATCAGCATTCAGGCCCTGGATAATGACTTTATTTTCAGAAGCGATAGAACTTACGATTTTTAAAAAACTGGATAGATTCGGAATCTTTACCGTTCCGCAGATTATCTGGATTTCCCTTTGCATTTCCATATCCTGCCATTGAGCGAGCTTTACAATAAGGATTTCGGTTGCCTGATAGGAAAATTTAGTGAGTAAGGAATGTGTAAGATATAAGAATTCTATTAAAATTCAGTAATATTATTCCATTAAATGGAGCAGTTGGTAATTCGATTCCTACGTTCCTACATTATAAGAATTACTGATTCATTTCCCTTTAGAATGGTTAACATATATCATAGTTCCCTGCATATTGATTTCATTTTATTTAAAATTGGATATTAAAGCTTTAGGCAGTGCAATAAGACGATGAGCACTTTAGTCTATTGCAATATTAATCGAATTGGTACTTTTCAGTAGAGTATACGGGATATGAGAAATGTCCGCAGAATAATAGCATTACTGAAGGATGTCAACCAAAACTAGAGTTTATAATTCGCGCTTTTCATAATTATCGCTTTCTTATTTATATTTCTTATGTTATTATGTTTCCTCAATTATAATACCCTGACGATACAATTTTGAAACCATCTTCATCGGCGCATAGATCATTGATACACAAATGTGAACTGAAGAATTTCCAATAAAATACTTAAAAAAATAGTCTTGAATAACTAGAAAGACCTAAAGACCTACATGTTGGGTACGTCTGCCGATTTTAATGGTTGGAAAACAGACAACATTGGAATTGTATCAAGATTAGCAAAAATTAGGAGTGAGGGTAAATGGGAAAACAAACAATAAAAAAGATAGTAGGTTTTTCCCTATTAATCTTTTTTACAATATCAGTAATGGCTGTAACGGTTAGCTTAGCAGCTCCACCGAACGATAACGGAACAGTATCGACAGCAACAGGAGGAGGAGCACCAACGACAGGAGGAGGAGCACCAACAACAGGAGGAGACATAGGAACAGGGAAACCAGGAGGAGACGTAGGAACAGGGAAACCAGGAGGAGACGTAGGAACAGGGAAACCAGGAGGAGACATAGGAACAGGGAAACCAGGAGGAGACGTAGGAACAGGGAAACCAGGAGGAGACATAGGAACAGGGAAACCAGGGAAATTAAAATGTTACACAGTCTGTAAACGGTCCTTTGGCACACACAGGGTATGTAAGTGGTTTTATCCAAGGCATCACCGACCCTATAGGCAATGTTTTTGGGTTCCTAACTGTCGTACGATATGTCGATAATAATCATATCCGAGTCTAAGAGAGTAGAAAGTGTGAAAGATTGCTAAAGATAAAAACAGCCTTTAATTAAAATCTTAAATGATGACAACTTGTCCGTATAGTTCTCATAAGACTAAGAAGTATTGAGACTTTAACCCTTTAAAAACTTATGTTCACTAAGGGTCATTCTTTATGGGACTTACGTGTCTAAGGATTAAAACGCATGTGAAGTCTTGTAAGTCCCATAATTTTGTATTATTGGAAGTTAACCTTTAACTTTATATTCTCTTTGCATTCTATTAATAGTCATTTTTGTTATTTAATTCAATATTCTTTTGTTGTTCTCTTTTGATCACCCTCTTCAATTATCTTGACAAAGTGTTTATCTAATAGATCTTCTTTTCCCGACTAGAAAATTGCCTTTTGATATTTTCAGGCATCCAGGTCAAATTCAATAATTCCTATATTAACTACGATTTCAAAGACAAAACAGTAAGCTGCAAGCAGATGCAATATACGAAGTACTCCTTAGCACTGGCATCGAGAAAGGATGCAAAATACCAGTAGGACTTACGCAGTCATAGGCCCTGCATACCGTATTTCTACAACATTTATAGTATTTCTATAAATTTAGATTATATTTTGGTTTGTTTAAATACTCCAATACTGCAACTCTAAGAATTTTTACCTTACTTTCAAACCAAGATATCCCACGTCTGATTCTTTGTATCTCTAACCTTAGAAAAGCCCTTAATGAAAACAGTATATGTGCTCTCTGTGACTCTTCTTTTCTTGCCTGACACTTCTCCATACCACAGAACTGTTTTATTCCTCGATGATATTTTTCAATTTTCCATGATTTGTTAGCCAGGTCTTCTCTTTCTGATTCATCCATATCCAGCATATCTGTCGCCCAGTATTGCATGTTTTCTTTTTTGGAAACTTTCCGAAATACTTTAATGAAATCATATTTTTTGAGATGAACCACAATTCCTTCAGGAGGTATATCTATTGTTTTGAGAGGCTTATTTTTCGTATTATCAGGATTTACAGAGCGATTTGATTTCAATCTTGTTTAAAAGTGCCATTGTTTCTTCCTGATAGCTTTAAGGTTCTTTACACTTGCATACCATACATCAAACATAATGAACTTAGGTATAAACCCGCGTTCTTCGGCCTTATCTATCATATCAAGGAAACGATCATTCTTTGTTTTTTTGTCTTCATCGATGTCATAAATACGAAAATCAACAGGTAAGATCTTCTTACCATCTGTCCAGAGCAAGGTAACAAGGCCGATTCCCTTAACACTACGGTGATGCTTTCCACTCCACTGATAACGAACAAAACCAATCTTTTTGGAGTAAGGTTTGTCCAATATTGTATCGTCGGCGATCAAATAACCTTTTTTTGGGATAACGTATTTCTTTACTTCATCCCATAAGGGTTCTGTATCTGAATGTTGATTTAGAAGGAGACGAGTAAAGCAATCATGTGAGGGGCATTGTTTGCAAATTGAGAATAGCGAGCAGCTTCGGTACAACTATAAACGCTAGGTGCGGCAATTAGAAAATTGATGTAATCGAGATCAGTACACTTAGGCAGGTTTATGGGCACTACTTTAAACATTTCTATATTTTATATTTGGGTAATTATATCCTACATTCGGCAGGTCGACGTAATGAATTTGGTATTTTTACTGATAGCGTTTTTTAAACATTTTATATATTTGTATTATGTTTAAAACTGGTTAACATATGACTCAAACCTCATGCCCTATATAAGCAACGAATCATTTTCGCAATAATATTTGGTGTGGAAGATTTATGGGTTTTCTCTAAAAAACGTTATCAGTAAAAATATTTACGGAAAATAAAGTCACCTGCCGAAAGCAGGTTATATTTCAAACGATTTTAAATTTGCGGAGGTTAAAGTGCGTAAGTCCTATCTATATTTCATTTTAAATAATTAGTATTTATATTTCTATAATTATTATATTTATTGGATACTAATTTTCAAATGCCGTATTTCGAAAACAAGGCTTTGAAATTGCATTTTTGATCAAAATGAGGAGTGACGAATAAATGGGAAGACAAATATCTGTTAGAATAAAAAAGACATTTGGTATTTTTCTTATATTGCTCTTAGTAGCTTCATTGACAGCTACAACAGTTAGTGCTGCTGTACGAATAACAAAATCAAGTGAAATTGATTTCGCTGGTTACCCAAAAAGTGGAGACCGTCCACTGACAGTTTATTTTTGGGGCACTGCTCCTGCATATCCCGCTACTTTTTATTGGGACTTTGGAGATGGACAAACAGCAATATCCAAAAGTGGTAGCACTAAACACGTATACACTGAAGCTGGAGGATATGGAGTCAGTTTAAGAGTAACTTATCCACTTGGTGGTGGCTTATTAGGTGGAGGCAGTATAGTGAAACCCGATTATATAACAGTGTATTTAAGAAAATAGATACACTTAATTTTTACATATATTTTTAAGGTTACTGTAAAATCTTTGGAGGATGAGAATTTCATTCAGATGGTGTCGAACCTATAATCATGTCCATCCTCTGAAAACTTAACAGTACCCACAAAAGTAAGGATGAAATCTATGAATAGTTGACTTTGAGCCTTGAGGGCGAGGGACGTCTTTCCACGTACAACTAGCATAACGATGTACAAACACCGCTTGTTGAAAGTGTTGAATCCTATTTATCAATTGGAATTCTAGTAAATAAAGAATTTAAATATGGAAAATCCTCTTCCAGATATAGTAACTAGTGGATCGATTCCTAATTAACTCCATATTAGATTGTGATTCCACCAGGCATTTCATCCCTTTCTTCCATCTTGTATCTCCAAGTAAATAGAACTGGTTTTTCATTAAGTTGATCTATATATTGACTAATTCTTTCTTTTAATTCATTTAGTGATACTACTCTTATTTCTTTCAGACGTTTCTCACCATTTTGCTGAAAAAACTTTCAATAATGTTCAACCACGAGGCATGTTTAGGCGTGAAAACAAATTCGAATTTATCAGGAACTGTTGCCAGATATTCCTGAGTTTCTTCTGATGTGTGTATTTTAAGATTATCCAGAATAATTATGATTTTTTCTTCTGGAAACAATAAAACAAGTTCTTTAAGATATTCAATGAACTCACAGCTTCTATGCTGTTTAAATACTTTATAATAAATTTTCCCCGATATTAAGTCAATTCCAGCTAATAGTGAAAGAGTTCCATGTCTTTTATACTCATAATCTCTTGCTATTGTGGAATAAAGCCCTTCTACGGGCATAAGATCTGGATAAACATTTCCAATTGCTTGAATACCTGGTTTTTCATCGTAGGAAATAATCACTATCTTAACTTGTTCATTTTTTCTTTTTTTTCATTTAATCTTTTGGCTTCTCTATATGTATCCAGAACATTGGCTGCTTTTTGATCGAAATCAGGATCAACTTTAGCAACGTAACTGCTAATTTTATGCGGTTTTATCTTACATGCATTGAGAATTTTTGAGATTGTCCCTTGATTTATCTTCGATAAATTGGGATGTCCCTCTTTGATACAATTCTTCCTGATATGTTCAGCAAGGAGTCTCTGTGTCCATATTTCATGAGGATAACCAAGATCTTTCGGTTTCATACATGCAAGTGAAACTATCCAGGTTCGTGATTCAGCACTAATATCTTGAGGTCTCCCACTTCTTAATTTATCTACCAAGCCTTCTTTAACTCCAAGATCTAAAACTCTTTGTATCCATAACCTTACAGTTTTGTAATCTACTTTCAACTCTCTGGAGATCTCAGTATCGTTTTTTCCCTGGTGCTTAAAAGTACTATTTTAGATCTTTCAACAATACTTGCAGCTTGATTTCTTGAACGACTTAACCTTGTCAGAGAATCTAACTCTTCTTGAGTAAATGATAATTTAGGACGATGGCTTATAAGAGACACAAAAATTATTATGGAATTATTAATATATTAATCAATGGATATATTTTGAAATCGATGCACTAGAGAAATATAAATTAGAATCAGATAATTATTAATAACTTGTATTATCTTGTCTCGTTTACTCGGATATCCTTTTTTATGGCATTTTTCTCAATCATTCTCTATACTAATAAGAAACTCATAGAAATCCCACGTAGTAATTCAGTTTATTGTAAAGTTAAAATTTATGTTGTCTTGAATAAGGAATGAATGACTATATTTTATTCAATGATTCTAGTTTAAGAGATTTAATTGCAATGTAGATTCACTACTTTTAAGTATGTATTAATATATAATACTAAATTATATTTCATGTTTTATTATATTTTCGGAGTACCTAATACCCATGGAAATGAAAAAAAAACTTAAAAATTAACAACAAAAAATCAAATTCAATGAATAGTTTGGGGTGAAGTAAATGAGAAAACAAGTATTTAATGAAGTAAAGAAGATGACAGCTATTTTACTTTTCGTTTTCTTTTTAATGGCAATGACATCTATAGCAGTAAGTGCAGATACTTCAAACGGTGGAGGATCAGGTGGAACCATCACTGTCGACAATGATATCAAGACTGTACCTATTTCGAACAACGGTGAACCAGGCGGAGTAATAAACGCACCAAAAAACGCACCAAAAGAAACAACATCGAAAGGAAAATCAGGTAATCCATTCACAGGCTCTTCTTCTCGCTACGATCAAGGTTATAATACAGGATATGAAAAAGGCTACTCAGTAGGTGAAGATAAAGGTAAGAAAGATGGTTCTCAAGACTACAAAATCCAAGTTTACCAGCCACATAGGTCACCATCAAATTATGTACCGATTCATCCAGCAGGGTATGACCCAAACGATTTCGGCGCGGGCAATATGGCTGGATTGCACAACGGTTACACAAATGGTTACCAAAAGGCTACAAAGATGGCTACAAAAGGGAACCTAAAATAGTGGGAACCCTATATGATCCTCCACCCGAATCACCTTGGTGGCAAAAACAAGCAGCAAAAGCTGACCCTACAACATGGAAATTTTAAATGCTTGACCATGTATGGTTAAACTCAAACACTCACAATAATGACACCGAGACTTCGACCAAAATCCAAAAGATACAAGTAACAACTAAACGGAGAAGATTATATAAATATAACTTATTAGTAAGGTAGCGTTTGCTACCCTTCCCTTTTTGGGTCTTACTGCGCACTGTACAATTGTTTGGTCCTTTGAAAAAAAATCCTTTCAAAAGATACAATAAGATAAAAAGAAAACCAAAGATAGTAATATGCTACTTTATTCCTTTAAATGGAAGCATTTTGAAGGAGAAAATTATCTTATTAAATGTGTGCGACAAGAAGGTCTTTGAGCTGCTTTTATATGAGCCTATCCCAAAACTTCATGTACTCTCACAATCGCTGCTAACATTACAACCCCCAAATATGATGTCTCTTTGATTTCATATCTTGGAAATACCTTCTTACATGACCCTATCCAGCTATAAAACCTCTCTATTACACTTTTCTTTTTGTATTCTTTCATATCTACCTTGATTGGTCTTCCTTTCTTCTTTTTCTTCCTATTTCTTTTGTTTACTGGTATATTGGACTTTATTCCTCTTTTCCTGTTGTATTTTCTAATTTTAGCTGTATCATATATTCCATCAGCCGTCACTTTAGAAGGCCTGTTAACAGGTCTCTTAATCTTAAAATTTTTAAGTGTAGGTATATAAAGCGTTGAGTCGTTCTTATTTGCAGGAACAATGATAATAAAGAGAGGTAGGCCCTGCAAGTCTATTAAAACGCTTAATTTCACTCCTTTTACTTTCTTGTGGCCATCATACCCGACATCACCCCTTTTTTAACCGGAATATCTTTTGTGTCGGTAAAGCAATGAGAAAGATCTATTTTCTTCATGCAGTAACCCTATTTAAAAGATCATTGAAAATCTTTTGATAGATACCATGTTCACAAAGGTAAAGATGAAATCTATGAACTGTTGACTTTGACCCATAACGGTCGGGAACGTCTTTCCACGTACAACTTGTCATAACAACGTATAAATACCGTTCATTAACTTCCTCATATCTGCACGTGGTCTTCATATAAGTTGTTTCTGTGGAGGGAAATAAGGTTCTGTAGATTCCCACAGAACGTCATCGATTTCACAAATGACATAAAAGTAAATTTATAATTTAAGCATAATATTTCTTTTGGGATAGGCTCATAGAAAAAAAGGGATTATTATAAAATATGGTCGAGGCGAGATCAAAACTGCTTGCTGAAGAGAATATCTGATCCGCCCTTTTCTTTTTACATTTGCTTAGTAAGCCTTTTGGCCATAGGTGTTACCTGGAGGGGAGTATTGGCAAACCCTATAAATACCAGATGTCCCGCACCCGACTTTTTGAGTGCCTCTCCAGACTATTTGAGAGTAATGGCCTGAACATTGCCAATTATGAGCAGTACAAGCACCACACATACCATTATAAGTATCAGGAAATACACCATTCTTGAAACACATTTTCTCGGCGGCCCAAGAATTTACTGCATCTGACCAAGAGCTAAAACCCCAAGCAATATTTTCCCCTGGACCAGAATGCTCAGATCTATTGATTGCATTCAAATGATCTGCCCACTGTTGGGCCGAAGCAGCTAGCTGATCGTCCCATACTATTGGACTGACACCTACTTCCTCCCGGTACTTGTTGTGTACTTCCAGTATTTCGTTCTTCGTTATTGTCTTATCTCGATAACCTGCGTCTGCAGTCACATCTCTATGATACCAGAGATTTTCATTATTATGCCATGCTAGCTCGTAGACATATAGTCAAGCTTCTAAAAAATGCAACTTTAGATGATTTTCAGAACTTTCTTGTGATTGCAAAAAATGGATACAATTTACGTGATCATTCACCATTCAACTATAATTGTCATTGCCAAGATAATAGACACGTGGATTATTGCTATCTAGAGTTGTTGAGGTAAGCGCACTTCCAGCTGCTGCTGGCTGCCCACCCGCGTCTGCAGTCACATCTCTATGATACCAGAGATTTTCATTGTTATGCCATGCTAGCTCGTAGACATGATTGTCATTACCAAGATAATAGACACGTGGATTATTGCCATCAAGAGTTGTTGAAGTAAGCGCACCTCCAGCTGCTGCTGGCTGCCCACCTGCGTCTGCAGTCACATCTCTATGATACCAGAGATTTTCATTGTTATGCCATGCTAGCTCATAGACATGATTGTCATTACCAAGATAATAGACACGTGGATTATTGCCATCAAGAGTTGTTGAAGTAAGCGCACTTCCAGCTGCTGCTGACGCAGCTGTCAATGCTACTACAAAAAAGACTAGCAGTAAGTTTTTTATTCTGTCAAATGTTTGCTTCCCCATTTATTTACACTCCCAATTTTTGTTCCATTTGATGTAATTTTGAGGCCGTTATTTATTCTCACCTTTTTGTTATCCTACATTCGGCAGCAAGCACATTCTAACATGTAAATATCCTTGATTATTATTTTTTGTAGATCCTTTTAAAAATCAGTTTCAAGCGAGCTACATGTTTAATCAGATTTGTCATTTCTCCTCTTTTATTACAAATATATATTAATGATGTTATAGTAAACGTTTAAAAATTTTTGATTTAAATTAAATTTTAAATGTTCTACAAAAAACGATATCAATAGAAAAATGAATGGATTTTTATGTCGACCTGCCGAAAGTAGGTGTTATGATTTGCACGATGGTTAAAATGTTTTGAAATTGTTCACCAAGTATTTATTACTCAAATAATATAATATTTTGAGAAATATAATTAAGGAACTAATAATAAAGAGAAGCCGAAATTATCTTGTCGAATTTTGCAGATATATTCTCATAAAAATACTGTTTACGAATTTCTCCCAATTTTGTATAACTTTGCAAAAATGTTGCCTGCTTGTTAAAATAAAAATAATCAATGGTCTGTACTACTTTGAATGAAATTTTTGAAGAAATAAGAGAATCTACTTTATGACTTTATCTAAAATAAAAAAAGAGAAATGTAACTTTACATAGGTTCATATGATCCTTTCATCCCTCTGTTATTGATTTTCAACATCATTTTTGTTTTTTCTGTATCCTCTTCAAATTTAATGAGATTTCAATCGCAGGAAAAATATAATTGTTTTTCCATTCATCCTTACTCACATCTCGGAGAAAAAAAAATGGACTTTAAAACCCTTAAAGAATTGTTGGCATCGCTGAATATCAATCCTGATGAAATTGAAGATGAAAGATATGCCACAGCTTTTCGCATTCTATTTGCCATTATTGAAAAGCAGAATGAAGAGATTGAATTCCTTAAAGCAGAAAACCAAAATCTTCGAGATGAGATCAATTTACTTAAAGGTGAACAAACCAAACCTAAAATTCGTGGTTCTAGAAAGAGTGAAGATATATCTTCTGAAAGGGAGAGACAAAAAAGAAAGCCTCTGTAGCAAAAAGGATCTAAATCAAAACTGGATAAAATAGAGATTCATCAAATTAAGACGTGTAGAGTTGATACATCCATTTTACCCGCTGATGCATATTCTAAAGGCTATAGGGAAGTAATAATTCAGGAATATCCATAAAACCCGTGAACGCCAACTTCCGAAAAGAGATTCTCCTTCTGAACGCAAAACATATTCTGGTGAATTGCCAGATGGTATCAAAGGTGAATTTGGACCTGGAATCAGATCTCTTATAATTACTCTTAACCATATTGCTAATGTTTCAGAGCCCAAAATACATGAGTTTCTGGAAAATATTGGCGTTCATATATCCAAAGCCACTATTTCTCGAATTTTGACAAAAGACACTGATGTCTTCAATCAGGAGAAAGCTGAGATTTTTAAGGAAGGTCTCAAGGCTACGTCTTATCATCAAATCGATGATACAAGTTAAGAGTCAATGGTGCCAATCACTATACTCAGATCCTTTGTAATCCTTACTATGCTGCTTATTTTACAGTTCCCAACAAGAATCGAGAAAATATTTTAGATGTACTTCTATGTGGAAAAGAAAAAAGTATCCTCTTCAAATTCAAGGGTGAAAAGTAAATTTCCTATTCACGAGGACTATTTATTAATTTAACTAAGGTTGAAAAACATGTTCAGATAACATGTTAAACTTCAATACTGTGTTAATACTCTCTATAAGTGTACCATGTTGGAAAATTTACCCTTGAATTTGAAGAGGATACATAATAAGGTAATTTGAGTGATCAAATTGGGGTCAAAATAACATTTAAAGGAAATAATAATAGCCTCAAAATACAGAAAAATTATTTTTGCAACGAAACCCTTTTTTTTTCATCTGGACTGACCGCAACTCCAATGGGCTGTTCCCCTACAGGCACTGTGGTTATAACAGTATTTGTAGCTGTATCAATTACAGAGACTGTACCAATTAAAGAGACGTTGTTGCCTAATTGGTTCGCCACATATACCTTTTTTCCATCAGGAGTGACTGCAACTCCCCTAGGCGATTCTCCTACAGGCACTGTGGCTGTAACAATATTTGTAGCTGTATCAATTACAGATGTTGTATTGCCCTCAGAGTTCTCTACATATACCTTTGATCCATCTGGACTGACTGCAACATACTGAGGATTTCGTCACTACTTTCACCACGGCTGTAACCTTATTTGTGTCCGTGTCAATTATAGATATTGTATTATTAACAGGGTTCGTTACATATGCCTTTGTTCCTGTAGGATTAACTGCAACTCCAGAAGAATAGGTTCCTACATCAACCGTAGCTGTAACCTCGTTAGTTGCTGTGTCAATTAAAAAAACATTATCTCCTGACACATATACCTTTTTTCCATCCGAACTGACTGCAACTCCTCCAGGATGATTTTCTACTTTCACCGTTGCTGTAACCTTGTTTGTTATAGTGTCAATTACAGAGGTAGTGTTGTCATAGTGGTTCGCTACATATACTTTTTCTCCATCTGGACTGACTGCAACTCCTTCAGGCAAGCGCCCAACAGGCACCGTGGCTATAACAGTGTTAGTTGCTGTGCCTATTACAGAGACAGTGTTGCTATCCCAATTCGTTACATATACCTTTCTTCCATCTGGACTGATTGAAACTTTAGAAGGACTATTTCCAAAATTCACTGTAGTTGTAACCTTGTTAGTTGCTGTGTCAATTACAGAGACACTATTGCTGATCTTGCTTGCCACATATACCTTTGTTCCTGCCGGATTAACTGCAACTCCGATAGGCCAAGTTCCTACTTCTACCGTAACTATAACCTTGTTAGTAGCTGTATCAATTACAGAGATATTGTGTTCGCCATGGTTCGCCACGTATATCTTTGTTCCATCCGGACTTACTGCAACTCCTTCAGGGTCATCTCCTACATTCACAGTGGCTATAACAGTGTTTGTGTTAAATATCTCATGAATGTCTTTCCTTTCAAGAAGAGCTATGGCCACAGCTATAAACTTGTTTGTGGCTGTGTCAATTACTGAGATAGTGCCTGGTCTGTTAGAGTTTGTAACATATATCTTTTTTCCATCAGGAGTGACTGCAACTCCATGAGGCCATTCTCCTACATGTACTGTGTCTGTTACAGTGTTTGTTGCTGTGTCGATTACTGATACAGTGTTGCTTGCGGAGTTCGCCACAAATACCTTTGTTCCAGTTGGATTGACTGCAACTCTTAAAGGTAAGCTTCCTACCTTCACAGTGGCTGTAACAGTGTTGGTAATGGCGTCAATTACAGAGACATCATTGTCGTCCCAGTTCACCACATATACCTTTGATCCATCATGGGTGACTGCAACTCCTTCAGGCGAGTGCCCAACATGTATAGTGGCTATAATAGTGTTTGTGGCTGTGTCAATTACAGAGGTAGTATTGCTATCGCGGTTCGTTACATATACCCTTGTTCCCGCTGGGTTGACTGCAATTCCTTCAGGATCATTCCCTACCTTCACCGTGGCTGTAACGTTGTTTGTATCTGTGTCGATTACAAAGACGGTGTTGCCGTGAGAATAAATGCTTCTTTGACTCGTTACATTCGTCACATATACCTTTTTTCCATCCGGAGTAATCAGCAATTTCCCCAGGATAGTATCTTATGCTTAAGTCCACACTGTCTGTAACATTGTTTGTAGCTGTGTCAATTACAGAAATGTTATTGCTGCCCCAATTGGTGACATATACATATGGCCCTGCAAGCGAAGTATTTTGTACGTCAGTTGCCGAAGCTGTAAACGAAACGAGAGTTAGAAAATAAAATCATTGCTAATAAGGCTAAAGCTAATGAGTATAATTTTTTGTTACCTTCTATTGATTTCCCCCCTTTTATCGAACTCTAAATATATTTGAAAATTTGAGTACAAAAGAACTTATGGATAGTTTCTGAAGCTAATTTTTGCAATCGATTTAATCTGAACCTGAAAGAAGTCCTTTCAGAGACTACCCAATGAACGACTCGAAGATAGGATAGCGTCATTATCTGTATCCATCATAGTCGTAACATTTTGTATGTCAATATCAAATGAGAATAGCGTCAAACTACTTCTGAGACATTTATATAATCAGGTTTTGAAGTAGAACGCATGCCAACTGAATTACTTGATTCCAGCCTAACTGTATATTGCCCTGATTTACTGTATATATGGCTAGGATTCTTCTCGGTTGAATTAGTTCCGTCTCCAAAATCCCAAAACCATGATGTGGGCGGTAGTCCTGTACTGTTGTCAGTAAATCTTACATTCAGCGGCGCTTTTCCTGAGGTTAGTGATGCAGAAAAGTAAGGAATGGGGGGGGTTTTGTTGAGAACATTAGCATTCGTTACATAAACTTTTGTTCCCTCTGGATTGATTGCAACTGCCCACGGATTGATTCCTACATCCACCGAGGCTGTAATATTGTTTGTGGCTACATCAATTACAGAAACATTATTGGTGAACAATTCCGTAACGTATATCTTTGTCCTATCTGGGGTAAAAGCGACCCCATAAGGATTGTTTCCTACGGTTATCGTAGCTGTAATAGTATTTGTTTAGGGAATGTAGAATATTATTGAGGTCATTATCATTGAATGACTTCAAATTGGATCCTAGTATAATTAATACTGAAAAAATATAATATTGAAAAATATAAATAGGAAAGAAATAATACTTAGAATTTAAAATTCTTTATCAAATTCCCGTATATGGGTTCCGTTGTAAAAATAATTTTTCTGTACTTTGAGGCTATTATTATTTCTTTAAAATGTGATTTTAGTCACAATTTAGATTCGCCATTTTTATTTAGGTCTTAATATATAATATTAAATTATATTCCCTGTTATATTTTAACTTCTTGAGTGCCTAATGCTCATGGAAATGAGAAAGAAACCAAAAATTAACAGCAAAAAATCAAATTCAATGAAAAGTTTGGGGTGAAATAAATGGGAAAATAAGTATTTGATGAAGCAAAATGAGGCTCTTTTGCTTGGTTAGTTTTCTTTTTTAATGTCAATGACAATAGTAGTACAGTGCAGATACTTCAAATAATGGAGGATCAGGTGGAACCATCACTGTCGACAATGATATCAAGACCGCGCCTATTTCTAAAAGTGGAAAACCAGGCGGAGAAATAAATACAGGTGGAACACAACCAAGCAGTAGCGAAAGTCAGATGGGACGAAGGTCTCGAAAAGGGCTTATTTATTGGCCACGCACGTCGTTATGTCAGCTGGCTCCAAACAAGCCAAAGAAGACTCCCGCATCAAAGGCAAAAAGGCTCCTCTTTTCAAAATTGGAGGGGTGAGCCGTCATCCAGATGGATATAACCCAAACGATTATCAAGGAGGTTACAGAACCGGTCTCAAAATCGGCTACGATGATGGCTACCAGAAAGGCTACATGGAGAACCATGTTTGAGAATGGAGGGGTGGCCAGCTTCAACCTTATACGATGATCCCACCTCGAATCACCTTGGTGGCAAAAACAATTAGCAAAAGCTGACCCTACATCATGGAAATTTTGAATGCTTGACCATGTATGCGTAGAATTCAAACACTCACAATAATGACACTGAAACTTCGACCAAAATCCAAAAGACCAAGTAACAACTAAACAGAAGAAGATTATACAAATATAACTTATTAGTAAAGTAGCGTTTGTTACTATTCCTTTATTGGGTTTTACTGCTCACTTTACATATTGTTGGTTCCTTTGAAAAAATCTTTTCAAGAAATACCATAAGATAAAAAGAAAACCAGAAAATAGTAATATATTACCTTATTCCTTTAAATGGAAGCATTTTGAAGGAGAAAGCTCTCCTATTAAATGTATACGACAAGAAGATCTTTGAGCTGCTTATTATACCCATTTTTGCAAACATTACTATCACCATACTATGATCGCTGTCGCTTCTACTTCTTTGCTGGTGACCGCCAGACATCTGCTTAGAAAGTGAGTATTCGGGCGTTGAGAGAAGTTTTCATGTAAAAATATATTCCGAAAAGACATTACCTCAACTGGACCAGATAATTTCGGATTCAAATAATTATTGGTTTCTTATTTATATTTCTCTAGTTATTATGTTTCTTTAGATCACATTCAATGTTGATACAATTGAAGATTAATTTTACCAGCTCTTAAATTGTATCAAACTGATAGTAATAGGAGTGGCGAAAATGGGAACACAAATATTTGATAGAACAAAAAAGATACTTGGCATATCTTTGATAATACTATTTGTCATGTCAATGGGAGTCGCGGTAGTGAGCGCAGCTCCTCCATCCGGAGGATATGGCGGCGGTGGCGACCACAACAAAAACTGTCATTGGGTCTGTGACAACTGGCACCAGCAGCGGTACTGTGACCACGGACACTGGGCATATGATCATGGGCAGAGGTATTGGCGATGTGATCACTGGTCCTGGAAATGGGTCTGCGGTCACAGGTCCTGGAAGTGTTACTAAGAACTAACTAAAAGAAACGATAAGAAAGAGAATAAAGAAACGATAAGAAAGAGAATAATTGAAACCGAAAAGTAACGTACTCTCGTAAAGGACTCACGCTTTGAGTAAATGCGTGAGTTCTGCATTCTTCATTACTCCTTTTACACTACTTTTTACTACTCCTTTTAATCACCTTCTTCGATCGCCTTGACAAAGTGCCTGTCTGATAGATCTTCTTTTCCTGACCAGAAAATTGCTTTGTGATATTTCCAAACATCCGGATCTAATTCAAGAATTCCCACATGAACCACGAGTTCAAAGACAAACCAGTAAGCTGCAAGCAAATGTAATGTGCGGAGTATCCCGAGAGCATTCGCATTAAAAAAAGATGCAAAATACCAGGTTACCGAAAGTATCCATGCCGATATTGGAATGCCGAAAGGAGCCCAGTTAACGTTGTAGAGCACTACCCCTGTGATTGCAACAAGTACGATTGCTATGCTCTCAAGAACAATCAAAATTTTGAGTACAGGATGAAGCTTTCGTAACATAATGGCCTTCTCTTTCATCATAAATTGTAAAAGCCGGATAACTGCCTTTTCCAAAAAAATTCTTAATTATGTCTACAAGGCGTTCTGCATCAGCTTTTCCAAAAACGTACAGGTCTTTGAAATGAACTATCCTGTCCCTTACACTGCACCTTTCCCCTTTGCAGGAAAAAAGGTTGTATGGGACCAGGATCCAGTTTGCGACCAGGAAAAAAGGCACAGCAATCATATGCCATGTTCGGGCTGTCTGAAAAGCCATGAAATCCCAGCCAAAGTAAATTTTAAACCCCGTAATAAGGAGGATAAACATCGAAACTAGATGTACCAGATGAGTGAGTCTTTCAAGCCAGGTATAACGTTCGACAAACATTCTTCTGGAAGCGGGTCTTTGAGCAGATCTTACCATTATCTCATCCCTCCTTTTTTCTTTAAACCACCTTGATTGTATAACCCGGATGCTTTCCGGTTCTATCAATCGTATGCACCGCACATGCAAGGCAAGGATCATAGGAACGTGCTGTATGCAGGATTCCCAGCGGATTCGAATAATCCACTCCAAGGGCATTTTCTGCGGCTGAGATTTTAGTGCCTATCAGTGCCTGTTCGACCGGGCTAGGAATTCCCTGAGAATTCCTGGGAGCAAGGTTCCAGGTACTTGGGACCACAGCCTGGTACAGAGTTACCATTGAATCCGGGCCTGTAGCTACCCAGTGCCCCAGTGCTCCTCGCGGAGCTTCCCATAAGCCCATCCCGGCAGAACTCTTCGCCATGGAGAGATCGGTATGTACTGCAACCTTTCCACCTGGTTGAACATCCTGTGTGAGCCATTTCATAAGCTCCGGGTAGACTACCAGAATTTCCTGCATCCTTGCAACCATACGAGTATAATTATTTGCAGGAGAATAGCCGTTATCCTGGAAGGTTTTTGCCAATCCGGTGACAAGAGGTTCCCCCATAATTAACATCCGGGCAAGAGGGCCAACCTCACAGGGGATGCCGCCATAATGAGGAGCTTTTACCCAGGAATAACGGCTCTGCGAACCTCGAGTATAATTAATTTCTTCAGGATTGTCTTCCGGTACCGTAACCCCATTCCAGGGAGGCCTGTCCTTTTCATTGTCTATGTAGAAGGTATGGGTAATGTTCTCAGAAATCTTCCGATAGTCGAAATTTCCAGGCTGTAAACGTCCATTCATATAGCCTGATGTGATAACCCTGCTGCCAGCCGGACTTGTCGGATCATATCCATCCCCATTTTCAGGCTTGAAAAAAACCCCATATGAAAGGAAACCTATTTTATCCGGGTCCTTGTACCCTCCTGCACGATCATGTTTCATACTGATTGGCAGACCGAGCAGCTTTTCTCCGACCAGTTCCGAACCGAAAGCCGCATAGAGAGGGACATCGCCCCAACCTGAAGCGTGTGAAAAGTCATTGCTGGCACCGGATTTATTCAGGAGATCCTGGAGGTGGCCGATAACGAAATTGACGGCTTTTTGCGGAGAAGAAGCCCTGTAAGTATTTTCAATCCAGGTATCAGGAGAGACACCAAGAGTAAAAGTTTCAACGAACTCTATCGTCTTCGATACGTAGCTTACAATTTGCCCGATATCAGCAACTGTCGGAGAATAGACCACTCCCCCAACGTTCTGGAGAACCGGATGAGTCATCTTAGCGGCAATAAGAGAAATGGCTTCGTGCAAGCGGCGGAATTCTACTATAGCTGCGAGATAGGACGAACCGGCCGGATAACTGGTGCCGTTAAGCTGATAAATTAAAGGTGCAAAACGTCCTTGAAGTTCTTTCCACACTGCATTTCCGACATCCCCATATTTTACCAGGATATCACGGTAAGCCGGGTTTGCAAGATCAGGTCCCCAGAGCACGTAGATATGGGCTGCGTGGCTGGCCATATAGTTCAGGCTTTGGTGTATGTTTCGCATTATAAGACCGTTCTTTGGAACCTCGCCTGCAACCCCGAAAAGTTCATCGAGGGCATTTGCTGCAGTTATACCGTGGCTAACCGGGCAGACCCCACAAATCCTCTGAGACAGAAGTGCCGCATCCCTGGGATCCTGATGTTGCAGGAGACGTTCAAAACCCCTTAACTGCAAGCCACAACTCTGGGCATCAGTGATTACACCATCCCCATTGACTTCGGTATTGATCCTGTAATGCCCTTCAATTCTCGTAAGAGGATCAACGGTAACCTGTACCATTATTTTTCACCTCCGATTTTTCTCGGAGTGCTCTCTTCGGCAGAATCTGCCTCATCCTCAGGTCTTTTCATGACAGTTCTCCTGACAGCATGAGCACCGGCAGCAAGCAGCGCGCCTCCTATAGCCACACCCGCTACAGTACTGATATTAGTACCTACAATTCCAGTTTTCTCAGCTTCCACGAAAAAAGGCCTTGAAGAATCCGGGAAGCCAGGTTCCGCACAGGCTATGCAGGGAGAACCTGCCTGAGGACAGTAATTGAGATGGCCGTTCCAGTGACGAGTGGCACAGTCTGCATGTGTATAAGGTCCCTTGCACCCCAGTTTCCAGAGGCATTTAGGTCCGCCTACTGTCAGTTCAAACTCTCCGCGGTCATAGTATCCGCGACGAGAGCAGTTATCATGAATAACATGATCAGGCGGGAAGAAAACCTTCGGACGCTTCCATTGATCCAGTACATAAGGCAAATCGTCGGGTACCTTTATCTTTCCCAGGACAACGGCGCCTATTGTCAAAAAAACCCAGTCCGGATGGGTAGGGCAACAGGTTAGATTAATTACAGGCTTCTCGATGCCAAGAAGCTTTAATATCCCTTTTGAGGAATCTTCCATAGTAAAGGCAATTCCACGAGGGTCCAGAAGTTCCACTATATCACTCTTAGCAGAGTTCACCCCACCATTAGTCGCACAATTCCCGATTGCAACAATTACTGAAGCATTTTGTGCAGCTTTCGCGTAAATATCCTTATAGGGCCTGCCCCCATACATGAGATATTTTCCGGAACCTTGAGGTCCATTCGCGACCGCTCCTTCGGAAACCAGAACATAACCTTTTTCCCTTCCCAGAATCTCATCCAGCACAATCTCAGAGTTCAGATCACTGGTATTTGCAAGTTTTCCATCTACGAAAATTCCCTGCTGCATCATTAAAACTTCATGGTAGAGCAATTTGAGATTATAAACCTGAAGAAACTCTACGATATCAGGCGATCCTCCGTCCAGCATTGAGATAGTGCAGCCGCTATCCATTACCCCATGGAGCCACAATACTTTCGTTTCAGAAAGTTGAAGGGCTTTTGCTATATCGCTTTTATAAGTCTGCAAAAACAATGAGGCTCCAAGCGCACCAACTGCCTTAATAAAAGTCCGACGATCCATCTTTATAAAATCGAGGTTTTTAAACTTTTCAAGTAAGCTGTTATCACTCGTTCCGGTTCCCCCCACAATAACAATTAATTATATATACTGATAAATATAAGATGAAATCCATTATATTAAAAGACTATCATAATCTTTAACGGCCTACCTCTTAAAGGATTTCCAGTGTTGCAGCTGTTGGAATTGTTAATTACTAGCTTTGATTATTGTTTACTGGTTTTTTTAGATAAACGGAAAATTTCTACCTTAAACCAGGATACTTTTTAAATAAATATAACTTTTATACAAACTTATATATTTTAATATCACTACCTATTTATTGAAAATTTAAGGTTAGTAC
Organism: uncultured Methanosarcinaceae archaeon; assembly: GCA_963818955.1. GTDB lineage: Archaea > Halobacteriota > Methanosarcinia > Methanosarcinales > Methanosarcinaceae > Methanosarcina. The sequence continues at coordinate 27,789 of CAWFUY010000050.1, read as the reverse complement.
TAGTATTGTGGATAATCAAACTGAAGAAGAAACTATGTAACAAATATGGGGGTTGAATATGACTATTGGGACTGGTCATGATTTAAAATCGCAACGGTTTGCAGGTGACAAGGTATTAGAGGCTTGTTATGACAACGAAAGGGTCCTTCGCAGAGGCGAAAGCGGCCTTGCAATAAAGAAAATCCAGGAGGCTCTTATAGCTTTGGGCTTTCCTGTGCCCAATATTGGAGCAAACGGAGTTTTTGGGGACGAAACCGAGTTAGCTGTCAGAAGCTACCAGGAATCACGCGGACTGAGGGTCGACGGAGTGGTGGGACCTGAAACAATAGGGAGCCTTGATCATGAATTTTATTTCGGACCATCAGAACCTTCTGTATCAGGAGCTCCGGAACCATATGTGTCTGAGGTTAGGACTCCACTGGAGCCTGAATCTCCGGTTCAACAAGCGAAAGCACACTGGAATGAGCCTCCAAGGGCACCAGAGGTTCCTCATGTTCGGGCCCCTGAGGTTACAGGAATACATGCACCTCCGGTCCCAAAACCTGAAGTTCCGACATTCGCAGCAAAACCACATCAACGGGAACAGAGGGAATCTTTTACTTCAAGACCCTCAACCCCATCTACGACCGTGCACCCCAATAAAAACGATAGTCAGGGACGCATACTCATAGCAGAAGGTACGTGGCGAGGGGATAGGTATCTCGAAGTTGAAGCCGGGAATTCAATACATTTTGAAATTACTGGACTTAGTTCCGAAAGAATAGCAGTCAGAATACAAGCAGATACCGGAGAAACCACAGAATCTGTTCTGTCACCCGGAGTTACTGTCAATGTTAATTTTACCAGGACAGGAGACGAACCTGTTATATGGAAGTTTGATATTGAAACAGACAGTATGGAATCTTTAGTCGATTGGAAACTCTATAGCAACTGGGCACCATATCTTTCTGTGGAATTCAAAGGATAAATTTGATTTTATTTGTAGAATGAAGGAAAAATAACCTCAAATATTTTTTTTAAAATGCACTTTAACAATAAAAAATAGAATGCACTTTAACAATAAAAAATAGCTTAGAAGCAAGCTAGATGAAAAGATAAACCGGGATTTAACCCGACTTGCTCCTAAATAGATATCGGTTCTAATGTCTTCAGGCTGATCGTATCTGGTTAATGATGTTTAGATCCATAATGGTAGACAAAATTAGCAAGAACACCAAATAGACCCAACATTACAATTACGCCTATAAGCACGTCAATCCAGGATGTAATATTAACAGGCTCCATATCATTACCTCTACAAAGATTACATATTGTATTACTATGCACTTGAAATCATATTAAGTACAATAAATGTCGCAGTTATATTCAAACTTAGACAGCTATGGTAAATCATTGTCTACCAAGTCAAGCGCATAAGTCCTGATAAAGGACATAATCATCAGTATATATAACTTTTATTAATTAGTAAAGTGTTGAAGAAACTTCTTGCTTTATTAACCTTACAGCCTCATCAAGTCCTTTGAGGACTTCAGGGCTGATTTCCAGCGTAGCGTCAGTAACTATGATTCCGATTTCAATCCCGATCACCACGATTTCCGGAAGAACCTGAACATGTTCTCCAATCCTCATTACATCCAGAATTGTGAGATCGTGCACGGACACCAGGTTAAGAGGTTCATCAGTTTTTAGAAGATCCTTTCCTTCAAGACGGTGTACTGAGCCTACAGGGCTGTTTGCAAGAACTGCATCAACTATAATGACCTTTCTGGCTCCATCGAAATAGTTGAGCAGGTCAAGCCCGCAGACTCCCGCATCTGCGATGTCAAGGTTTTCAAGGCTCCCAAGTTCTGTTTTTTCAAGAGCCTCAATAACCCTCAGGCCGACACCATCATTTCCCATTAGTAGATTTCCGCATCCGAGGATGCGGACAGGAGCGTTTAATATAGGCATATTCTCACGTTTCCAAACAGTTACATGCGGACATGCCTATATACACATTCCCGAAATTAACTTTTTTTCGCTTTAACAACTTTTTCTGAGCCGTGGCCCTTTTCAGGAAGATGGTTTGCATGGTTATTAACTACCTCAGAGTAGTGAGTATCTGAGAAATCCTCTTTTCCCGTCACGAAGATAGCTTTATAGTACTTCCAGACATTCGGATCCAGTTCCAGGATGCCAACGTGTATTACCAGTTCGAAGACAAACCAGTATGTCATCAACAGGTGGACAATCCTCCAGAACTCCAGAGAGGACAAGCCGAGTGAAGGTGCAACAAGCCATCCTGCCGAAGTAATCCAGGAGGCTATCGGAAGTCCAAGGAACGACCAGTCAACTTTGTAAAGGACGATACCTGAAATTGCGATAACAACTATTACTAATCCTTCGATCACTATCAAGATCTTCATTAACGGGTGAAGCTTGGTCTTATAGTGCCCTGCGGATTCATCATAGATGCTGAATGCCGGATATTTGCCGCTTCCGAAGAAATTACCAACCATACCTGCCAGGCGCATTGCATCCTTGGGGCCAAAAATATAGTGGTCTATAAAGTGCATGATCCTGGGAGTAATTCCACCACTAGTCGCAAGGACTATTGATACCGGGATCAGGAACCAGTTCACTACAAGCAAGAAGGGAACTGCGAACATATGAAGGGCACGAGCTGTATGAAAACTCATAAAGTCCCACCCGAAATATATCTTTAACCCGGTAATGATGAGCGTTAGCATCGCTAAGAGGTGCACGGTATGGTTAAGTCTTTCGAGGTCGGTATAGCGCTCAACAACCGGCGAGTTGCCAGCCTTAGATGTCATTTGAGATCATCTCCTGTCTTTATAGAATTCTCAAGGTACGCGGAGAATTTTTCCCGGTCAGGTCTATGGTATGGACTGCGCATGAAATGCAGGGATCGTAGGACCTACCCATATGGAAGATACCAACCGGATTGGTATAATCGACACCAAGAGCGTTTCCGACTGCGTTGATTTTTGAACCGATGAGGGACTGTTCGAGCGGACCAGGGATGCCTTTGCTGTCTCTTGGGGACATTAACCAGGAACCTGGAACTATGGCCTGATAGTTGGAAACCTTTCCATTGCTATCAGTGGAGATCCAGTGCCCGAGAGCTCCACGAGGAGCTTCCCACAGGCCCATACCATGGGAGTTCTTAGCCTTTTCAAAGTCAAGAGGCACGGAAATCTTGCCTCCCGGCTCATAGTCATGTGTTACCCAGGTAAGAAGTTCATGTGCGAGAATTGCCATTTCCTGCATACGAGCCAGCATTCTGGTGTAAACATTAGCTGCAGAGTAACCTTTCTCATTGAAGGCCAGTGCCAGGCCGGTTACTAGAGGCTCTTTTATTGCAAGCATGCGTGCAAGAGGCCCTACTTCGCCCGGAATTCCGTCGTATCTCGGAGCCTTATCCCAGCTGTACTGGCTGCTCGAACCGCCTGTGTAGACGATTTTCTTAGGATCCGTAATTGGAACGGTTTCACCGTTTACAGGAGGGAAATCATTGGCACTATTCTGGTAGAAGGAGTGAGCAGTACTCTCCGTAATCTTGTCCGGATCGAATTTCAGGTATTCAAGCTTTCCTGATACCACACCTGAGGTGAAAATGCGGTCTCCGGCCGGGCTCCTCGGGTCATATCCGTCTTTGGGCTTGTAATATCCACCATATGAAACGAAGCAGATCTTTGAGGGGTCCTTGTACCCACCGATTATATCATGTTTAAGGCTAGCAGGAAGGCCAAGAAGTTTTTCTCCTACAAGTTCTGAACCAAAAGCTGCATAGAATTCCACATCTCCCCAACCTGCGTCTTTGGAGAAGTCATTGGTACCCTTTGTTTTGTTAATGAGGTCAGTCAGGTGTTCAGTAACAAAGCTTACTGCTTTCTGAGGAGAACTCGCCTTATATGTATTTGCTATCCAGGTATCGAATGGAACTTTCAGAGTATGTTTGGATACGAAGTCCATGACCTGCAGATAGTAAGTGGAAAGTTTGGTTACATCTGCGACATTAGCCGGGTAGGTATATCCACCCGGATAAAGGGATGAAGGACCAGGCATTCTGCCGGCAATGAGCGCAATAGCCTCCTGAAGGCGTTTCTTTTCAGGAATTGCTGCAAGATAGGAACTACCCACAGGTACAGGCACACCATCCATTTTGTAGCTGATCGGGGCAAACCTTCCAACCATTTCTTTCCAGACTGCGTTTCCGGTGTCTCCCAGTGTTGCAAGGACCTTTTTGTACGCTGGGTTTGCAAGGTCGGGGCCAAAGAGAATATATATATGAGTCGCATGGCTCGCAACCATGTTCAAGCCCTGGAAAATATTCCTCATTACAAGGGCATCTTTTGGAACATTCTCAGCTACACCATAAAGGTTGTCAAGCGCGTTTGTGGCTGTCAAGCCGTGAGCAAGAGGGCAGACACCACAAATTCTCTGAGTAAGAAAGGCTGCATCTCTTGGGTCCTGATGTTGCAGAATGCGTTCAAAACCCCTGAATATAAGGGATGATGACTGGGCATCGGTAATAACACCGTTAGCATCAACTTCAGTGGATATGCGTTGGTGGCCTTCAATTCTGGTTAAGGGATCAACTGTAACGTTTACCATTTTTTCACTCACTCTCCTTTCATTCTCCTAACAGCATGTACACCTGCAGCAACTGCAGCAGCGCCAACTGCTACTTTAGCTACTGTACCGACATCTGCTCCAAAAAGCACTCCCTTATCTTCAGCCTCGACAAACAAAGGCCTTGAAGCATCCGGGAAATTAGGTTCCACACAGGCTATGCATGGGCCGCCTGCCTGAGTACACATGCTGACTGAGCCATTCCACCTGCGGATTCCACAATCTGCATGGGCGTAAGGAGCTTTGCATCCCAGTTTCCACAGGCATCCTGGCCCGCCAACCTCTTCATCGAGCTCTCCACGGTCATAGTATCCACGGCGAGGACAGTTGTCATGGACAACATGGTCTGGGGGGAAGAAGACTTTTGGTCTATTATACTGGTCCAGAACTGCAGGGAGGTCATCGGGAATTTTTATCTTTCCAAGGATAACTGCGCCGAGGGTAAGAAGCACCCAATCCGGATGGGAAGGACAACCAGGAATATTGATTACGGGCTTATCGATGCCAAGTTCTTTAAGCATGCCTTTTGTTGCATCGGTTTTTGAAAATGCTACTCCTCTATAGTCCGTATCCTTGGCAACATCGCTAGCTGCATTGGTAATTCCTCCCCAGCAGGCACAAGCCCCGACTGCAACAATTGCTGCGGCATTCTTTGCAGCCTCTCCAAGGGTTTCCTTAAAAGGCTTGTTACCGATAACCAGGTAGCGGCCTGATCCATCAGGACCGTTCGGAATTGAGCCTTCAACGACCAGGATATATTTGCCTTCTTTGAAAAGTTCTTCGAGGAGAATCTCGGAGTTAAGCTCGGAGGTGTTTACAAGCTTACCATCATTCCAGATTCCCTGCTGTGCACAAAGAGTCTCATGGAAAGCAAGATTGACATTGAGCTTGGTGAGTGCCTGTACAATGTCAGGATTGCCAGCATTTAAGACCGATTCGGAACAGCCGGTACATTCGGAGCCGTGGAGCCAAACAAGTTTTGTCTCTGCGAACTCAAGCGCGCTTACAATCTGCGAACCAAAGCTGCCGAGGAATGCACTTGCCCCGATAGCTCCTACCGCTTTCATGAACGTGCGCCTGTCCATTTTTAAGAAGTCAACACTGTCCAGTGTTTGAACTAAATTTTTCATTCCAGTACTCATCTCTACCACATCTTGGTTTTAACAAAATTACGTACTTAAAGGAAAATATTAATTTAATGTTTACCAGAATTATATAAATGCGCATATAAATTTATCGCTAAAGATTTCAATGAGGGAATAGTATTTAAGGTTTTTTACTTATAATGAGAAATATATTAGTTGGGAGAGGAATTTTATAAAATTCAATAAAACATATAATAATCAAATAATAAATTTCAGAACTTATGAATGTACATTAATGTACAAAATAGAGCCATAATGTATTTAATCGGGGATTATGGGGTTTTTATGTTTCAAATAATTACGAAACTTAGTTATCTTTATAGCTAATGAACATCGAAAAAGTGTGAATTAGTATCCAAATATTTAGTTGAGTTATGAAAAAGTTAAGATATAAAGTAAGAAAATTATACGAGTCCCAGAGCAATTCAGGCAATTTATTATTCATTTAATTATACTTCACAGTGTTTCTATATAGAGATTTTTAAAGGAAAAACTCATTAAGAGTTAATGAGAAGACCCGTTGCCTGCACTGAAATTAGTTCAAAATAATGAATGAGTGTCAACTGATCTATATATCTTATAAACTGGTCAATTAAGTTTCTGATAGAACATATTTTGAACAGTTTTGAAGCTCTTTATTGCCAAATTGTGAATCTAAACAAAAAACATTTTTAAATTATGCAGGGCAAGTGAAAAACCACAAAAGTTATAAAATAGAACTATAAAATTGCGGAAAAGAATTTTTTATCGGATTGATTTCAAGTTGCGAATCCGGTTTTTTTTCAATGGACCTGTATTTATTATTCGCGGCAAGTAAAGAACGAAAACAGATATATAAAAAATAAAAATTAAACATTATAAATAAACAGCGGATGGAAAATATAATAATATAGAAAGCAAGTTATAATATAAATTAAGATTAAAACTACAAAAGATTAAAACTACAACCTGGATTGGGGATCCAGTCTGTTCATCCTTTAATGGGAGTGATCCCGAGACTTTTTATAATCTGAACACGATAAAAACCCCAAACATTTTACTTATATCTACATGAGGCGCAGAATCTTATAACTTATTTCTGCTAAAAATCCTATAAAATTTGACTCGATGTAAAAACTAATCTTATAAATACTCAATTACCATAATTGGATCATATTTCTAAATAAAACATTAGAGGTAACATGTGTATAGCTATTCCTGGAAAAATTAAGGCTATCGTAAATGAAAGCATTGCAACAGTCGACATGGGCGGCATCTGCAGAGATGTAAAAATGGATCTTCTGGGAGGCGCCAGAGAATCCATGATCGGAAAACATGTCCTTGTCCATGTGGGATACGCAATAAATGAGATTTCGGAAGAAGAAAGTGAAGAAACCATGAAGCTTCTCAGACAGATAGCCGGTCTTGATGAGATAGAAACGTTAGAAAACGAGTCCTCCTGATAAACGGGTGCTGATAAAAATGGAAAAAGGAAATTCTCCTTTAATTTCAGCTATTCCGGAACTGGAAAAAAAGCTTCTGGAGAGAATAAGGAAATCAATGGTGTCTCTGCGTATAATGCATGTTTGCGGAACTCATGAGAGGACAATAGCTAAGTATGGGCTAAGAAGTGTGCTTCCGGAAAATATTGACGTTATTAGCGGTCCCGGATGCCCGGTCTGTGTCACTCCTGAAGAAGACATAAATATTGCAGTCGCCCTTGCAAAAAGTGGAGTTACGGTTGTCACTTTTGGAGATATGATGAGGGTTCCCGGCTCTGCAGGTAGTTTGTTTGATGCAAAATCAGAAGGTGCAGACGTAAGAATGGTCTACAGTATTGATGATGCTGTTTCTCTTGCAGAAAAGAAGCCTGAACTTAAAATTGTGTTTTTTGGGATAGGTTTCGAGACCACAGTTCCTGCGAATGCGGCTACTCTTCTGAGAGATACACCCGAGAATTTCAGTCTGCTTACCTCACAGAAGCGGACGCCTCCTGCAATCGAATTATTGGCCAGTGACACAAATGTTGACGCATTCATAGCTCCCGGGCATGTAGCAACTATAATAGGTACAAAACCATTTGAACCTCTTGCAACGAAGGGGTTTCCTGTTGTTGTAAGCGGATTTGAAGCCAGCGACATCCTCCTTGGAATTAACCTGCTGCAAATGCAGGTAGAGGAAGGCTGTTCAAAGGTGGACAATGGGTACCCAAGAGCTGTAAAAACTGAAGGAAACCCAATTGCTCTGAGAATAATGGATGAAGTATTCGAGACCTCAGACTCCGTTTGGAGAGGCATCGGAAAAATAGAGCATTCAGGGCTAGTACTCAGGAAAAGATTTGACGAAAAGGATGCTGCAAAAATATTTGAGGATCTTTATGCCTCCTCCCTGGAAAATATTCAACAGGAAGGTGAAAGAAAAGGCAAAAAGCACTGTATTTGCGCAGCTATCCTCACAGGAAAAGCAAAGCCTCCCCAATGCCCTAACTTTGGAAAGGAATGCACTCCGAAGATGCCGGAAGGTCCATGTATGGTCAGCCAGGAAGGTATGTGTTATAATTGGTTCAAATACTCAAGGGTCGGAGGTAGCAAACTTGCATGAACTTTCTATTGCAAGCGAAATACTTGAGCAGGTTAAGCATACAGCTGAAGCGCACGGGGCAATAAAAGTCAAATACGTGACGCTTCAGATGGGAAAATTAAGCCATACAAACCCTGAACAACTAAGCTTTATTTTTAAAGTCATTGCAGCGGGAAGTATTGCGGAAGATGCTGACTTAGTTGTAGAAATGGTCTCCCCTTCTCTGAAATGCGAATGCGGATATGAGGGAGCCATAGACGAAAAACAAATTCTAGAAAACAGCGAATTCACAAGTGAGCTTCTTGCCTTTATTGAGATTGCTAAGGAATGCCCAATTTGTGGAAAACAAGCCCACCTCGCTGGCGGCAGAGAGCTTATAATAAAAAGTATTGAAATCGAAACTGAAGATGATTTAGCTGCAGACAGGTAAAAGAGTAATCCCCTGAGTGATATTTATGTTAATGCATGTAATTCATATGGAACACGATGTTTTTAAGGCAAATGATAAAATTGCTGAAAAAAACAAAAAGAAACTTGACAAGTATCAGGTCTTCTCGGTAAATGTTATGGGAGCGATAGGGTCAGGAAAGACCACTCTGATTGAGGAGGCGATTAAACAGCTTAAAGATAAGTATAAAATAACTGTGATCGCAGGGGATGTAATCGCAGAGATGGATGCTTCCCGTTTCAGAAAACTTGGAGTTCCGACAATTCCCGTAAATACCGGAAAGGAATGTCACCTGGATGCGAAACTTATAGAAAAAGCCCTCAACGAAGTCGACCTGGAGAATACGGATCTTCTTTTAATTGAGAATGTAGGCAACCTGATTTGTCCCGTAGACTTCAAACTTGGAGAGAATCTAAGAGTTGTAATTGTAAGTGTAACGGAAGGCGATGACATAATTCTCAAGCATCCTATGATTTTTAAGACTTCAGAACTTGCAATAATAAATAAAGTAGACATTGCACATGCCGTTGACGTTAATGCTGAAAAAATGCGAGATGACATTCTTTCTCTAAATCCCGATATTCCTGTCATTCTGACTTCGAAACACGACTGGGAAAGCCTGGAAACCTGGATCAGTTTTATTGAGCTTGGCCTTAAAAAAAGTGCTCACAATAAATAACGAACTGAGACAACTATGAAACCCAATACGATTTCTCTTGAGCACGGTGCTGGCGGCGAGGTCATGCAGGCACTGATAGGAGATATAATTCTTAAAAATTTCCACAATAAAATTGCCGGCTCGATTGGGCTCGACAGCCTTGATGATGGATCCACAATAAGTCTTGAAAATTTTAATCCCGCATCAGAGCTTGTGCTGACTACTGACAGCCATGTGATAACTCCAGCTTTTTTTCCGGATACCAACATAGGAAGACTTGCAGTTGCAGGTACGGTAAATGACCTTACTGTTATGGGGGCAAAACCACTTGCGCTTACCTGTGCAGTTATAGTTCCCGAAGGTTTTTCATTGCAGGATTTCGAAAAAATAATCAAAACAATGGATGAAACTGCTGCCGAAGTTGGTGTACCTATAATTACAGGCGATACGAAAACAGTAGAAAAAACAGCACTCGATTCTATAATTCTGAACACTGCAGGCCTGGGCATTACGGATAGTCCTGTAAGGGATTCCGGACTTGGTCCCGGGGATAAAATCCTTGTCACAGGCACTATTGGGGATCATGGAATATCTCTTATGGCTCATCGAGAAGGTTTTGACTTCGATACCGACCTTGTCTCGGACTCAGCGCCCCTATGGAAACTTATAGAGCCTATTCTGAAACTCAGGACCCCGGAAGGAAAGCCGGTAATTACGGCAATGAAAGACCCCACACGCGGAGGGCTTGCAAATGCCCTGAACGAAATGGCAGCAAAATCCGGAACAGGAATCCTTATTGAAGAAGACCTGATCCCTTTCAAGCCTGCAGTTTCTGCAGCCTGTGAGATGCTCGGACTTGACCCGCTAGAGGTCGCAAACGAAGGAAAAGCAGTTATGGGCATTAAATCAGGCTATGAAGCGGAAGTTCTTTCTATCCTCAGGCAGCATCCGTACGGTAAAGACGCTGCAGTTATTGGAGAAGTCACCGCAGAAAACAAAGGAGAAGTAATACTGAAAAATCGTTTTGGAGGCATGCGTTTTGTAGACATGCCCTCCGGAGATCCTATTCCACGTGTCTGTTAGTCGAGTTGCGCCAGTCGAGTTCCGCTTCGGGAGCACGGTGTCCTTTTCGGTCGCTGCAGCTGCGCCTCATCCCGAGTTTCGCTTCGGGAGCGCGAGGTCCTTTTCGGTCGCTGCGCTCCCTCAAGAGGACTACTTTATTAATTACAGTTTTTAGCAGGATTTCTTATCTTCTGGTCTACGGGCGAAGTTGAAGGTCTTAAGTACTTTGTGCTTTACTCTTCGATCAAGCTAATGGGAGATGTTACTTTTCCAATATTCTAAACTATTTTTCTTATTCTTTTGATTCCCTCTTATAACCCATCTTATAACCCATCTTTACTAATTTTACTTATTTTATATTCTTATTTGCTCACGGTATTTTCCATAGAAAGAGATTTTATTGAAGTAGAAGTCCCATAATATACATATATCTAATTATTAAGAAGCTTCAGTTTTTCAAGACCTCGTTAAGTGTGTCTGAAGAGTTAATCATAGTTAAGGTAAGGAGGAGTATCTATAATAATGGATTTTAAAGGTAAAAGCCCGAAAATCTCAGAGACCGCTTTTATTGCAGATTCTGCGGATATTATCGGGGATGTAGAAATAGGGGATTTTTCGAGTGTATGGTTTAATGCGGTGATTCGGGGAGATAGAAATAAAATAAGAATCGGGAGTCGGACAAGTATACAGGACAATGTGGTAATTCATATAAATCATGAGCATGAGGTTCAGGTTGGGGACGATGTGAGTGTGGGACATGGGGCTGTGCTTCACGGGTGCAGGATAGGGAACAACGTGCTGATAGGAATGAATTCTACTGTGTTAAATGGAGCTGAGATCGGAAGTAATTCTATAATTGGGGCAAACGCACTGGTTCCTGAGGGAAAGAAGTTTCCTGAAAACAGTCTGATTATTGGAGTTCCTGGAAAGGTAAAGAGGGAAGTAGAGGCAATAGAAATCGAAGCCATAGCAAAAAACGCTGAAGAGTATGTCGAACTTGGAAAGGAATACAGAAATGGTTAGTGCACTTTTTACCAGTTAATTACTTCGTTTTATCCGCCATTATATTTTCAAACCTTTTATTGCTAATAGGGTGATGGCTTATCACTTCCCCATTATAAACAATGCAAAAAGTTCCGAACGCACAGGGTGTACTTCGGGCAGCATTTGAGTCTTCAAGATCGATTAAATTGGCTTCTATTTCCAATTTATCCCTGGCAGCTATTTTTCGTCTTAATTTTCGGGAGTAAGGTCAATTATTTCTACATCTGTCATTAAGGTCACCAATAAGATTTTATTTTTAATGTAGTGGTGAGGAAATATATAAGTATATAAAGCTGCAGTGGATAGTCTAAAACATTTATCAATGTTAGATGTTTAATTGCTCAATTGAGCGTTGAAGAGGGATGGATGTTGTCAAAAGATCGTGTTTACCCAATAAACAAAGCTAACAGGTGTTTCATCCTGGGGATATGTCTGGTTGTTCTTGTTTCTCTGACTTCACTTGGCTGCCTGGAAGGCTCAAAACCAGAAGAACGATACGATAAAGGTCCAGATCCTGGCCATCAATGATTTACACGGACAGCTTGAACCACCCAATGGAACAATGGTTACAGGCTATAATGAGGCAGGTGCTCCCATACGTGCTGATGTCGGAGGTGTGGACTATCTTGCTAATCACATTAAGAGTCTCAGCTCTGAAAACCCCAATACTTTCGTAGTCTCGGCAGGAGACAACATAGGTGCAAGCCCACTGGTCTCAGCAATGTTTCACGATGAACCAACCATAAAAGCCCTCAATATGATGGGAGTTGACTTTTCGGCTGTGGGCAACCACGAGCTGGACGAAGGGCTATCGGAACTTATGCGCATTCAGAACGGTGGGTGCCACCCTGTAGACGGCTGTAATGGTAACTCTACATTCGAAGGGGCAAGGTTCAAGTTTCTTGCTGCAAACATAGTCAATGAGAGCACGAATACCACAATATTTCCTGCCTATAATATTACCTATGTCCAGGGGGTTCCCATTGGGTTCATAGGAATAGCTCTTAAAGATACGCCGTCCATAGTGACTGCCTCCGGCGTAAAGGGACTTAAATTCCTGGACGAGGCTTCGACCATTAACGAATACGTTAAAAAGCTGAAGGAGATGGGGGTAAGAACCATAATAGTAATAATCCATGATGGGGGCTACCAGAAAGGACTGTATAACGAGAGCAAGAATGTGAGCGGTTCTATTCTGGATGTGGTTAACGCCACAGATCAAGAAGTTGATGTCTTTGTTACCGGTCACACCCATCAGGCTTACAACGCTTTTATTGATAGCCGAATTGTGACACAAACTGGCTCAGGAGGTCGTGTACTCACAGATATTGATCTGGTTATAAGCAACGAAACTCATGATGTGGTCACGGAAAGTTCCAGAAACATTATAGTGACCAGAGATGTACCTGAAGATCCCGAGGTATCCGAACTGGTCGAAGAATACAGGTCCCTTGTTGCCCCTCTTGCTAACAGGGTTATCGGCAATATTACGGAAAATATTACCATCAGCAGCTAGCAGTTCAGGAGAATCATCTCTGGGAGATGTCATAGCTGATTCTCAGCTCAATGCTACTTCTAACCCTAAAGATGGTGGAGCTGTTGTAGCCTTCATGAATCCGGGAGGAATTCGTACAAATTTGCTTTATAATCAGCAGAGCGGGGGTGAACTGCCCGGTCAGGTCACCTATGGTGAGGCTTTCAGCGTCCAGCCCTTCGGAAACAACCTTGTTACACTGACCCTGAACGGCTCTCAGATCGACACACTGCTTGAACAGCAATTTGACAACCCATCTCCTGGCAGCAATCGTATTTTGCAGGTCTCAAAGAGTTTCAGTTACTCCTGGAAAAAAAGTGCCCCAGCGGGTGAGAAGGTGGATATTTCCAGTATAAAGCTCAATGGTACCCCTATTGATCCGAACAACCTTTATCGAGTAACGGTGAATGATTTCCTGGCGGATGGAGGCGATAACTTTGCAGTCCTGAAGGCAGGAACCGATAAGTTGGTAGGAGTTAAAGATATAGATGCCTTTGTTAATTATTTCAAGGCTTTCTCTCCGGTAGCTTCCGGACCTAAAGATCGCATTGTACTGGCTAAGTGAGTTACTCTTTAATTCCCAAATGGAGGATCTTCCAAATTGACAAATCAATATTGAGACATCTCGGGTTTGAGATATCTCATATTGACTGCTGGTACAGACGTATTACATATGGCTCTTTTATTTACTCAGTATCTCTTTTATTTACCTGCCCACTCTTTTATTTACCCCGTCTCTCTTTGGCTTTACTTTTTCTCTTTCTGCTCCTCAACCTGGCATTTAGTCTTATCAACTTCGATTTTAGTACTACTTTAAGTACTATCCGTTCCGATTTTGTATATTGTAAAAGTTGCAACAGGTATAACACTTTTCAGATCGGCTCTTTGCGCATTATGATTAATAGAAATTAAACTGGGGATGAAAGATATGTTTAACGTGAATATCTTGTTTTATGGAAAGGTGAAGCAGGTAGATGTGTATGAAAGCATGTTTGAATATATTAAGGGCTCTGATATCTCCACACTTGAAATAGAATACGTAGAAGGTCAGCCGGAGTATCTAGTTGAAAAATGGCAGCCTGGGCAAGATTGTGATACATTCTGCGGATATGATGAGAGACAGATTGGAGAGATAATTATAGACGGACGAAATTACACCCGTATAAGCAGGGGAGAAACAGAGATCAATTATGTCCCAACTGACAGCCTGACAGAAATCCTATATACAATCTATCACTGTGATCATAACCAGAAAAAATGTACTTCCATCGGGGAAGTATTCCAGACTGAGGAAGAGGCTGAGATAAGGGCAAAGGAACTAAGGCAAAAACTATAGCTCCTAAGTACAGTTTATAAGGAATAAAGTGGATCGGCTTATATTTAATACTCGTTTTTTAATAAATGTTGAGTTATGTGACATTATAAAAAAATATATAAAGTTTTACAGTCATATAACTAAGTTGGTGCCAATTCATTGGGAGAATTGGTAAATTTTTAACATCTTCGATTACAAGGAATTACTTTTGAGTACATATAATTTGATTGAATTACACAATGTGTGTGACAGATTTGGGTTGCATAGATAGCACTTAGATTTGTGAAGCGATTCTTTGTATCGTTTTTAGTTATAAAAGCATGAAACGTTAATTGTTAACATTACATTATAAAATTTTATAAAATGTCAAAGAGCATAATTCGTGTGCATTCAGTCTTGTAGACAATAAATCAGGATATAAAATTCATAGAAATCTTAAGAAAAAAATAGATGTTGTGACTGTTGTGTATCAATAGTCATCTAGCTTGATGGGAGTGAATTGCTTGTGTATATTTTAATAACGCCTGTAAATAATGAAGAAAAAACCCTTTCCAATGTAATCGAATCTGTAATTAAGCAAACCAAAAGGCCAGCATTATGGTTGATTATTGACGATGGAAGCACTGACAACTCTCCTAAAATAATAAAGAATTTTATGTCTCAACACGATTGGATAAAAACTATACATCTACCACCTAAGCCAAGAGATATAGTTTTTCATGTATCTTACGTTTATAAATCCGGATTTGATTATATAATAAAATATTGTGAGGATAATAATATTGAATACAATTTTATTGCTTCATTAGATGCGGACACGGTATTAGAGCCTGAATATTTTGAAAAAATAGTAAATGAATTTGAAACAAACGAAAAGTTAGGCATTGCAAGTGGTGGGCTTTATCATGAAATTGATGGAGAATTGAAGCTATCAACAAGAGTTGAAAATTTTCCATCTGGAACCGGGAGGGTCTGGTCAAAAAAATGTTTCTTTGACACAGGCGGCTTTTCGTTGGAACCTTCGGCAGACTCGATTTCAAACATAAAAGCTACATTGCGGGGTTGGGATATTCAAAGGTTCAACGAAATAAAGATGGTAGAAAAACGATTAACAAGTAGTGCGGAAGGACTCTGGAATGGATATAAACATAATGGGTATATGGCATATTATTTAAATAAAAATCCATTGTTAATATTATTAGGCGCATTTCAATATACTTTAAGGAGACCGCATTATCTCGGTTTAGCTTTTTTATGGGGGTATATAGTACCATTAATAAAAAGAAAAGAAAGGATTAAAGATAGAGAAATTAGTGAATATTTCTGGAATCACAGGTTATTGGAATACAAAAAAATAATAATGAAAAGATTAAGATCATTTATTCCTATATAATATAATAAACCATTTACTGTTCCTTAAATTTTGATCATTTCAACGGTATTTTAATTTAAACAATTGAAGTTTTTATATTTTGGACATTTTACTAAATTATTATTCGATTCTAAGATTATAAGGACCAACTATAACAATAAAGTTATATCCTTCTACGACCTTGTCTTTATTGATATTTTTATGCAGACGATTAAAGACATTGCAAGAAATAGTGGATTTTTGTTTCTTAATGGTATAGCAACAAACATTCTCAGTTTCATTGCTCTATTATATATCGCTCGCTATCTGGGTCCGGAAAATTATGGGTTATATACTTTTGTTTTTGCTTTCATTTACTTTTTTAGTTTTGTTCCTGACATGGGAGTTCATCAAATACTTGTTAGGGAAGCCTCAAAAGAGCCAGAAAAAGCAGGGAAACTTATTGGCAACGGAGTGATAATGCAGATATGTCTTTCGCTTGTTGCACTATTTTTAGCTGTTGTTCTTGTAAATGTCATAAATTTCCCTCAAGCTACGAGAAATGCATTATACATAGCTTCTCTCGGGCTGCTAATAAGTGGTGTTGGAGCTTACGGAATCATATATGAAGCAAAATTGAGAATGGAATATTCCTTGCTGTTTAACATAGCCAACAGAATAGTTTTTCTACTACTCGTTTTTCTAGCTATCTCAAATCACAAAGGACTTAATTTTCTAATTTTTGCTTCAATTTCAGCCACTCTGATACATAATTTGCTTATGTTGCTATTTGCAAACAGATTAGTTAAAGTAACCTTTGACATAGATCTCAACTTGATGAAACAATTGTTAAAGGAAGCTATTCCAATAGCTATTGCCTCGGTTTTTACAATAATATATTTCAGAATAGATATAATCATGCTCTCCTTTTTACGAGGAGATACTGAAGTTGGATTTTATTCTGCTGCCTATCGTCTTACAGATGCCCTTGTTTTCCTTCCGACAGTGCTTACTACTTCTACATTCCCTCTCATGTCAAAATACTTCAAGGATTCCATTAATTCGTTTAATTTTGCTTATACCCGGACTTTTAAATATCTCTTTGCAATAGGTTTATTGATAGCTGTTTTGGTAACTTTTGATTCGGACAAAATTATTAATATCGTTTATGGGCCCGAATACCAGCGTTCGGCAATTGCACTACAAATACTTATCTGGACAACAGCAATTATGTTTATAACCACCCTTATCAGCACTACATGTATCTCGAGCGGAAACCAGCAAATAGTCTCAAAAAGAGCATTAATTGCAGCTTTACTAAACGTAATTTTAAATTTGATACTTATTCCCTGGATTGGTTACACAGGTGCCGCTATTGCTACCGTATTGTCTACGTTCGTAGCCATGATGTTCGGTCTGCTCTGGATTGATAAAAACCTTTTACATGAGAACTTACTCAAGGAAACCATTTCTCCTTTAATAGCAGCGGCAGCAATATCTTTTATTTTAATCCTGTTCAGGTCCTACGTTGATGTCCTTTTACTCAGTTTTGTTTCTATCCTTATTTACGCTGCTGTTCTTTATTTAACTGGCTGGATAGACTCCATTGACAAAAATATATTTTTTAAGTTGATCTCCCGCCCCTCGTCATAAAACTCATAGGAACAGTATGATCCGTACGAAGAGCTACCGTTCACATACGGGTGGGATATATTTTCCGGTGACTCCTAATCGTTCAGGAGAAGACCCAGTTAACTCACAGAACCATTAAGAAAATTACATATACATTTTCGTATTATCACTTTACTCTACATAGGGTAGTTAACAAACTGGGGTTTTACTGAAATGTTTTCTTTGGAGCTAGCGGGGCGAAGTATTCGGGACATTGTTATAATCTGCGAAAATCAGGGTACGGAAGAGGTAATAAAGCTTCCGAGCGATGTTTTAGAAGTATTTAGAAAGCTCGAAGAAGCTTACAAAAAAGCGTGTTCTGAGGATGAGTTAGCAACAGATTCTTTTGCTGCAGTACTTGGAGCTCTTGCTATTATGGGTTTCGAGGCTTTAAACGGGTTGACATTAGTGGTAGAAGATATAAACAACAAACCAAACTACTCGCAGAACCAAAATTGAATTTTTAAGGAAATTTTGAAGATACTCACTACTGGCCAACACTGGGGGCCTAAAAGAAGCAAGATATTTACAACCAATGTTTATCTATTATTTGTTAAAACACTGTTCTTATACCCTTATTTAACAGACTTCTTTTATTTGAAGTTGAGAAAATTTTCACAATACAATTTAAGATGCTCAAAGGTTATAATTATTAAATTAGTAACCTGATAACTCAATAATAATAAAAATATCAATATTATATAAAAGATAGAGAAATTTTATCACGAAATAACTTATTATTCCTTTATTTACTAAATGATCTTGAATTTTGGAATATAACATAAAGACAAAATAAAATATACATATAAAAGAATATTAGTTGATTGAGATAAATTTATATAATAAGTATAATCTAGTTATATTGATATAAAATTCAAAAAAACTTTGGAGTGGGGGAAAAAACATTAAAATTCGAGTTGTTAGTTCGCGAGAGGAAATCTTTACTCTCAATCCTAATGAACGTATTGTTCACCTGGCTTTCAGGCCATCGAACAAGGATGTTTTAGGACTTGTGGATACCTGTCCGAAACTTGAGGTGTTGCAGTTATCTCAGTCTTACAGGCGTTCGGTTTCAAAGTCAATCCAAACGTTCCTTGAGATGCGGAGAATCCAGCTAGTCGAAGGAGATGTCTGGGGTCACAGGAAAGATATTAGTGAATATTTTGTCATTAAGCCTTCCGTGTTCGAAAAAATAAAGGAAATGAAGCTTGAAGGTAAAATGGCTGAAGAAATAAAAGTAAAGGTTTCAAGAGAGAGCAAGCTGAGCCCTCAAATGGTAGCTTACGTCATGGACAAAGACAATCCTGACTGATTTGTTGGTGAATTATAATTGTTGGTTGTTATCCGGTTTCAACATACCGGATATAATACCACCAAATATCTGTATTTTAGCTCCAACCTTTCAATACTTTTTTTGAATAAACCTTTTATACATTAGCCGCAGGTAAATCATCAATAAGCTTATTTGACCTAATTCAATTATTATTTAACATGGACTTAATATCATTTAAGACTTAATATCATTTAATTTAATCTAATTGTCTTTAAAATTGTACTTATATAATCTATCTATCGCATATGGTCGAACATAAAAAAGTTGAATAGGCTAAATTACATCGAAAATAAAGTAGGATAGATGAGATTATATTGAAAATAAGTGGGATAGGCGAAATTATATATGAAAAGAAAGTGGGAACGAGATTTAGGACTTCAGGGAAGGATGCTTTTCACTATGTTTCTTCTTGCAGTAGTTTACCTTTTTTTCCTGGCATTCCTTTCGTACTATGGAGCACCTCCAATCTTCATGTTGTTATTTGTCGGCCTTTTCATGGCTGTTCAATACTTTTATTCGGATAAGATGGTGCTCTGGACTACCGGAGCTCAGTTAGTCTCAGAAACAGAAGCCCCTCAATTGCATGGGATGATCACGCGGCTCTGTGCGATAGCTGACCTTCCGAAACCGCAGGTGGCAATTGTCAGGACAGAGGTTCCAAACGCTTTTGCAACCGGCCGGAGCCCGGACAAAGCAGTTGTCGCAGTTACTACAGGAATTTTGAATAAACTCTCTCCAGCAGAACTCGAGGCAGTACTCGCCCATGAGCTAAGCCACGTAAAGAACAGAGACATGACAGTCCTGACGATTGCCAGTTTCCTTTCAACGGTGGCTTTCTACTTCGTCCGCTACAGTCTTTACTTTAACATGGGAGGGGATCGTCGGCGGGATGGAGGAAGTCTGATAGTCGTCTGGCTTATTTCAATTGTAGTATGGGTTGTCAGCTTCCTGCTGATCCGTGCCCTATCAAGATACAGAGAATATTCGGCAGACCGGGGTTCGGCGATTATTACAGGGCAGCCCTCAGACCTTGCATCGGCCCTGATGAAAATAAGCGGGCTTATGGACCGGGTACCACGGGAAGACCTGAGGAAAATGGAAGGAATGAATGCCTTTTACATTATCCCTGCTATTTCAGGGTCTTCATTTATGGACCTCTTTTCCACCCATCCATCCGTGGAAAAAAGAATAGCCAAACTTGAAAAGATGCAGCAAGAAATGAGTTAAATGCAGTAAGTTGATTGAAGTAAGCTTAGGAGACAACTTCAAATGGGTTTCCGAGATTTTATGGATGCGATACTGGGAAGTAGCAAACTTCCCAAAGCAAAAAGTGAAAAACTTTTTGCAATTTCTACAGCCAGCATAACTCTGGAAAGCAGTCTTAACTTGAAGCCATCCGGGTATGCGGGGATATGTTTTAAACCAATCGGGGCTTCAGCCTACGAATCCGCTAGAACAGAAATTCAGGAGCTTCTGGAGTACAGCTCAAAAGAAACTGAAACCGAGTTCAGAATGGAAAAAGATGAATTCAATTTTCTATGGGCGATTTTCAAAGATCCTGATTTCGATGACCTTGTTGCGAACATTCACCTTGTAAGTCAAACCCTTGAAGAACGCGGCTTTGGAGAGCAAATCCTCTGTGCCATTTACAGGTTCGATAGCGAAACTGGAACCAAAACGGCAGCAAGTCGGGAGACTACCGATGGGAGAAAAGTAGTTTATTGGATATTTAACTTCAAACAGGGTACTTACTATCCTTTTATTCCTCTTCCGGGCAATCAGAGGGATAGTCCTTTCGAGTTCAGGCTCAGGGCTGACATGGAAAAGGAAATGCCTATTGAAAAAAATGTGGAAAAATGGTATCCTCTCTGGGGTATTCCTTTCTAATTATACTTTGATATAGATTCTTTCTAGATATGCAACAAAAATTATAAATGAAGCTTCCCCCCAAAATAAGAGTTTAATAACATGGCAATATAAATTAGCAACAAACCTATTTTCAGTAACATATCTGTTTTTATTTTGATATTTATTTTCATAGATTCGCACTCTCTGATTTTCGTTTTTTGTGCGTCGTTATGATGAGGAAAACCGTAGCTATATAATTCAAATTAAAGAAACTTCTAATTTATATGGGGGAGATATTTTAAAGATTTATTCTGTGTTTTCGGGCAGAAATAAACCACATACTATAATATTTGGATATATGAATATTGGATTTGACTATTGAATATTAGCACGAGATAACGGTTAACCAAAAGGACACCAGGTTATACTGCCCGGGAAATTATTTAAAATGATCTTCTTATCTTTTTCACCATGTTCTCCCTTTACAGTTGCTATCACAAGCTCAGCTATAACGGGAGCATTCTTTCCTGTATCGTTCTCGTTTAATTTTCCTGAACAATCAACCCATATTTTACACTTTTCTTCCCTGACTTCCAGAATATCCCGGCTATTAAAGCACGAATGGCACATGTTTAGAGGTGGTTCCATTATTGTGTGAAAAAAATTGCAAAAACGTAAATTGTTAAAGTCTTGATACTTAATTCCGTTTGTAGAATCTTTTTTTTCATTATCCATAATCTTTCAACCCTTTATACAGTTTTAAGTTCTTATTCGGTATATGGGTTTGAATTTTCATTTTACTTCATTTCTCAACAAATGTACTCTAGTTCTTTATGTCCCCACGAGGAATAGTAATTAAGATTAAAGGTTTTTTCTTCAAAGAGGTTAACACACCAATTGGGAGCATGTTTCTAATTTTGTCTCCGGGAAGCAAATTTTAACTAATGAAATTACAACTTTCAAATATTATTTATTTGGGGAAGCTCCTGCAATAGTCATGAGGGAACAATATGTTAATAATTTGAATTTTAATGTAACATTTAATTTTATATGAAAGACTTACGCCGTTGAAGAAGATAGATAGCCGTTTTTCGATGGTTGATGTTATTCATAGAGTTACACTTCAACTGCCGCGCAAGTCCTAATTTCTTTTCCGCCCATTTTGTCTTGTCGACTGGCTGTCGACCGACGCTCTGAATTTGCTTTGGAAAATATAAATATACTTACTTAAATAGTGAGGTAAATCGGATTAAATTTACAAAAAAAGTTTTAATTAAGATTAAACTTACAAATAAACGTTAATTAATTACGTTGAATGCATTTGTGTGCATTAAAATCCTGAATTTTAAGATACCTTTACTATTAACTATTATTTAGATACATAAAAAATATTTAAGAAAGACAAACCAACCGCAATAAATCTGGAAACTTATTAAAAGAAAGGATTTGGGCGGGGAACTGGAGAGTTGGAAGCCCGCCCATTTTGTCTGGCTTTTGGATGTTTTGAGGTACAGGCAATTTCTTTACCTGTTTTTTGGCGTATGTTAGGCAAAGATAGATAAGATCACATACTATATTAATTTTATGAGTAAGTTTGAAAGTTTAACTGTGTGAGGTTTTTGAAGTTGGTGGAATAGTGCTTTTTAGTATTTGAAAAATTAGCATCCAGTTTTATTGAATAATTGATTAAATCCAATTATTGTGAAAATAGTAAAAATAAATTGACTCACTGATTTTTGAACAACAAATTCTTTTAAATTACAAAAAATTACTAAAAGATTGGTGGTAGTGACCAATATTCAATGGTAGTGACCACCAGACGATGGGATTTTTATAGATAATTATACTTTTATATATTTATATGTTGTATAAGTATGCTTATCTCTTGTAACCAAAGTTAGGGAAACTTTATATGTTCCATGCTTAGCATATGTGTGAGATCGTTTGGTACAGTGACAAGTAAAGCCATCACCGAAATTCCATGTGTGAGAATATTCAGCTGGGCCGGAGTAACTATAGGAAGCAGTCGCGGTTTTTCCACTGTTTACTACCTTTATATTTAGTTTTGGAGTAGCAGAACTAGCAGCAAATGCTGTCGAAGGCAGTAAGAGCGTGAGAACAAGACATAGGGCAATTATGTGTTTCATTTTCATCATATTCACCTCTTAATTTAGGTTGGAATTAGAAAGCAAACTTTTATCTAACCCAAAATGAAAATTTGAATTTTTTTCTCTTTTTTCATCTTGGTTGATTAAGTTTGTTTTTTACTGTACATCGTAGTTTTAATTGTCTTGCCGATATTGCGGTTTGACAACGAAAAGTAAACTTACTAACATATAAACTTACTTTCATAATTAATATTTTATATAAGTCTGTTTTGGAAAAAAAATAATCCTTGTCCGGGGTTTAATTTTAAAGATAAACTTGAATAAAGTAATTTAGAATATCATTTCTTTTAACCAGGATTTTTTAATACCAGGTATGTATATTTATTTGATCCTTTTTATATTCTCATTCCCTACCAGACATCTGGCTTACCTAAACCACTTTTTGATACCAACCATCTGAAACACGACTCTTGAACTAGCTGTTGAAAGGGCAAATATGATAATCGAAAGAGGAAGCATTCAGGCAAGAAAATATTTTAACTGTGCCCTATCTCCTCTTACTCAATTGAGCCTGCAAAAAGGGTAACACCAGAAATGAGTCAGTGGGACTAACCAATGGTCTGAATTACTACAACTAAGAGCGGGACCTAAAAGAGTACGCGGGCTTTGAAATGGTTTTCGGAATTGCCTGTCTGCTTTTTTTCCCTTCACAAACAAAGAGATTTAGGTGAAGGATCTTCCATCATCTAACACTGATTTGTAAGAGTTCAGGAAATTAACTCAAAACTCAATTTCATTAACCAACTACAGAATTATCTAATAAATGTAATAACTTCGATGCCTAACGCTTAAAACTTCTCTCAACGCCCACATGCTCACGGAGTGAGCAAATATTGGGCGGTCACTGACAAAAAAATAGAAGCAGCAGCATAAATATAATGATAGGAAAGTAATTTTTCAGTTGAAATTATATATTTGTTTAAAAATATATCAAAATAGAAAATCACGGATATAGTTGAGAAGGAAATACCATGAGAAAAGGCCCCATCCGATGTGTACGCACCCCACTTCATGAATCATTTGATGAGGACATGAAAAGGATAAAGGAAGAAAGGGAAAAGCTAATTAAAAAAATGTCAGACAAATGCATGACTGTTAGTGATTTCACAAATAATATGAGCCCCTAATGGGAGCAAGAAAAAGAAGTAATAAAGTGTTAAACACCCACGATATCAAAAATTAAGATTTTTTTCTCATTTTCTCCTCAGGCAAAGGTTCCGTTAAAAAGAATCCAAATTCTGTGAAATCCTTAACATCCATGTTGTGAGAACTCTCACCGGATGAAATTGCCGGAGTAATGAACCGGAAGAATTCACTGGTGAACTGCTCGTAGCTGAATCCCTCCGCCTCAATCACCATTTTCCATTTATTTTCCATGGAGAGGATACCCATAAAGGATATCATAAGATACATCGAGGTCAGGAACGGATCGAGATCGGCCCGGATTGTCCCGTCATCGATGCCCTCCCGGATCGCATCCCGCAGGATCAGGCGGCAGGTGCCGTATCCTTTTCCAATCTCTGCAGTACACGGGTTTTCTTTGGAAAAACGTTCAGACCCATAAAAGTGGATCATTCGAAGATAATCGGGGTATTCCTGTGAAAATTGGTAATAAGCCTGTCCCATCAGGGCTACCTTGGCAATACCCGGCACCTGTTTCTCCATGCATTCCATGTATTTTTCTTTAAGGATCTGGATACCCCGGAGTACGATGGTAGCGAAAATCGTCTCCTTATTTTTGAAATATAGATAGAGGGTAGCCTTATTCAGTTCAACCTTGCGGGCGATCTCTTCCATGGAAACATCTTCGTAACTTCTAGAAAAAAAGAGACGTTCGGCTGCATCGAGGATCTCTGTCTTTCGCTGCTCTTTTTCTCGTTGTTTTCTATCAGCTATTCCCATTCTTTCCCTCCGACCAACCCATATTTATTCAATAATTGGGATATATTCGTTAGATAAAACATTCAGGCTCCTTTCGCTGGCTATAGAGCGTATGGAGACGCACTGATGCGTCTTTAACCAGCCCGGGTTTCATAGACCTGGCATTTTGCGGGCAGTTTTTGATACACGCACAGCAGGTAATGCATTTTTCCGTATCAATCAAACGGGAATTTTCCGCATCAATAGCACCAACAGGACACTTCTCTGCACAGATTCCGCATTGTGAACACTCATCACCGACCGCGATAAAATCAACATCCCATAACTTCGAACTACCTCTATAGGGATAAACGCCAGGTATATCTACATCAGAAATTTGAGAGATTAATGAAATAGATTGCAGTTTTTCACGGATTTTCAGTCCGAATACTTTTGCATGGTTTAAATCAGATTCATCTGGACGTCCCTGTGCTGTTGGTGTCTCGGAATTTGAGAATGAATGTTCCCCGATATATGCTGCACCGGCAATGGGAATACCCCCACATTTTATTATAATATTTTTTAGTTCGAGTAGTGCATCGTCATATACACGATTACCATAGACAACAACACAGACCGTGGGGGTATTATGAGCTTGAATTGCATTCAGCCATTCAATCAGTACTGCCGGCACTCTCCCCATATAAACGGGAACTCCAATTACAAGCAATTCATTTTCCGAGGTCAATAACGGTTGTTTTCTTGCATCCGGTGTGGTTATATCAATTAATTCCGTGGTGCCCGGATTAATACCATGCGCAATGCCCTGAACAACCGCTTTTGTTGTTCCGGTAGGTGAAAAATAGACCAATTTCACAGATTCGATTTTCATTTCACTTACTCCATCAATTGTGTAGTATTCTGCCCGGAGGTAGTATCAATAGAATATTGTAACTAATGGTTATATTATAACTCATGGTTGTATTATAACTTTTGGTTATTCATTAACCCTTAGTTGGACATGTATTACGCGAGAAAAACGATTAGATACCCGACGAAGGTTTTGGTACTAATTTTGCTTGAATCAGAAATCGAATAGAATAGTAGTAAACGTTGAAGAAATACTCTACTACTCTCTTAGCATTACCCTAATCGAAAGTAATTTACTTTTTGTATAAGTACCATCTCCGATTACCTATGAAGTCTCCCTCCTGGAAAAAGTAAGGCAACCTATCTAATCTCAGGACAATTAATGAGTTGAGTAAGATGTCAGTCGATATATGCTATGCCACATTTTGCATGTGCATGTATATCATCAGAGCAGCAGGACTTTTCGGATAGGCTATTACTTTTCCTGAGTTTCCATCCTCCATAAAGGCAGGTTAAGCTTCCCAATAATCCAAAACCTGGAATAGAGTTATTTTTGCTTGGCTTATCGTCAGTGTCAGATTCAGAATCACTATTATCCGAATTATTAGATTCTGTCATGGCTTCTTTTTCAGATGTTGACATAAAAACAACAGGAACATCTGTAATATTTTGTTTTCTTGCTTCTTCGTCAATGATCCGGTAGACCTCTTTAGCTATAGTGTTCTTTTCTTCGGGAGACAAAGTTTCGTTAACTTCTATTTCCAGCCTTATCCTTGCCCCATAAGTTATTATCTGACCCCTTTCCATATATGGCGCGATTTTTTCCTGGATGTGATCATCAATCATATACAGCTTTTCCTGCCATAAGTTAATCTCATTCGGATCTTTTAACAAAGGAATGATTCCATAAGCTGCAATTGTTTTAAGCGAGGGCATGGTCGGTCTGTGCTCCATAGAATCTTCAAGAGTATCAATATTTGATTTAGACAAATTCTCCGTACTATCTCCATAACAGAACCAGCGGTTAATGCCTTCCAGGTAAATTTCCTCCCAGTAGGTTCCGTAACCAAACTCAACGGGGATGTCCTGGACGCCCATCTTTTTTGCAGAATCGTCTATTAGAGTGTATATCTCATCCATCAAAGGTTCATCAACACTGCCATACTTGAACAAAATTACAAAGTATCCCCTGCCACTAATTCCGCACGACATTACCTCTCCATGAGGATACATGTATTTGGAGGCAACCTTGTCTTTTATCCTGTTACTTAGGTCTTCTAGAGAAGAGTTCCAGTTTTCTTTCTGTGCTTCAGTTTCCAGTACCGGAAGTTTGCCATATCTGCTAATCACAGTATTCCCCATTGAGTAAAGTCCAAAAAAGTAAGTATAGTTCTCATAATTCACATTAGTTGCCTCAGAATTCAGGTAATCATCCAAAGTCACAGGCACACTGATACAAATTCCTTTATCAGCCACTTCCTGTTCTACAGATTTAGAAAGCTGATCACTTGCCTGCCAGCTCTTTAAATTCTCTTCCAACCCATTCTGCAATCTCCGGTCAAAAATTGACCAGATTCCGGACTCCGTTTCAGTTGCAGGTCTATCAGGAATTACTTCAAGAGTATATGCGTCTACAAATATCCGATGTTCATCTCTTGAAGCTCTGTCCTCTATGACGGTCATCGCTCCAATGCTGGGATAGCAATATACAACCATCTCAGTTGATTTTATTTCCCCATTCGGATATTCATTTCTGGCAGTTTCAATTGACTTATTCACTGCTTCAGTTGTATTATACAGAACCGGGGTTAATTCGATAACCTGAATTGACTGCCCAAGGGTTTTATTCGCCCCTACGTCGACTCTACCTATAAGGCTATTATTTTTATATACGGAAAATTGATAATACAACTTCTGCCCGTTTGGATCATAGAGTTCCAATGGCGTGGGATAGATAAAAGCTCCTTTCCACCCTTCAAATTCGCCACCGTCTGCAATAAAATTTATTATTTGCGCATTTGCATGTTCAAAAGCTACCTCTTC
This sequence comes from uncultured Methanosarcinaceae archaeon, assembly GCA_963818955.1. GTDB lineage: Archaea > Halobacteriota > Methanosarcinia > Methanosarcinales > Methanosarcinaceae > Methanosarcina. The sequence goes on along the minus strand of CAWFUY010000050.1, from coordinate 245 downwards.
GGTTACCGAATAATCATTCTCAGTTTGAGCATTAACAACCGGTACCAATGCGACTGAAAACAGAAGCATTGCTAGAAGCAGTCCTTTTGTTCCAATTTTGTTTCTGATCATCTACTTCATTCCCAAGAAGTTATTTTCCCCAGGAAGCAGAATAACGCAAGCTTAAACACGTAAAACTACTAATAAGCCTCATAGAGCATATCTTATGGAGGTTGGGAGGTCTGGATAACTATATCTGAACTTCA
>CAWFUY010000049.1:0-30379 GCA_963818955.1 uncultured Methanosarcinaceae archaeon | reverse complement strand
TATGTATGATAGAGCTATGCAATCTTTATATGCGTTAGCCCCTGAACCCATAGCTGAAACGATGTCTGATCTCAGATCCTTTGGATTTAGAAGACATCGAAGTACTAAAGATGCTCGTGAGCAAATCTTTCTATGCCTAAGCAAGAAAAATTCAGCCCAATGGATCCTTGAAGGTGATATTAAAGGCTGCTTCGATACTATTAATCATCAGTGGTTGTTGACCAATATTCCGATGGAAAAATCAATACTAACTCAATTTCTTAAAGCAGGATTTATATATAAATGTCATCTGAATCCAACCAAAGCAGGTACGCCACAAGGCGGTACGATTTCCCCCATTTTGGCTAATATGACATTGGACGGTATCGAGAAACTACTTTTGGCTGAATACCCGAAAAGAAGTAAAAACTCAACCAAGGTCAACTTCATCAGATACTGCGATGATTTCATAGTAACTGCTAATTCAGAAGAAACTGCCAGAGAAATCAAAGACAAGATTGCTGTTTTCCTCAAGGAAAGAGGTCTTGAACTATCCGATGATAAGACTCTTATCACAAACATTAATGAAGGCTTCGACTTTCTGAGCTGGAACTTCCGTAAGTACAATGGTAAGCTTCTGACCAAACCCTCCAAGAAGTCCATTAAAAGATTCACTGAAACAATTAGTCAAACCTTAAGGAAAGGGATGGCATGGTCCCAAGAAAATTTAATCTCCAAACTAAATCCCATAATCAGAGTTGGACCAACTACCACAATTCAGTGGTCTCTTTTGACGTATTCCAGACTTTGACCACATAATCTGGGAAATGTTATGGAGATGGGCAAAAAGGAGACATCCGAATAAGTCCAAAACTTGGATTATTAACAAATATTGGAAACGGAATGCTACACGAAAGTGGAACTTCAAAACAGAAAGAAACATTCTATTGTTTTTATCCAAAACCAGAATCTATAGACATATTCCTTTAAAATTACAAATGCATCCATTTCTTGATCCTGACTACTTCCGTGAACGTCAGAGCAAAATAAGATTCCGGAATAGTCACTCCGTTTGAAAAAAAAAGCTGCTGCCTGATACAGAAAAGGTTATAGAACGCTTGAGCTGGATGCATTGAAAGGTGCACGTCCAGTTCTTAGAAGAGGGAGAGTGAGTAATCACTCTTTCTTATTCAACAACCTGTGCATAAGTGAAAGATGTGATTTATCTTTTTAATATATATTTTGATTCATTATTATTTTAGTATTATTAATTTAGTCATTAATTAATATATGTAATTAAATACGCTAATTGTTAGCGACATTGGACATAAGAAATATAATGAATTAAAATGTAGAGAGTTCTAGTGTATAAAAAGCAAATCTACAATGATCTTTAACATCTTCTAAAGAACATTGCAATTTTGTCAAGATTGGAAGCCTCTTGCCACTTCTGATAAGGCTCCCAATTGAGTGATTCATCCCTATGATTAAGAGAAAAACCCCTTTAACTCTTAATCATTCTTTTCTTTTACGCTTAACTTATATTAATAATGTTTGTATGTTGAAATTTAAACACAGATATTTTTAGAGAGATACTTATAACTGCCATACAAAATTATAATATATAGTTAATGCTTCGTAAATAGGAAAATTAAAGAATTTATTTACACTTTATTCTGCTTTTTAAATACAAATACGTCTTTTAAAATCCATCGGTTCTACCTTGGAACCTCTGCATCAAAATCTAAATTATTTTCGTTAAGCTCTCATCATCGAAGGACGAAGGGGTGCAGCCAGCAAATCCTAAATTTCATACGTTAAGCATTCAACATCAAACGAGAAAGTAACTTTGGAACTGAAAATAATGTAGATGAATTAAATCTAAAACGGCAACAATGTACTTGGTCCAGGCCTGTAGCAGTTATCAAGAGGAGAACATCAAATACTGATTACCTTACATATCGTCCTTATTCTGAACACGTTAACGACTATTAGGAAGTATATCATTGACCAGACGGACTATTATTAATTTAGATGCCTTCGGGTCACGAAATTTTTCAGGAGTTAAGATAGTAATTTCTTAGCGTACGAAATTTACTATCCGGACATATGCCAGATTTAGCCTAATTTATAGTTTCCTTTTCAACATCAATTTATTTATTCTTTTTCATCGCTATCGATGCTGTTTTCAAGTGAATGTTAAATCCTCGTACTGTTTTACAAAAGCAGAAGTATAGTATCAAAGATTTTCCTTCCTTGCCTTTTTGGAGGTTTGAGATGTCAGGAAAGCAGAAACAGTTTTGGAGGATAATTTGAAAAGATTTGTTGGCCGGCTGAATAGAAAGCCCGGCCTTGCTATGGAGGTTATTAGATGCGTGGACTGACCAATTCCACGGTCGACTTTTAATCAACTACTATTACATAGGTAGTATAACTATATATAAATATCTAAAGTGTTTACCAATGTTAATTATCTTAAAATAACGGACCAGATTACGGTTAAATATATTAGAATAAGCCAGCGGATAAATAGCAAGTTTTAATATTTACAAACAGTAGCTTCTGAAAGAGGTGCATAATTTGGGTGTTTTTATATATCCCGCTAAAATGGTATATTAAGACTTGATAAATGGTATCCTTTCGGGCTACCAATATCAATACAATTCATGGTGTTACCTTTCCATCAATACTATTTTTACGAATTCTTTTAAAATTCCCTGTTTTATTTCCTCTCCTTGGAATCTTTTTGTAATATAAGATTCGATGTCATCGTCTGTCATTTTGATAAGAAAGTTCATATCATCATTTGAAATTGATACAATTCGTCCTAACGCAGTAAATTTGATTTAAATCTTCTGACATATTTGTAAACACTCCAGCGAAAATATGGAATTCCTCGGGAGTTTCATTGAGTGTTACTGCAGGAGGTCTCTGGACATGAACATTAATACACTTGATTCCTTCGATAAACCCCAATCAAATACAAAAAAATAGTGAGAAACACATAGGCACATTTCTTAATGTCTTTTGATATAGAATAAACCAGTAGTTTTTTATTTTATAAAATTTGCTGTAATTTCAAAACCATATTTCTGAATATTATATTAGATCTGGATTAGTGACTTTTTAAGATTTATGCTTTTACAGAACTTCTTGGACACTACTGATAAACTTCCCTTATTGTGAATGTTTTCAATGATTATGTACAAAAGCCAGATTTTTTGCAACAGAACCGCTTCGTTTGTTCAAAGAGAACCCTCTTTATATCGTCTATACAATTTCTCCATTTTAGCAATGGTACCTTTTGGAAGACCCAGCTCCCGCATAATTACTACTCTGCTCATATCTCTCTCTGCATACACATTTAAAAACAGTTTGGCTTTTCTAATATCTTCAGGCGAATAATATGTATTTGTGTGCCCTATTAGAAGATCTTGAAAAGCTGATACGGTATGATTTATCATTTTCATTTTTAATTCCACCATTAAAAGCATAAAGACACGTCTTAAACTTAACTTTATTGCAATTTGGATATTTTTGCCGAACTTAAAAGCTCACATTTAAGGAAGTGAAAAGTCTTCGTAGGCTAATGCCTTAAAAATCATTATATCATTAGCAGTTGCCTTTTCAAGAAGCTTACTATCTAGCTAGTAGACGAAGACTATATAGAACCCGTTTAGTTAATTTTATATATTATAAATAGGTAATAAGTTGCCGACAGCCGGTCAAAATTGATTCATTACTGAATTATCTAGAAGTGGAATGAAAGGAAGTGATGATCGAGTGACAAATACCGAGATCTTTGATAGGTTACGCGATGCTATCCTGACTCAAAACGTATCAGGTATCGCGCAGCTGACCCGGGAAGCCTTAGATGCAGGAATCCCACCTCTTGACATCATTAATAAGGGGCTTTCCGTTGGAATGAAGATTGTTGGTGACAAGTTCGAAGCTGCTGAATTTTTCCTTCCCCAAATAATGATGTCCGGAAAAGCAATGAGTAATGCAATGGAAGTCCTTACTCCCGAGCTGGAGAAAAACACGGCAGAGGGAGGGGGGAACAGGAATTGCAATTACTTTTGTTGCAGAAGGAGATATTCACGATATCGGGCACAGGCTTGTTACTACAATGATTGGAGCAAACGGTTTCAAGATTATTGACCTTGGAATTGACGTGCTTAATGAAAAAGTTGTAACAGAAGCTGCAAAACATAAAGGAGAAAAGGTTCTTTTAGTAGGTTCTGCCCTAATGACCACCTCAATGCTCGGCCAGAAAACTCTGATGGACTTGATCAGGGAAGAAAACCTCAGAGACAGCGTAAAATGCATGTTCGGAGGAGCCCCGGTATCTTATAAATGGATTGAAGAAATCGGAGCAGACGCAACTGCGGAGAACGCTGCCGAAGCTGCAAGAGTAGCCCTTGAGATCATGAAATAATCCCGGGAGGCAAAAAAATGACATTTAGAAAATCATTTGATTGCTATGATTTCTATGACAGAGCAATAACTGGGGAAAAGTGTACCCTGGACGACTGGGACCTTATGAAGATCCCGATGAAAGCAACGGAGCTCAAGCAGAAATATGGGCTTGACTTCAAAGGAGAGTTTGTCCCAACTGACAAGGACATGATGGAAAAACTCTTCCACGCAGGAATTGAGATGCTGCTTGAGTGCGGTATTTACTGTACCGACACTCACAGGATCGTAAAATACACTGAAGATGAAATCTGGGATGCAATCAATAATCCACAGAAAGAATTTGTGCTCGGAACAGGCAGAGAGGCAATTAATGTCAGGAAGAGAGGTATTGCGGATAAGAGAAAGCCCATTATCCAGGGTGGCCCTACCGGTTCTCCTATCTCGGAAGATGTATTCCTCCCTCTTCACATGAGCTATGCCCTTGAAAAGGAAGTAGACGCCATCGTTAACGGTGTGATGACCACAGTGCGAGGTAAAGCTCCTATTCCAAAAAGCCCCTACGAGGTACTTGCAGCAAAGACGGAAACCAGGTTGATCAAAAACGCATGCGCCATGGCTGGTAGGCCTGGCATGGCTGTCTAGGGACCCGAGACCTCCCTGTCCGCTCAGGGCAACATTTCCGCTGACTGCTATGGCGGAATGGCCTGCACGGACAGCCACGAGGTCTCTCAACTCTGCGAACTCAAGATCGATCTTGATGCAATTTCGGTTATTGCGCACTACTGTGCAAACAGTGACATCATAATGGACGAACAGATGCCTATCTTCGGAGGGTATGCCGGAGGCATTATAGAAACTACGATTGTCAACGTCGCAACGCACATCAATGGTGTGCTCATGTGCAATGCAAGCTGGCACCTTGATGGCCCTGTACACATCCGCTGGGGTTCGACCAACACCAGGGAAACACTAATGATTGCAGGTTGGGCATGTGCAACAATTTCTGAATTTACCGACATTCTCTCAGGTAACCAGTATTACCCCTGTGCAGGCCCCTGTACTGAAATGTGCCTGCTTGAAGCTTCAGCCCAGTCCATCACTGACACCGCATCCGGTAGAGAAATTCTCTCGGGAGTAGCTTCGGCAAAGGGTGTGGTGACAGACAAGACTACCGGTATGGAAGCCAGAATGATGGGAGAAGTTGCAAGAGCAACTGCAGGCGTAGAGATCCCTGAAGTTAACAGGATTTTGGACAGTCTCGTATCCCTCTATGAAAAGAATTATGCAACAGCACCTGCAGGGAAAACTTTCCAAGAATGTTATGACGTAAAGAAAGTACTCCCAACCGATGAATACATGACAGTTTACGACGGTGCACGAAAGAAATTAGAAGATCTCGGACTTGTATTCTAAAAAGTTAGAAAACAGTGGGAATAAAATCCCACAATAATTTATTCATTCCTGGTTCCGTTTCCAGAATTACAACCGGGATCAGAAACTTTTTTAATTTCTTTAAGTTTTTATGTAATGAAAAAGTTAATGAGTTCAAATTAAGTATTGCACTTTTAATTATGTCTTTTATATAAATTTAAGTATTGTCTTTTGCATAAATTTAAGTAATAGTACATATACTTTATTCTTCCGGTGAACAAATACAAAAAATAATAACAAGTGGAGAAAATTATAAATAATAATAAGTATCTAGCTTACTGCCGGTTACATACTTATATTAGGCAAAAAACTAACTCAAAGTACAATAAGTCTTCAATTTATCCCCTGTCCTCAATTTCTGAGATGTACTCTGAAGAGCACTATCCGTGACTTAAAAAGGAAGCAATACCTGGATTTTTTATTTTCATACCTTTCATTCTGTGGATTAATTAACTTGAGAACTTTTTAAAAAAGTTAAATAAAAGCTAAATTTATGAAAGATTTTCGTATGAAAAATATAAGTACATCTAGATCTCCAATTAATTGCCGGTAATTTTGGTGACCTCCTTGACCACCAGAACAAGAATTATATATTTTAAGGTCGCCAGTTCATTACCGGTAAATATGTAAGAGATATATAATATTCTTTGAAAAAAAGCTTAGTTATTCTGAAATTATCAGAGCCTGTTAACTTTAAATTATTAGTTTTATAAAATATAAATTTGATTCAAGTTGTCTGGTTGTGAAAAAAATGGAAAATGAAAAACGAGTCCCACAACGTAACTATTTCAGAATAAAAAAAGGAGAAAAACACTAATGGCTCTTGGGTTAGGAATTACGTTTGGACTTTTAATCATATTCCTGGCCGTACTGATAGGGCCATTTAAAATAAGGATCATTGAACATAATCTGGAAGTCTTCCTGTTCATATGTGGAATACTTGCATTGACGATTTCAGGTTTTGTACAAATTGCAGGTACAGATACAGGTTGGAGATTGGGGATTATTGAAGAAGCACTAACTGCTCCGCTGAGAATTACAGATGTGTATGGCATTCCAATAGGCATTGTACAGATAGTGCTGGTTGTCGGATTTATTATCTATAAATGGAATGCTCCTATTCATGAAGCAATTAGAAAAATGACCAATGCACTTTCTCTGAAGGTTACAGCTTTTATCCTTATAGCGGTTCTAGGCCTGGTTTCAAGTTTAATCTCCGCCATACTTGCGGCAATAATTCTTGTTGAAATTATCAGCGCTATACACCTCTCAAGAAAATCAGAAATAGATCTCACAATTATTGCATGCTTTTCAATAGGACTCGGAGCCGCTCTTACCCCTCTTGGAGAGCCTCTCTCAACTATTGCGGTCTCAAAACTATCAGGTCCACCCTATTATGCCGGATTTGATTATCTAATTAAACTACTCGGAATCTACATTGTCCCGGGCATCCTCGCATATGGGATTCTGGGAATGTTTTTCCTGGGAAAAGCTGATCCGAAAGATCATGGATTAGGTTATGAAAAATCTAATGAGACTCTTAAAGATGTCATACTGAGGGCTGTTAAGGTCTATGTGTTTATTGCAGCACTCGTATTACTTGGCGATGGTTTCAAGCCGCTTATTTTCGAATATTTCACGCAGGTGCCTTCAACCATACTTTTCTGGGTTAACATGGTCTCGGCTATCCTCGACAATGCTACTCTCGCAGCAGCTGAGGTAGGCCCTGCTCTGACGGAATCTCAACTAAAGAGCGCACTAATGGGGCTTTTAATCTCAGGCGGCATGCTGATCCCCGGAAACATCCCTAATATTATTTCTGCAAGCAAACTGGGTATAACCAGCAAAGAATGGGCAAGACTCGGAGTACCTCTCGGACTTGCTTCGATGGTAATGTATTTTGTAATTCTGTTTCTGATTGAACCGATCATACAATCCAGAATTGCTTTCATTTTAAACTAGTATAATCTTTCATTTTTCTGAATAAGTTAATCAGGCATTTTTCAGTAAATTCACAAAATGCTTTTATAGCTTGAAGATAATTACGCTCAGTGTTTGCGCTTGTGTCGATTGACAAAAGCCAACTGGATATGATTGGGTTATTTTTCAGTTCACTGACGTGACCTGTTGTTAGTAAGATTTTTTCATAATTAAAAATCACCTGATCGATTGTATAATCATAAATCAAATATTATAAATCGAATTTACCGGCATTATCGGGCTGAAGCCCAATTTCTAGAGTCCACGAATCCAGCTTTAATACAAATCTTAGATCCTCGAAAGAGCAGAGTTACCTCAATCGGGAAAATAAAACCTTGCAGTCCATGGAAGGAGAATCGGCAATTCGTCCCTGATCTGCAAAAAGAATTTAATTCGGATTAAGGAGGAGACTACACGACTACAGTATTTGACGTCCCTGCAACCGAACTTATCGAAAAAGTGGCAGGCAAGCTTAAAGAGAATGAACGTATCGTTCCCCCGGAGTGGGCCGGGAACGTAAAAACCGGAGTACACAAGGAACTATCTCCAACAAACGAAGAATGGTGGTATACCAGATGCGCTGCAATCCTGAGGAGAATCTATACAGACGGGCCTGTAGGGATTGAGAGACTTCGCTCCGTTTACGGTGGGAAGAAGGACAACGGATCAACTCCAAGCCACAAGGCAAAGGGCAGCGGTTCGGTTGCCAGGAAAGCAGTACAGCAGCTTGAAACTGCGGGATATTTGCAGAAAGTAAAAGAAGGCCGAACAATATCTGCAAAGGGACGTTCCATGCTCGATAACACGGCTAATGAACTTAAGCATGAACTCCTTGGGAAAATTCCTGAGCTTGCGAAATACTGAGAAATATTTCTTACAGAAAACCGGTATTTAGGGTGATTGCCATGTCTACTGACGACGAATTAGAAGAACTCCGAAGGAGACGGCTTGCAGAGATCCAGAGACAGCAGGCACAGCAGCCCGACATGCAGGCAGCTTACCAGCAGGAACAGGCCAGAGCTGAAATGGACGCACAGAAGCAGGCTATCCTGAGGCAAATTCTGACCCCTGAAGCTAGAGAGCGCCTGACCACTCTGAAGATGTCACGGCCAGCCTTTGTGGAGCAGATCGAGATGCAACTGATCTCGCTTGCGCAGAGTGGACGACTCCCGTCTCAAATCGACGATGAAAAACTTAAAACACTCCTGATAAAGATGCAGCCAAAAAAGCGTAAGACGTCTATAACCCGGGTTTAAGTACGATGAGAGTTTCGGTCCTTTTTAGTGGTGGTAAGGACAGTTCACTTGCTGCCTTTCTAATGGAACCGTTTTTTGAGGTCGAACTTGTAACCTGCAGTTTTGGCTTGCTTCCCAATGGAGAGCTAGCGGCAAAGACTGCAAAAGAGCTACAGTTTCCGCATAGAGTTCTCATTATCGAACAGGAAACACTTGAAAAAGCATATGATAAAATAATGAGGGATGGGTTCCCAAGAAGTGCCATCAATTATATCCATGAGAAAGCAGTAGAAACTCTTGCTTTGGATCCCGAGGTAAATTTAATTGCTGACGGCACCAGGAGAGATGACAGGGTTCCTGTGCTCTCGATTTCTCAGGTAAGGAGTATTGAAGACCGACTGGGAGTTCAATATATTTGCCCCTTGAAAGGATACGGTAAAAAAACCTTGAGTGCTCTTGTTGAGAGATACCTGAGAATTGAAGAAGGACCCAGTGAAATTATCCAAAAAGCGGATTATGAAACTGAGCTCAGGGAGTTTATCAGACAGAGGCACAGTGCTGAGAAAGTAAAAGAACTGTTTCCTGCCCATATCCAATCCCATGTGCTTTCGAGAAAAGAATTGGTTTGAAGAGGTTTTTGAAGATCAGGAAGTTTTCCGAAAGGGGAGATATTCTGGAATAAAGATTTATACGATAATCGAGTTATATTCAACCCTTATATTCTACAGTCTAACAAAGCTCTCATATATTTACCGGTATTACAATAAATAAACATACATTCTTATTTAATCTATTTGTTAAAATTAGAATAATCGACGTTAAATATTAGCGGCGAAATTATTTACTTAACAGGTGTGGATTCACTTGAGTCATAATATGAAAGGACAGAAGATGCGTCTTGCAAAGGCGCACAAACAGAATACACGCGTTCCGGTGTGGGTTATTGTAAAAACTAACCGGAAGGTAGTAAGTCATCCCAGGCGCAGGCACTGGAGAAGAAGAAGCCTTGATGTAAAGTAAGTGAGGTAGGTGGGAAAAATGGCAGATGATACAGTAAAGGAACAAATCTATACTATCCCCCTTAGAGTTGTAAAGAGCGTACCTTCATGGAAAAGAGCAAACAGGGCAGTTATTGAAGTAAGGAACTATCTTGTAAGGCACATGAAAGTTGAGCTCGTGAAGATTAAGCTGGATAGCTCAATCAATGAGCACCTCTGGGAAAAAGGCTGCGAAAAGCCTCCTCTCTCCGTCCGGGTCAGAGCTGTGAAATTCGCAGATGGCGAAGTCCAGGTAGAACTCGCCCAGTAAAATATCAGAAAACTGAAGTTAAGGAACATGATTCGAACAGTGGATATCTACGATACCCCAATAATTGGGGTATTTGCAACATGTACGGAAGATGTTGTTCTCATCCCCCCCAATACAAAACCGGAGACCTGTGCTTTACTTGAGAATTCGCTTAACGTAAGAGTAGTTGAGACTCTTGTGAATGGAAGCGTTGTAGTAGGAGCTCTCTCCAGGGGGAATTCAAACGGCTTTCTGGTATCGTATGGAACCGACACCGATGAGCTACAAAAATTAACCGGAGTTCAGGTAAAAATCCTCCCCGATAAATTAAATGCAGTAGGTAACATTGTGCTCGCAAACGATTTTGCAGCCCTTGTTCATCCGGAATTATCTGATAAATCTATTGAAGCTATCGCTGACACTCTTAAAGTCGAAGTTTATAGGGGAACAATTGCCGGAATGAAAAATGTAGGGATGGCAGGAGTCATCACTAATCAAGGGCTTCTGGTACACCCGAAAGTGACACTTTTAGAAAGAGAAAATCTGGAAAGTATCTTCAAACTTCCGGTAAATATAGGGACTACGAACTTTGGGACACAGATGTTAGGCTCAGGCGTGCTTGCTAACTCAAAGGGCTATCTGGCAGGTGCGGAGACTACAGGACCCGAACTTGGGAGAATTGAAGAAGCACTGGGATTCATAGAATGATACTCTACCCTGAGCTAGTATCCAAAGTTAACTATCTATCTGTTCCGAAATAAAGCTACGGCGTGAATGGTGACCGAGATGAAGAATTTTATAGTAAAAGGCAAGTTTATAGCAGGAACTAACTGGGAAAACTTCACAAAGAAAGTTGAAAGTCAGAACGAAAAGAATGCAACAGATAAGGTATATTCAATCTTCGGAAGCAAGCATGGTATTAAAAGAAGTCAGATCCAGATCGAAAGCATTTCTGAGGAGTGAAGATCATGGCAAGTGTCAGTGAAGACGATTTAAGGAATCTGGCGGCCAGGTATCAGGAATTCCAGAGGCAGGCCGAAGCCTTGAGACAGGAAATGAACGTAATTCAGGCTTCCATTGCAAACTGCGATCAGACAATCGTAACGATCAACGAACTGAAAGCAGCCACTGTTGAGGGCAAGACTGCCGAAACTATGGTTCCTGTAGGCTATGGTTCATATGCTCATGCGGAAATAAAAAATGTAGACAAGATCATTGTAAATCTGGGATCCGGTTTCAGTGCAGAAAAGACCGCAGATGAAGCTATTGAGACATTGAACCGCCGTAAAGAGCAGCTTACTAAAATTCTTGAACAAATGAACGCTTCACTGACTAAATTTGCACAGGGTATTCAAGCCCTAGAAGCTGAAGCTACAAGACTTCAGCAAGCTGGCCTGGTGTGAGAAAGCCCAGCTCGGAAGAAATCTCAAAATTAGTTTAAGAGAAGCCAGAAATAAATTCAAAACGCTTTCAAGAGTTATGTTTTTTTAAATTAACTTTTATCTATTTTTCATTGAATCTCTCCGGGTGGAATGCTGTGTTCAACAAATTCAAAGAGAAACTAGGGAATTTTAAAAAAGCACTCATTGGTACGATTGATAAAAAAGCAATAACTACCGAGCCCGTACCAGATGAAGAGGACTTTGAAGAAGATTTTGAAGAGGATTTTGAAGAGGATCTTGAAGAAGAGATCGAACCTGTTTTTGAAGAAACTAAATCTACAGCACTCCCGGAAGAGAAAAAATTTGAAGATTTCAAGCCTGCTAAGCTTGAAACCAAACCTGCAGAACCGGTAGTAACAAAGTCTTCAACTGTCGAGATAGAAGAAAAGAAAAAAGCAGACTATAAAAGAAAGGTTGAAGAAAAAAAGAGAGAAGCCCAGCTTAAAATTGAGCACGAAAAAGCACAGGAAGAGAAAAAACCCGAGGAGAAAAAATCTTTTTTCAAAAAGGTTACTTCAAAGGTCGGACTTGCTCAAAAGGCAAAAGCCCTGGTCTTCAATAGAGAGGTCTACCTGAGTGAAAAGGACCTTGAAGAGCCTCTATGGGATCTTGAGATGGGACTTCTTGAAAGTGATCTTGCTCTCACTGTTTCCGAAGCAATTGTGGATTCCGTGAAAAAACAGCTCACAGGTACCACAAAACATATTGGCAGTGATACCGGAGAAGTTGTAGAGGCAGCTCTGAGAAAAGCCATTCTGGACATAGTCTCGGCTAATACTATTGATTTTGATGAGTATGTAGAACGTATAGAAAGACCTGTTCATATTGTATTTGTCGGAATTAACGGAACAGGAAAAACAACCTCTATAGCTAAATTAACCCACAGGTTGCTCAAATCAGATCATACCGTGATCCTGGCTGCAGGAGATACTTTCAGGGCAGGCGCAATCGACCAGCTTGGAATCCACGCAAGCCGGCTGGGAGTGAAAATGATAAAGCACCAGGCGGGAGCCGACCCGGCAGCAGTTATTTACGACGCCGTCCAGTATGCAAAAGCCCATAAAATAGATTTTGTGCTCTCTGACACTGCAGGCCGCATGCATACGAACCTGAACCTTATGTCTCAGATGGAAAAGATCTGCAGGGTAAGCACTCCGGATCTCATAATTTTTGTGGATGAAGCAGTCGCAGGAAATGACGCAGTCGAAAGAGCTGCACAGTTCAACGAAGCCGTGCCAATTGACGGATCCATCCTGACAAAAATCGATGCTGATGCCAAAGGAGGAGCAGCAATATCCATTGCCTATATAACAGGCAAGCCCATTCTCTTTTTCGGCATAGGTCAGCACTATGAAGATATTAAAAAATTCGACCCCAATTGGTTTGTAGATCAGCTTTTTAACTCGTAAAAAATGATCCGCGCTATAAGCGCTTCTAAGGGAAAATGACAGTTATACGAACGAATTATTGGTCCAATAGATATTCCAGGATTTTAATAAGGTTCTTCAGGAATTATAATTACTGCTATGATGTAAGCAATTATTCCTGCTCCCCAGAATAAAGACACAAGCAACCAAAGCAGCCTTACAATTGTTGGATCGATATTAGTATAATCAGCTATGCCACCACAAACTCCTGCAATAATTCTATGGGTCCTTGATCTGTATAGTCTTTTCATTTGACCACTCCATCTGTTTGATTAATTCTTTTGAACTTAGAGTGCCTTGGCAAGTACTCAATAGTAGATTGATTATATACGATTTATAAGTAACTCAGCTTTAACCATTTCGCAAATTATTTCCATTAGATAAATCTCCCAATAAAACTCCTTTCCAGAGATCCTCTCTTAGTTGAGATTCAACCGGATCCACTTCTAATAAATCTTCAGGATAGGGCTCAAAAAAAGTTTGTTGCATAAGATACTGGTCCTCAAAACGCACTATCCACGACCTTATTATATTTATTGAAGGGCAGAGAGAAGTTTTTCCTTCCCTGTATTTCTGGATCCAATCTAAAAACAGAGTTTTTTCTCGACTTAAAAGCTGGTCCGAAAAGTGACCGAAAGCATGCATGAGCACATTAATGCTCGAAGAGTATTTCAGAGGCATGGAAAAGGCACGGTGGAGGTGCGTTTCGTATTCTGAAATCAACTCTTTAAAGGGTTTGTTTTCTTTATTTGCGGCTATTGTTCCCATTTTACGGAGTTCGGCCTGATTGTAAGCCATGAGCAGGTATTTGTTTTCTGTATGAAACTTGATGAGGCCTTTCATGCTCCCTTCCGATTTGGTTTTCCGAAAAGCTGCAAGTGTAAAGAGTTTAGTCAGGAAGTGCTCTTTTATCCGGGCATTTCTGAGCCTTCCTTCATCCTCAATAGGGAGAAAAGGATATCTACCCAGGACTGCTTTCCCGAAAAATCCTGACGTTTTCTCAATTGCTCCTGATTTACCGGTAGCGGGATAGACTTTCACATCTTTAATCCCACAGGAAGGAGACCTGAATTTCAGGATAAAACCGTCAACATCGCCTGCAGAATCGAGAAAATCAGTACAAAAAGTCTTCATGTCCTCAGTAACATCCCTGCCGGTAGCTGGCTGCACAAGCTGTTGTACTCCTTTATCGAGAATTATCCGCACTGGCTTTCTTGGGACTCCAAGCCCGATTTCCATTTCTGCACAAACAGGTAGAAAATCAACATATTCCCTGAGTTTTGCCACTATCGGACTTCTTATTATATCTCCGTTATACCGGCAGTGATCAAATTCGAGGCATTTACTGACGATAACTCTCGGTCTTGCGAATTCTCTCATTAAACCCCATATAAAAAAGGGATTGCTAGCATAAATCACTTTTGACAAAGCAAGTTCTTTATTTGGACTTGCTTTTCTCCCTCCGGATTACCGCAAGATCCAGAACTTTTTTAAATGTTTCTTTATCAGGGCCAGCAGTCTCATTATATCCAATGAGTTTTGCCTGGGATCTGTTCATGCTGATAGTCCCGTTCTCTTGCATATAGGTGTATGTTCCATTTTCTATACCAATTATTACACAGGAATCCGGAATTTCTTTAACTTCAAAATATTTTATAATTTCTGGACTCTGATCTACATCAATAGCTGCGATGGTCGCATTCCCTTCATAATCTGCAGCTAACTTTTCAAGTATAGGCTTCATTGACCGGCAATGTGGACACCATTTAGCTCCGATTTTCAAAAAAACCGGGTTTTTCTGGAGGGATGAATTAATTTGCTCCAGTTGCTTAATTTCCACAACAGTACTTTTTCCAGCATTTCCTTGAGAGTGCAAGAGATTTTCAATACAGCCAGCCGTAATAAGTACAACAGCAAGCAGTATCACTAATAATACTAGCTTTTTCATCTGGTCGCCTATTCCTTTATTTTGATCATTAAATCAAGTGTATTTTTTAACCTAATAAATCAATAATTTTGTCAATTTTGATTATTAAAACAACAGGGAAATAGATAAAATTAGTCGAATGAATTTTCCTGATAGTTATTAATTATAAATAAAACTTGCTCTGCCCGTACATATAAAAAACAAATGAGGCAAAACCTCATTAGGGTGGTACATAACTGAAGTTGGTTAAAACCATCTCGGCATTCTGTCCATTTGTTGGCTCCCCATCGAAGCTGTAAGTAACGTTTTTATCACATCGGTCAGAAGAACTGCCGGTTATAAAAATATCTGCGCTTCCTACGGTTTTTTAGAAACCAGTATTTGGAAAAATATCCTCATTTTATTTTATTTCTACCATATTACATTCAAATACATAAGTACTAATTTTAATTTCATCAATTACTTATTTTTATTCCTAATTTTTTTTCTATATATCTATTTATAGTTTGAATTCTTCTATTTTTATTATCTGAAAGCAGTAAATAAGTCTATAGAAATGAATCAAGTGACTGCTTAAAGCTAGAATAAGACTTAACATTGGGAGGTGTACTATGGTCTGTCCTGTATGTGTAGTTGGAGGAGTCGGGTTAATTCTCAGTAAAGTTTTTGGACTCCCTGATATAGTTGTGGCTTTTATCACTGGTATGATGGCAACTTCGATGGCATATTGGGGAAATCATATCATAATGAAAAAATGGAAAAAGATAAAGGGGCAGCTTGTAGCAATTAATATAATATCAGGGATCTTGTGTTTATATTCCCTTAAAATTTTTGGGTTTTGGTAAAACAGGAATAGCCATAAGGCTATTAAAACCCTACATTTTATTGAACGAAATTTCTAAATATATTTGTATATATAATGATTTAAAAGGTCGGTGGAGGCTCTGTGAATTTTAGCAAGTTAGAGCTTCTACAATTGAGATTTTTTGGAGTCTTATTTTGTACTTCCGAGTAATAACATAAGTTCTGATTTTATATAAAACAGATATTTTTATATAGGAAGTAGTACGATTAAATCTAAAATCTTTTTCATTTATTGAAAACAATGTCTAACTATTATTGCAATATTAATTACAAAAATAGTTTTAATTAAGTGGGGAGGAGTCAGTATTAAGAGAAGGAGTAGAACTGATATAGCGGTAGATATCCTGAGAGTAGCTATGAATGGGGCAAAGAAAACCCATATTGTATATGAGGTAAATCTGAACTTCAACATTGCTCAGAAATATCTGGAAATGTTGAACGAAAAGGAACTTATAAAGCAAGAAAATGGGCTTTTCATAACTACTAACAAAGGAAAGGTTTTTCAGGAAATGGCTAAAGAACTCAAGCTTTAAACCTTGTTTCTTGGTTGCCCCTGTAAAGTATTTTACAAATGAATTGTCTAAAGATGGAAAGATCTATGTTCTCCCATCTTTACCTGCTTTTTTGATTTATAAAACATTATAATGATACTCGAGCACAAACTAATCTTATGAATTGTATGTGACCTTTTCTATGACTTCTTCCAGTGTCAGAAGCTCCTGTTCTCCTGAGATCATGTCCTTAAAAGTCAGTTTTCCTGCTTCAAGCTCTTTTTCCCCAACTATGACAACATAGTCGGCATTGATGGCATTTGCAAAAGAGAGCTGGGCTTTGAAGTTGCGTTCCATAATGTCTATATTGACTGGAATGTATTTTCTCAACTCCTTTGCAACTTTTATAGCTTCTAGGTGAGTTTCGGGTTTTGAAATAATCATGACGTTTTTAGGTGCTTCAGGCAAGAGTGGACATATCTCCATTATTCTGTCAAAACCTATTCCAAAACCGGTTGAAGGCACATCTCCTCCGCCGAAGAGCTGGATAAGCTGGTAAGAACCTCCTCCGCAGACCTGTTTTTGGGCGCCGAGACCTTCTGCATATACCTCAAAGACCATGCCCGTGTAATAATCAAGCCCGCGTGCGATCCCGAAATCGAGTGAGTAATCGACCCCGTATGCGTCAAGGAGTTTAAGTATCTTTTCAAAGCTTGCGAGCTCAGGGATGTTCCCTACTATTTCTTTTGCAACAGGGAGTATATCCTTGCCTTCCAGCTTAATTAGCCGGAAAAGGTCGGACTTAAACTGTTTTTCGGCCCCTATTTCGTCAAGCAGGGCTTCCAGGCCTTCATATTCTTTCTTATCAATAAGTCTCATAACCTTGCTTACAATTTCGGGTTCAAATCCCTTCATAAAAGTACGTGTCACCGCAAGGTTCCCGATTTTCATGGTGCCTTTGACTCCAGCTGCTTTTAAGAGAGCATCGGCAAGAGCAATAATCTCGGCATCCGAATCCGGCTTTCCACTTCCTATAAGCTCAACTCCGAACTGCCAGAATTCCCTGAAACGGCCCTTCTGGGGACGCTCGTAGCGGAAGCAGTTTTCGAAATAGAACAGCTTCAAGGGTTTTGAAAAGGGTTGGAGTTCGTTTATATACAGACGCATGACAGGAGCAGTCAATTCGGGCCTGAGGGTCATCTCCCTGTCTCCTTTATCCTTGAAATTATAGAGCTCTTCTACAATTCCTTCCCCGGATTTAAGGGTAAAAAGATCCAGATGTTCAAACGTCGGAGTAACAACCTCACCATATCCCCAATTTCGGGCAACATTTCTCAAAATACCTTCTACGTACCTTCTCCTGGCGTTATCGGCAGGTAAAAAATCACGGGTCCCTCTTGGTCTATTGACTGTCATATTAAAATGCACCTGATTTATCGCGCTTAAACAATATCCCATTTCGTTTTTTGGCACTTTCTAAATATGCTTCCTCTTTTCTACTTCTTCTTCAGCTCTTTTGGATGGTATAGTTAAAAGCATGCTATTTTACTTTTTCGATGTTCTTAAAATTTAGTAAAGAAATGAGAATTGAGAACTGAGATAGTATAATTATTATGTGAAATAAAGTAGAATGGATTCCGAACTCAATTGTTTTCGCAAGCAAACAATCGTAAAGCAAATAAAGACAAGTTAGGACTGTAAAATTTAATAAGCAACTTAATATACATGATTTACACTAATATTTCCGATCATCGTGTCAGAAAAAAGAAGTGTACCTTTGAAGGAGCACCTGCTAGCCTTAAAGCCTTGCAGGCATGGAGGGCTTATTCAGGAGACGGCTGAGACTTATGGGATTCCTGAAAGTGAAATCCTTGATTTCAGTGCGAACTTCAATCCTCTGGGAAGTCCGTTTGAATACCTCGAAAGCGGATTAGACTTTGATGAGATACTCAAAAAGAGTATGAAAAAACTCGCGGAATATCCTGACAACAGGTATCCGGAGTTTCGGGAGGCGGCTGCAAGGTTCGTTGGACTCGGAGTAGCTCCGCAAAATATTATTCCGGGGAACGGCTCAACCGAAATCGTCCGGCTTGTGGTCGAATGTGTGGCAGAAAAGGGAGACATTGTGCTTCTTCCCTGGCCTACCTTCGGAGAATATGAGATGCAGTGCCGGATTATGGGAGCAAAGCCCGAATATCCCGGTCAGGAGGAGGTAGAAACACTTTCTGACGAAATTCTTGAAAAAGCTAAAATCCTTTTCATTTGTAATCCTAACAACCCTACAGGCAAGCTCCGTACAAGAGAAGAAATAATAACTCTTGCAGAGCGTTGCAAACAGCATGAAACTCTTCTTTTTGTAGATGAAGCTTTTATAGAACTCTCCGATCCTGCACAGAGTGTTGCTGATCTCCCTACAAACAACAATTACGTTTTTGTCATGCGTTCCCTTACAAAAGCCTTCGCAATTCCAGGAATTCGGATGGGTTTCGGGATAGCTTCTCCTGAAATGGCCGAGATCCTGAATACAGCCAGGTTATCCTGGAACCTTGGGGTAATAGCAAATGCTACTGGCACTGCACTCCTTAATATTGAAGGCGGAATAGGCAGTCCATATTTGAAAAAGGCAAGAGCTGTAATTCGCGAAGAAGGAGAAAAGCTCAAAGTCAAACTCGATAAAATAAGGGGATTCAAAGCAGGGGAAGTAAATGTAAACTTTATCATCGTCGATATCAAAAAATTCATGCTTAATTCCAGCGAATTAAGTGCACGGCTGGCAGCCCGCGGAATCCTTGTTCGGGACTGTGCCTCATTCCATGGTCTTGAAAAAGATTACATAAGAGTTGCAGTGAGGAATAAAGAGGAAAATGATAAGCTTATAGCCGCAATCGGGGATATTATTACCGAGTGGGGCAAAGAACAGGCAAAAAGTGAACTTCAACACGTGATCGAAAAGGCTTCCGAAGAAGGTATCGGTGGTAGGAAGACCTGTGAATACTATCCCTGTCATTTTGAAGGCCAGAACTGTACCTTCTGCTTCTGCCCGTTCTATCCCTGTGAAAATGAAAAAACAGGTGGGAAATGGATTCAGAGTTCAAGAGGCGGCAGGGTTTGGAGCTGCGTTGACTGCCATAGTGTCCATAAAACAGAAATTGCGCAAAAAATCCTGGACTGCCTTATGCAGGAAGGTAACACTGACGAACTTGTAAAGGTAGCCTGGAAAAAAGTGATGGAGCCCACGTTATGATAGTGCCGGATCTTGTGATTGTGCCTGATCGCTGGCACCTTGCTCTGGTCCTTCTGCTTGCAGCGGCTATTGACATAGTTTTCGGAGAGCCTCCGGTTGCCATACATCCTGTCGTCTGGATAGGAAAATTAGTCACTTTTTTGAAAAACGCAGCCCCAAAAACCCACCGGAAGTCATACGGAGTTTTAATGGCTCTTTGCTGTGTTTTTTTCTCAGCAATGATAGGTTATTCCGTACTCTACATAGCAGCCCTACCCGGAATTCCAGGGATCCTCGGACTTCTTCTTGAAGCTTATTTTCTGAAAGCGACCTTCGCTATAAACTGTCTGCTAAGCCCGGCCAGGGAAATCTACGGGCACCTTGAAGCAAACAGGCTTGAGAAAGTAAGGGAAATGCTCCCCATATATGTTAGCAGGAACACATCCAAACTGACCAGGACTCAGATGTCTTCAGCAGTAATCGAATCCGTATCCGAAAATTACGTAGATGGTATTCTCAGTCCGATTTTCTACTATGCCCTCTTTGGAGGATATGGGCTTATCGCTGCATATATCTTTAAAGCTATAAGCACTCTTGATTCCATGGTCGGATACAAGACCGAACCGTACAGGGAATTGGGGTACTTTTCAGCGAAATCCGATGACGTACTAAACTGGATCCCGGCGAGGATATCGGTCATATTCATTCTTGCAGCAGCTCTTGTCGTTTCTCTGCTTCCTAAAAAACAGGGGAAAACAAATCCTCTTAATACCATTAAGAGCGTACTGGAGGACGGCATGAAAACTCCATCACCGAACTCCGGCTATCCAATGGCTGCGACTGCAGGAGCTCTGGGTGTAAAACTCGAAAAACCCGATAATTACGTGCTTGGGGCCTCATATCCTCCTACGGAAATAAATGATATAAAAAGGGTCTCCCAATTAATAGCAATAGCTTCAGGTTTTTCACTAGCTGCCTTTGCTGCAATAATTCAGATTGCAGGAATTTATCTTTGAGATATCTTTTATTCATTTTACAGAAATTAAACCCAATTTAACACCGTCTAAAAATCCCGAAGTGATCTTATGAAGTTATCCGATATTGAGGAAAGGGACCTGAAAAAAGGACAGCCTGAAACAGTAGAAGGAAAAGCAACTGTTGACATACTTGATGTCCTGGCCGAGGAAGGAATTACTGTTCAGGACCTGACAGATACGGCTCTTGAGATGTACGTCCCGCATCCCGGACTTGAGACCAGGGAAAAAGCCGACTCTTTATTTAAAAGGGAACTTAGATACGCTCTTTCCGACCCAAACCTCTGCCTTCTTATTTATTCCGGGATTTTACTAGAGAGAGAAGGAAGGGCCGGGACCCTGCCAAACCTCAGCAAAAGTTCCTATGAAAAGGACCTGAGTTTCATAATTGCAGACGAGGTGCTGGGTACAAGCATTGCGACCTATATCAGCGGCTCCAAAGGCGCATTCGAATTTGTAAGGTTTGACAAAATGAAACCAGGTATCCTTTCAAAGCTGGGACCTTTCATGGACGACGTAATCGGAGGCCTCATAGGCGGAGTTTCCTCTAATATGTACTCCAGAGGAATGGCTGAATTCCAGGGAAAGGACTGAAAGAAGGACTGAAAGAAGGATAGAAAGAAGGATAGAAAGAAGGATAGAAAAAGGATAGAAAAAGATGAAAAAGGATTGAAAAACAGGCGATATTTCATGAATTCATTTTTACTTGCTTTTAAATCGGGTTTCGGCTTCCTATCAACGATCCCTGTTGGAATCAGCATGGAAGGGATCGACGAGCTTATGAAAAAAATATATTTTTACCCGATCGTAGGAGCCGTACTCGGACTACTCATAGGGGCAGTTGCCTATATCGGGCAGCTGATAATTCCGATGCCTGTCCTGGCAGTCCTTATAATGGGATTTATATATTATATTACGGGTTTCAATCACCTTGATGGAGTCACTGATATGGGTGACGGTTTTATGGCTCACGGGTCACTTGAAAAGAAACTCAGAGCCCTTAAAGATACTAACCTGGGAACAGGTGGAGTATCTTTCTGCATCCTGCTGCTGCTTGCCCTGTACGGTTCGATAAGGTCAGTTCAAGAACAGGGTCTGAGCTCCGTATCTTCCCTTCCGGTACTGATGTTTTTTTCGATGTTTATAGCAGAGGTAAGTGCAAAGCAGTCTATGTTAACTATTGCTGCATTTGGCAAACCAATACCTCGTCCGAAAGATCAGGCTTATCCTGGCCTTGGAGAGATGACTATTAACGGAGCAACCCGGAAGAATTTCCTTATAGGATTCTTATTCGGAGCAGTCGTATGTGCACTACCTTTCGGGTTGATTGGACTGCTTCCATATCTTGGGGCCTGCACTTCATCTCTCGTGCTTCTGAATCGGAGCTATGCCCATTTTGGAGGCTTGAACGGCGACGGAATAGGCACTGCTAACGAAATTGGCAGGGTTACTGCCCTGATAATCATTGCAGTTATCCTGAGACTCTCAATACTTCATTAAAATTTTCAACTACTTCATTAAAATGATACATAAGAGGTTTGTAATGGACGCTATTGTAATGGCAGGAGGGTTTGGACAGAGGCTTGGGATGGGAGAGAAGCCGTGTGTTGAACTACTTGGAAAGCCGCTTATAAGTTATGTAATAGATACCCTCAGAGCCGCAAAAGAGATAGATAGGGTTTTTGTAGCAGTCTCACCCGTAACACCTAAAACCGAAGTCATGCTCCAGGAGCGATATAAAGGAGAGGTCCGGGTAATCAGGACCTTCGGAGGAAACTACGTAGGGGATATGATCTATGCGGTAGAGACTGCGCAGAGCACAGGTCCTGTAATGATAATTATGTCCGATCTTCCTCTACTAAACCCGGAACTTATAGATTCGGTAATTGAGAAATACAGGGAAGCAGGAACACCGGCACTTTCCGTTTATGTACCGATCAATGTATGCAAAGGGATCGGGATCAGGCCGGATACTGTCTTCAATAAGGATGGGAAACTTATCGTGCCGGTTGGAATAAATATACTTGATAGCAACCAGATCAGGAGCGAACAGGAAGACTTTAATTTGATACTTGAAAACCCAAAGATAGCATTTAACGTAAATACCGTAGAAGATTTGCAGCGCTGCAAAGATCTACTGCAGAGTACTAACTAAAACTTACTTGAGATCTGGATATTTTTTGAAAGATTAATGGTGGGTGTGGGGATTCTCGGGGATTCGAGAAAAACACTTTTAAACGATGCAATATTTATCCAATCGAGGATGTATAATACGAAAATCTACATCGATGGAGTTTTCGAATAAATCCGAATTTAAAACACATATATTTAGATTTGAAAATATTGAATAGAAGGTAAAGAATGACTTATACAATCGAAAAGAATTCACAAGAATTTGTTTTTGATGACGTCTTTGCCAAACGTGTCATGGAAACCCCCCGATCTTTTATCCGAGAGATTTTAGGGATTGCCATTGCTCCGGGAATGATCTCCTTTGCCGGAGGCCTTCCCAACAAAGACCTCTTTCCTGTGGAAGAATTACATAAGGCATGTGATAAAGTTTTCAGTCTTTACGGTCCTGATGTCTTGCAGTACAGCAATACAGAAGGTTTGTTTGAGCTTCGAGAATACATTGCCAGGCACTATAAAGAGCGAGGCGTTTCCCATGTTTCGCCCGATAACATCTTAATAACCAGTGGATCGCAGCAAGCAATGGATCTATTGGCTAAGGTTTTCATTAACGAAAATGACCGAGTTCTTTTGGAAGAGCCGTCGTACCTTGGCGCTATTCAGGCATTTTCTCTTTTTCGCCCCCAGTTTATCACAATCCCTATTTCGGAAAAAGGAATGGACGTTGATAGGCTGAAGAACGCTTTTTCACAAAGCGTGAAGCTGATGTACATAGTCCCGAATTTTCAAAATCCCACGGGTATTTCTTATCCGGATGAAAATCGCAGAGAGATCGCTGAAGTAATCCGCGGTACTAAAACATTTGTTGTAGAAGATGATCCTTATGGAGAATTACGTTTTTCGGGGCGGCCAAAAACATCATTTATGAATCTTGCTCCCGAGAACACTATTCTATTGGGGTCGTTCTCTAAAACTGTTGTTCCTGCCCTGCGCTTAGGATGGGTCGTTGCTCCAAAACCTGTTATTGACAAGCTGGTGATTGCCAAGCAGGCAGCAGACCTCCATACGAATTCATTCTCTCAGTATGTCCTCTACCAGTATTTGATTAACAATGATCCCTCAGAACATATTGCCAGAATTGTGACGCAGTATGCCGCGCAGAAACAGGCTATGGTAGAGGCTATCTCCCGGCACTTTCCGGAATCTGTTACGTATACGAATCCGGACGGAGGCATGTTTCTCTGGGCAACTTTGCCAAACAACATTTCATCCATGAAGCTTTTCGAGATAGCTGTCAAAGATGGTGTCTGTATTGTTCCGGGACATCCCTTTTACATAGGAAAGGACGATGTTTCCACTATGCGATTGAATTTCTCCTGCATGGACGAAGCCACGATAGAAGAAGGCATCAAACGTCTTGGAAAAGCAATATATCAGCTTTCTTCTGACACCTGAGCTTTCCTTTTATTTCAGTTATGGAAGCACTCTGATTAGTTACAGCATGGGCGTTTCCATAATACCTTTATTTGTAAAAACCAAATATAGCAATTGAATGGGGCTTTTCCTTGCCCGATACTTTTTTTGTAACCTTTTTCTATTTTATTCTTCACTGACTGAAAAGTATTTTTAACTCACCTATAACTCATAGAGCCAGTACAACAGTTCATAAATGAGAAACGAACAGGAAGACTTTAATCATATATTTGATAATCCCAAGTAGTAATTACCGTAAATACTGGAAGATTTGCAGCACTGTAGAGATCAACTGCAGTGTAAAAAATGAAATTCACTAGAGGTGTCGTAGATTCTATCTTTAAAAAACCTGGTATTGAGCCGTGATGGGAAAAAAATTCTGCGTGGAATAGACCTTGAAGTCGGGGACCGGGAAATCCACAGCATAATCGGTTCAAATGGCGCGGGAAAAAGTACACTTGCATACACCCTGATGGGACTTCAGGGCTACGAGCATGAAGCAGGAAGCCTCACTTTTAACGGGGAAGACATTTCCAGGCTAACGATCACCGAGCGTGCAAGAAGAGGGATAACTCTTGCCTGGCAGGAGCCTGCCCGCTTTGAGGGGCTGAAAGTCAGGGATTACCTGGCAATAGGGGCAAAAGCCCATGGAGGCGCTACTGAAGAAGAGCTTAGGGACGCCCTGGTAAAAGTTGACCTCAAACCCGACAAATACCTGGATCGGGAAGTTGGAGAATCGCTTAGCGGAGGCGAAAGGAAGCGTATAGAGCTTGCATCCATTATTACAATGAAACCGAAGCTTGCAGTTCTTGACGAACCGGATTCCGGAATCGATGTTGTTTCATTGAAAGAAATTATAAATTTTATCCGGGTCCTCAAGGAAAACGGGTCTTCAGTACTGGTAATTACCCATCGGGAGGAAATTGCAGCTAGCTCGGATAAAGCATCTTTAATGTGCGAAGGGGCTATTCTCAGGAGCGGAGACCCCATCGAAATTAGCGAATTCTTTAAAAACAGGTGCATACCCTGTGACAATAGGGTATCTCCACCAAAGGTGATCCAGGAATGAGCCAGGTTACTCTAAAAACGTTATCTACGGAAATGGCAGAAATATCCGCAGCCTATACGGCAGCAGGCGGGGATGCTACGGTCCTGCATAAACATGACCTTGCAAGCCTTGTAATAAGCGGAAACAAAGTACTCAGTGCAAATGGGACGGAAGGCATCGTGCTTGAAAAGCAGGAGACAAAACATGGAGTGGACATAAAAATGACCATTAAGAAAGGGTATAAGATTCCTCTTCCTGTCCACCTCTGCTTCGGGCTGGTCCCAAAAGACGGACTCCAGGAAATAAAGATGGATTTCGTTGCCGAAGAAGATTCAGCTGTCGAACTTATTGCTCACTGTACTTTTCCTAACGCTGTAAACGTTATCCATAAAATGGAAGCTCAATTGCTTATAGGAAAAAACGCCTCGTTGAAATATACTGAAACCCACTTCCACGGCTCTCAAGGGGGGATTCAGGTTCTTCCGAAGGCTCACATAAAAATCGAAGAGGGTGGCAGCTACAGCACCAACTTCTCACTAATCTCAGGCAGGGTCGGCTATCTTGACTTTGATTACAGTGTTGATGCCGATAAAGATTCTATCTGTGAGATGGTTACGAAGGTTTACGGAAAGAAAAATGACAAAATAAAAATAAAGGAAAAAATATCCCTTAATGGGGAAAATGCTCGAAGCGTTATAAAAAGTCGATTAGCCATTACTGATAATGCGGAGTCGGAGTTCAGGGGGATTACCGAGGGTCGCGCTCCCAGAGCAAGAGGTCACGTGGACTGCCTGGAAGTTATTCAGGGAAACGCAAAAGCCGAGGCAATTCCCATCGTTCGCGTTGACAACCCTCTGGCAAAAGTAACCCATGAAGCTGCAATCGGCTGTGTGGATAAAAAAGAAGTCGAAACCCTCATGGCCCGCGGCCTTGAAGAAGACGACGCAATTGACGTTATTGTAAAAGGGATGCTGGCTTAAAGCCATCAATTTCCCTCTTATCGATTGTTTGTCACTCCAAAGACTCATTCGGAAATTGAAAACATGAAAGCTTTTCCTGGAGTCCGAAACCCAGGTTGTACATGAGGTGGAAGCATGATAGGCGAGATTACAATCCTTGAGAAAAAATATTCCGAAAAAACCCTGCAACTTATTACAGGAAAGAAAGACATTTACGCTCATCGTCACGATATACCCGAGGAGATGCTGATTTTAGCTGAAGTAATAGAAGATCCTCTCAAACTCCCTTACATGCTGGATACTTTCTATACTGCAAATATAAAAAACGAAAAAGCCTTTCATTTTGCTCTCCTGCGAGTACAGGTCGATTCCGACCTCAGGATGCACGAGGATATCCAGAAATATATGCAAAGGAAATATGTAGCCGAAACTCTGGAAAAACTGCTCTACGGTGAACTTATGCTTGCGGTAGGGGAAACCGTAAGTATGGAACCGGATTGATCTGTCTACTTGAATTTTAAGACACGCTCTAAGAAAATCCTGCTCCCAGTCCTGGCAGAAGAAAAAAGGGAAAAAGGAAAATGGTATTAAGATGGGGTTAAAGTTAACTCATTTCACCTCATCATACAGAAAATATGAAAATTTATCTTCCGTTAGCGTCCTTTAATGGTGCTAGTCGTAGTTACGGCTCATTTTCCGGTTTGAAGGCGGGAATTTTTTGAACCATCAGTTTATCAATCCGCCGCCTGTTCATACTTACAACCTTGAAACACCAACCGTCATAGAAAAACGCTTCACCAACCTTAGGTAAGCGACCGAACTGAACCAGCGCGAAACCGGCGATGGTGTGAAAATCGCCATGTATTGATTTGTCTTTTATGCCAAGGTGGTTAAACGTTTCGTAAGCTGGCATCATGCCATCAATCAGAAGTGAGCCGTCATCACGTTCGATAATGCCCGGCTCTTCGCCGTCGATATCCGGAAGATCACCTGCAATGGCTTCCAGCAGGTCAGTCTGTGTTACAATCCCTTCGAAGTTGCCATATTCATTGAAAATAACCGCAATCCTCACCGGTCTTTGCTTGAACTCTTCAAGTACATTGAATATTGTTCTTGACTCATTAACGAAGAGAGGCTCGCGGATGATCGCAATTGGATCAAGTGGCTGGCCGTCGAGAACCTGATCAAGGAGATCCTTCTTCAAAACCATTCCCAAAGGCCAGTCGATACTGCCCCGGCCCACAAGAAGCTGCTCGTGTTGACAGTCTCGAATCGTTCGAAGCATTTCTTCACGCTCGTCATCGGCATCAATCCAATCTACCTGATGTCGGGGTGTCATGATATCACCAATGTGGCGTGTGCCGATGTTGAGAACACGCTCCACAACCTCTTGCTGCGCCTCCTGCAGCACACCGGCTTCCTGGCATTCCTGAACGAGAAGCTTTAGTTCATCCGGCGAGTGAACCAACTCTTCCCCAGCCCCGGGTTGGAGTCCAAAAGTCCTTAAAACCAGGTTGCCGAGCCCGTTAAGGGTTAGAATGGCCGGGCGGAAGAGGAATAAGAAAATTTCAAGCAGATTGACGACCCCAAGAGCCGTATTTTCGCTGCGCTGAAGCGCGAGGCTCTTTGGTGCAAGTTCGCCAAGCACGATATGCAGGGTAGTGATAATGACAAAGGAAATTGTGACTGCGATAGCATGTGACCCGGCAAAGGCAAGTGATTCCGGCAAAATGCTCAAAAAAGGCTCAATCAAATGAGCCAAAGCGGGTTCACCGATCCAGCCGAGTGCCAAAGAGGAGATTGTAATGCCTAGTTGAGTTGCTGCCAGGTTGGCATCGAGAGTGTCGACAGCACGCTGAAGTGTCTTCGCATTCCTCCGTCCGGAGGCTGCAAGCTCGGTAACGCGACTTCGGCGAACGGCGACGAGCGAAAACTCGGCAGCAACGAAAAATCCGTTCGCAGCAACAAGAATAAATATGGCCAGGATTCCCACAAAATCGAAGACACTACTATCAGTCATCGTCATCCCCTGAATTGAAAAATTATTTCCGGGACCTGCGCCTTGGTTAGTGATAGCACATTATCTTGATATGCACAATATAAACTAATTTCCGTGAATCCTTTCTCAAAAACATTACTTTTCAAAATTTTTCTCCATTAATATTATTTTTTCCCGCTTAATATTATCCACACTTGCAATTTACTTAGTAATTTTATGTCCCTATTTAGTTAACACGGAAGTACTTCCCATGTCAATTTTAATTTATCTCTTAGCTTGATTCAGCTGCCGAATATATCATCAAGTGAGACCATCATATAAGCAAAAAGTAACTACTAATTTATATCTTAACATAATTTATATTTATATTGCCTATCGAAACAACTTATAGATATAAATTTGTAATAAAATATTTTCTTTCGATTTACTGCTATTGTATTTAGTAACAGGTATAAATAATGTAGTCAACCATACAAGACTTGCCAGGAATTCATACTTGAGACTGTATGTAATAAGGTGTAACCAAACCTCGGTTCCAAGAAAATTTTCGATGTAAAAACTCGGTTATATTCTCTTTTTAAGATTCTGTAACTCATAGAAACCTAAATGCACAAATTTATTGAGAACTATAACTAATTTTAAATCATAGATCCGCGTAATACATAAAAAATGTCTTATCTCTCTGAAATCATTATCATCCTTGTTCTTATCATAATTAATGGTATCTTTGCCATATCAGAGTTTGCCCTTATTTCGGCAAAGAAAACTCGTCTTAGGCAACGGGCGGAAGAAGGAGATACACAGGCAGCAACTGCACTTAAACTTGCGAATGAACCAACCCCTTTCCTTTCGACTATACAAGTAGGAATTACTCTTGTAGGTATCTTAGCTGGTGCATTTGGTGGAGCTACAATAGCGAAGGAACTTGCCGCTTATTTTACAAAATTTCCTATTTTGGCACCATACAGCGAGGCGCTAGGTATCACTCTTGTAGTACTTTTAATCACTTACCTTACCTTAGTATTTGGAGAGCTTGTCCCAAAAAGACTTGCACTCAGTAACGCAGAATCTATTGCTTCTAATGTTGCAAAACCTATGTTCTTTCTTTCAATTCTAGCAAAACCATTGGTACTCGTCCTCAGTCACTCGACCGAAGCCGTGCTCAGGATCCTCAGAATCCAAAAAGCTATTGAGCTTCCGGTAACAGAAGAAGAGATTAAGTTTATGCTTGAAGAGGGAACCGAAGCTGGAGTGCTTGATAAGGCCGAGCTTAGCATGATAGAAAGTGTGTTTGAGATTGGTGACCGCCGAGTTGATTCTCTGATGACTCATAGAACTGATATTATCGCGCTTGACCTGGATGATCCTACTGATAAGAACCTGCAGAAAATGATTGCAAGTGGTCGATCCAATTTTCCTGTATATGAGAGTGATCTGGATAATATGTTCGGCATAGTATCAGTAAAAAATGTCATGGCTAGAATGGTTAAAGACAATCTTATCAGTATTAGAGACCTGGTCACAAGACCGCTTTTTGTACCTGAAGCTGTCACAGTTCTGAGACTGCTTGAACTATTTAAAGAATCTGGGGTTCATATTGCTCTGATTATAGACGAATATGGAAGCATTCAAGGAATCATTACTCTTCATGACATTCTTGAAGCAATTGTAGGCAATGTCCATTCTTTTGGCGAGCCTGTAGAAATGCCGATTGTGACTATGAAGGATGGGTCCTGGTTGATCGATGGAGACACGCCAATTGAAGAATTAAAGGAAGTCTTATCTGTAAATTCTTTTCCCGGGGAAGAAGATGGATATTACCGGACTATTGCAGGACTGATCATGTTCATTTTACAGCAGATACCAAAAACAGGAGATTACATTCAATTAAAGGAACTCCGCTATGAGATAGTAGACATGGATGGCAATCGGATAGACAAAGTGAGGGTCACGCGAGTTCCCACAGTCCCCCAGAATTAAGCATCGGGCTTACCCGGAACTCAAAATTTGCTTCTTTCAATAATACTTGCA
>CAWFUY010000048.1:0-72977 GCA_963818955.1 uncultured Methanosarcinaceae archaeon | reverse complement strand
GAAAGATGCAACTGACATCCAGTCTCTGAAAGCTTTCCTCGAAGCGAAGAACCATCCGGTTGTTGCCACCTGGGCAGCTGCGGAAGAAGAAGAGGAAGAAGAAGAGGAAGAAGAAGAGGAAGTAGCAGAAGAAGCAGCTCCAATGATGGCGCCTACAGCCAGTTTCCAGATGCCTGCAATGGCTTCAATGCCAATGTCTATGCCAATGGGAATGCCAATGATGGCTGGTAAAGCTGGTGGAATAAAGATCACCTTCAAGAAGGCAAAGATCACCATTGAAAAAATGACCATCAGCGAGAAGAAGGAGTAAATTAGGTGACGAAAGGTTATCGCCTAAGACGAAAAACAATCCAATGGGGTATTCTGTGGCTAAAACAATTGCAATAACGGGAAAAGGTGGCACTGGTCAAACCGCGGTATCAGCTCTTCTGATCCGCTCACTTTCCAGAAAAGGGAAGTTTATACTGGCAGTTGATGCGGATGCGGACACTAACCTGCCCGAAACCCTTGGCTGTGAGAACGTAAAAACAGTAGGGGATGCAAAAGAAGCTCTCCAGGCTGAAATCAGCAAGCCAAGGCCGGATAATCCGGATATGAATAAGGAGTCCATACTTAAGAGCAAAGTCTATGAGATTATCGAGGAAATGCCTGGCTATGACCTTCTTGTAATGGGCAGGCCCGAAGGTTCAGGTTGTTACTGTTACGTGAATAACCTCCTTAAGGGGCATCATGGACAAGCTGGTCATGAATTATGATGTGGTTATCATTGATGCCGAAGCCGGGCTTGAGCATTTCAGCCGGAAGATAATCCGGGATATCGATGACCTCATTGTGGTTACCGATGCATCCCGGAGGGGATTCCGGACTGCTGAAAGAATTCATGAACTTGTAGATGAGTTGGGTTCAAATATTGGCCGAATTCACGTTATTGCAAACAAAGTTACAGCATCCAACCAGGAAGAGCTTGTCAAATTGGCTGATGACCTGAAACTTAATCTGATAGGTATGATTCCACTCGACCATAAAATCGAGGAAATGGATATAAAAGGCATACCTCTCTTTGAAATTCCGGACGATTCGGCTGCTGCAATAGAAATAGAAAATATAGTACAAAAACTGGGATTCTAACCCCAGTTAAATTCCCATGGATATTGTAGAAAGGGAAGAATCCGGAGTAAAATCCGTTAATATCTTTATTTATTCATTTACTCATCAAAATGGAAAACTACAGAATAGGTGAGGTTTACATGGCAAAGAAAATTAAATCATCAGAAATGAAAGACATGTTTAAGGGTGTAGACATATTATCCCTTGAAGGTGTAAAGATAGAAGGGGACATTGAGATTGATCTCAGTGGACTACTCGGCGGAGGCGGCTTTGACCCGATGCTTGCTGCTATCCTCGGACAGGAGAGCGCAATGCTCGCACAGCACTTCGGAAGAATTGCTAGTATGTTCGGCGTCCCTGTAGGCATGGGTGCCCCAGCAGCAGCTCTCTCAGCAGCTCCCGCAATTGCCCCTGCCCTTGCAGCTCCGAAACTTAAAGAACTTATTGCTGCCAAGTTCGAAGCTAAAAACATCGAAGACTGGACTACTACTATTCAGGAAGTTCCGATAGGTAATACCTCTGCAGACGGCGGAACCCGTGGCAAGAGAGTTCTGGTAGGCGGCGAGAAAGCCCTTCCATTCTACTTTGATGCTCCAATGCCAAACAGAAACCAGGTTACCATTGACGTTTTCGACATGAGACTCGGTCTTGCAAAAGCTGTCAAAGAGAACTATGATGAAGTCATGGACAACCCAGGAGAATGGGCAAAGAAGAACGTTGACAAGTTCAACGCCGACATGATTACCATCCACCTGATTTCGACCGACCCTCTCGTCAAGGATACCCCTGCCAAAGAGGCAGCCAAGACAGTTGAAGAAGTCCTGCAGGCCGTTGATGTACCAATAGCAATTGGTGGATCAGGGAACCCACAGAAGGACGTAGAGGTTCTTTCAAAAGCAGCAGAAGTCGCAGAAGGCGAGCGCTGTCTTATTGCATCTGCCAGCTTGAACCTTGACTATGCCAAGATCGCAGAGGCTGCATTAAAATACGACCACGATGTGCTTTCCTGGACTCAGCTGGACATGAACTCCCAGAAGGAACTTAACAGGAAACTTATGAAGCAGTGCAACGTGCCCAGAGACAGGATCATCATGGACCCGACCACCGCCGCTCTCGGTTATGGTCTCGACTATGCATACACCAACATGGAGCGTATCCGCCTGGCAGCCCTTATGGGTGACGATGAACTGACCTTCCCTATGTCCTCAGGTACCACCAACGCATGGGGTGCCCGTGAGTCCTGGATGGTTAACTCCCCACTTAAGGAAGACTCTGACTGGGGTCCCAGAGAATACAGAGGTCCGATCTGGGAAATCATTACTGGTCTGTCCCTTGCAATTGCAGGAAACGACCTCTTCATGATGATGCACCCGACATCGGTCGCTGTCCTGAAGCAAATGACTCAAACTCTCTTCGGTATGATCGAGGCAGAGCCGGTTGATCTTGCCAACTGGATCGGATCGGGGGTGTAAAACATGAAAATAAACAGCCCATTAGAAGCTTACAAATACCTTCCCCAGACAAACTGTGCGGAATGCGGTCAACCTACCTGTATGGCATTCGCCTCCACGCTGATCGACAGATCCGGCAAGCCAGCAGACTGTCCTCCTTTGATTAAAGAGAAGAAGTTTGCAAAGAAACTCGCAGAGCTTGAAAAGCTTCTTGCTCCTGAAATCCGCGAAGTAATTATCGGTGTTGGCGACAGAATTGCCAAGATCGGTGGAGATGATGTCCTGTACCGTCACAAACTCACATTCTTCGACAAGACGAAGATGTTCTTCGATGTGACGGATACAATGGAAGAAGCCGCCCTTGTGGAAAGGGTACTCAAGATCCAGAACTACAGAAAGTTCTATGTCGGACGAAACCTTCTCCTTGACGGTATAGCAATAAGGGCCGTATCCAACGACCCGGCAAAATTCGCAGCAGCCGTCAAGAAAGTTGTAGCGACCACAGAACTGCCAGTAATTCTCTGTTCACTCAATCCTGCAGTCTTAAAAGCAGGTCTTGAGGTTGCAAAAGACAAGAATCCGCTGCTCTATGCTGCAAACAAGGATAACTGGAAGGAAGTCGGAGAACTGGCCCTTGAGTACAAGGTGCCTGTAGTAATCTCGGTCATCAATGACCTTGACACGCTTAAATCCATTGCAAAGACCTTTGCAGATGCAGGCATTAAGGACATTGTCCTTGACCCCGGAACCTCTCCGAGCGGAAAGGGCCTGAGAGAATCATTCCAGAACTTCCTGAAGATCAGGAGAGCAGGCATTATGGGTGACACCGAGATCGCATATCCGATCATGGCTATACCGCTTACTGCCTGGATGGCTGGAATTTCAGACCCTGTTAGTGCCTCCTTCTGGGAAACAGCCCTTGCTTCGGTCTTTACCATCAGGTACGGCGACATAATGATCCTCCACAGCATGGAGCCATACGCCACCATGCCTCTGGTACACCTGGCCGAGACAATCTACAC
The DNA here is from genome assembly GCA_963818955.1 of uncultured Methanosarcinaceae archaeon. Taxonomy (GTDB): domain Archaea; phylum Halobacteriota; class Methanosarcinia; order Methanosarcinales; family Methanosarcinaceae; genus Methanosarcina. The sequence continues at coordinate 69,397 of CAWFUY010000048.1, read as the reverse complement.
CGACCCGAGGTCTCCTGTCGCTGTGGACTCGAAGATGTACAAAGTAGGGACCCCGGACGAGAACTCTCCGGTTCTCTTCACGACAAACTTTGCCCTTACTTACTACACAGTCGAGAGCGACCTTGCCTCAAACGGCGTCAACTGCTGGCTTCTTGCAGTTGACACCGATGGTATCGGTGTGGAAGCAGCCGCAGCCGGCGGCCAGTTGAGCGCTGATAAAGTAAAGGATTCCTTTGAGAAGTCAGGCTTTGACATCCACAAGGATGTTACCCACAACGCCGTAATTATCCCCGGTCTTGCTGCTCGTCTGCAGGGTGACCTTGAGGACAAGCTCGGTGCAAAGGTACTTGTAGGCCCAATGGACTCCGGAAGGCTCCCAGGCTGGTTTGAAAAGAACTGGCCACCAAAGAAATAAGTAATGAATTTTAAGTAAAATAAGATCCACGTCTTTATGACGTGGGCTCCTTTTTCTTTTTTAACAGCGGGATTTAATCTTTTTATCGAGTTAGTTTTGGTTATTAAAGAAACTAGAACTTTCAGGAGCTCGATTTTTGTTATTTGTATATTTTAAACGTCCCATGAATTGAGAGTTAAATAACACTTGATATATAATAAGAATACAAATATTTATATAAGACGAATACTAATTTTGAGGCACTGACTATATGTTTTGAGATCCACTTTAACGGCATACTATTTTGCTGGTTTTACATCCAAAGAATCCGGGGAGTTTGTATTCATTGGTAAAATCAGCACTCCAGCTACTCTTAAATAGCTTAAGCATACTTAACAGGTGAACTCTTACAGGCTACATTCGAACCAAACTCTGAAATGTCTTAAAGCTTACTACACCTACTATTAACGCTTCAGAAGCTTACAATGCTTATACGTTTACTACTTCAAGAAAAATTATCAGTAAGGATTACAGATGAACTCCATTACATGTCCAAAATGCGGCAGACAATGCGATAAATTCTTTGATTCAGTCTGTAAGGACTGTTTTTTCGAAAATTTTAAACTCTTCGAGCTTCCCCTTGTCCTGCATGTGAGGTTATGTTCCGGTTGTGGAGCATATTTTCATAAAAGTAAATGGGAAGATTTCGGAAATCTCGAAGACACCATGCTAAAAGCCGTGAATAACTCCCTTTTCATTCACAGCGAGGCAGTAGATGTGGAAGTACATCTCGCACCCAGGGAAGTTACTCCTCATATATATGTAGTAAGGGCTGAGGTTGATGCAGTTGTTAGAGGAGAGCCGATCCATGCGGAAGCGGAGACTGAAGTAAGGATCCAGCGAACCGCCTGTGATATGTGCAGCAGAGAGTCAGGAGGATACTTCGAAGCGATAATCCAAATCAGGGCAGCAGGCAGGTTCCCCACAGAAGAGGAAAAAAAGCACTGTTCGGCAATTGCCAGGGAAACAATGGAGAATATGAGAAAAAAAGGTGACCGTCTAGCATTTATAAGTTATGCCCAGGAACAGAAGGAAGGTATCGACCTTTACATGGGCTCTATGAATGCTAGCAGGCAGGTCTGCCGTTTGATCATCTCCGAGCTGGGAGGAAACTTCTCCGAATCCCCTAAACTTGTGGGAATGAAAGATGGAAAAAACCTTTATAGAATCACTTTTGCCGTGCGCCTTCCCGAGTTCAGGCCAGGAGATGTAATCCGGTTCAGAGGAAGGGTTATTCAGATAAGGAGTTCAGGAAAAAAAGTTAATGGCATCTCACTTGAAGACGGCTCGAGATATATTTCAACTCCGGAAGACTTAAAAGGGGCGGAAAAAATAGCCAATATAGCAGATGCAGCTCTTACGGTACTGGTTTCAATAGAAGAACACGCAATTCTTGTTCTTGATCCTGAAACCTATGAGACTGTAGCTATAAAGAAACCTGTGTCCTTTAATGTAAATGCAGGAAGTGAAATCCCTGTCCTGAAAACGGCTTACGGAATCTTTGCGCTTGCAAGTACAGAAAATCCGAAGGTAAAATAAGAAGTTCCAGAAAAGTGCAGAAAATCGAGGAAACATGCAGAATATCCTTGTAATTGGATTTGATACCCGAAACATTGTCTGCTCAGCTCGTAGAGCGGGCTATAAAGTATGTTCTATCGATGCTTTCCGTGACCTTGACCTTCAAGAGTGTGCATATGCTTCTTCTCTTCTGGAGTGCAGGACAGCACAGGAACTGCGTGAACTGGAAACCTCGAAGATAAAAGCTCAAACAGATGCCTTTGGGATAGAATTTGATGCCATTGTCCTGGGTTCGGGCATGGAAATGCTTGATTATAATTGCTTTTCCTGCACTGTACTGGCCAGTAGTCCGGATAACGTACGGAAAGCTTCAAACAAAAAGTACCTCTCAAAAAGACTTGAAGCCCTGGGGATATCACATCCGAACTGTTATTCTCCAGATGAAATAGAAGCTATTGAGTATCCGGTAATTGTAAAACCTGTCTCAGGAGGAGGAGGGATTTTTAACCGGATTGCTAGAAACAAACAAGAGCTTATGTCTGTTCTTGAAGACTTTTTCAGGCTGGATCAAAATAGGCTGGGTAAAGACTTTGTAGAAGAACTGGTCGTTATTCAGGATTTCCTGGAGGGTACTCCCTCAAGCGTCTCTTTACTTTCCACGAAGAACGAAGCACTTTCAGTGGCTGTGAATGAGCAGTTAATTGGAATACCCTGGCTCTCCCGACTTCCGTTTGCTTACTGCGGGAATATAACTCCTTTCAGGAACAAGCAGGCAGATGAGATGGAAACCCTTGCAGAAGAAATAGTACTTGATTTTAAGCTCCTCGGCTCAAACGGAGTGGACTTTCTTGTTACAGAAAACGGTCCTATAGTACTTGAAATAAATCCCAGGTTCCAGGGTAGCCTTGATACTGTTGAGAAAGCAATGAATATTAACCTATTTGAAGCCCATGCTGGCTGCTTCAGAGACAAATTGCCATCCAAACCCAAGGCAAATTGCTTTGCTGCAAGAGGGATAATCTATTCGGATCGAGAACTTTTTATAGACGAAAAGCTCATGGATGTCATTCTTAGAGAAAAGGGCGCAGACATCCCTTCGAAGGGAATGAAAATAGAGCCTGACTGGCCTCTTACTTCTTTGTTTTCGTGCACCTCTACTAGAGAAGATGCACTTCTGTCCCTTGAAAGTGGAGCGAATAGAATAAATAATTTTATTGAGTATAAAATGAATATAGGGAGTAACTAAACTCTACAAAAAATACAGCATTCAGTCTGCCAAAATGCATTTCTTGGTTATAATTAACCAGGTAAAGTGTAATGTAAACTTTAATACCGTGGTATGTGCAATTTATATATGGGATTTGAGGTGAAGACGTGGTCGAGTTAAACGATAAGGTAATTAGAGGATATCTCCTGAGCCTTATAGGGGAAGAAGGGCTCAAAATGATAGAAGAAATGCCTGAAGGCGAAGTTACGGATGAAGAGATTGCAGCAAAGAGTGGAATTCTGCTTAACACTGTAAGAAGGACCCTCTTTATTCTATATGAAAATAAATTTGCAATCTGCCGAAGGGAGAGAGATTCAAACAGCGGATGGTTGACATATCTCTGGCACCTTGATTTTTCCGATATAGAGCACCAGCTAATGAGGGAAAAGAAAAAGCTGCTTCGGAACCTGAAAACTCGTCTAGAATTTGAAGAAAACAATGTTTTCTATGTTTGCCCTCAGGGCTGCGTCCGCCTTCTCTTTAACGAAGCCACAGAAACAGAATTTCTCTGCCCCATGTGTGGAGAAGACCTGGCATACTATGATAACTCCCGGTTTGTAGATGTCCTGAAAAAACGAGTAAATGCACTCAATTCTGCCTAAGGTGTCTTTTTGACCACCCGGACTGAAGCTTTAATGTTGCTGGAAGAATCAGGCTGTGCTCCTAATGTTATCGAGCACTGCAAGGAAGTTGCATCTCTGGCAATTGAGATTGCAGTCAATATAAAGGCAGCAGGGCATGAAGTGAACTTTGAACTGATAGAAACGGGAGCTATTCTGCATGATATAGGGAGATGTCGCACTCATGGGATAACTCATGCTATAGAAGGTTTCAAACTAGCTAAATCCAGAGGAGTAGAGTCAGAGGTCTCCGAAATAATAAAAAAGCACATTGGAGCGGGAATCTCAAAAGAAGAAGCAAGACAATTGGGCATTCCCGAGGATGATTATTTCCCACTTAGCCTTGAAGAAAAAATCGTTTCCCATGCAGATAATCTAGTCAAAGGTACAAAAAGGATTACTATAGATGAAAGAATTGCACTCATGCGTAAGAAAGAAGTATCAGAACAGGTCATTCTAAGGATAAAGAGTCTGGCTGACGAGATAGAGGAACTTTCTTACAACACTGCAGACTCTGCTTAAAGAAAAGATGAGCATTCAACGAAGGAAAACGAAAAACAATTCATTTCCTAATTTTCTTCTGATTAAACAAAGACTTATTAACTAAAATAGAGAAGGAAAACTTATATATAGCGATATTAATAATGAGATAGTGGATTGCTAAATCCTGCGATTTAAGTTAAAACGTTTACCTTAAGCTAAATAATACTCACCTCACTAAAACATTTTTTTAGCAACATTTTCTCATTTTCAACTTATTATGAGGGTATGTTTATGGATAATGACAAATATTTAAAAGGCACAACTACCGTAGGAGTGGTTTGTACCGACGGCATCGTGCTCGCAAGCGAACAGAGAGCCACAATGGGAAATTTCATTGCAAGTAAAACCGCGAAGAAAGTTTACAAGATCGATGATCGTGTAGCAATGACCATCGCCGGTTCGGTAGGAGACGCCCAGCAGCTTGTGAGGCTCGTAAATGTAGAGTCACAGCTTTACAAAATGCGCAGGAATGAGTCCATGACAATCAGAGGGATTGCAACTTTGATGTCAAACTTTTTAAACGCAAACCGTTACTATCCTATGATGGTTCAGCTCCTTATAGGAGGAGTTGATAAAAACGGGCCTGGCATTTACTCACTGGATCCTCTCGGAGGAAGCATAGAAGAAATGAAAATCTCGTCTACTGGATCCGGCTCTCCAATGGCATATGGTGTGCTTGAAGATCAGTATCGTCCAGACATGACTGTAAAAGAAGGTCTGGACCTTGCTATCCGTGCAATCCATACTGCGGCTAAAAGAGATTCAGCATCTGGAGAAAACATTGATGTAGTGGTTATTACTAAGGAGGCATTCACAAGGCTGGATCTCGAAGAAGTGAAATCCAGAAGAGAGTTATTAAGTAAATAATTTAAATTGTTGGTTTTTATTCCAATATTAAACTAACATCTTTTTCACTATTGCTTTTTAAACATCAACTTATTTTTCCATTTTTTGACAAAAAGGAAGATTCTTAATGCCTATTGAAGATGTGCTATTAGAACTCAAAAATAAAATTGAGAAAAATCTACCCGATGGAGTTACTATAACCGATGTCGAATTTGAGGGGCCTCAACTTGTGTTATACACCGAAGAACCCCGTAAATTCGCAGACGATGGGAACATTATCCGTAACCTGGCAAAAGAACTCAGGACAAGGATAGCCATGAGGCCGGACCCAAGAGTACTTGCAACTCCTGAAGACTCTATTTCTATAATCGAAGAAGTTGTTCCAAAAGAATCAGGAATATCAAGCTATTATTTTGACCCCGATTCCGGAGAAGTAATTATCGAAGCCGAAAAGCCGGGACTTGTGATAGGAAAGCATGGAGCAACTTTGAGAGAAATCACAAAGCAAATCGGCTGGATTCCAAAGGTTGTGCGGACTCCTCCCATTAAATCTCGTACTGTAAAGAATATCCGCGAGTTTATGAGGAACAACCTCAAAGAAAGAAAAGAAATTCTTAAATCCGTGGGGAGGAAAATTCATAAAGAATGTACCTCAAAAGATCAATGGATAAGAGTTACTTCTCTTGGGGGATGTAAAGAAGTCGGAAGAAGTTGCTTTTTGCTTTCGACTCCCGAGTCCAGAGTCCTGATTGATTGTGGAGTCAATGTAGGCTCGGATGAAAACATGACTCCTTATCTCTATGTTCCTGAAGTTTTTCCTCTGAGCCAGATTGACGCCCTGGTAGTTACTCATGCCCATCTGGACCATCAGGGACTTGTCCCTCTACTCTTCAAATATGGGTATGAAGGACCGGTTTATTGCACACCTCCAACAAGAGACCTGATGGTATTACTCCAGCTTGACTACATCGATGTGGCAGCTAAAGAAGGGAAAAAGATTCCCTATGAGTCCGGGATGGTGGCTAAGACTCTCAAGCACACAATTCCTCTTGACTATGAGGAAGTGACTGACATCGCTCCTGATATCAAATTGACTTTCCACAATGCAGGTCATATTCTGGGTTCGGCAATTTCTCATTTCCATATCGGAGACGGGCTTCACAATGTCGTTTTTACAGGAGACTACAAATATGAGAAAACCAGGCTTTTCGATCCGGCCGTTAATAAGTTTCCGAGAGTTGAGACCGTTATCAGTGAAGCGACTTACGGAAATGCGAACGCATTTCAGCCTGCACTTAAGGACGCAGAAAGGCATCTTCAGCTCATAGTTAAGAACACAATAGAACGAGGAGGAATTGCCCTTATCCCGGCATTTGCTGTGGGTCGAAGCCAGGAAGTTATGATAGTGCTGGAGGAATCGATTAGAAAAGGTTTGATTCCCCAAGTTCCAGTATATCTGGATGGGATGATCTGGGAAGCAACTGCGATCCATGCGACACATCCTGAATACCTAAACAATGACCTGAGGAAACTTATTTTCCAAAAAGGACAGAACCCCTTCCTGTCTGAGAGCTTTAAACCTGTCGACTCCCACGAAGCACGCCAGAAGATAATTGAGAATCCCCACCCCTGTGTAATTCTCTCAACTTCAGGCATGATGAACGGTGGGCCAGTTATGGAGTACTTCAAAGCCTTCGCCGAAGATCCGCGTAATACCCTTGTATTCGTAGGGTATCAGGCTGATGGGACAATAGGACGCAGGATCCAGAAAGGCTGGAAGGAAATCCCGATGTCAGGAAAGAACGGGAACACTGAAATCTTGAAAATGAATCTGGAAGTTCAGGTTGTAGACGGCTTTTCAGGTCATTCGGATAGGGTGCAGCTTATGGATTACATCAAAAAGATGCAACCTCGCCCTGAAAGGGTATTTACCGAACATGGGGATGAAAAGGCCTGTGTTGATCTGGCAAGTTCGGTTTACAAGAAACTCAAGATTGAGACCAGAGCTCTCACAAACCTGGAGACAATAAGGCTATTGTGACCCCCAGGGCCACATATTGTCTTTTTTTGAAAACGATAAATATTTTATAATAAAATATTTAATAATTTAATTATGTCCACTTGGCTGGTTCAAGGCTGAGCAGATATTCTATCAATTTTTTATGGTCGCTTACAACAAGATCTGCTCTATCAAGCTGGGACGGCTCCAGATATGTTGGAATTCCAATGCAGTAAATTTCAGCCTTTTTTGCAGCTTCCACTCCCAGAATTGCATTTTCGATAATTATGCACTCTTCCCCCCGGACTTTAAGAAGATCGACTGCTTTTAAGAAAGGATCAGGACAAGGCTTTGAGTACTTAACATCATCTCCTGTTACCACAACATCGAATATCCCGGGAAAGAGTTGATCTACAATACTATGGACAATATATCGGTCAGAGCCCGAGACAACCGATAGTAAGAAGTGCTTTTTTTTAAGCAGGTCGAGACACTCCTTCATTCCCTCGAAAGCTTTCAATTCGAATATTCTTTTAAATTCCTGCCTATATATTGCGGTAATCGCTTCAAAATCATATGATCCGGGATCTTTTCCGGCTTTTCGGATAAGTATTTGAAGACCGATCCGGGGATTTGAACCTTCAATTGCGAAAACGTCCTCATCATGAATTACCATACCCACATCAAGAAAAGCTTTTTTCCAGGCTGCTGCCTGGTATGGCATGGAGTCGACAAGTACGCCGTCCATATCGAAAATTATTGCTTTTAACACGGTTCTGTCTCCAAACTGGGACTATGTACTTCTGAATTGAAAATTCCTGAGGAATATGGTAAGAGTTTTCCATTTTAAAGCTTTCCCATCCGAGTTACGCTTCCCGAGCTCCGCTTCCCGAGTTACGCTTCCCGAGCTCCGCTTCCCGAGCTCCGCTTCCCGAGCTCCGCTTCCCGAGCTCCGCTTCCCGAGTTCCGCTTCGGGAGCACGGGGTCCTTTTCGCTCGCTGCGCTCCCTCAAGAGGACTTAAAACTTGTATGTGCATAAGTATTTAGAATGAAAAACAAGTGCAAACGTACTACTTTACTTAACCTGTCTTGACACGTTTGCGAAGCAAACGGCCTTTGGATTTCAAAAAGGTGAAAAATTTACGAGTAAGTGTTAATTGTGAATGTTAGTTCAAATTTCCACTTGATATTCTTAGGTAATGACAATGAAGTCACTGCAAGCAACATGATTATATTGTTGAATATGAAGGCTCACACCTCAGGTCTGGAGGCTTATGTACTAAAGTGAATGTTATAATAAAAATCATTTTATTAACAGGATTCTTTTATTATTTCTATTGAACAGATCAAACTTCAGTAACTCACCAGGTAAAATACTTATTACAAAAGGTCACAAATATTTCAAGTATTTTTATAAATTTCTATTTTTTTAATTAGAAAAACTTATCAAGAGCCTTTAATTTTAGAATAATACCGAAAAAGCTTTTTAGTGGGGAATAATACTAAAAGGTAATAATATTAACAGTCTCATTAAATTCAAAAGATCTTGGCTCGAAGGGCATAATAAAAAGGTTTTCAGGGACATCATTACTAGTATTTTAGGTCGAGCATGACCCCAATATTATAGAAAAACGTTGCACAATCTTGCCCTGACTTAAGTTATCAGCATACTTTCCTGAGAATTTAGGTTCTTGAGAATATTGTAATGCGGCTGTATTAAGGATATAGAGCGCAACTGTATATAAAATTTTCGACACATTTTTTCTTCCTTTTTGAGAACCCAGTAATAAAAGGAAGGAAAACAGAGAATATATGAGATTTGTGGCTGACATATTTAAACTTGATATACAATTTAAAAACTTTGTTTAAATATGTCCGAAATGTTTAAGTTCAGATGAGTGTCAACTTATTAAAGATAACGGATGAAAAAACTTTCAATGTCTTTGAAGGTTTCCAACAGCTCCGCTTAATATTAATGCCGATACATGCCCCCCTTAAAAGAGCGGGGGAGTCAACAAGATATGAGTATAGAAAAATCCAGTGAGGGGATTAATTGCAATCTATAGTACAGGAAGCAATGAAGTTCAGTGAAAAAGAGAAAGAATACCGAAAAAATTCCTCCCCTGATGAAGAATTCGAAGAATTCGGTCAGCCGAGAATCATGATTATCGGATGCGGGGGTGCAGGAAATAATACTGTAAACCGGCTTTATAACATAGGAATCGAAGGTGCGGAAACAGTCTGTATCAATACCGATAAACAGCATCTTGATAATGTCAGGGCCGACAAGAAGATCCTGGTGGGGAAAACTCTCACAAGGGGATTAGGAGCCGGTGGCTATCCCGAAACAGGAAAAAAGGCTGCTGAGCTTGCTAGAGGCACTCTTGAAGAAGTACTGAAGGACGTAGACCTGGTTTTCATCACTGCAGGTCTGGGAGGAGGAACAGGAACAGGTGTTGCTCCGGTAGTCGCTGAAGTTGCAAAAGAACAGGGAGCAATTGTCGTAGGAATGGTCTCCAGTCCTTTCAGAGTAGAAAGAGCTCGCATATTCAAAGCTGAAGAGGGTCTCGAAGAACTTCGCAGGGCAGCAGATACGGTAATTGTCCTGGATAATAACAGGCTGCTTGACTATGTACCAAATCTTCCTATCGATCAGGCATTTTCCGTAATGGACCAGTTGATTGCCGAAACAGTAAAAGGGATTACAGAAACAATCACAGTGCCCTCTCTGATAAACCTTGACTATGCAGATATTAGAACTATTATGAGCTGCGGCGGGGTCGCAGTCATGCTGGTAGGAGAGTCAAAAAACCAGGATAAGAGCACTGAGGTAGTACGCACTGCTCTGAATCACCCCTTACTTGATGTTGATTACAAAGGCGCAACCGGAAGCCTGATCCATGTAACCGGAGGGCCTGACCTTAGTCTGAAGGAAGCCGAAGAAATCGCCTCCATGCTTACCTATGAGCTCTCTTCGGGTGCTAATGTCATCTGGGGTGCAAGGATAAGAGAAGATTATGAAGGAAGGGTCAGGGTAATGGCTATCATGACAGGGGTCCAGTCAGCTCAAATCCTCGGGCCGCATACGGGACCTGGAATTTTCGAATCCAATACCGAAAAAAATCCTGTACAGGAAAAAAGGTTCGGAAAAATAGTTCCTGGGGGCAGGAGAGGGAATAATACTGGAATTCTCAAGAAAAGGAATGATGATTCGATAATTGATTTTATAAATTAATAAGTTGAGTTAAACCCGTATATCAAAATGAAATTCAGGTTTTCAACCCTATACCCTTTATTTTAAGGGTGTAGACGATACTCTTTTTTATTAGCGATTCTATCTAAAAAAGTATGAAAATTTTGGTTGCAACAGGGCGGCTTGCTGAAAAAACCGTAAGAGAAGCAGCTGGAGATAAAGCTGACGTTCTCGTTATGGACATTGACATTGCCGCCTTTATTACTCCAAAAAAGCTTATTAAAGCCTTTGAGGAAGCAAACCTCTCTAAAAAATACGATCTTATCCTTATCCCAGGGCTCGTATCAGGGAATTTTTCAAAGGCTTCTGAAATGCTGGGCAGTAAAATTAGACTTGGGCCTAAGCATGCCTATGACCTCAGTTTCGTGCTACCCTATGCTGAAAAGACAGAATTCTCAGAAAAAATACCGGCATGTGAGCTCCTCGTAGACATCAGAGAGAAACTGGCTAAAGATCTTCTCAAGAAAACCGAAGAAACAACTGCTACATTTCTCACATTGAAAGGAATAAAAATAGGAGGGGAAGCGTGCATGAAAGTAATGGGAGAAATTGTCGGAGCCCTGGAAATGGATCCTCAAACGCTTCAGGAGAGAATCGAAGCTTTTATCGCCCGGGGAGCAGATATAATCGACCTTGGGGCCACCCTTAATACCATGCCTGAACAGGTTCGAAAAAACGTATCCCTCGCAAAAACACTTACCGCTGCCCCAATAAGCATAGATACTCTTGACCCCGAGTTAATAAAAGAAGGAGTAGATGCAGGAGTAGACCTTGTACTAAGTCTGAACAGTACAAATATGGAAACTTCCGGCCCGATTGTTGCCAGTGCAGGAATTGCTGCCGTGATAATTCCGGATAAGGATAAGAGTCTTGAGAGCCTTGTCCGAAATATCGAAGCTGCTTATAGGCTTGGAATTGAGAAAATAATAGCCGATCCCGTACTTGACCCTATTGGCCACAACATGACAATGTCTATTGTCCGCTATTATGAGTTTCACAGGATGTACCCCCAAATTCCCGTATTCTATGGAGTCGGCAACGTAACTGAACTTATGGATGTAGATAGCATCGGAGTTAATGCGACACTATGCGGAATAGGAAAAGAAGTAGGTGCAGGTATCCTTTTCACCCCTGAGTTTAGCGATAAGGCTCAAGGTTCAATCCGAGAACTTAAAACGGCCTCGCAGATGATGCAGCTCTCCAGTTTAAGAGAAAGCTCTCCAAAAGATCTTGGGCTGGATTTGCTCTGTATTAAAGAAAAACGCAGACGTCCTACATTTCCTCTTCCGAAAAATGCAATTCAGGCCAAATCTGCAAAGAATTGGCAGACAGATCCTGCAGGTCCTATTCTTATCCGGATAGTACCTGATAGCATCAGCGGAGAAGGTGGATTAATAGTAGCTGAACACGAGAAAGCTTCAGTAGTGGGAAAGAATGCCAGGGAAGTTATGGACACACTGCTTGAATTGGAGATAATCTCCCGCCTGGATCATGCAGCATATCTTGGGAGAGAATTGGAAAAAGCCGAACTTGCCCTGCACTTTAACAGAAGTTATGCCCAGGACGATATATTCTGAGAGAAATCAGACAAAATAGGAGACTTGAGAGATGAGACTTGAAAATGAAGACAAGCAGGCAATATTTGAGATCGTTGCAGCCCGTTATTTCACAATGCAGAATTGGAAGTGGGTTAACCTGAAGAAAGATCTCAATAAAATCACTAAAGCCTTTGACGAACTAAACGAGCAATATGCCTCCTACTCATATGTGAGCCGGGACTGGTATGTAGAAAACATGGGTACCAAGAACCTGCACATGTGCAACACCTGGGATGAATTAAAAGATCTGGTTGCATTTCTAAATACTCACGGCAGCGTTTTTAATTTCCTTGTAAATACAGGAAATAGAAAATCTTTCTGTATTGTAAGTGACTCAAGAGATTTGAATGAAGTTCAGGCAAACGCAATCAAAGAAATTCAGAAACTCGGATATAATGCTTTCGTTTTTTTGGCAACAGTTCCGGACGAAATCGAGTTTCAGCTACTGCAAGTAAGGGGAGTCAGCTAAGCTCTCCTTGCCTATTTTGAGCCCTTCACCCAATCAATGTTCTTAAGTCTGCTAGCTTTTTAAAAGGAATTCTACAAGCTAGCCTTCAAGAGTAAATTTCCACTGACTTATTTGACTTTTTAACCTGCCTCTATAGATTACTCATTCAATCGTACAGACCACCGGTTAGATTCCCTGCTGAGAGTTATCTTGTCCTCCCTGGCAAGCCAGCCAACCGCCATTAGAGCCAGCTGGGAATCAATGCCATTACTACTCAGGTGGGTTTTTATCTGATTCAAACTGCATTCGCCTTCTTTTAGCCTGTGATACACTAATCCTGCGGCTTCTCCAATCTTCAGGGTCATATATTCTGTCATATTTACCACTGATCTTATTTTCATTTGAAAAACAGAATAGAATTTCTTGCAACTTGAATAAAAACCTTTTTCCTGTATATGTGGAGATTTTATTCAAAATTTAATACTATATAGTACTTTGGCTGGGAAAGTGGATCAATATTTCTCGGCAAGTACCTGTTTACATTTTTGATTTTATTCTCTTTACAATATGCCGTATCTTATAGATTTATGGTTTATTTGCATCAAATTATAGGAAAAACTATAGTATCAGTTTGAAGAAAGTGCTTGCCGCTTCATCTGGATTTGTATTTTAGCTATATCAGCAGATGGGAAAACATATATTAGTGAAAGAAAGGGTTCTCATACTAACAAATGCACGAAATCAGGAATTCAGCCAAAAGAGTAAAAAAGTTTATATAAATAATAACTGTTTAAGCTTTCGTCGAGAACTAGGTTTAACCAATTAACATTTAAATTTATTTTTTAAAGAGATCATGAGAGAAGTGATCGGCTAAATGGAGAAAATAACCAGAAATAAAATGGCTAAGGCAACGCTCAATGCTCTACTTTGCTTAGCCATGCTGTCACTGACACCAGCAATGGCGGCTGCAAGTGAGGCGAATCTAAAGATTCCGAATTTGAGCCCGGAGCAGAATAATTTACTGCTCTACGGTATTGTCGTCTGTGTATTAGGCATGCTATTCGGTCTTTACCAGTTCATAAAGGTAAGAAGAATTCAGGCCCATCAGTCGATGCTGGATGTGGCCAGCACGATTTACGAAACATGTAAGATATATCTTATCCAGCAGGGTAAATTACTGGGCATATTGTTTATTTTCATAGGAGCCTGTATAGCCTTCTACTATGGCTTCCTGCAGGAAACACCTTTAAGCGGGGTGTTGATCATCCTTGCCTGGACCATACTGGGAATATTGGGATCCTATAGTGTTGCCTGGTATGGTATTCGAATGAATACCTTAGCTAACAGCAGAACTGCATTCTGTTCCCTGGAAACAAAACCTTTGAAAATGTTAAACATCGCTCTGGATGCAGGCATGAGCATAGGGGTCCTTCTGGTCTGCGTCGAACTAATAATGATGTTAATCATCTTGCTGTTTGTTCCAAGAGAGCTGGCAGGAGCAAGTTTCGTAGGCTTTGCTGTTGGAGAATCCCTGGGAGCCAGTGCCCTGCGTATTGCCGGTGGGATATTCACAAAGATTGCTGATATCGGTTCTGACCTGATGAAAATAGTCTTTGGAATAAAAGAAGACGACCCGCGTAACCCCGGGGTTATTGCCGACTGTACGGGAGATAATGCAGGTGACAGTGTAGGACCGACTGCAGACGGATTCGAAACTTATGGCGTGACCGGCGTAGCCTTGATCGCATTCATAGTTCTTGCTGTGCAGCCTGACCTGACTGCTATCCTGCTTACCTGGATCTTTGTCATGCGCATACTTATGATACTTACCTCCATAGGTTCGTTCTACATTAACAAGGTCATCAGCCAGGCAAGATTCGGGAGCAAAAGTGATTTCGATTTCGAACAGCCCCTTACCAGTCTTGTATGGATTACCTCAATTCTCTCCATCGCGGTAACTTTTGTCATAAGCTATTTCCTCCTGGGTCCGGGTTCCGGAGTCCCTTCCCAGCTGGAAAAACTCTGGCTAGTGCTCGCAGTAATAATTAGCATTGGCACCCTCGGAGCGGCTTTAATTCCCGAGTTTACCAAAAAATTCACAAGCCCTACATGTCTGCATGTAGCCGAAGTTGTCAAAACTTCTCGAGAAGGGGGCCCTTCACTGAACATTCTATCCGGACTGGTTGCAGGTAATTTCAGCGCATTCTGGATCGGCATGGTGTTCTTTGCATTGATGTTTGCTGCCTATTATGCTAGCGGGTACGGCTTGAGTGAAATAATGATCTACCCCTCCATATTTGCATTTGGCCTCGTAGCTTTTGGGATGCTGGGTATGGGTCCAGTAACTATAGCTGTTGACAGCTACGGACCCGTAACAGATAATGCTCAGTCCATTTACGAGCTGTCACTTATAGAAACAATTCCTAATATCGACAAACAGATCCAGAATGATTTTGGCTTCAAGCCGGATTTCCATAAAGCTAAACACTATCTTGAAGCGAATGATGGAGCAGGAAATACCTTTAAAGCCACTGCAAAACCCGTTTTAATAGGTACTGCAGTGGTTGGCGCAACTACAATGATCTTCTCTCTGGTCCTGGTTATTAAGAACGTCCTGGGAGTGCAGCCAGAACAAATTCTGACTTTGCTCAATCCCTACACAATCCTCGGATTTTTGGCAGGCGGTTCCGTAATCTACTGGTTTACCGGAGCGTCAACCCAGGCTGTAACTACCGGAGCTCACAGGGCGGTCGAATATATTAAAAATAATATCCGACTGGATGAAGGTGCCGATCAGAAAGCGACTACTGAGAATTCAAAAGAAGTTGTAAAGATATGTACCCAGTATGCACAGCAAGGGATGTTCAACATATTTATCGCCATATTTTCCTTTACATTGGCATTCTCTTGCCTCTCCGCTCCCATAAACGGAAATCAATCCGTGGCGCTGTTCGTTTCCTACCTGATCTCCATTGCAGTATTCGGTTTGTTCCAGGCCGTATTCATGGCCAACGCAGGCGGATGCTGGGATAATGCAAAAAAAGTCGTAGAGGTTGATCTGCAGGAAAAAGGCACTGCTTTACATGAAGCAACTATAGTGGGCGATACTGTAGGTGACCCATTTAAAGATACTTCTTCAGTAGCCTTGAATCCAATTATTAAATTCACTACTCTGTTCGGTTTATTGGCGATGGAAATTGCCATCTCCGAAGCTTTCAGGGGCATGGCTCTCTATGTAGGCGGGATATTCCTTTTGATTGCCCTGTTCTTTGTATGGCGCTCATTCTATGGGATGAGAACACCGGTGGAACAGTGAAAACATTTAGTATAAAAGAAGTCTCGATTCTTAAAAATCAGGCCTTGCAACAAGATGTTGTGAGGTCTGTTTATTGAGGATTTCATAATTTACACTGATATGAATATTAACGATTAATTCTTTAAGCTATTTTTGGTATTTTTTAGTCTGTAATTTTTAATACAAACGAGGGTTTTTCCCCTCTCATCCATATGTGGCCTATTTACACTCTCGTCTGTTATTCGCGTCAGGGAACTATGTGGGTAAAAATCTGTAAACTATCACTTACCAAATCCAGGGATGGAAGCTTATGGGAAGTTTAATATTTATTGCTCCTTTGGCAGGCATAAAAGCTTGCTTATAGTTACATTTCTCGCAAATCAGGCCTCAGAGGCTACTGATAATAAAAGAATGCAGAAAAGCCAGTGAAATTAAGTAGGGGACCAGGGCCTTATTTAAGCTGACAAAACCGAACGATTGCAATAGTTTCGTCATTCTTGCATGCATAATTCTCTTTATTCCTGAGTATGCAGGCGGTTTCAGAAAATCAGAGGTCAGTACCAGGTTTTCTGATAGTACGAATTGTAATAGGATTTTGCTAATCCATTTAAGGATGCGCAGGACCTGCATTCAACACTCTGATTAAAGTCGTAAATATGGTGGTTATCCTATTTTCATCCCTTCTCAAAGACAAGGTCTCTTTTGTAAAAAGCTAGCTTTAATATAAAATTGAGGAAAAATTAAGGCAAAGAGAAAGATTAAAGTTCCAAAAATCTAAGAAAAGCAGAAAAAAAATTGAGAAATTAGTAGAAGATTGTGAGCGGGTTGGGGAGTGGGGGGTCATATGGGGAGTGGGGGGTATGGTATGTGAAAAAAAGTTTCCCGCTCACATCTTACAAAGATCTAAATCAAACTAATTATATAAATACCTATCCATTCTGTCTCGTTTATTATAATATAATAGTTGTCAACGTTAATATTAAAATAGTTATAATAAATATGAAAAAGTAACAATAAGTTAAGTAACATAGGGATCGAACAATGAATAAATAAATTTTTTATAAAGAATAATATGATCAGGACAAACTAATAATTTTTTAATTATTTGATAGATATTTAGAGGACAAATAATGAGTTACTCCACCAATTATTCCTAATAATATAAGAATTGTCTTTTTAACATTAGACAATATTGACTAATATTTTAACACTTTGAGATGAATAAATATTAAAAAGTATGATATCTCAATTAATAACTGTAAAACAAAAAATCAGGTAATTTCCCCTCAACAGCAAAACAAAAAACGTACTGAAGCGGCTTTGCACAATTTAGTAAAATGGATCGTAAAAATACAGTAAACATGCTAAATAACAAGTCTACTAAAAGTTAAAAATAAAAGTAAAGGCAAAAAAGAAGAATCCTGATGACCTACATATTGCACATAATTGATGCAGGTAACAAGAAGAATAATTAAAATTTTTAAGAGTAACGTAAGGAGCTAAACAAAGCTAACCAGAAGTCATTAGAAGCCCTATAAGAGGCCTTAACCGGTACATGAATATGAATGAATTTGTCATAGAAACCGCTTGAAATGGGCTCTAATACAATTTAATGAATTAATGTTAAGAAGATTGTTACTTCTCATTTTAAGTTTCTAGTATAAAATACTTGAATTAGAGCAATACTTGAATTAACCTGTAAAGTGATATTTAAAATAAAGAGATTATATAACAGAAAAAAAACCATGAACTTAAAAAAGCTCATCATCTATTCTTCAGTTTTTTCTATCCAGGGACTCTCTAACGCAGTAATTCCCATTCTTCCCGAGCTTGCAGGAGCAGGTAGCGAAGACGCTTTTGCGTCAAATCTCTTATTTTCCGGATATTTTATAGGAGCTCTTTTAGCCCTTGTGCCCTTTGGGATTCTGGCTGATCGGATGGGAAATTTGAAGATAATAGGATTTGGTGTGCTGTTGACTGCCCTTTCGGGCACTGTCATTTCTTTTTCGGAAAACTTGTGGGTACTTGGAATCGCACGATTCATTGAAGGCGTTGGTTGCGGAGCTTTTTTCCCTGCAGCCTTTTCCATGATTTCAGAATGGAAGGACAGTCAGCGTAGCCTCGGAGAGTTTAACTTTTTGCTAAATGCCGGATTGGCTACAGGTGTTTTACTTTCAGGTATGCTTGCAGGATTGGGGATAAAAACAACATTAATAATCTTCACAATCCTGGCAGGTGCTTCCTGCATCTTCCTTTTATTCAGAGCAGGAGAGATTTTACCTTCAGGAATAAAAGAAAAAAAGTCGACATTAAGAAACAACAATTATCCGGAAAAAAATATTCGGGATATTTCTTCAAATCATCAAGAAATTTCTTTGCTGTTCAAATTTAAGAAACACCTCAAAGAGTTTAAAGAAATTGCTTTTGAGAGCAATATGGGGCATCTCTGGGGGATTTCAGTTCTTCTCTATGCAACAACCGGCATTTTGACTGCAAACTATGCGGATTACAGTTCTGGGTTTCTGACAAAACCTGAACTCGGACTGGCAATTTCGGCTTCATATCTGGCTGCAATGTTTTCCTCTCTTGTTGCAGGTAGAGCAAAAGTAAGCTCCAAAAGTATAGTAAGGGTAGGGATAATTTTAGCTTCAACAGGTATTCTTCTCTCCATAAAGATGCCCGTACTTGCTTTCACTCTTATCGGAGCAGGAGGAGGGATAGCTGTCGTAGGGATGATTACTGCCGTATCAAAGATAAATTCCAGCGGCTTTGCAATGGGATTTTTTAATACAGGGATTTATGCGGGGCTTGGCCTGGGCCCAATTATTGGGAGTTTCTTTATGGAGTCCTCCGGATACGAAAGTGTATTTTTAGGAAGTGGGTTATTGCTTCTTACGACATTATTTGTAAAGTTTGAGTAGAATTCTGTTTCAGGAACTATTAATGGCGCCACATAAGTTTTAAAAGGCTCAAAAACCCTATGCTATTTAAAAAGAGTTGGTTTCAAATTCAGGTGATTAATTGAAAGTAAAGTCAAGAGTTCAGCTAAGAAAAAATATGAAGAACAAAATGTTAAAAGACCTTGTATCTACTTTCGGAGACACGATGGCAGGGTTGGAAGACAATATCCTGGAGAAAATCACCCTTGACGAGTACTCTCTTATCCTCGTAGACGGCAAGCCTTTGCTCTTCGAAATAGAAGAACAACTTTTCCCAACTGTCCGCGGAGCTATTGAGATGAAACTAAACAAGCGCATTGTAACCGTGGATAAAGGAGCTGTTCGTTTTGTTTCAAACGGAGCAGATGTCATGGCTCCCGGTATCGTGGAGGCTGACTCTGAGATAAAAGAAGGCGACCTTGTCATAATCATAGAAGAATCCCATCGGAAACCTCTTGCAATTGGAAAAGCCCTTATGAGTGGCCTACAGATGGTCGAAACTGATTCAGGTAAAGCTATAAAGTCGATAACCCATGTAGGAGATAAACTCTGGAACGCAGAGTTCTGAATTACTTTAAAATTGAAGAGATTTACCGAATGAAATCTGATGGCGCAGAGGTTGGTAAACTCTTGGATGAGGAAAAAATCGAGATCACTTTATATAGCAAAATTAATTAATATCGATCCCAATATAGGGAAGTACTATCCAAATTTAAAAAAATACAAAAGGCGTGGATAAATGGCAAAACTTATTGACAAGATCCTTGGCAGCAGTGTAAAAAGCACAACCAGTGCTGACGACTACACTGAGATTGATCTCAGTAAATATGAGGAAGTTCTCGAAGAAGAGCCTGCAGAAACTTATGTGAAAATCGCAGAAGTTTCAAATCTCAACCAGTTATCATCACTCAAACAGGAAATTTACAATGGAAATATACTGATGATAGACATCTCAAACATCAGGGGTGATGACCTGATGAGGGACAGAATTTTAAAGGAGCTGAAAGATGTTGTCGTTGATGTCCATGGAGATATCGCAGGTTTTAAGGGAAACATTGTGATTATAACCCCCACAGGCATTAAAATTGACAGATCAAAAATAATCGGTGGAAAATATTGAACAATAATTTTTTCAAGCAAGATTGTTTCGAGACAAGGATCTCC
Organism: uncultured Methanosarcinaceae archaeon; assembly: GCA_963818955.1. Classification (GTDB taxonomy): domain Archaea; phylum Halobacteriota; class Methanosarcinia; order Methanosarcinales; family Methanosarcinaceae; genus Methanosarcina. Next base: position 49,453 of record CAWFUY010000048.1, on the reverse strand, counting down.
TGTCCTCTATGTCATAAAGACCTGGTGATGAGCTGGCAGAGAGATAATATCCCATACTTCGGAGATGTCATGTACATCAGTGCAAAATGCGAGTGCAGCTTCCGCTTTGCAGATACTATGATTCTCTCCAGCAAGGAACCTATGCGCTATGAAATGTCAGTTGAGGCACCGGAAGACCTTAACGCAAGAGTTATACGTTCAACCTCAGGGACAATTCGCATCCCTGAAATGGGAATCATCATCGAGCCTGGCACGGCTTCGGAATCTTACATATCTAACATCGAAGGAATACTACAAAGGGTCCAGAGCGTCATCATGACTGCAAGTAAATGGGTTAAGGAAGACGAAGATAAATTCGCCCGAAGCCAGGAACTCATGCATATGCTTGAAGAGGTTATTGAAAGTAGAAAGAAAATCACTATTATCATAGAAGACCCCCTGGGAAACAGCGCTATTATCTCGAAAAAGGCTGTTGCTACCAAACTCTCAAAAGAAGATGCTGAGGAGCTAAACACAGGTATGATTGTTTTCGATGTTGATAAATCCGAACTTGTAAACGATATATCAGATAATGTAAAGCCTCTCGGAGGCGATTAATACTTTTTTAGATATTGATATGCTAACGAAATTCGGTAACGCAGTTCCCATATACTTATTAACTTTTATTCCAATAAGGCAAGCACATTGAAGGTATCAGGTAAGTTACCTTTTAAATATTGCTGGCTTTAAACTTGACAGTCCGATAACCCTTTTGTTGAATTTTCCACATCGGGCTGGACTGCAAGTTAAGCTATTATCTGTCTGTAAGCAGAGCATTTAATAGCTCAAACTGAGTCTTTTACGTCGAAAAGATAGGATCGATATAGGCATACTGATGGATTTGAGTATGTTTCATCTATTTGGAAATTTAAAATTATCTCCGGTAAATTTAAAATTAGTTTAGATTATGGCAATACGGTGAAGGTATGGCAGAAAGCGAAAAAGAAGCATCACTTCCCCCAAAAGAGGAATTCAGCAATTGGTATAACGAACTTCTGTGGATGGCCGAAATAATGGATGTCCGTTATCCTGTAAAGGGACTCTATGTATGGTACCCCTTTGGCTTTGCAATACGCAGGAATACCTATAATATTATGAGGGAAATCCTTGACAACAGCGGACATCAGGAAGCACTCTTCCCTCTCCTTATCCCCGAAAATGAGTTTATGAAAGAAGCCGAGCATATCAAAGGTTTTGAAAATGAGGTATACTGGGTAACCTGTGGAGGAAAAGACCCTCTGGACGTCCCTCTGGCCCTTCGTCCAACTAGCGAAACTGCCATTTATCCTATGTACAAATTATGGGTCAGATCCCATGCAGACTTTCCAATCAAGATATACCAGATAGTAAACACTTTCCGCTACGAAACAAAGCATACCCGCCCTCTGATAAGGCTCAGAGAAATTACCTCTTTCAAAGAAGCCCATACTGTGCATGCCACCTGGGACGATGCCGAAGCCCAGGTTAAGGAGGCAATTAAACTCTACACTGAAATCTATCGCCGGTTAGCAGTTCCGGTGCTCCGTTCAAGGAGACCGGAGTGGGACAAGTTCCCTGGCGCAGATTACACTGACGCTCTTGACGCCATAATGCCGGACGGAAAGACTCTTCAAATAGGCACGGTACACCATCTTGGCGATAATTTTGCTAAAACATTCGATATAAAATATGAGGCACCCGATGGAGAGCAGCGCTATGCATTCCAGACCTGTTATGGGATCTCAGAAAGGTGCATTGCAGCTACGATTTCGATTCACGGAGACGACAAAGGACTGGTATTACCGCCGGAGATCGCACCTGTGCAGGCTGTCATTATCCCTATTATCTTTAAAAAAGGAGCAGAGGAAGTGCTTGCAGCTTGTAGAGACGTTCAAGAGCGCCTTAAGAAAGCAGGGATGAGAGTCGAAATAGATGCAAGCGATCTTCGGCCGGGAGCAAAATATTATAAATGGGAAATGAAAGGCGTACCCCTGCGCCTCGAAATCGGACCGAGAGACCTGGAGAATAACGTTGCTGTGGCTGTCCGGAGAGATACGGGTGAAAAAGAACAGATTCCACTTCCCGAGATTGAAGCAGGTGTACGCTTAAAGTTCGAGGCAATCCAGAACAACCTTTATGAAAAAGCAAAATTCGGGCTCGAAAACCGTGTTTTTGATTGTACGGACCTTGATGAAGTCAAGGAAAAAATTCAGGAATGCGTCGCAACAATTCCCTGGTGCGGCAAAAAAGAATGCGGACTTGCTATGGAAGACAGAATCGGAGCAGGAATCCTTGGAATTCCCCTGGAGCAGAAAAAAGACAGAAAGGAAAAATGCCCCGTTTGCGGAGAAGAAACCGAAATCCGCGTATATGTGGCAAGGACATATTAACTGCAGGATACTTGACGTACTATAATGCCTTTGGACTGTGACAGGAGATATTGATCTGACAGTCCCGGCTTCTAATTTTTCTTTTTAGCGAAGTTACTCAACTGAGTTTTAGTTTTTAGTGAAGTTATTCAATTGATTTTGATTCATAGTTAAACTCAAAGTAATTGCCGTACATTGAAATTCAAATTAAATAAAGTAAACTTAAGTTGAGTAAAAACAAATTATATTTGTTTGTGGATAAATATTAAATACTAAGTTGAAGAAATTTGATTGGATTTCGGGAAAGTTACCCCAAATTTATTAAAATTATAGCATTTACCGGAAAAGAAATAATTCAAGGTAAAATATTTACGGAACAAGACATTCTTGAAATTAACCTTGACTTTACCATAGAGGAAAAAACATGGCCTGGATCAAGCCGGAAATCACTGGAAAACCAAAAAAACCGATGTTTTTATGTGTGCTTTCCAATACTAAAACTGCACATATCCCAAAATTATCGGCAGCAGGAAAAACAGCTGAGCTTACGGACTATACGCCTGCAGGTGATGCGGAACTTATCGGAACGGGAGGCATTATAAGCGTACCAGTTCTACCCATGACCCCTCCTTATGATACCCCTACTCCTGCAATCATGACCCGATCAGCATTGAAGCTTACTGGTGCCCCGTTTCATTTTATTAACTCTGGCCTTATTGTAACTCCGGATGTCCCGTTCATTGACCTGAAAGCAAAACCTGGAGAAGACATTAGAGAGTCTGTTGCAGTCTGGGACGTACAGGATATCTATGAAAGAGCAAAACTCCTGGCAAAAAGGTTCCACAGCCACGCAGATCACGTAATTATCGGGGAAAGCATTCCCGGCGGCACAACTACGGCAATGGGAGTGCTAATGGCTCTTGGCTACAATGGAAATGTCAGCAGCAGTGCAGATGAAAATCCCCTCGAACTAAAGAAAAAGGTTGTTGAGGAAGGCATGAGAGCATCTGGCTTGACCTTTGGCTGCTTGAAAGATGATCCCATGAAGGCTATTGCCTGTATGGGAGATCCCATGATGCCGGCGGTTGTAGGGCTTGTCGAAGGACTACAGAACGCAGAAGTAAGTGTTGTCCTTGCTGGTGGGACTCAAATGGCAGCTGTTTTCGCTCTGGTCAAACACCTGGGCTTAAATACTGAAAAACTGGCAATAGCCACTACACGTTATGTAGTGGAAGATAACTCCGCAGATTTTATCGAACTTACGAGAAACCTTGGTGTGCCTGTGGTTTACGTTGCAGATCCCGGCTTTGGGAAATCTTCCATGAAAGGGCTTCACAGATATGAGACTGGCACGATAAAGGAAGGAGCAGGTGCCGGAGGTGCCATGTATCTTTCAGGCCTATATGGAATATCTCAGGATGATTTTAGAACTGAAGTAGAGAATGTCTGTAAGCTACTCAAAGCAGGACAAAAGTGAGCAGAAGCAGCTCCTGATTGAAGACAAGACAGAAAAAAAGAGAAATTAAGAGCCTTCAAGGCTCCATACACATCTCCGTAATCATACTTCCACAGCTTCGGCAGTAATAAAAGATATTGGAGCCCAGAACCTGTCGTTTCAATGAGGTCTTACATAAATCGCAAAATACAGAAAAGCCGGCTTTCCCCATGCTGACTCCTCATCCGTAGATCATTATCGAATCGAGTCGTACAGTTCCTATCTTTGTCCAATATCTGCATACAGGACAGTATTGAGTCTCGCCGTCTGGACTTACTTTCAGTTTAGCATCGCATTTTGGACACATTTTTAGACTTTTCACTAATGAACCCCCTACAAATATAGGTAAATGAATTTCGAACATGGCCTAAATAAGGCGTTTTAAACTAAACTGAATCACTGCTCAAAAATAGACCTGTCCGCCCATGCTGCACCAGTTTTACAACAGCTATTAAATATATTATTTCTAAAAGGATATAAGTTTAAGCTTCATAACGATCACTTTATATCCGATTAAACGGCAGAAGGGAGCCATCGTCAAAAAAATAGAACAACGGATTAAAGAAAGAAATGTAAATCCATACTAGAAGAAATGAAACTGTTTTTGCATAATATGGCTAAAACATCTTAATAATTTTAAATTTGATAAAAGCCGAATAAAAGATAAGCACTTATTTTTAAAAAAAAGGTCACAAGCGAAATATATAAATATGATTACCGCTTTAGGAATGTTCGCGACAGGGTCGAAATGAAGGTACATCCAATAATAGAGCCGCTTTAACTCAGTTGGTAGAGTGTCTGGCTGTTAACCAGAATGTCGTAGGTTCGAGCCCTGCAAGCGGCGTAATCTTTAGAATTCTTATGGCGCTATTTTTAGGATAAAACTCACACTCAAAAAGTTTATTATTGAAGCCCTCCTAACTACCGTAAAGCGCTATAACTGCTAGGGCCTGTAGCTCAGTCAGGTTAGAGCGCTCGGCTCATAACCGAGCGGTCACCGGTTCAAATCCGGTCAGGCCCATACACATGTTACCTGAAAAATATTTGCATAAGAAGATTTAGAGTGAATAGACAATCATTATTCCATAAAAATAATTCTTCAGAATGCCGCTTTAACTCAGTTGGTAGAGTGTCTGGCTGTTAACCAGAATGTCGTAGGTTCGAGCCCTGCAAGCGGCGTAAGATATTTCAGTTTTATTCAATTGATTTTTTAATATTTCGTTGTCTCTTTTCTCACTTTAAAAAAGAGTTTTTCAAATAGGAGTTAGCAGCTTTTGCAGGTATATGGTATACAAAAGATGGCTTTTTAAATTATATATCAGATTTCCTTACTGCAATAATAAATAAATACAGTTACCGCATTATAGATAAAGCTAAATATTGGATACAGTTTCACAATATTACTGATTATCCCACTAATACCACAAAATTATTGAGGTTTATACAATGGTTCCAATTAAAAAAGAGGACGTAATAGTGCCTTTAGACGTTCCAAAGGCGATGCGCGAAACATACGTTAAAAATTACATCGAAATAACACGTGGTAGCGGCAAACTCATGCTTTTTGCTGGAGATCAAAAAGTTGAACACCTAAATGATGACTTTTATGGAGAAGGAGTCCCTGAAGATGATGCTGATCCGGAGCACCTTTTTAGAATAGCAGCAAAGTCAAAAATAGGAGTTTTTGCAGCTCAGCTCGGGCTGATTGCACGTTATGGCATGGATTATAAAGACGTGCCCTATCTTGTGAAAGTAAACTCAAAGTCCAACATCGTAGAGACCTCTCAGGATGATCCTTTTAGCAATCTCTGGTACGATATAGATCAGGTAATCCAATTCAAAGAAAACAGCGGGCTTAAGATCCTTGGAGTAGGATATACCATTTATCTTGGAAGCGAGTACGAAGCTGAGATGCTGGTACAGGCAGCCCAGGCAGTCTACGATGCGCACCAGCATGGTTTACTCTCAGTACTATGGATTTACCCACGCGGTGCAGCGGTAAAAGATGAGAAGGATCCGCACTTAATTGCAGGGGCAACAGGAGTGGGAGCCTGCCTTGGATCTGACTTTGTAAAGGTAAATTACCCTAAAAAAGAAGGAGCAAAATCTGCTGAAATTTTCAAGGAAGCAATCAAAGCAGCCGGACGTACAAAAGTTGTTTGCGCTGGCGGCTCAAGTGACGAATGTGAAGCTTTCTTGAAAAAACTCCATGATCAGATCCACATCTCCGGAGCTATGGGAAATGCAACCGGAAGAAATATCCACCAGAGACCTCTTGATGAAGCTATACGCATGTGCAATGCTGTTTATGCTATAACTGTAGAAGATGCAAGCGTTGAAGAGGCCTTAAAGATCTACAAGGGGAAATAATAATCTGGATTCGTATGAAAATGTGGTTTATATCAAAAGGAAGATATGTTTTGTTCAATTTTTAACCACATAAATCTATTTTTTAATAATTCTTTCATAACTTATTAAATCTCTTATAGTACAATTGGAGCTTCACGGATTATCCGATTGAGCTACAAATTGGTAAACCAAACGTGCAACTTTCAAAAAACCAACTTCAATCAAAAGTTTAGTTATTTATACCTTAAATGCATAAGTACCAAGTTGCATTACTATTTAAGCAGTTGGTGTTGCATTAATCAGGAGGCAACACAGTTTCAAAACGACATTGATTATAAGTGAACGTGAGGCTGTGTAACTATGCAAATTCCGGACCATAAGACTAAGATCGTCTGCACAATAGGCCCTGCTTCTTCTTCTGAGGAAATGATAAGGGAACTTGTGCTTAAAGGCATGAATGTAGCCAGGATCAATTTTTCCCATGGAGACTTTGAGAGCCATGGGGAGGTAATCCGCAGAGTCCGCAAGGTTGCAGGAGAGCTTGGTAGAATAGTCGCAATTCTTGCCGATCTGCCTGGCCCGAAGATCCGTTTAGGCAATCTGAAAAAAGAACCGATTATGCTCCATAAAGGAAATCTTGTGACTCTCACAACTGACGAAATTCCCGGAACCCCGGAGCGTATCCCGGTAAGCTATAAGCAGCTTCCGGAAAGTGTAGTTCCTGGGAGTCTTATTTATTTAAGTGACGGTTTTATCCAGCTCCGCTGCCTGGAAATCTCAGGAAATGATGTTGTTTGTGAGGTTATCATTGGTGGACAGCTTTATTCTCACAAAGGATTGAACCTTCCCGGAGCTAAGATATTCCTTGATCCTGTAACTGAAAGGGATTTAGAGATCGTTGAGTTCGCTCTGAATGAAGACATTGACACTTTCAGTATCTCTTTTATAGAAAAAGCTGAGGACATACGCAAAGTCCGAACTTTTGCTGCAGCCAGAGGAAAAAATGTAAACATAGTCGCTAAAATCGAGCGAAGACAGGCTGTGGATAATATTGGAGAAATTCTTGTTGAAGCAGATGCTCTCATGGTTGCAAGGGGAGATCTGGGGGTGGAAATTCCCATTCAGGAAGTCCCATCCGTCCAGAAAGAACTAATCCAGAGTGCGCAGCTTCTTGGGATTCCGGTAATTACAGCTACTCAGATGCTGGCTTCTATGACTGATAATATAAGGCCTACCCGCGCTGAGGCAACGGATGTAGCCAATGCAATCCTTGATGGAACGGATGCTGTAATGCTTTCGGAAGAAACAGCTGTTGGCAATTATCCTCTAGAAGCCGTTGAGATGATGGCAAAGATTGCACAAACTACCGAAAAATGGCGCTCCAGGACCAGGTGGGGACTTAACACAATAATCAGTAATATTACGATGAAGGAAATGTCACCGGATGAAGTAATAACCCTCCAGGTCCATGAAGCCCTGCAGAAACTGAATGCAGCCGCCGTACTTACCCCTACGAGAAGCGGATCAACTCCTCGCAGAATTTCGCGCTTTAAGCCGGACTCCTGGATCCTTGCTTTCAGCCGCTTCCCGAAAAGCTGTGATTTCCTTTCCCTATCTTATGGAGTTTATCCTGTCTGTGTGAAAGAAGTAATTGAAAACTGGGAACTGGAAACCACGACCAGAGCTAAGGAACTGGGATTTGCTAAAAGTGGGGACATTGTTGTTTTTACTCAGGGCCCCTCTTCAGGAAAACCCGGTGGAACAAATATGCTTAAGATCCTAACCCTTGATTGAATTCCAGGCAGCCTCAATAGAAGTGACTAAATAAGAATATCCAGTTTTAAATAAAAAACTCAAGTTTTAAATAATATTTTATTAAATATTTATTTCATTAAAGATAGCGTAGTAAAAAAATTGCAATGATAAAATATTTAGATATTAACTACATGTTCTCTACTGTCAGAATAATCCATTTTATATTTATGAGGTTTCATTGATGAAACAAAAGGTACCAGCAGATAAAAACAAGAAATATATGGCAATTCTTTTGGCTGTAATAATGTTATTCTCAGTCTTCATGATGCTCTTTTCGGGCAGCAATCCAACAGCGAATAGTAATAATGGAAATGAAGCTTCAACTCCCTCCGCTGAAAAAAAGAGTTCTACAATCCCCTTTTCCCAAATTCCAGGCAAACAGGTACATCATCAATTTAATTCTATTGCCGATGGATTGAATATGTCCCCTGAGGGAGTAATATTTGCAGAGTATGTAAACATTCAGAATATTAAAGGAACGCCACTTGAACAATCCTATGAAAACACCACAGCTAATTTAAAGCAATTCTATGGCGCTGATGTAACAAAACTTTATATTGCAAATTACGCTGATGGAAGTGAATTTGAACTACATGCTATCCCAGAACAGAGGATTCTAAATAATTCTTTTGTCCCAGTTCCTTACCACAGCTACTATCTTCTCTCAAGAGGAAGCAGTGGAGATGCATGGAATGTACTCGGAAGTCCTGTAGTTCTCGGCTCGCGCCAGACAGTTAAAAACGTAATAGATGTGCTGGAAGGAAATGCAACATCCACTACTCAATACAATGGGATCCTGGACCAGACGAACCCCGAAAATGTGATCATTCAGGAAGTTGCAATGAAAACAAACTACACAACTGAAGCTGTTGCCGATCAGTATTATATGGACCTCCTAAAGCAAGATGACGGCAGTTACGCCCAGACATCCCTTTTCATGAATCTGAAACCTGATGTAGCCAAAAACATCACAGCTCTTCAGACAACTTCGAGTGAACGCGGAGTGAAATACAACATAACAAGTTCAGGAAACATCACCAAACTGGTAATAAGCTCAGACTTTAATAGCTTATTAAATGAAACAAGAATGTTAAAGTAAGTAATTAAGTAAGAAGCTTTTAAATTTTAAATATTTTAAATTTCAAAATTTAATTTTGTTTTTGCCCTTTTTTCGGGCATTTATTTTTTAGTCTTTTTCCGGATAATGAGCATCATTAGTTATTTCTACATGCCAGACCAATTTTATTAAAGGGCGTGATGTATTGAGTTTTCTGGATAAGCTATTCAAGAAAAAAATAGAAGGAAAAACCGCCGAAGAATGGTATGTACTGGCAGTTAGTGAAACAAATCCTGAAAAGAAGATTGAGTATTTAGACAATGTCCTCACGCTAAAGCCTGATTTTGCCGGAGCCTGGAACCTGAAGGGGCTTGAATTTGTGATTCTTCAAAGATATGAGGATGCAATTGCCTCATTTGATAAAGCCCTTGAGATCCGACCCGGTTACCTGGAAGCAAAATACAATAAAGAGGACGCTGAAACAGAACTTAAGAGGATGAGTGCAGCCAAAGTAAAAGATAAGGAAGAAAGATAAAAAGAGTATCGTTGATTTCAGTTCAGTTTAGAAGTTATTTCTTTCTCCAGTTCATGGCTTGAAGTCCTGTTTTTACATGCAAAGGGAATTTTCCGCATTGCATGACCTTCATCTGTTCAGGGGAAATGAATTTAAATGCTGCATTAATTAGGGTATCGGACCCCAAGATTCCATTCATAAGCTGTCTTGCCTGCACGGAGGTTTCAATTGCGTTTCCAATCTGAGCTCTCCAGAGCCGATCATATTCCTCAAGTCGGCATCGGCCTTCAACGAATCCGGCTGCTGTTTCTCCAGCCACTTTTCCGGCAATCATTGCTGGAGGAATTCCACCTCCGTTTGTTGCAATAATATGGCCTGCTGCATCCCCTACAACCAGCGAATTTTCAGTTGCGGTTCTCTCGGGAGCGCCATTAACCGGAAGAATGCCTGCAATTACATTCATAATAACTCTATTTTCCAGCTTCCGACTGGCCAGAGGGTGATTCTGAATGAAACGGTTCAGGTATTCTTTTGCGGAAGTACCTTTTTCAGCCATACCACGTGGGATCCCTACACCTACATTGGCACGGCCCTCACCTTCAGGAAAAATCCAGGCATAGCCCCCGGGCATGAAATTGTTTCCAAAATACATCTCAAGAGCATCAGGATCAATATCTACATTTCGCACCTGGTACTCTATAGCCACTGATATTTCTTTTTCACCTGGCTTGAAAGTAAGCCCTTTTGACTTTGCAACCAGAGAATTAGGACCGTCGGCTCCAATTATGACTTTTGCCTTGAGTTTATGCTTCCCAAAAATTCCGGAGGTTTCGACAGTTGTACCTTCTATCTTTGTCACTCGTGTTTTGATCAGCAGTTCAGCTCCCATCTTTGCAGCCTTCTCGGCAAGAAACTGATCATATCTACGCCGATCGAGAACAGCACCCTTGACGGCAAATTCTTTAACACTGCAGTTGGGGGGAAAAATTCGCTGGGTTTTTATACGCTGGAGTATGCAGGAATCAGGGTAAAATTTAAGGAAATCCGGCAGTTCCGCATCAGGAAGAAGGGCCTCGATCTCCGAAGCATCGGGAATGAAGCCTGCACACTGAATTGGGTTTCCGATTTCTTTTTTCTTATCCAGAAGCAGGACAGAAGCTCCATTCTTTGCCGCATACATAGCAGCAGTAGAACCTGCAGGACCTGCACCCACAACTATGATGTCGTAAGAAGCTTTTGGAATCATGACAGCTTTTTCCTGCTATTTATTTGCCATGCAATTACTATTGATTTATTTATAATCCTTTCCTGTAACCTATTAACTTTTAAGGGTTAGGAAGATCCCAAATTATTTTAGCAGCAAGAAGCTGCCGGGAGTAAAACGAGCTATTTTGAATTATGATTTTTTACACATTCTCTCAATTTTTCTTCTAGACGGATATGCGAGATGAATACGCCGAACTGGGTTCCGATAGTTTCAATTACTGTTCGTACACTATCCGAAAGTTCGTACTCTATACTCGAAGCAAGGTAAAAAGCCGCAATTACTTTTTTTTCGGACTTCACAGGTATGATTGCTGTAGCTCGCAGCTTTTCCTGCCTAAGTGCATCGTCCCTGGAAGTAAGAAGAAGGTCTATATGCTGCTTATATACAGGTTGCCCTATTCTTACAAGTTTGGTATTAGGTGAATTGGCTTTGTAATGTGAGGCATATTCGACAAAGGTTGGAGAAAACCCACTCTGAACTGCAAGGGTTAAATCCCCTGTTTCTTCATCTACTAAATAGATCCCACCAGCATCTATCTGGTCTATCATGAGACACGCTTCAAGTAATCTCTCCAGAGTTTCTTTTAAACTTTTTGAGACACTCAGAGAGATTCCCAGGTCCCTTTGAATGTAAAGCAGCTTTTCTCTTCGTTTCCGTTCTGTAATGTCCAGAATTATACCTTTCAGATATTTTACAACTCCGTTCTCGTCAGCGTCAATAAAGGTTCTCTCTTCAACCCAACGCACTTCTCCTGATTTCGTCAGGATCCGATATTCCTGAGAAAAGTCAGTACTATTCTCCATGATCCTTTTGGAGAGTTCCCTTTCTACTCTATCAATATCCTCATTATGGATTATATTTCCAAACAAGATTTTTCCGGACGTGAATTCTTCTTCCGTATAACCAAACTGCCTTATGTTCTCGGATACGAAATCCGCAGGCCAGTATTTTTCCGGCCTCCATAAAAAGATAGTTCCAGGAACTTTGTTTATTACTGAAATTAATTCCTTTGCCATCTCTAGAGAATTACATAAAGTAACATCATTCAGGTATTTACTAGATTTTTGCCTTTTTTTAGAATCCCCATTCTTAGACGAAGTTGAAGCAGCTTTAGACATTTTTACTCCATTATCCAATTTGTTTCAAAAAACATAATGCATTCTATATTTATAGTTTTTCCCTCAAATAACAAATAAATGACTGCATTTATAAATAACTTTCTGTCTTGAGTGATTTTCCCTCAATAATTACATAAATGATATTTAAATAATGTGTTTAGATATCTCATTGTCCTTTTTGAATTTTTGGATATATTTTTTTAGATCTAAAGTTTATACTTAATTTTTTAAGTATTAATTAAATAATATACATACTCAGAAGCCGGGAAAATAAGTGAAAAAGAGCTCTAGAGTATTTATCAGTATCAATGAATAAATAGGCATAACGAAAATTGAGAAAATTTGGCATCATGTTTTAAAGTGATTAGTCAAAAATATTTCAAATTCGGTAAACTTTTTTTGAAGTTTAAGAAGATCATTCATATAAAAATACACTCTCGAGCAGGCGTTGAAAAATCGCTTTTAAATTTTGGCTGCTTCATAAATTAGTGGTATTAAGTTAGTGGTATTTTTAAAATAACGAGTATTGCCAAGCGTTTGACAAAAAGAAAATGATTCTTTGCCCACTATTTTCAGCGACGTGCAAACTTGTTAAGGAATTTTGAGCTTCATTTATTAATAAAGCATATAAATTGATGAAAATACACTACATTAATAAATAGAAATAAGGAAGAGGACTTCCGCCGGATTCGTTTTTCAGATTGAGCAATAACCAAAAAATATATATACAAGTCCGTAGTTTTTGCGAATTCATTTAAAAAAATATATATACTAGAATATCCAATAATAAATTGGAGACATCTATGAAATGGGTTGATAGTCGGAATTTAAAACGGCACCAAAAATTCCCGGCTAAATACTCAAGAACCCTAAAAAAACAATCATGAATTTCTCATGATTTTCATAGCTTTGCTTGTGGTCGTCATTCTGTCATTAATATGAGGTCATAAGTTCTTCTCAGCATCTATAGCTTTGAAATTAAGCTATGGGCTTGTACCTATTGTTCATGATTATTCGTGAAGATTAGTGAAGGTCTCCATAAAAAACAAAACGGAGGATGCATTATTAGCAAAGAAGAAGTGCTTAAGGAACTTGCAGATGCGGTAATTTCCTGCAAGAAAGATGCGGTACTCGCTGCTGTAGATAAAGCTAAGGGAGAAAAAATAGATCCCTCCGAAATGATCGAAAAAGGACTTTCAGCAGGTATGAATGAAGTGGGTGTGCTCTTTGAGAGAGGCAAACTCTTCCTTCCACATGTAATGATGGCTGCCGATGCAATGTCTGCAGGAGTTGCAGCCCTAAAGGACCTTATGCCTGAAGGAGCTTCAAATTCAACATTGGGTGTTATTGTGAATGGTACGGTAGAAGGTGATGTGCATGACATCGGTAAATCTATCGTATCTACAATGCTCCAATCAGCAGGTTTTGAAGTATACGACATCGGTCGGGATGTTCCTACACAGAATTTTATTCAGAAGGCAAAAGAAGTAAACGCTGACATGATAGGGATATCTGCTCTTATGACCACCACTCTCCAGGGCCAGAGGGATATTATAGAACTCCTCAAAGAAGAAGGGCTCAGGAACAGAATAAAAGTTATGGTGGGAGGTGCACCTGCAACCCAGGCATGGGCTGACAAAATCGGTGCAGACTGTTATGCTGAAAATGCAAGTGAAGCTGTTGCAAAGGCAAAAGAACTGCTGTTATGAGTTTCCCGTGGAGGTATAAAAATGGCAAAATGTAATGCAGTTGCAGGATTCAACGCACTTAACGGTGTAGAGTTAAATCTTTTTACAACTGATGAACTAAAAGCAATTCATTATGCGACCATGGAAGTTCTTATGAACCCTGGTGTTCAGGTCTCTGATCCCGAGGCAAGGAAGATCTTCAAAGAAAATGGTTGTGAAGTTGATGAAAAGACCAATGTTGTAAAAATTCCTGAATATCTTGTAAAGAAAGCTCTCCAGCTTGCGCCTTCCAGATTCGTCCTCTGGGGCCGTGACAAAAAGTTCAATACAGTTCAGGAATGCGGCGGTAAAGTACACTGGACCTGTTTTGGTACCGGTGTCAAAATGTGCAAGTATGAAAACGGAAAGTATGTAACCGTAGACTCCGTCGAACAGGATATTGCAGATATTGCAAAACTTTGTGACTGGGCCGAAAACATAGACTATTTCTCCCTCCCCGTATCTGCAAGGGACATTGCAGGCCAGGGTGCCCAGGACGTCCATGAGACTCTTACACCTATTGCAAATACCGCAAAACACTACCACCATATTGACCCTGTCGGCGGAAATGTCGAATATTACTGGGACATTGTAAAAGCTTACTATGGCGGCGATGAAGAAGAAGCCAGAAGGAAGCCGATTTTCTCCATGCTCCTCTGCCCGACCAGCCCCCTTGAACTTAGTGTCAACGCCTGCCAGGTCATTATTAAAGGCGCCCGCCTCGGAATTCCTGTAAATGTTCTAAGTATGGCAATGTCCGGTGGGTCTTCTCCGGTCTATCTTGCAGGAACTCTTGTTACCCACAATGCCGAAGTTCTTTCAGGCATCACTCTTGCTCAGCTTACCGTCCCCGGAAGCAAGGTATGGTATGGAAGCTCAACAACTACATTTGATCTGAAAAAAGGTACTGCACCTGTCGGTTCTCCCGAACTCGGTATGATCAGTGCCGCAGTCGCAAAGCTTGCCCAGTTCTATGGCCTTCCCTCCTATGTAGCAGGTTCCTAGTCTGATGCCAAGGTCCCGGATAACCAGGCAGGCCACGAAAAAACCATGACAACCCTCCTGCCTGCCCTCGCTGGTGCCAATACCATCTACGGGGCCGGGATGCTTGAGCTCGGAATGACATTTTCAATGGAACAGCTAGTCATTGATAATGATATCTTCGGTATGGTAAAGAAAGCCATGCAAGGGATTCCTGTTTCGGAAGAAACCCTGGCAGTTGAATCTATCCAGAAAGTAGGCATTGGAAACAATTTCCTCGCCCTGAAGCAGACCAGACTGCTTGTGGATTATCCGTCCAACCCCATGCTTATCGACAGGCGCATGTATGGAGACTGGGCAGCAGCTGGCTCAAAAGATATTGCTGCAGTTGCACACGAAAAAGTATTAGATGTCCTCAAGAACCACGAAGTCAAGCAAATCGATGCGGACATTCTCAAGGATATGCAGGCCGTTGTTGACAGGGCAGATAAAGCCTTCAGGGGTATGTAATTACAATCAGGATATCCAGGAGATCTAAAAATGGCAAGCAAAGAAGCAATCATTGCAAAAGCAAAAGAAGCAATCACCGAATTCGATGACGAAATCGCAGCAGAAGTCGCAGCGGAAGCTCTTGCTGCAGGGATTGACCCTGTAGAGCTTATTGAGAAGGGATTTACTGCAGGCATGCAGGAAGTAGGAGAACAGTTTGACAAGGGCATCCTTTTCCTGCCTCATGTGCTTGCAGCTGCAGAGGCAATGAACGCAGGTATAGAAGTAATTAAGCCTGAGATGGAGAAGCGCAAGTCTCAGACGAAGAATCTCGGAACTATCGTCATAGGAACCATCGAAGGCGACATCCACTCCATTGGAAAAGACATCGTGGCTTCCATGCTCAACATTGCAGGTTTTAAAGTTGTGGACCTCGGAAGAGATGTTCCGATCAGCACATTTGTCGAAAAGGCAAAAGAACTCAAACCCCAGATAATTGCTTCCTCCGCACTCATGACCACTACAATGGTCAACCAGATCCAGATCGAGGAAAAACTGAAAGAAGCAGGCATCCGCGATAGTGTTAAGACTATGGTAGGAGGCGCTCCTGTTACCCAGGATTGGGCAGACAAAATCGGTGCAGACATCTACGGTGAAAGCGCCAATGATGTCGTCAATAAGGTAAAAGCAACCTTACTTTAAAACACACCAAAAATACAGAAAATGCATTCCTGAAATGCATTTTCTATCTTAACTTCGGATGCAGCTTAAATGCACTTCAAAGTTATAGTACTCATGGGAATATACAAAACAGAGTCAAAAAGTTTACCTAAACAGCCTCCATTTAAATATTCAGCGAAATCTCCATCTGCAATTTGATAAAAACGTTTAGGTGACTAATTGTGTTACGGCAATGGCTTAGAGACCACCACCAAACAGACAAAAACAATTGTAAAAGCCTAATGCTGAAAATATTCCCTGAGTATGTAACATTAAAGAGGAATTTCTAAGTTGCACTTTCAGGCTGTAGATTCAATTGGTTTGAAATATCTCTGTCTGAAAACTCCACATCGCCCTGAAAAAAGGAGGATTTTTCGTGGATCTGAAAACCTTAAAAAAACAGGAAAGCAAAAGAAAGATTGGCAAAGGGTATATGTGGGCCCTTTTCTGTGCTGTATTCTGGGGTATCTGGTACCTGCCAGGAACCGTTGTATGGGTATTAAACCCATTCGATGAAATGCTCAGCACTATCACCAAAGCAAATGGGGATGGAACAGCCCTTATTGTAACTGCCGTCCTGATTACCGCTTTTAACGCACTAACTGTTATGCTTGCGCTTATGCTCTGGAATGGAGTACTTGGAAAATACGGAGAACTGACAAGGACTCTTAAGGAATTCCATTCATGCTCAAAATGGTTCTTCCTTGCATCAATTTTCGGAGGACCGGTGGCGATTCTCGGTTCTTTTATTGCTATGGGCTTTATCGGTGGAGCATTTGCAGCTGTTGCGGCTCTTCTATATCCTGTGGTGGGTTCGATCCTTGCCTACTACTGGTACGGAGAAAAGATCTCAAAAAGGGCTGCAATAGGTATTGGAGTCATCATTATAGGAGGCATTACAATCTTCGGTGGAGGGCTTCTGACTGAGCTTTCTTCAGGCAGTGTCCCATGGATCGGATACCTTGGAGGTTTGATGGCTGCTGCAGGCTGGGGAATTGAAGGTGCAATCGCAGGCAAAGGTCTGGATATTTCAGAGCCTGACGCGGGTTTAACTCTTCGTTTTCTTGGAGAAAACATTATCTGGTGGATTATCATCATTCCTGCACTCGCGATCTTTGGCTTCCCAATGTATTCCTTTGCTCTCCAGGTCTTTGAACCTCTTACATTGCTTGTCCTGATATTTGCAGGGATTACTTTTGGTTTCTGCTATGTATGCTGGTATAAATCCTTCCCACTAATCGGTGTAGGAAGAGGCCAGGGCATTGGAAACCTTTACGGGCTGTTTGCTATCATCTTCATTTTTCTCTTCTTTGGGGATGTTCCACAGTGGACTATTCTCGTCGGAGGCACTCTCTGTATGATTGGCAGTTTCGTCATGTTTACTGAAGAAGCAAGTGCACTTGAAACTCTCAGAGGTGAATGAAATGACTGGGAATCGTCCAATCAAATTTAGAATACTGGAACTATTCCTGGACGGGAATGAATACTGGAACTATGAGATTGTGTCAAAGATTCAAGAAGAGTATGGAATGAACAGTAATTACGGCCGTGACAGCATAAATTTTGACATAATCGAACTGGCATCCGGAGGGATGCTGAAGGACCTGGAACAGAAAGTTGACGAAGGTGGGATCTACAAAAAAGATTTCCTTCTGCACAAGTACACGATTACGGACTTCGGGAGATCTCGCGGATCTGATGCCTGCTTGAGGAATGTGTAACCAAGGAGAGGAAAAAATGACACAAACAGCAATGGCTCTGGAAGCTTACAACGCATACTGGGCAAAGTCCTTCATACCAGCAGCAGATATCATGTGGATGGTTTTAATCCTGATTCTGGCTGTAATAGCTCTCTGGCAGGCCAGAACATTTGTATCCAAGTTCTAAATTTCAAAATAATGCTTTACGAATCTAATATAAGAATAAACAAGGTGTAAAAATGGCAACTGATTATGCTTTACGGATGGGGGACGGAAAACGTGTCTTCCTCACTAAAGAGAAAATCATGGAGGAAATTGAGGCAGGTGTTGCAAATGCTGCCGATCTTGGTGAGATCTCCGGCCTTAGTGCTGATGAAATCGAGAAACTTGCAGAAATCCTCATGATGCCAGGAAAAACTGTCAGTGTAGAACATGGGAAAGAAATTCCTGTTACGCACGATATTGGCACAATCAGGCTTGATGGAGACCAGGGCAACAGTGGAGTTGGCATTCCTTCAAGTCGCTTAGTCGGCTGTATGATGCATGAGAGGGCTTTTGGTGCAGACACGATGGAACTGGGCCACATCGATTACAGCTTCAAGCCGGTTAAGCCTGTAGTTTCAAACGAATGTCAGGCAATGGAAGTTTGCCAGCAAAACATGATTATTCCCCTCTTCTACGGTGCAATGCCCAACATGGGGCTTTATTATACACCGGATGGACCATTCGAGAATCCCGGAGACCTTATGAAGGCCTTTAAGATTCAAGAAGCCTGGGAATCCATGGAGCATGCTGCAGAGCACCTGACCAGAGACACTGTATGGGTTATGAAGAAACTCTTTGCCTCCGGAGCAGACGGTGTAAATTTCGACACTACCGGGGCAGCCGGAGACGGAGACATGTATGGGACTCTCCACGCAATTGAAGCCTTGAGAAAAGAGTTTCCTGACATGTATATAGAAGCCGGAATGGCTGGAGAATGCGTGCTCGGCATGCATGGAAACCTTCAGTACGACGGTGTGACCCTTGCCGGACTCTGGCCTCACAAGCAGGCACCTTTAGTTGCAAAAGCCGGAGCAAACGTCTTTGGGCCTGTGTGCAACACCAACACCAGCAAAACTTCCGCCTGGAATTTAGCAAGAGCGGTCACATTCACCAAAGCCGCAGTTGAAGCTTCCCCGATTCCTTGCCACGTAAATATGGGAATGGGAGTTGGTGGAGTCCCAATGCTTGAGACCCCTCCGATTGATGCAGTTACCAGAGCCAGCAAGGCGATGGTCGAGATTGCAGGCGTCGACGGCATATAGGTAGGGGTCGGCGACCCAATGGGTATGCCGATCTCCCACATAATGGCTTCCGGTATGACAGGCATGAGAGCAGCCGGAGACCTCGTTGCAAGGATGGAATTCTCAAAGAACATGAGAATTAAAGAGGCAAAAGAATACGTAGCAAAGAAATTAGGAATAGACACACTGTCCCTTACAGATGAACATGTTATGCGCGAAATCCGTGAGGAACTCAATATAGGTGTCATCACCTCAGTGCCAGGCGCAGCAAAAGGCATTGCTGCAAAAATGAACATTGAGAAGTTGCTTGATATCAAGATAAACTCCTGCAATCTATTCAGAAGACAGATCCGGTAACGATAAAAAAATTCAGAAAAACAGCCTGAATTTTACTACTTAGCAGGGAGAACAGACTAAAAACAGATCAAAAACGGAAAAACAGATTAAACAAGATCAAAAACGGAAAAACAGAAAAACAGATTAAACAAGATCAAAAAGAAAAAACGGAAAAACGGATTAATCTAAATCTGTCATAAAAACGGCAAAAAACGTTCGTTAAAGCTTCACAACAGGTTTAGATTTTCTTCCTTGAAAAATAGCAATCTCCCTGCTATTTAAATTTCAGCCTGCTTCAAAAATTTCAGAAAAGTTTTGCTTATAATATATAATCTAGGAGGAAACCTGATCATGTAGATCAAATGGACTCTAAATTCATTCAGCCGGGTTAGATTCCCGGGGTTTCCGCCATATTTCCGAGTCCCGAAATGGAACTAATTATCATTCATACGAACGTTTTATAGACATTGGAAAACATGTTCCAGGTCCTATAAACTGCTTCGATCAAGTAGAATCATTCTTTTTTCGGTACATCAGCAAATTGCGGATTTCCACCTGTTTAGTAAATAGGGATTCTAAAACACCATTTCTTGGAAAATATCCAGACTTTTAATTCACCAGAGGTGACACTATGGAGAAAAAACCGTTAAATGCTCTAATATCTGCAACTGGACTCTGGATGTCCAGAGCCGGGATGCTGCATAAAATAAGGCATAATGAAGTCTCAAGGAAGAAAATATACATCGAGATGGAGTGCGGAGATCAACTTATAGTGAATAACTCAAGAAACAGCAGAACAGCCAGGGCTTTCAGGCATCAAAAATATAGAAAAACCTGCAAACATTGTAGAGTTTCGGAGGAGGACCTCACAAATTTCTACTCTGCAGTGAATGAGAATAAAAGTAGCGTGACAATTAAATCAGTTTCTACTCCAAGGGTCAGAAAAGCCATACCGAAATCTGTTGCCAGAAACCCGAAACTGCTAGAAAACTCATCCTCAAAAGTGCCAATTGAAGAAATTGAATCTACATCCTCGTTTACTATGTCAAACTCAACAGAATCCATGTCCGCTCGAGTACCAATTCATGAAACTCGATTCACACAGAGCCAGCTAGATAGGCTTGAAACCCTCGTATTTTCAGGTGATAGGACTTCTCTGAATGCAGGTTTGTCTTTCAGGGAGTTGGAATCAGAATTACTTGCCCGAAGAAAAGAGGATCTGAAACGTATTTATGTCGAAGAAAGAGAAAACAATCTGGGAAAACTTGAACGCGAGATTACTAAGTTTTTCATTGAGAAAGGTTTTCTGGAAATCAAATCTCCTATACTTATTCCGGCAGAGTATGTGGAGAGAATGGGTATTGATAATGATACTGAGCTTTCAAAGCAAGTTTTTAGAGTGGATAAAAACCTTTGCTTAAGGCCTATGCTTGCTCCCGGCCTCTATAATTACCTGCATAAACTGGACAAGGTCCTGCCCGATCCGATTAAAATTTTCGAAATCGGACCCTGTTACAGGAAAGAATCCGATGGTAAAGATCACCTTGAAGAGTTTACCATGTTGAATTTCTGCCAGATGGGGTCGAACTGCAATCGCGAAGAGCTTGAAATCCTGATCAAGGAATTCCTTGACTTCCTGAATATCGATTTCGAAATCGTAGGTGACTCCTGTATGGTCTACGGAGAAACCCTTGATGTGATGCATGGGAACCTGGAACTTTCGTCAGCTGTAGTCGGACCTATACCGTTAGATCGTGAATGGGGCATTAACAAACCCTGGATCGGTGCAGGTTTCGGGCTTGAGCGCCTGTTAAAAGTCATACACAATTTTAAAAATGTTAAAAGAGCGGCAAGGTCCGAATCTTACTATAACGGAGTTACTACCAGCCTTTAAGGCTGGAAATTCGTTTAAATCGAATCGGACGAAAAAAAAGAAGTATCGGAGAGGGTGAGATTATAATTCAAAAAATGGCACTTGAAGAACTTGTCGGATTAGGGGATAAAGTCATTGAAGGTTTCCAATTATCTGACGATATCCTGAGGGCTCTTTTATCTCTTGAAAACGAAGAAGAGCTGGAAGCACTTTATCATGCAGCACGAAAAGTGAGAGATCATCATTTTGGAAATAGAGTGTTTCTTAACTGTTTCATCTATTTTTCCACTCACTGTAAAAACCAGTGTTCGTTTTGCTATTACAATTGCGGAAATGAGATCAAACGCTACCGGCTAACGAAAGAAGAAATAAAAGAAACCTGTAAATCCTTAAAAGGGGCAGGTTTTCATATGATTGATTTGACCATGGGAGAAGACCCTTATTTCTATGAAGATCCCGACCGCTTCGTTGAGCTTGTCCAGATAGTAAAAGAAGAACTTGAGATCCCAATAATGATTTCTCCCGGGGTGCTTGATAACCTAACTCTTCTCAAAGCCAGGGAAAAGGGAGCTAATTTCTTTGCCCTTTACCAGGAAACATACGACACCGAACTATATGGAAAACTCCGAATAGGACAGCCATTCGATGGACGTGTCAATGCTCGCAGTTTCGCAAAAGAACAGGGATACTGCATAGAAGATGGAATTCTCACAGGCATAGGAAACGATATAGAATCAACTATTCTGTCTTTAAAAGGAATGAAAGCAAATAACCCTGATATGGTCAGAGTTATGACATTCCTGCCCCAGGAAGGCACCCCTCTTTCGGATTTTGAGGATAAATCAAGCCTCTCCGAGCTGAAAATCATTTCAGTTCTCAGGTTAATGTTTCCCGACTGTTTGATCCCGGCTTCCCTTGATCTTGAAGGTATTGACGGAATGGTCCCTCGTTTAAATGCCGGGGCAAATATCGTTACTTCTATTCTCCCACCCGATTCCCAATTAGAAGGCGTTGCAAATTACGACCGTGGGTTTGAAGAAAGGGACAGAGACATCAAAAGTGTAATTAAAAGACTTGAGAGTATGGGAATGACACCTGCACGGCAAGTGGAATTTGAATCAGTCCTGGGGTGCTAGACTGAAAACCATATGCCTCATAGGTGGGAAGCTCCAGGGTTTTGAAGCTGCATACCTCTCTAAAAAAGCCGGGATGAAGGTGGTTTTAGTTGATAAAAACCCACAGGCTCTGATCCGGAATTACGTTGATGAATTTAATTGTTTTGACATAACAGAGGAACCGGAAAAGCTTTTTGAACTCTCAAAAAGAGTTGACGCTTTAATTCCGGTAAATGAAAACCTGGACTGCATCGAATTTCTGGATTCAATAAAGGATAAATTGTCCTGTCCTATTCTTTTCGATTTTGCAGCTTATCGGATTAGCATGGATAAAAGAAAATCCAAGGAGTATTTTGCATCCATAGGAGTCCCAACTCCAAAGGATTCCCCGTTGGAACCTCCTTATTTCGTAAAACCTCCATGTGAGAGCAGCAGTGTGGGAGCCGGAATTATTTATGATGAAAATGAGCTCAAAGATCTCGAACCTGGCATGCTGATTGAGGAATACGTGAAAGGAGACGTTATCTCTCTTGAGGTTGTTGGGGATGGAAGGAATTTCGCCGTTGTAAAAGAGACGATGGTTCACATAGACGATACTTACGACTGCCATATGGTAACCCCACTACCCTCAGACCCATCTTTTAGAGAGATAAGCTATTCCCTCGCAGCTAACCTGCCTTTAAAAGGAATTATGGACGTAGAGGCAATTTCAGGCCATAAAGGGCTCAAAGTAATCGAGATAGATGCCCGCTTCCCAAGCCAGACCCCCACAGTCGTCTACCATTCTTCAGGAATTAATCTGATAGAACTCCTGTTCCAGGCTTTCACTGGCGGGATTGAAGAAATCAAAGTTTTGCCTGAAAATGAATACTGTATTTACGAGCATCTTATGCTTGGAGAAAAAGGAGATCTAATTCCTATTGGGGAGCAGATACTATCCAAAGGCAGCGATTATGGAAATTATTATGAAGAACCCGGAATCGAGATTTTTCTTTGCAAAGGAGAAAGACCTATGTTTACCCTGATTTTCTACGGCAGGAATATAGCAGAGGCAAAGGCAAGAAAACAAAAAGGGCTTTCCATTCTGGGAGACCGTTTTGGAGCGGCGATTTAAGAGAAAAGCAAAGGATAAATTTCAGAAATATAAAACCAAAGGATGAAGATTTTTCAAAAAGGAAACATCAAGAACAGGAAGTGAAGATAAAATGGCACTTTTAACTCCAGAAGACCTGATTAATATTGAAAGACAGCTTCAGGAAGCTGATTCGACTGTCAGGAGAGTAACAGGGCTTGATATAAAAGGAGTCTGTGAAGCTCTCTATGGTACATCCCCTCGCCATGAAAAAATAGGTATCGTGCCTGTTACTTCAGGAAACGGAGTTATAGGGAATTTTTCCTGTTCTCTGCAAGCAATTACTCAATATTTCGGGTTCGAGAGCTTCGTTACCGGTACTTCCGATGTGAGCGGTTACTACGAGGCAGTGCAAAATGATGCAGATATTATCCTTATGGCAGACGACTATACTTTTATTGCCCATAATTTAAAAAACGGAAAGATAGCCAATAATCAGCCCTGTACAGGCATAATCTATGCGGAGATAGCTTCACGGTATCTGAAGACAGATTCAAAGGACATACTGGTCATAGGACTCGGAAAAGTAGGTTTTCCGGGAGCTGCTCATCTGGTTAATAAAGGCTTCAAAGTTTACGGGTACGATGCTGACAAATCTATCCTTGAGAAAGCTGTTTCCTCTCTTGGAATTACTCCTTTCGACCCCAGGCGGCCAAAGAAATTCTCAATGATCTTCGAAGCCACTCCATTTGCTGATACTATCCCGGAAGCTGTGCTTTCGGAGAATTGCGTGGTTTCCACCCCGGGAATTCCCTGTGCGATTTCAAATGAGCTTCAGGAAAAATACAAGGTGGAGCTTGTAATGGAACCTCTGGGAATAGGAACGGTATCTATGCTTTATAGCGTTCTATAAATCAGGTTTGTTCACGAATTCGTCATCGGATTTACGTTAACCGAAAACAGAAATGAATAAGCTGTAATTCCCAAAGTGACAGTAGCCCTAAAAAAATGAACTATCTGAATATACCTGAATGGCGGTATATGCAAAATTACCCTGATTGGAAGAGGAATTAAAAAGTAGCTGGAAGAGGTTTTCATATGCCCATACTGAGTATCGTCGCCTGCAGGATGTTTGAGGATGAAATTGCTCATTTAATTTCGAGTGATAGGGAATTGGAGCAGTTGATTGTAGTTGAAAGCAAGGATTGTTTCGGCCTGCTCCGCAAACTCAAGGCAGATAACTGCATACCTGTAACAGCGCCCCTGGACAGGGTCCCCTTTCTCCTGGGAAACAGGCACGGCTCCGGCTTCATGACGATTGCAAAACCCCTGCTTATGCTTCCGTTTTTCAGAAAAATTCACGATAAGATGAAGCTCAAAGCGGCTCACAGGGTAACATTGGTTGTAAACCTCCTCAGGCTTGGGCTTCATGACGATGTTGAAACCCTTAAGTCTGAAGTCTACGAGAATCTCAGGGAGATGGCCACTTTTTCAGATGGAATCCTTCTCTTTTACTGCAGCTGCGGAGAAGCTTTTAAGAGTCTGGAAGATGACTTTTCGGAATTTGACTGCCCCCTTTTCTTGCTGAAAGATGGAAACGGAGAAGTTGTGGCAGATTGCATAAGCGCAGCTCTCGGCGGAAACGCTGCCTACGATGAACTCATGTACGCCTGCAGGGGGACCGGCGCCCTTTACTTCACATCCATGTGGGCTTCGAACTGGAAACAGACGAGAGAAGAAAGGAAGAAATCCAAAAACTTCAAAGAAGATTTCCTGAAGGATCCGAGATACTCACGAGTAGTAAAACTCGATACCGGCCTTTCATACGACCCTGATTTTCATAAAAATGTCCAGGATTTTGCCCGCACTTTCGATATGGAAATTATGGAAGTAAAAGGAAGTATGGAACTTGCAGAGAAGTCATACAGGGCCGCTAAAAAAGGCGTTATCCAACATACACTGGAATGATTTTTCCCATATCTTAAAGCTGGAATACGCACATTCCAATTTCCATTTAGTTGGTTGCGGACAAAAATAGGTCAATTTCGGAGAATTATGTGTTTTCCACCCCGGAAATTCCCTGTGCGAGTTCAAATGAGCTCCAAAAAATACAAGGTGGAGCTTGTAATGGAACCTCTGGGAATAGGAACAGCATCTATGCTTTATAACGTTCTTCAGAGAATACAAGTTTTTCTTCTACTTTTTCTTTCAATATTTACTTTTTCATTCAATATTTACTTTTTTCTTTCGCTAATATCTCTGGAAATGAAAGAGACAGCAGTCAGCTTTTTATCTATATCAAAAACTGGAGAAAGACTGAATGAAACATTTATTCGTTTCCCATCCTTTCTTTGCCGTATTGTCTCATAATTGGTAATTTTCTCTCCTTTTTTAACCCTTTCACTCAATCGAATTGTTTCTTCCCTTAAATCTGACGGAGCCAGTATTGATACCGGTTTTCCGATAGCGTCTTCGGTCGAATAACCATAAACATGCTCGGCGCCCTCATTCCAACTAGTAATAATGCCATCAAGTGACATAGTTCCAATAGCATCGCTAGACGATTCCACTATATTTGCTAAGTTTCTTATTCTTTCTTCAGCCTTGATACGTTCGCTTATATCTCTGGAAATGAAAGAGACAGCAGTCAGCTTTCCATTTCTATTTAAAATTGGAGAAAGAGTAAATGAAACATGTATTAGCTTCCCATCCTTTCTTTGCCGAATTGTCTCAAAATTAGTAATTTTCTCTCCTTTTTTAACCCTTTCACTCAATCGAATTGTTTCTTCCCTTAAATCTGACGGAGCCAGAATTGATACCGGTTTTCCAATAGCTTCTTCGGCCGTATAACCATAAACGTGCTCAGCGCCTTTGTTCCAACCATTAATGATGCCATCAAGTGATATAATTCCAATACCGTCGTTTGATGATTCCACTATATTTGCAAACTTTCTTATTTTTTCTTCAGCCCTGATACGTTCGCTAATATCTCTGGAAATGAACGAGATACCAGTTAGCTTTCTATGTCTATCAAAAACTGGAGAAAGAGTGAATGAAACATATATTAGCTTCTTATCCTTTCTTATCCGTATTGTCTCATGATTACTAATTTTCTCTCCTTTCTGAACCCTATTACTCAATTCATATGTTTCATTCCTTAAATCCAAAGGAGCCAGTATTGAAACCGGTTTCCCAACGACTTCTTTAGCCGAATAACCATAAACGTGCTCAGCGCCCTTGTTCCAACTGGTAATGATGCCAGTAAGAGATATAGTTCCAATAGCGTCGTTTGATGATTCCACTACATCAGTATAGATTTTTATTTTTTCTTCAGTCAGTTCGCGTTTGGAACTTTCGAAGTACTTCCATTTTCCTTCACTTTTGACCAATGTGATTTGGTGGTTTAAACTCAGCTGAATAATCTCTTCAACACTGTAACTAACCAAAGAATGTGTACTTAGAGATATCATCTGGTAGTTGCCGATGATATTGTCTGATAGTTCCATATATTGCAGGTAACTATCCCAGTCTTCTTTTCTCAACCATGAAGTGCTGGTGCAAAGCCTGAAACCATCATAATTATTAAGTAAAGCATATTTTATATTTTCAACCCTACTGTTTAAGACCCTTTTAATGTTTATAACGCCTTCATCAAGAAACCAGTCTTTGTAAGAGATAATTTCGATTTGCCCTTTCTCCAGATAAATGCTAAGATCACGTACAACTCTACTCAAAATTTCTATCGCATCTTCAAATTTTAAGGGTTGTGATAGAACCCAGACACAATACTCATTGTTTTCCAATCCTGCTTTTAAGTATGGCGCAATAATGTCCGTCAATTCTTCTTTGGTAAAATAAAACTGGCATATGTGCGTCCCCCATGGAACATCCCCAAGGACATCGATACCTGATTTTCTTAAACTGGCTTTCATTCAAGATCCGACCATAGATGAAAAATTTGATTTGAGGGTTTGTCTATTAAACTTTCAGTAAATCTTAGATAAGTTTATGGATTTATATAAAAGGGGGATGTAAAAATATAAAAGACTTTCGTATATAATTATAAATGTGTAATTCTCAAAAAGGAAACATCAAAAACAGGAAGGGAAGATAAAATGGCACTTTTGGCCCCAGTAGACGGGCAGTGTAACGACTTTTCTGTAAAATTATAATTGGCTCTATGTCCTTTTTCTTTCACCACAAAACAAATAGGATTGAGAGCCAATGGTTAATTATTTTCATTCATGAAAGATTATCTTGTCGATAAAGAGGACGGAATTCGCCAGCTTCTTACTTGGTTTTTAAATCTTGTAATGGAAGAAGAAGCCCTCCTTCAAGCTGGTGCACAACGTTATGAACGGACGGATTCTCGTAAAGCGAGTAGGAACGGCTACAAACTCCGAACTCTCCTGACCAGGTATGGAGAACTCGACTTGTTAAAGCCTCAATTCCGTGAATTCCCTTTTGAAACTCAGGTGTTTGATAAGTATTCTAGAGTTGAAAAAGCCATCTTAACCGCTGTAGCAGAATCTTACCTTCAGGGTGTTTCTACCCGAAGGATGAGAAAGGTCATGAGTGCTTTAGGCGTAGGAGAAATCTCTGCTTCTTCTGTTTCCAGGGTTACTAAAGAACTGGATGAAAAAGTGGAAGAGTTCCTTTCAAAGAAAATAGAACACGAAATACCTTACATGCTTATTGATGCTACTTATGTCAAGGTCCGGGACGGTCTGCACTATGAAAACAAAGCTCTCTTTATAGTTTCTGGGATTAGGGACGACGGTTACCGAGAGATTCTTGGAACAAAACTGGCAGACAGTGAAAACTCTTTGTTTTGGGAAGATCTCTTCGAGGATCTCCAAGAAAGAGGGTTAAGAGGTGTCAAGTTAATCGTATCTGATGGTCACAAAGGAATACAGAAGGCAGTCAGGGAATCTTTTATTGGGTCAAGCTGGCAAATGTGTCACGTACATTTGATAAGACAAACCTTAAAAAGGTGCCAAAAAAGAAGCAGAAAGAAGTGGTAGATAAGGTAAAAGAAGCATTGATAGACCGTCAGAAGTACAATGACTTGATTAAGGAATTGGATAGTATGGGGTACAAAGGAGCAGCGGACACGCTTGAACGGTTTCAGTTTGATGTAATGAATTATATGCAGTTTCCAGAGAAACACTGGAGGAAAATAAGGACAACAAATATGATGGAGAGAACTAACAAAGAACTAAAAAGAAGAACCAGGGTTGTTGGAGCATTCCCGGATAAGCAATCAGTATTGAGACTCACTGTCTCAATACTGATTGATATGAACGAAGACTGGATTACAGGAAACAAGTATATAGTAATTGAACAGTAACAAAAAAGAAAGGCAAAGGGACAGAGAGCAAATTTTACAGAAATTAAGGTACACTACCCTTTTTTTCAGCAAAATAGTAAAATATCTGATTAATCCGGATAAAATTTCACTATTTTTACACAACTCAAGAAGAACTACAATAAATTAAAAAAGAAATGAATTAGAATGGAAAATATTTAATATGATTAGCTATTCATGTATATGTATCTCAATAGAACCTGAATATTATATATTAAAATATTTAAATTGAAGAGAATTTTTGAGGTAAGATTAATGAAAAAAGGTTGGGTTGCAAAAACTCTGGCTATTTTACAAAACCACTGGAAAACATCATAAATTGGATATTTATATGCCATAAATAGGTCAATAATGATACAAAAACAATAGTTATAGCCTAAAATGTCAGTAAAATCATTTTTACAACAGAACTCAACCAGCAATATATTGGGGTTTATAGAAATAATATTCAATAATAGCAGGATGATATCTTAAAATGGATGTGAAAATATGTGCAAAAAAAAGTCATGTGGGTATATAAAAAATACAAGCCTAGAATTATTAAGTGCTTTTTGCATATTTATGTTGCTAATACCATTGTTTGCAGTTACTGCATTAGCTGAGGATGCGACTGCATCTAATCAAGTGAATTCAAATAACACTTTATCAGCATCCTTGATTTCAAGAATTGCTAACATACCAGCGACTGAAAAAATTGGTATAATTGTCATATTAAAGGATCAGCAATGTATTGCTAATGGGGATGCTGCAATCAAAAGTTGTCAGTCAGGCGTTGTAAGTCTTCTGGCGACTGGACAAGCTCAGGGCAAAGTAAAAGGAATAAAGCAGATTTCAATTGTTAATGCTGTTGCGGCTGAAGCTACACCTGATGTTATAACATCTGTTTCTCAAAGATCTGACGTTTTGAAAGTTGAACTGGATAACGTTGTTTATGATCAAGAGTCAATTTGTTAGAATTAGATCGATGGGCTTGCTTGTGAAACCTATTGAGTATAGTCTAAAAATATACATATGTTATTTCGCTGCATGTCCTTAGTACTCGACAAACGATGTATATTTTATACATATATATAGTTAATGAAAATAAAAAAAAGGTAGTGCCGAGAATTTGCTGTAAATTTGAAGTCAAGTTTTTGTGTATTGTGGGTAAATTGATCTTCCGATATGGAATTTTCTAAAAAAATAACTTCTTGAGATTTGTGATTTTACAGAACTTATGCTACACTGTCAAATAATATTTTGACAACCCCTGGTGTAGCGTCAATTCTCATGGATTGAATAATTCTGAATAGTAGTATTCGATTTTATGCGACCTATATTATTGATCCTACATTCGTGTATTGATTCCAAAGTGAATCCATTATTGAATGAAGAATCAATTGATCAATGGATAGATTTGAAAGAAGTGATTCTGAAGTTATTCTGTGATCCATAATTAAATTTTCGTGACACTAATTTCAATGAATTATTTATAACTTTTCATACGCAACCAGCAATATATTGGGGTTTGTAGAAATCATATTCGATAATAGCAGGATGATATCTTGAAATGGACGTGAAAATGTGTGCAAAAAAAAGTCATGTGGATTTATAAAAAATACAAGTCTAGAGTTATTAAGTGTTTTTTGCATATTTATGTTACTAATACCATTGTTTGCAGTTACTGCATTAGCTGAGGATGCAACTGCATCTAATCAAGTGAATACAAATAACACTTTATCAGCATCGCTGGTTTCAAAAATCGCTAACACACCAGCGACTGACAAAATTGGTATAATTGTCATATTAAAAGATCAGCAATGTATTGCTAATGGGAATGCTGCAATCAAAAGTTGTCAGTCAGGCGTTGTAAGTCTTCTGGCGACTGGACAAGCTCAGGGCAAAGTAAAAGGAATAAAGCAGATTTCAATTGTTAATACTGTTGCGGCTGAAGCTACACCTGATGTTATAACGTCTATTTCTCAAAGATCTGACGTTTTGAAAGTTGAACTGGATAACGTTGTTTCTATAGCGGATAATTCTCATTCGGTGAACATAGCAACACCAGTTACTCCACAAAACAATATCGCATCAACAGTGGTGTGGGGCGTCAATAAAATTGGCGCTCCAACTGTGTGGCAACAAGGTATAACCGGAAAAGGAATAACTGTAGCTGTTATTGATACAGGAATTGATGCTACACATCCTGATCTTGTATATATGCCTGGTACGAGTGACGCAAAGGTTGTCGGTTGGATTGATTATGTAAATGGATTAACAACACCATACGACGATCATGGTCATGGCACTCATGTATCTGGAACAATTTCAGGAATAGGTGTTGGTGGTTATCAAACAGGTGTTGCGCCAGGAACAAAATTGATAGGAGCAAAAGTATTGAATAGTACAGGTAGTGGTTCCACATCTAACATTTTACTTGCGTTTGATTGGGCAATTACTAATAATGCGCGTGTTATCAGTCTAAGTGCAGGTTCAACGTCACATTCTGATTCAATGACACTTGCGATAAACAGACATTGTATCAAAGGGTATAATTCCTGTTATAGCGGCTGGCAATAACGGAGCAGCTGCTAGTACAATCTTGTGTCCAGGTGACGAACTAAATGCTGTGACTGTTGGTGCAACTGATTCTACTGATTTAATAGCATACTTTAGTAGCCGTGGTCCTGTTACTCTTAGTGGACAAACGTATATTAAACCCGATGTTTCTGCACCCGGTGTAGACATTATTTCAACATATCCAGGTAATCGCTATGCATACATGAGCGGAACTTCCATGGCTACACCACATGTTTCTGGTATTGTAGCTTTAATGTTGGAAAAGAATCCAACTCTAACACCAACTCAGGTAAAGCAGACTTTAGAAAGTACATCTATCGACCTCGGATTTGCAGGAAAAGATAATGATTACGGTTCAGGTCGAGTAGATGCATATAAAGCGGTATTTGGACAAGCAGCTTTATCCAACGACGCTAAATTAAAAACTCTGACTGTAAGTGATGGTACTCTTGTTCCTGGATTCTCATCTGGTACTTTTAGCTATACAGACAGCGTGGCTAACAGTGTTTCAAGTATCAAATTCACACCTACTGCCAACGAAAGTCATGCTACCATTAAAGTTAATGGAACTACTGTAGTCAGTGGACAGATATCTCAGCCAGTCACGCTTGCTGTGGGACCAAACGTAATTAACGTCAACGTAACTGCTCAAGATGGCAATTACCCAAAAAGCCTATACAATAACGGTAACAAGAGCAGCACCGCAGTATCTAATGATGCCAATTTGTCAGCTCTGACTGTAAGCAGTGGTAGTCTGAATCCTGTGTTCTCAAAAGGTACTTTTAGCTATACAGACAGCGTGGCTAACAGTGTTTCAAGTATTACATTCACTCCTACAGCTAACGAAAGTCATGCTACCATCAAAGTTAATGGAACTACTGTAGTCAGTGGGCAGGCATCTCAGCCAATCACGCTTGCTGTGGGACCAAACGTAATTAACGTCAATGTAACTGCTCAAGATGCAATTACCCAAAAAGCCTATACAATAACGGTAACCAGAGCAGCACCAGCAGTATCTAATGATGCCAATTTGTCAGCTCTTACTGTAAGCAGTGGTAGTCTGAATCCTGTGTTCTCAAAAGGTACTTTAAGCTATACAGACAGCGTGGCTAACAGTGTTTCAAGTATTACATTCACTCCTACAGCTAACGAAAGTCATGCTACCATCAAAGTTAATGGAACTACTGTAGTCAGTGGGCAGGCATCTCAGCCAATCACACTTGCTGTGGGACCAAACGTAATTAACGTCAATGTAACTGCTCAAGATGCAATTACCCAAAAAGCCTATACAATAACGGTAACAAGAGCAACGGCAGTAAATGGTTTCTCGAACAAGGTTATTCTTGGTGATACGAGTCCTGTCAGTCCAGCACTCGCTTCCTTCAATGGTCGGTTATATCTCGCTTGGAAAGGAAACGGTAACAACAATTTGAACGTTATGTACTCAACGGATGACGGAAAGACCTTTGGAAATAAGTATACTTCACCTGAGAAAAGTCCGGAATCACCAGTTCTCTGTGTGCATAATGGAAGTCTATATATTGCCTGGAAAGGCAACAGCAACAATAAGCTAAACGTTGCTCAAATCGCCATGAGTGGAGATAAGATCACGGGTTTCTCGAACAAGGTTATTCTTGGTGATATGAGTCCTGTCAGTCCAGCACTCGCTTCCTTCAATGGTCGGTTATATCTTGCTTGGAAAGGAAACGGTAACAACAATTTGAACGTTATGTACTCAACGGATGACGGAAAGACCTTTGGAAATAAGTATACTTCACCTGAGAAAAGTCCGGAATCACCAGTTCTCTGTGTGCATAAAGGAAGTCTATATATTGCCTGGAAAGGCAACAGCAACAATAATCTAAACGTTGCTCAAATCGCCATGAGTGGAGATAAGATCACGGGTTTCTCGAACAAGGTTATTCTTGGTGATACGAGTCCTGTCAGTCCAGCACTCGCTTCCTTCAATGGTCGGTTATATCTTGCTTGGAAAGGAAACGGTAACAACAATTTGAACGTTATGTACTCGACGGATGACGGAAGGACCTTTGGAAATAAGTATACTTCACCTGAGAAAAGTCCGGAATCACCAGTTCTCTGTGTGCATAATGGAAGTCTATATATTGCCTGGAAAGGCAACAGCAACAATAATCTAAACGTTGCTCAGGTGAGCTAACCGAGGGATTCCCTCTGAATCTCTTTGCTTGGCAAAAATAACATGCAACGAGAATTGGATTCTAGTTAAAAGATTTCCAGTTTTCGTATTGAGCTGCCAAAGAGGCCATGAAATACGCGAGCGAACTGCAGTGAAAGTCGCACGATTCGTTCCTGGAAGGGGAAGAAAGAAAAATCTGTCCTTCTTTTTTTAGATAAGATCTTTAAATAATTCTATAAAGTCTTCGGGGGAAATTTATTCCGAAAATAATTACTAAACTTCTAACTGACTGATAGGATTCTACACTTGGCTTATCTTATTTTTTGTAGACATGTTTATATTTTTCATTTCGTAGCACATTTCAAGACATAAAATCGATATCGACAGACTCCGAGAAAAGTGCCTATATATTTCTCATAGAATTTTTGCATTTGATAGTGTACTCACAGAAGGAAAACCCCATATTCCTATAAAGTATGGAATGATTGAGTAAACAAAAACATAGGCAAGAAATCTCTTCAAATTTCATTTTGCTTTTTACTTAAAAATACGTTACAACGAGAAACAATTGCAAAGTAATGAATTTACTCATTTTCTATTTGTCCTAATACGGACAGTCAGTTGAGATTATCATATGTTTGCTCTGTCAATTGCTGTTTTCTAAGTGTGGGGGGTACAGGTAATTTATTTCTTCTATCCTTAATCTGTTTGAGCACAGGGAAATTGAAATTTATTTGGCAATTTTTGCACGAGTAATCTCCTATCGTCTTTCTGTACGTCACCCCTATACTGTGACAGTTAGGACATGATTTTACAGTTCGAAAAGTAGGTTCTTCTATTCCTAGTTCAACGTTAAGATTATGTGATCCTTTATTTAAGTTTCTGACTTCCTTCATATTGTTGATATGTATTCAACAGTTAAAATACATTTATATCTTTGGTACTGTGCAGTCTACGGGGTTTGACCTTTAGACTGGCTTCAATGCATACTGAAAATTTATCTCAGACCCCGTAGACTACAAAGAACCCTAACATTTATGTTTAAGGAATATATAATAATTAAGTTAAAAGTTGTATAAATATTTAAAGCATATAAATTATTAATTAATATATAGAGCATTTAATAACTAAAATAAATTTTAAAAACAGCAATAGATTTTTATAGTACAACTAGTTAATTAATTAATATACCTACTCCATATATCGCCAAACATTCATATAAAAACAACCACTGCAATAAAAATTAGAAAATATATAAAATAAATAATAAGATAATATTAATAAAATTAAAACTAAAAATATTATAACTTTTCTGTTTATTGAAATTGAATTATGACATATTATCACATTGATTGTTACATGAATTTATATGTTTCAATATATAAAATACAAAATGTATAGAAATGATAAAGCATATACTAAAAATTGAACAAAAGGAATCAGGCATTATGAATAAACGAATTATTTTACCAACGTTAGTAATATTGTTTGCTCTCGTTATGATTAATTCTGCAAGTGCAGCTCCGATACCGACAGCTTCGACTCAAAAATTGACTGGTGTGCCGCATTTAATTCCAAATGTTATAAATAATGAACAAGTTCAACCAGAACAAACTACAAATGGTATTTCATCTGGTATCGCAAATCCCAACGTGGTTCCAAATCCGTCTCTTGAAACTGTCTCATCTTCGAACAAAAACCTGCCACAATATTGGAACAAATATAGTTATGGTAATAAAGCTACATTTACGTACCTGACTACGGGATATACGGGTAGTAAAAGCGTTGAAGTACAATCTGCATCAAGTAAAAATGTTGAAGCTTATTGGAGATTCGACCCACAGGCAGTTACCGGAGGAGAGGAATATGACGTTTCAATAATGTACCAGTCTAATACAAATCCTGAAGTTGATGCAGAGGTTCAGCTCGCGAATGGGCAAACGGAATGGTTTTTTGTAGGAAATTTGAAACCTTCACAAGGCTGGAGTAAGTTCAATGCTAGCGTATTCTTCCCTAAAGACGCAGTTAAAGCTACGGTATATGCTGGGATATTATCAAAAGGCTTCTTGATAACAGATGATTATTCTCTAACACTTAAACCTGCGCATGTTGGATTTAATAGACCACTTGTTAGTATAACAGATGATGAAGCGGCAAGTTCAGTATATAAAAATGGATACCCTCTTTTCAAAAAGTACAATGAGGTAGGCACTTTTTATCTTGTATCAAGTGAATTAAATCAAAAAGGATTCATGACAAAAAAGCAATTTAACGATTTTCGCAACTTGGGTTGGGAAATTGGCTCACACACAGTAGATCACCCTGATTTAACCCAGCTTACTACGACACAGCTTAATAGTGAATTAAATAATTCAAAAATAGCCATTAGTAATAACTTTGGTATCCCAATTACCGATTTTGCTTCTCCGTATGGACTTTATAATGACCAAGTTATTACCTATATAAAGAAATATTATCAGTCGCACAGAACTACAGATAATGATTTCAATCGTAAAGATAATTTCGATCCATATAAGATCCAGTGCTATAGTATTGAGTATAATATGGACGCAAATTATGTAAAAGCCTTAATTGATAAGGCAATTAGGGATAAGACTTGGTTAGTATTAGTTTATCATGATATAACACCCGCTCAAACAGACGACGAGTATGCAGTTACAACGAAAAATTTGGATGCAACGCTTTCCTATCTCAAACAGAATAACGTTCCAGTTGTGACAATGAATCAGGCATTAACTGAAATAAAAGCTCAAATGACAACACCAACTGGTTAAAGACATTTAAGTTTTTATGAAGAAAATTTTATAAGTACCATTTAATTTTTTTATTTATTTACAAACTTTCTTTTTTATAGGAATTTTAAGATTTTCGGATTAATTTATTGTGGATACTGTGCAGTCTACGGGGTTTGACCTTTAGACTGGCTTCAATGCATACTGAAAATTTATCACAGACCTTGTCAACTACACAGAACCTTAAGATCGCCCCACAAGCAAACATGCCAGTCTACTAGAGATGATCAAGCCATGAACCGAATATAAAGCCAACATTAGCATTATAGATATCAAATCTTTAAAACAAGTATTTCAGATCAAAATATCAATTTTACAATTGGATAATCCTCTATTTTAAAATCAGTAACAAGATGTTAAAGAAAAGAAGATAATTAGGTTGTGGCAATGGGGAGAAGCCGATAAAGCCCATCGCCACTTTTTGAAGGTATAATGTGGGTAATGGGCACGAACCCACTTTATCGTTTTTTAGTTATTAGCAAGGGAGACGGTGATCCCTTGCACTATAGGAAGTGATTGACTTGATCCAATATATTATAGGTATTAAATAAATAAATATTTATGCAGTATATATAAAATCTAACTTTTTGTTTCTATTTTTATATAGTAATAATAACCGATATTTTTCAAGAGTTCCACAGGTTCTACAGGAAACCCACCCTTACAAAATCCCTCCAATATACCCTTTCAAACCGTCAGGAAGAAAACCGCACATTTTACAAAATTAGGATGAATTATTTACAAGTTTGTAACACTCACTATATATACTAACCTACTATTTCCTGTGGAAACTCCATCCTGTAGCTCAAGACCAAAAATGACAATTGTTTTATCCATTTTTTAGTAAACTTGTTAACAAAATGAAAATAATCGATATCGGGTAAAGCTTGCTATGCGAGTGAGTTAATATTCATTCCATAGACTATGTAACGGTATTGAATTTTCGATAGCTAGAGGCTTAATATTTCGAAGCCTTATATATTCCCTTCGATAACCCCGTACGTTAATGGAAAAAAAGAGAAAAATTCTCATAGACGTATAATTATAATTTTATAATATACTTCGTCTATGGATATGAGATTGCAAGACCCATTTTTATTATAATCCTTTTTTACATTAGAGAACGGGCAATGCCCTGAATAACAGCTTTCTAATATCTTGTGCGTTTAGAGCAACGGAATTTTGAATGAAGTGTAAGTTGAGTGTAAGCATAACATTTTGAGTGTAAATTGAGTGAGAGCGTAATATTCCGAGTGTAAATTGAGTGTAAGCATAACATCCTGAGTGTAAGATGAGTGTAAATCAAAAAAATTAAAGTATGAAATGAGCGTAAAGTAGGTGTAACAATGGTCAAAGGTAAACAGAGAATCAACTGTTATATCAGTGAAGAGCTTTACACTCGATTGGTACAAAGTGGGCGTAACATCACAGAGGTAATTATAGAAGGGATTGAGCTCGTATTAGAGCCTCCTAAAGAAGTTAAAGAAAGTAGCCCCACAGAACCTCTACATGAAGTATCAAAAGCGAAAGAAAGCATCATAGAAGCTCTTAAAACTCGTACAATAAATCTTGAAGAACAATTGAATTCAAAAGATACTTTATTAGAGAACAAAGTCAGAAGTTTAGAAGATCAATTAAAAATCACAGAAACCAGTCATCGGGATAGAATAGAAGATCTGAAAGAACAGTTTAAGGTAAAGGATGAAACCCAACTTTTGAGAATATCAGATCTTAAAGAACAAATCAGTTCGCTTCATGATCAACTAAGAATTAAAGATGAACAAATAAAAGAAAGAGATTCCAATATTAAAAGCCTAACAACAATTACAGAAAGCCAGGCAAAGAGTTATAGGCTGATTGAAGCTCCTGTAGCTGAGAGAAAGAAACCATGGTGGAAACTCTGGTAACATGGCCCAGTCCCAGCGAAGCTGTCACCAGGTGCAAAGTAGATGACACTAAATTCTAATAAATTCTCTACCTCTTGTTTTCAACCACAAAAAAACAGGATTTTCTGAATATCTCAATCTGTATTCTTCCTCTTTCATGAAGATTTAACAGATAGCGTTGGCCTACTTTGCAGGTAGTGATAGCTTCGCTGGTACTACCCCTAAAAATTATGCATAATTTTATCATTATTTTTAATATCGGATATTCTAATAATCTCACGATACCGATATATTTATTGGTTAGTATCGGATATATTACATTATGCTAAATAACGATACGGCACTGATACAAAAAAATTTACTTACACGAATCGATGAAAAAATGCAGCGTCTCGATTCTATGCGGCCGTTGCCAATAGACACTTTAAAAAGGCTGCATGAAGAGATGAGGTTAGTACACACGTATCACTCAAATGCAATAGAAGGAAACACCCTTACGCTACAAGAGACAAAGCTCGTTCTAGAAGAAGGGCTGACAATAGGTGGTAAATCACTCAGAGAGCATCTCGAAGCAAGTAATAACGCAAAAGCTTTTGATCTTATGGAAGAGCTTGCAAGGAACAAGTGTTCAATAGACAATGTTACGATTCAGAAAATCCATGAAGTTGTGACCTTAGGTATACTCGAAGAAGCCGGAAAGTACCGTACTAAAAATGTGAGGATAACAGGTGCAGTGAAAAGCCCTCCTGATTGGTCGAAGATAGTGAGACTGATGGATGAGTTAATTAAAAAAATAACTAATAGTGAGGGGCATCCTATTGAAACTGCTTCTTTACTGCATCACAAATTTGTGGAAATTCATCCTTTTATTGATGGAAACGGCAGAGTAGCTAGACTACTTACAAATCTGTATTTGATAGCAAGAGATTACCCTCCTGTAGTACTCAAAAAAGAAGATAGAAAAAAATATTATTCATCTCTTGGATCAGCAGACATGGGAAACCTTAGTCCGTTTGCTAATTTCCTTGCAAAAGCTGTTGATGAAAACTTGACCATATATCTATCCGTGTCTGGAGAGAGCGATGAACTATTATCCCTCAAAGAACTTGTTCAGGGAACTCCTTATTCTCAGGAATATCTCAGTTTACGGGCAAGGCAAGGGCATATTGATGCAGTTAAGATGGGAAAAACATGGTATAGTTCAAAAAGAGCCGTCAGCGAATATATTTCAAAGTATGGGAAAAAAAATTTTTAAGAATGGCCTTTTTTGTAGATTCCCTCGAAAAGGTACATTTCAGAAATTTGAATTCTCTTGTATTGGAATTTATGCGAATAAGCTCAGCACGATGTCTCTCTATCTAAACTTTACATGTACCCATTATTGAGGAGGATTTTACAAAAACGATAGGCTTTGAGCTAAA
The DNA here is from genome assembly GCA_963818955.1 of uncultured Methanosarcinaceae archaeon. Classification (GTDB taxonomy): domain Archaea; phylum Halobacteriota; class Methanosarcinia; order Methanosarcinales; family Methanosarcinaceae; genus Methanosarcina. The sequence goes on along the minus strand of CAWFUY010000048.1, from coordinate 9,950 downwards.
TAGTTATCACAGGCTCAAAGCAATTGATTTGAACTATACCTTTTCGAAGGGACCTGCAAAAAAGGCATTCTGGTAATTATGCTGCATGATACATAGGTTTGAATGAAACCTCTGTATTTTTGCCATTTTCACCCTGATTTTGAAGTAAAATAGCGGCTAAAACTGTTAAAATACATAGGTTCTACAACAAAACCTATGCATAAATGGAAATAGAAAATAGAAACTTTGTCAGCATAACCAGTGATTTTTCATCCGATTATACCTACAGAACTTTAGAAACATCGCCTAAAAAGCCGAAAATCGGAGAAGAAATTAGAGAATGGTCATTTTGCTCCGATTTCCCACACTAAGCTCTATTTTTTCATACAGACCCTTCTTGGCATAAGCATTAATAATCTGAATTTCAGAGTCGATATCAAGACTCTCGATTGAATAAGCTTGATCTCCCCAAAGAGTCAGCTTGACGCTGCCGGTTTCATCTTTGAGTTCTAGATTTGCAACCGCACTTTCGGTCCCATCTTCCCGCTCGAATTCCCTAAGGTCACCTATTTCAGAGACTTTTCCCTGGACTGAATAACTTTTCCCGGGAATGATATCGGCAATATCTGTGAATTTTTCCCTGTATTCCACCGTCTTTCCACTTTTCCTTATGACTCCCATGGCTCCGAGATTCAGTTCCATCTGCTGGCTGAAAACATTTTCTCTAGAATCGGCATGGAGTACTTCTACAGTCTCATCTAAATTGACTTCTCCTAAATTATCGATTTTTTCATCCCAGATGTTCACACTTATCTTGCCCGTGGCATCTCCCAGCAGGAGATTTCTGACCCTTCCAGATGACCCATTTTTTTTCTCGAAAGTTTTCACCACCGAAACGTCAAGAACTTTTCCATTTATATTTATATCATACATATCAGCCACTATATCTGCAATCGGGAGAAACGTCTCTTTATATTCAATCTGTTTTTCACTTTTCCGGATTATTCCCTGGTTTCCGATCTGCAATTCCACTTTGTGGCTGAAGCCATTTTCTCGGGAGTAGCCGTTGATGACATCTATAGAGTCTCCACACTTGATACCGGTTAAAATATCGGTTTTTTCATCCCATAGGACAACTCTAATTGTACCCGTTGAATCTCCAAGCTGCAGGTTTCCCACCTTTCCAGCAGTCCCGTCTTTGCGCTGAAAGGTCCGGATATCTGATATTTCTAAAACTTTTCCTGTGAGATTAAGATCGCCAGCTCCGTCTTTTATATCCTTTATCTGCTGGGCCCTTTCGGTTACTTCAATCTGTTCTTCACTTTTAGTCAAGACATCATTGTTTCCGACATGAATTTCTACCCCGGAATAACCATATTTAACAGATCCACTGATCTGGACTGTCTGCCCGACCTTGATTTCCCCCGTCTTTAGGAGATCTGCAACGTTGTCCCAGAGAGTTACCCGGATTTTTCCGGTTTCGTCTCCCACCATCAGGTTTCCTACTCTTCCTATGGTTCCGTCACTCCGAGTAAACTCCTTAACTTCGAAGGCAGCGACGATCCTAGCACTAAAATTAGCAGTCTTTTTCTCATCTGTAATCTCTGAAACTTTCACACTGTCACCACTTACATTCGAGAAGCCCAATTCATTGGCAAACAGCATAGAAGCATTTGCTTTGGGCAAATCTCGCCAATATTTTTCACTCATTCTTGAATGCATCTTAGGAAATACTTTTTGCTGAGACAATGTACTGAAAGTTTTGTACTCCGTGAGGTTGGGGGAATGCAGAGATATTACATTGAAACCTATGCAGAATTGCCTCTTACCTCAAAAAATGAGTAAATATAACCATAATTCCCCAGTTTTATATGGGTTTTACAAGAATCTGTGTACCAACATAGTCTTTAAAAGTTGGCATTTTCATCAAAAATCAGGCTAAAAACCTCAAAAAAAGAGGATAAAATCCCTGAAATACCCACGTTCATGCGAAAAAACGTAGCTGTTTTTCAAACTTTTGCAGTGTATCGAATTCATACACAAATTCTTGATATTTTTCATTTTACAGAACTTTTGGTACACTACCCTTTAAATGGTTGTGTGTCAGTTTTTCTGTATTAACCGTTTTTTGAAGCAAATTTTATATGAATTTTAAGATAAGGTTGACTTTTTAACAATCGAAAAACAACGTTAATTATATTAAAGATAAGGGGAATACAAAATTAGCAAAGAAGTAGCTGGTAGAAACACAAGTCCCTATTCTCGTGTTCTACCTATTCCAATCCAAGGATTGAGAGGAACCCTATTTTTCTTCTCAATTAATGCAAATTTAGCATCGTAGGGATATATATAGATTATTACATACCCAAAAAATTTTATAATTAGACTTTTTTACTTCTTTTCTTCGTTTTCTTTCTCGCTTGTAGGGGTAATCCCAACATTCACTCAATGAGCCGCAAGTAGCCCATTAAGGACGGGATTATTCCGCTTCAACTTAACGTTTCTTCTTTTTAAGTCATGCCAAAAATGAATTCTAGCTTAAATCTAGCTGAAGCTGTAAAATTGACATAAGTGAGTTTGTCTTGGTTCACTTTGCGGTTGATTGTACGAATGTTGGGATTACCCCCTTGGTGCAAAAAAGTTTAGTAAAATTGGAAATAACCAGATACATATAATTATAATTATACTAATTATTCAAATGATTAAATAAAAACGTATTTATGTTATCTTTTAGTATTACGTACTAGGGTAAAAGAGGCTAAACAAAAAAGCATACTAATCTCCCCACAATTTCCCCCAACATACTCCCCCCAAGTATGTCGCCTTTCTTTACCTTTCTTTTCTACTTTTAATAAGAATGAAATGAGGTTAAATAGAGTTAGAAGAGAAGCGAACACATACCCGTTACCTTAAATCAAACTCCCCCGAATCTGATTTTAAGAAGGTAAACTTTTGCAAGAACTTTCGGGATGTAGTTCCTCTACTTACCTCTTGACCTACTCTATTATAAGAATCATGCATATATTAAATAAATTATTCAAAAAATTGTATATTATTCAATTATATGTTAATAAATGAAATTTTAATACAATTATAATAATAATCTAGTCAAACCTTTGTCTAAAATTTACAAAATTTGCCATAATTTTTAAAACCGTTTAAGAGTAAATGAGGCTAAATCAAAAAAATACGATCCTTATTTCTTTAAAATCTTGACATAATTTTCTATATACACGTCTTTAGGTACTGATTTTATTGCGATGTATAAAAGAACTGGAACGATTATAATGTCATCTAGATGTCCAATTACGGGTATGAAATCGGGTATTAAATCGATTGGTGATAATGCATAGCCTATGGCAATCCATAACAATATTTTTGTAATTTTAGGGGTACGGGAGTCTGTGTATAGAAGTTTGCATAACTCCATGTATTTTTTTGCATTGTCTTTTATTTCTCTTAATCTTATCATGTCTTTTTCATTGGATCCATTTATATCATTTCATTGGCGGTTATTCTCTATAAGTGTTTTCAGCCTCAATAAATCTCGGTACTGTGTAGTCTACGGGGTTTGACCTTCTGAAATACGTCATCAAATGCTGAAAATTTAACCAAGACCCTGTAGACTACACAGAACCCTGCAATTTCCAAAATAGTATAATAGTACAATGAAATATTAAAAGATTGTAGTAAATGGTTTGAAATGAGGGGTTTTGAGTTGTTTTAATGCTCTCAAAGATAGATTACTACAATGTTTTAAGGATAAAGGTTGTAGTGATTGCTAACCAAATATCTTAAAACGTAAGGGTGATTTCAAGCAGGTTTGTAGAAAGGCCTGCAAGAAAATACGATTAGCTTTCTGAACACTTTGTGTTATGTATATATATCGAAGACAAAATCAAAAAAGTAAGGTTAAATGAAGATCACGTTAACTAAAACTGGAATAGCTTTACAATCTTTTTTTTCCTGCAAGACCACGGCTATTCGTCATTTTCGTATATGTACTGCGGTGGGCTTTTGCCAACTTTCTTTGTAATCTTCGGATATTTTTCTTATCTGACATACATTTTTACAATAAAAAAAGATAAAATAAGAATTTACTGCTTTGGTTCTTCAAAAAGGGTAGGATATTTCTTTTTTAATGGAATTAGAAGTTCTTCGTCCAATTTTGCTTTATAGAGTGATTTCACTTTCGAAAGCTGTTCAATTGTTAGATTTTCAGCTTCTTTAAGATTTGCTTTTGTCAAATCTGCATTTAAAAGATTTGCTTCTGCAAAATTAGCCTTAGTGAGATCAGCTTCTTCGAGGTCAGCATCTTCTAAATTTGTTCCTATAAGATCCGCCTCTACAAGATGGCATTTTGTAAGATTTGCTTTTATAAGTACAGCCCAATCAAGGTCAGTCCCCTCTAGGTGAGCTTCTTCAAGATCTGCACCTTTAAGGTTCGCATTTATGAGATTTGCACCTATTAATTTGGCTTTCCGAATATTAGCCTCTTCAAAATCGGCATTCTCGAAATTGGCTTTATTAAAGTTTCCTTTTTCCATATCGAGGTGATTTACTTTTTGGGTGGCTTTTTGTGAAGAAATCATTATCCACCTCTTTGTTTATCAAGAAATTTCTTTTTCTGTTTTTAGGAGATGTAATAAATCATATGAACTTAGAGAGTATATAAATATTTATTTGTGAAAAAAACAAAGACTGTCTATTAATTACGAACACACTAGTTAATGGGAGCATCAGTCTACATCAATTTTAAAATACTTAATTTCAATTCTTCATTTGACGAAAGGAATTAATTAGTTTAAATCTAAATATTTTTGTTATTAGTATATAGTATATACCCAATAACTATACATTGGGTTATAATCCGTTTGAAACATGAAGTATAGCCAGTACTTCATCGAATGGACTTGGTACAAGATCACAACACCGGGATTGAATCCGTTGGGCGGATACAATCCCCACTTGTGAACGGGTACTGTGAAGTCTTATCATCTAAAATTCAAATTTTTGCATTATTAATAGCTTTTCATTTTAGAAAGTTGATAATTTGTTAAGAAGTAAGCTTCTTTACGATAAGCTCCATCAAGATTAGCTCCATCAAGTTTGGCCCCTTCAAAATTAGCCCAAGTCAAGGTACTTAATTCCATATTTGCATTTATAAAATCAGCATATTCTAAGTTTGCTCCAGTGAAGTTAGTCCCCACAAGGTTGGACTCTAACAGATTAGCCCCACATAGAATAACCCAACTAAGATCAGCATCTTCAAGGTTAGCTCCTTTAAGGTTAGCTCGTTTAAGATTAGCCCCATGAAGATTAGCCCCCGAAGATTAGCTCCATCAAGATTAGCATCAGTGAGGTCAGCTTCTCTAAGGTCAGCTCCCATTAGCTTAGCTTTTCTAAGGTCTGCTCCTTTAAGGTTTGCTTTTTTAAAGTTTGTCCACTTAAGGTTGGCTTCTCTGAGATTTACACCTTCAAGATCAGCTCTTTCAAGGTTAGCTTCTCTGAGATTTACTCCCTTAAAATCTGATTCTTTAAGGTCAGCTGCTATAAAGTCAGCTCCTATAAAATTTGTTCTCCTCAAATTACCCACATTAAGGCTAGCTAAAAGGTTAGCCTCTTCAAAACTTACTATGTTCATAGCATACATACGGTATTATCCAATTTTAATTATTATTTATTATAAAGGAACGAAATTTGTGTACTTAATTTAATATCTCAAATTAAGAATACAGATGAATAAATAGTTTTATACTATATATATGTATTTATACCACTAAATAATGACAGATTATAGCCTCTATACATACTAGTTCAATTCTATATATTCAACAAATATAAAAATTACGAGATGTCAGTTTTTTTACTCCATTGGTATATTTTGTATTATTTTGTCCAGCAGATAATAACGAATGAGGTGATACGAATAATAGATGATATCCGTAATGGAGTGAACTATAGTGTCTTTATGTTACTGTTTTCATGTATTGGGGTAATTCCAGCCTTGCTTAAACCAGACGCAAAGTAATTAGCTTATACCGCGAATATATCAAGTTATCCACCGACTGATATTGTTTATTCTCTAGGCTAGTGAAGGGAAGAGACTTTTTAATTTTTTTCTCGTTTGCCTTTTTCTCAAAAATTTAGAATTAGATTGACATTGGTAACTTTCGAGATTTCATAATAATTAATCCTCAAGATATTGATTTTATGGTTTCGCTCTTGAATAAGTTATCTACTTTGCGTCTCATTTAAGCTATGCTGGAATTACCCCTACTACAATGTTTTAAGGGAAAAGGTTGTAGCAGAATTCAGGGAAATATTCAGGTAACACAATAAAACCTGTAAATATTTTGTCATATGTCAATTATCGTGGGAATTAAAGACATTCAGATTAAGACTTATAAAACAAATTGGCTTGTTTTGAAAAAAATCTATTAAGCATGTAATTTTTTAAAAGAATATTCAACTCTTATAGAATTTCGATAATAGAGGTTAAATATTCTATCCTATATGTGTTGGATATGAACACAGATAAAAACATAATAGCATATACCGATGGCAGTTTTAGAAAGGAATTGCAAATGGGTGGTTGGAGTGCTGTTATTATAAATGACAATAAAAAATCCGAATATTCTAAATGTGGATTTGCTACGAGTGGAAGTGTTGCGGAACTAAAGGCTATAATTTTAGCACTTGAAAACACACCGGTAAATTCAAATGTAACTATATATTCTGATGCTAAATCACATATAGATGTAATTCAATCACTGATCTTATCTGATAACAAGAATATGCCTTCGAAAAATGGAGACCTATGGCAATATATAACAGGACTTATTAGTACACGTAACGTTTCATGTGCTTGGATCAAAGGTCATTCCGGCATTGAAGGAAATGTACGAGCAAATCAATTAGCTTATCAAGCATTGTTTGAGTTTAAAGATTACCCACTTGACAAAGTCGTTGAAGAACTTCTTTTCGTTAAAATACCAACAAAATACAAGGAAAAAAAGTTACTATTAAAAAGAGTTAGTAACTTTCTTAAAATACTAAAGGAAGTAATTGATGGCAACACCATGTTGCAATTACAAAAAAAGAAACAGTTGCTTAAAAATGCCATAGCCGAGCATAAAAATTTAAAACGTAATGGCGAATTAAAACGAAGAAAGAAGGAAAATGGACAACTTCCTAAAAAGGAAAAAATAAAATGTGTATCTTGTGATAAATTATTTAGAAGCGAATCCTATCGTGATCAACATATAAAAGACAAACATAGATCCCATGATTATTTCATTTGTTGTTACAGTGGTATTAAACTGGTAGTCGAATAGCACTGATAAAACACTCATTGTAGCCAGAATTTATCTTCCAATTTCCAAGTAAAACCTTAAATATCCTTTGTACAAAATCGGGACGGTACCCTTACTACAATGTCTTAAGACAAAATGTAGGGATTTCTTAGTGTGAAAAAGAGTCCAAAATATTTAGTTTCAAGCACAGGCCTATTTTCTCAACAATTGCCCAAATCATTTTTTAATGTTGTTAATTCTAAACTGTTTATGTTCTCTCCGTAAGTTATTACAAAAAAGTCGGGACCTTTTTAAAGGGTGATCTAATATTTTTTAGATTACCTATCTTTCCTTTTGAGATCCAAAATTATCCTGACAGCTGCAGGCCTGACCTAAAAGAGGCCTTCTTTCTTTACTATTATGTTTGAACCCCAACATTTTATGTATAAACATTGTACTAAATACGAACCTTCTATGCTAAAACGTTCGTATATTGAAGCATCCTGCAAAATTAGATTTTTGAAAATGAACCTATTTTATGGAAAAAATATCTGATTAAATAAAGTTGACACGAAACTTAAAAAAGAAATTATTGTGGGATAAAACAACAATCATTATATTTAATCTTCAAATATAATTTATATAAAGAACAAAAAATTAATTGGATTTTATTTAATTTCATCAAATATATCATTTTTTAGACATAACTTATATAATATACCCATCTTTTATTTATGTACAAAAACGTAAATTTTGAAATAAATCATAAGGGGACTTGAATATGCTTTTGTTGGACATAACAACTGTTGAGCCAGAAAAAATGATTGAAGTAAATAAGCGATGGGAATTAGTCGAAAGTATGGACTTTCCAAAAGGGCTGAAGATAGTAGGTCAATGGTTTGATGCAGGAGGAGGGCGTGTCTTTACTTTGTGTAATGTAGAAACTATTGAAGATTATATGGCATACAATTTACCGTTTGCCGACCTATGCAAAGTTGAAGTCTTCCCTGTAATAGAAGCAGGAGATTTTAAAAGAGTCGCCTCCGAATGTATTGAAAAAATGAGCAAAATATGTATTTCTTAAATGCCAAACTAGCAGATGGCAATTATCATTTACTTTTTTATTAAAGTACTGCGTAGTCTATGAGGTTTGACCTTTAGACTGGCTTCAATGCATACTGAAAATTTATATCAGACCCTGTAAACTACACAGTACTAAGATCCACCTACAGCTTTTTTCAAATATCAAGAGACATAGAGAAAAGTACCTATGTGTTTCTTGGTATTTTTTTGTATTTGATAGTGGGGTTATCGAAGGAAACAAGCATATTCCTATAAACTATGGAATGATCGAGAAAACAAACACATAGGCAATTGTGGAAAAATCAGCCAGAAATTTGATATTTTCATTATAATAATCAGACAATAAAATAAAAATAACGTTTTTTGTATTACGAGTTTTAGCAAAGTTATATCAGTTCTGCATACTAGAGGTATTTTGTAATTTTGCAGAATTCGAAACTTTTAGAATATCCATAGGTTTTTACTATTAAACCTATGGAAACTGAAAGGGTACTGTCAAGTCTACAAAGGATAAGAATATTTTCCAGCTACAGTTGAGCTTCTATAATTGGTCACTCCTTGTAGACTTAACAGAACCTTAAATAATAAGACTAAAATAGTCAGTGTTTTAAATAGACACATAGATGCTTCTGCCAAAGGTTGGGTTTATATGAGTCAGTTGAGTAATGAATATGATTCTCTTTTTAAATCTCGTTTTCACGGTGCTGCAAATATTAGTGGAATCAAGTATCAAATTCTTTACTCAATACTTCGTGCCTTTGAACTTTACGAGAATAAAACACAAGCAGCTTCAATTACACTTGAAGGAATTGAAGACGTAGATATAGAGATTAAAAGTTTCAAATTTTTTACTGAATATGGGGTAGTACCAGCTAAGCTGTCACTACCTGCAAAGTAGATAACTTATTAAAAGGAGAAATTCTAAAATCAATATCCAGAGGATTAAATATCGTCAACACTTAAAAAACGGCTCAAATGTCTTGAAAATCACATTGATCCGGAAGGCAGGAATGCTTTCAAAGTTTTTATTTATCATAGTGAAGCAGCTGTCCCTTTCTGGCAACCTGAAAACCCGAAGAGTGGAAAACTACTCATGCTGCAGGCCGGGCTTTGATCTTGCAAAGAAAAAGCTGCAAGAAAATAGATTAAAAAACCAGACTCACCAAAACTCCCACCAGGGCTTTTTTGCTCCGGGAGCTGCAGGACTTGCCCCAATTCTTCTGCAATTATTGCATTTTTTTTATCATTTTTAGAATTAGTATCAAAAACGATAAATTCATCCTTACTCGGATTAAAAACTTCCATGACACTTTTTAATTTATTCTGGGGCAACCAAAATTTAGACTAACTTTATAAGATTACATCAAAAGGTTCTTCATATTATAGTTGAACTTATTCCCCCTTTATAGAACTTAATAAATTCTTCCGTGAGTTTTATGAATTTTGTCAGAATTTCTTGATAGCTATCGCTATCATATTTTAGTTTTTGATTGCAAGTTTCCTTTACCTCATCCAGAACCATATAGGAATTTTGCCCTCATTAAGGGTGAAAATCCCCTCCATTTTCCAGTAGCAAAATACCTGTTATTGAAA
>CAWFUY010000047.1:0-183617 GCA_963818955.1 uncultured Methanosarcinaceae archaeon | reverse complement strand
GAACATGTTTTTCTTCTTAGAGGTAATCACGAAGACACAGAAATGAACCTTTATGATGGTTTTTATGAGGAAATAGGTTATGATAAAGAGTTTCTCTTAAGGACCAACCAAACATATAATAAAATGCCGATAGCAGCAGTACTTTCCGAGCACACTTTCTGTGTGCATGGAGGGATTGCTGGAACCGGAAGTATTGATACTATTAATAAGGAAGAATGGTATCAATATCTCTGGAATGATCCATCCGAAAGTCCAGGCTTCACTCCTTCAAATAGAGGTCCTGGCATAAAGGAATACGGGCCTGATATCGTAGACGGTTTTTTAGCGACAAATAATCTGAAAAGAATTGTACGAGGGCATCAATTCTTTGAAGAGGGTTATAAGTGGTGGTTCGACGGAAAACTGCTCTCACTTTTTTCCTGTCCTAACTATGTGGGTCAAAAAAATAATGGGGCTTTTGCCATATTTGAGAAAGGGGAGCTGAAACTGTTTGTTTTCGGGAGATCAGCAGAGTAAAAAGAAGTAAAAAAAATATTCATTTTTGCCAGTGCGCTTCTTCATTGTCTATAGCAGAAAAAATCTGTACCAGAGGATTTCTTTTTGTTGCTTTCAACAAATATTCCGGTTGAATCTCCATGCCATAATCAAAACAGGAAAAAATTCCCATGTGACACAAGATTATATTTTTTTCAATAGGCTTAAGTTTAATGTATTTCTCTATCCTCTCAATAGAAAAAGCAGAATGTTTGTGGTTGGCAGGATGGGTATTATCCACATAGATATTTTCCATCTGAACTTTCTTATATAATCCTTCTTTGCAAATCATCATGACACAGGGCAACAATTATTATAGAATCTATTTGAAAGTTGTACTGAAGGTCTTAGGCGAGAGTTAGATAATTTTAAAGGTTCTAATAAGTTAAGGCAATGTTCTGCGAGTCCGCCAGGATAATTTCTATGATACTTTGTGCTTGCTGGTGCTTCAAAAAAATCAGAATTTTCAAGATATTTAATATATTCTTGGATCCCTTTCCGTTCAGTTTGTTTTAACAGATCTATGATTAGAAGCTTGTTGGCAACAATATCATCATCAGTTAACATTTTTTTAACCTTCCGGCCATAAAAGTTTTATTCCTTTAATGGTAGCAGGAGAACGAGAAAGCTAGCCTCCAACTGCAACTTTAATTGGCTGTATAACTGCTCAATAATATATATATCTCAGAAATATAAAAATTTAATCAGTATATAAATAGTCAAGGAATTAATTTATATTTGCATACAGAAATAATAAAATAAGTATCGTTTTGTGATTTATTTAACCAGTACTTCGATTCATATAAGAATATAATAAATAATTTCTTAAAGTTAGAGGGGGGTTAAAAAATGGATCAAAAACACTGCAGGGAGAAAAGAAGATATCACAGATTAATACCATCACAATACAGCCTGAACCCGCACTCTTTACAGATTTCAGGATCCCCTGTCTCCTTAAACCCATGCTCATAATCATGAGAAATACTTCGTGCAGTCTCGACCATAGCATTGATTGCTCCTCTATCAAGACCTTTTGCCCTGCTCTCAATAACATTGTATTCTCCGTTTCCGTCCAGTTCGAAACTGAGCGGTTTTTCCTTCTCAAGCATATCAAGTGTAAGTCGCTTAACCCGGTATTCCGGATGCATATGTTCAAAGCCTTTTGCGTAAAGCAGGAGCTGTTTTGAGCGGTCTTCAGGGGACACATCGGATTTTCCGGTTTTGTAATCGATAATTTCGACCTCTTTTGTGGAAGGGTTAAGCAAATCAACCCTGTCGATCTTTCCCTTGAAAACAAACTCCTTCCAGAGGAACCGAAAACCACTTGTTCAACCATGAGATTGTTTGAAATCCTGTCTTTGTTGCGAAGCCAGAATACTTCAAAAAGAGGGAGAATTGATTCAAGATTAACGTACATCCAGTCAGGTTTTTTGTGAAGAGTTTCTGCAATCTTATAAAAAGCCTGTTTTTCTGCAACTTTTTCTTTAACTGCTATTTCAAGCACCTCATGCACGAAACTTCCTTTTGCCAGAGCCCCTCTGGAATCTTCTCTTTTCCGGCTTGGCATGCGCAGGATTTCCTGCAATTCATACTGTTTCGGGCATTTTTCATACACTTTCAAAGCAGAAAAGCTGAAGCTAAATGCTTCCGGATTGAATCTTAATCCGTTTCTTCTGGTAACCATCTTTGAGAAGATCTTCTCCGCTTTCTCAGCCGGATCTATCAGGTTCCAGTTTTGCTGGATTTTTTCAAGATAATTCTTACATCCACCATCTCTAAGGGCTCTGTATAACATCAGGTAGTGTACAGATTCCTCTAGATCCTTATCAAGAGCCTCAATAAGCAGTTGTAGACACCTGTTTTTCTCCCGCTCAAGTTCATTATCACTTACAAGGCCTGCGGTTTTGATCTCAAGGTCTCTTCTGTAGGACAGGTCTAGTGCATCAAAGGAAATCTCCATTTCAGTGTCAACGCTTGTTCCTGTGTTAGTTTTTACTTCTTTGTTGGCACCTGATTCTGTATTGGTTTTTGCTTCCCTAATCACAGGAATTTCCAGATCTCGCCAGTGATCATAGCCGATTTCCGTTAAAAATTCGGATGGCTCACGTTCCTTGCCACCGTATTCCAGAGAAAGCGAAAGTATCAGGTCTTCTTTTGCTCTTGTAAATGCCACATAACAGAGCCTGCGCTCTTCTTCAAATCTTATTTCTTTCTTTCGCTTCTTAATTGCCTCCTCAAGCTCAGTTTCACTTAACTGCGCTGAGAAAAGGTCCCGGTACTGTTCCATCATCTCCAGTGGAATAAGAAAATCCTGGCCACCCCTCAACAGAGGGAACTTGTCTTTTGCCATGTTTAGTTACAAAAACGACCCTGAATTCGAGTCCCTTTGCTGCGTGGATGCTCATCAGGCTTACAGCGTCGTCCTCCCTGATTTTCGCAGACTGCAGGGTTTCCTCCCATTTCGTCCAGGATCTCAAGATAGTCAATGAAACCAAAAAGCTCCCTATTATGAAATTGCTCAAAACTCTTTGCCATTTCGTGGAGGTTTCGGAGGTTCAGGAAAGCTTCCCTGGTCCTGAGCGTATCCAGCCTGTTAAGGTGTCTCACAAGTCCGCTGAGGTCGTAAATCTCCAGTAAAAGGTCTGAGGCGTCCAGCAGCTTTTTCTCATCAAGCACTCTGATTGTTTCCTTCACTTTTTCAACAGTGCTGCGTCCGTTTTCACTTAACCCTATCTCGTCAAGATGGTGATAGATTGCTTCCTGAAAAGTGACTTTGTTTTTCTTAATATATTCCCCTATACTGACAGAATCACTGTTCTCCAGGCTGTTATTGTAGTGAAATAGCCGCCACCACGCTTCTGTTCCTCTGGGGGTAGGGTCCATGAGGTTGTTTAATATATAGAGATACGAAAGTACGGTTTTTATCTCAGGCTGCTTCAAATAATCGGCGTCGTCTTTTACAATTACAGGGATTTCACGCCTCTGGAGAGCCTGCCGTATTTGCCTTCCCTGATTGTGGGTTCGGTAAAGGACTGCGATTTCTTTCAGAGGAATACCATTTTCAATATATGATTCAATCTGTTCGACGATTTTTCGTGCTTCCTCTCCGTCATCTTTGGTTTCCTGGATAATGACATTTTTGCCCTCATTGTCTTCGCAATTTTTAAGGAGGAGGCACTCATTTATTCTGTCTTCGGGATAATTATGTGAGATCAGCCTGTGAGCTACCTTTAAGATTTTGTTTGTTGACCTGAAACTCACATCAAGGGGAACAACATCTTTTTCTGAAATTCCAAAATGCTTTTTGAACTCCTCAATATTGTTTGAGTATGCCCCCCGGAAAGCGTAGATACTCTGGTTTGCATCTGCAACTACTGTGATATTTTTATCTCTTGCAGTCAGGTGTTTGATAAGTTCAAACTGCACATAATTGGTGTCCTGGAACTCATCCACAATTATGTGAGTATATTTATCACTCAACTCCGCTGAACCATATTTATTAAGGAAATCAAGTGCAATACGGTTAAGATCCCCGTAATCAAGGCAATTTAGGGCTTTTTTTCTTTCTTCATATACTTCCCAGGCACGTACGAGATCTACATATTTGCTGTACTCTTCATAAAGGTCAATAAATTTCTGCCAGTTTTTCTTTTCATTTTTCAGGGCTTTTTGCTGGTTTTTATCTTTTAAATGAAAAGTATTCAGGTTTATTAGGCATTCAGTGTAGAACTGTTCGAATCTGCTTTCTTCAGCAAAATTAAGTAAGAACTCCTTTTTTGCTTCAAGATGATTTTTGAAATCATCGGTTGTGATGTTCAGATCCTTTGCCTTTGAAATAGTGCTGGAATATAAAGTTGCATTTCTCGAAGTGATATCCAGCTCCTTATAAAGAAGGATAGCTGCATCAACACCTTTGTCCTCAAAAATAGTTGAATTGTTCCGTAACTCCGCACTTTTCAGCATTGTTCCTTATTAATTCAGCACAGAAAGCATGGAAAGTGCTAACCTTGATATCAACACCTTGGCCAAGAAGCACACGGATTTTAGTTTCCATGTTTCTGGCTGCTTCCCTTGAGAAGGTAAGAGCAAGAATATTTCCAGGTTCAACTCCACATTTCTTGATCATGAAGGCAATTTTGCGAGTGATGGTTGAGGTCTTGCCTGTTCCTGCACCTGCAAGAATTAATAAAGGACCTGAAGTGTGTTCTACTGCTTCGATTTGTCTGAGAGTAAGGTTCGCGAGGAGTTCTTCTGACATGGGATTAACCTAACTTTCTGATTTATTTTTTAATAACATTATGGGAAACTCATATCAAAAATTAACTCAATTTTCGAGAAAAAAATGCTTAATGAGAGAAATTTTTAGCATCCAATTCAATCAATTATTATATTTTACTATAGTATATCATATTATTTATTTTAGCTAGTATTTCCTTCATCTGCCTTAAGATATTGTGTTTATTTTAATTTGAAAATGCTTTTAAACTTAACACATACATGGACAGTTCACAAAATATCAAAGAAGTAGAGACAGAACTCGCAGAATTACATTAGGCTACATTATCTGACTGGCACAGATAGCAAATGAAGAATAGGTTGACTACTCATTGCCTGGGGCTTGCGGATACATAATTTATACGAATGAAGAAGAGCTGGCTTTCGGGAGGGAAAGAGCCGCCCGCCTGAAATATAATTTTACAGTCATGCATCAGCTGGGCTTCGGATCGAATACTCACACCTTATTAATCCAGAAATTTCCAATTCCGTCTTTACATGGCTGCCCTTCTGCCTGATAACAACAAAACCCAATTTCCCGAGGGCTCTTATTAGCTTTTTCCCGGAAACTGAGGGTAGCTTAGCCAACAGAAACCTCCACAATAGCAACTTCACCTAACACCTGGGCCTGTTCTCTGGTTACTTCAAGAACAAGTTGAATGGCTTCCTTAATGTTTTCAAGTGCCTCTTCCTTAGTGTCTCCTTCGCTGATAGCTGCAGGGATTTCAAGACACTGGGCCGTATAGCCCCCCTCATCAGACTCCTCAAGTTTAATTGTGAACCGCATACAAATCAATTGGTGATTTTGATATTAATATACTTCTGAATCCAAAATTCGCAGCAATCATTTTTCATTTTGACATCATTTCCTTTTAGATCTAATTTTCCACTCATCCAGGAGGTCTTTAGCTGATAATTTTAAAACTGCGAGCAGGAAGCGAGGAACCATTCGCCGGAAATATAATTTTACAGTAATAATCAGCCAGGCTTCGGATTGAATACTCGCGCTTTAATGATCCTGGAATTCCCAATTCCGTCCTCGTGAAGATTGAATCTCTTCAATGCAAACTGTCGAAAACGAGAAAGCTGAATATAAATTCAGGCACGGTTTTTTCAGCGTCTTTCCGTGTTTTCCGCGGTTAGAAAGATCCGATTAAGTTCTTCTTCGCCCGTCAGTGTTTTTAATATTAATACCAATTTTGTTGTGAAGACATACATATATACTTCATACATCTATGATATATACGTGATATACATGGTTCAAGCAACAATACATTTTACGGAGAATGCGAATCATATTTTAAACATTGTGAAAGCTAAACACAAATTCAAAGACAAAAGTGAAACTATTAATTTTATAGTAACTAAATACGGAGAAGAACTGTTAGAACCTGAACTAAAACCTGAATTCATAGCACATATGCAGCAGGTGATGCGAGAAAAGCCAATATTTGTAGGTAGCATTGAAAACTTCGATAAAGTAATCGATAATTTTGAGGAAGATGAGTGACTTTGGATGTACGATTTGATATTTAGTCCTACTTTCGCAAGGACCGCAAAAAAGCTCAAGAAAAAGAACAGGCAACTATATGAGATTATTAAGAAAAAGGCAGCAGAGCTCGTAGTTGATCCAAATAGATACAAGAATCTCAATTATCCATATAATAATTTAAAACGTGTACATATAGATACACACTTCATTCTGCTTTTTTCAGTTGACGAAGAAACAAAGACGGTAACATTAGAAGAATTTGTGCATCACGATGATGCTTATAAATGACCTTCTAGCTAACTTTCGGGCTTTCAGCCATTCAGCAGAGTAAAAAACGTGCCCTTGGTTTTAGCTGAGTCGCGTTATTCCCAGTGCCTGTGGTATGAACTTGGAGTGAATTTTAACCGTGGAAAACGCGGAAAACGCGGAAGAAAAGAGGGCACAGTAACACTTTTAAGATTATTCGACGGCTTGCGGAAAAGAGGGGAGCCGCCCACCAAAAATATAATTTTACAGTTATACCTCAGCCGGGCTTCGGACTGAATACTCACGCCTTATTAATCCAGAAATTCCCAATTCCGTCCTCGTGAAGATTGAATCCCTTTATTCAAACCACGGAATGCGAAGCTTGAACTAATAAATCCAGACACGGTTTTTTCTGCGTTTTCTGTGTTTTCCGTGGTTTTAAAGGCATGATTGTCGTATCCCTGTGCCCTTGGTAAAAAATCCGGATCGGATTTAACAGCTGAAACTTTAATCTTCAAAAACCACATGTTTGATCTGCTTAAAAATAAATATTCTTCAATTTTATAGGAAAGGCCGCTCTCCTGCGTCGAGCGTGAAAAAACACGTTAAAGACAGCTAATATGGTCCTCTGTTTTCAATCCTTAAAATCTAATCTAAAAGACCTTTATTTTGAAATCTTTGGAAAGTCTACTTTTCTTCCTGTTTTTTTCTTTAAATATATGTCTTCAATAGTTCTGGATGGGATCATCCTTGATGTAGTACTTTCTAAAACCCTTTGACACATATATATTGATTGTCATTCACTTATCAGAACATAAATGAATGGATAGAGGATGTTGCAAATTAATTTTTCATCACTTTTTCAAATCTAAAAAATCCGTATTCTTCTGATGGTCTCGGATTGTTTTGATGCTCGTTTACACGAGGCTGATGTGGATCAGGGTTAAACTTGTTATAAAATTCAACAATGTGAAATCCACATTTATTCACATAAAAATGAATGTTACGTTTTTCAAAATAAGGTGTAAAGAGCTCCCATACTTTTGTTTCTGGATATTGCACCTCAATTGCCTGCCACGCTGCCGAACCAATTCCACGACTATGCATTTTTGACGAAATATAGAGTAAATCGACCGAATTACGATGTGTTTTGTTGTCAATTTTTAATACTACGCCTCCTACCTTTTCACCGTTCAGTGAAATGTGGTAAATGACTGCTTCAGGCGCATGAAAAGACTGCTGAATATCTACATCTGATGGAATAGGACCAGCTTCTGCATCACCTAAACTTTCTATTAGCGCATTTGTGAAAGCTTCCTGTAATTCCTTTTGAAATAATTCTAAATCCTCTTCATTCGCAAGTACAAGTTGGACTTTATTTTCTAACTGTTTATTCATCTCTTTTATCCTTCCTAATAATTAAGGACTTACTCGGTTGGGTCGTCTATCATGTGTTGATTGACATTATTCCTTAATAATGAAATAAAGCTTACAGATCTCACTTTCCAGCCATTTTGTTCTCTTATTAAGCTATAGCAGTGTGAGTAAATAAATGCAAGTGAGGTAATGCATGATTTAAATCATTAAAACATCAATCGGATATTAGTGGACAAGCAAGTCTAAAATAGGGAACTAATATATCTGTATTTAGGTGAATGTTAAATGAAGAAAAGTTTTAAGAATGTATATCAGTTCAAGCTCTCAATGATAGGCATAACCCCTCAAATATGGAGGAGAATCCAGGTACCGGAAAATTATACATTCCTGGATCTTCATTATGCTATCCAGGCTGCAATGGAGTGGGAAGATTACCATTTACACGAATTTGAAATACTAAATCCAAAGACCGGGAGAATTGAAAGAATAGGAACTGAAAGTGAAGGTTTCGAAGATTTCGGAGAAGAACCTCTTGTGCCCGAGAAGAAAACTAAAATATCAAATTACTTTACATTAGAAAACAAAGTTGCTCAATACGCATACGATTTTGGAGATAATTGGCAGGTAAGAGTTCGGCTTGAAAAAATCCTTCCAAAAACAGAGGGAGTAGAGTATCCAATCTGCACCGATGGAAAAAGGGCAGCTGTTCCTGAAGACATCGGAGGAATAGGGGGCTATGAAGATATGCTGGAAATCATAAAAGATCCTTCACATCCGGAATATGAAGACACCATAGAATGGCTTGGGGAAGATTTTGATCCTGAACACTTTGATCCAAAAGACATTTCTTTTTAAAAGGCATCTTTCTATATTTCATTGCAAAGGCCGCTCTCCTGCGTCGAGCGTGACAGGACACACCAAGGAGAGCTAATACGGTATTCAGTGTCAAGGGAAATATTGCACGAATATCATAAAAGAGAAGTGCTCAGTAATGAGCCTTATTTACCTGACCTAAGTATTGGTTTCTTACATCATCCATGTTTTTGATTATAATTTTAAGTTTCACGTTTTTCTTGTGAATATCTGGCGCGAATATCACTTTTTCATGCCCTTCCTTGTTGACCAGAGTTAAAATCAGAATTAGAGTTCTTGAAACTACTTTATCAAGTTTATCATAGATAACTTGTTTTGATGAGACACCTGTTCATGATACGGGCCTCGAAGAACTTGGACCTGAAAACCTTGCCTTCTACTTCAGGATGAGGGAAAAGATAAGGGGTATTCCTGAAAGTGAGATTAACCACAATTTTTTTGAAAAGAAGCACTTTGCCCTCCAGTCAAACGGCAGCATTTACCCTACAGTTGCAGGAATCCTTCTTTTTTCAAATGAACCTGACATTCACATTCCCGGCGCAGTTATCAGCGTGTGCCCGTTTCAAAGGCAATCTGAATGAAACCAGGGGCACCGGGATAATCAATCAGGTCTTTTTAACCGCGGAAAACGCGGAAAACCGGAAAAAGGCGGCAAGCACAAATTATCTATATCATTCGACCGTGAACAGGGAGAAGCTTGTAGAAAATAAATACCTTATTCAGAAAGAGCCCTCGATGACCTCCTTGGTATTTTCTCTAATCCAATAAGTCTCATTTCTTTACTTTAATTCACACGGTTTTTTCCGCGTCTTTCGGCGTTTTCCGCGGTTATAAAGTCTGATCGCGTAATTCTCTGTGCCCGTGATTATGAACTTAGAGCGAATTTAAAACGCTGAAAGGCACAAGCACAGCTTCTCTGTATCTTTCAATGGTGAGCGGGGAGAGAATAGAGACGATCGCTGAAAATATAATTCTACAGTAATATTATACGGTTTTGAATTCTACCGCAAACCGGGATCAATTCATGATAAAAGTAATAAGCATTGTAAACTACTATTCCTGCAGAAAAAACAGGAACCGGGTACAATGAACCGTCAGGAACTCATCAAAGGTGGCGAATCCGAAACCCTCGAATTCAAGGAAAAATTCGATGAAAGAACCGTGGAATCAGCCGTATCTTTTGCCAACGCAAGAGGAGGTATGATCCTTATAGGTGTTTCTAATAAAGGAATTGTAACCGGAGTGGATATTGGAAAAGAAACTCTGGTTAAATGGGCAAATCAAATCTCGGACAAAACCGAGCCGCAACTTATCCCTGAAATCGAGGTATTTGAATTTGAGGGAAAGAAGGTTGTAGTTGTAAGGGTCCCTGAGTACCCTATAAAACCTGTGTCCGTAAGGGGCAGGTGTTTCAAGCGAATAAATAACAGCAATCGGAATATGAATTCGCAAGAAATTGCAGAAATGCACCTGCAGTCTACGGGGATGAGCTGGGACAGGTTTCCAGCAGCTGGAAAGTCTCTTGAAGACCTTGATCTTGAAAAAGTTAGGAAATATATCCGAAAGGCAAAAGTTTCCGGAAGGAAAGGGTTTAGAGAAGAGGAAGACCCTGCTCAGGTGCTCGAAAAGATGGAACTTGTAAAAGATGGAAAACCTACCTGGGCTGCAGGACTTTTGTTCTGCAAAGATGGAAGGCGTTTTCTTTCCCAAGCTGTAATCCATTGCGGACGATTCAAGGATCAGATGCTTGTAATTGATGACCGTCTCATTGACAATACGCTCTTTGAACAGGTTGAAGAGGCCATAGATTTTGTCAGGAAGAACACTAACGTTAAATTTGTTATGACTGGAAGACCTGAAAGGGAAGAGGTCTGGGACTACCCACTGGAAGCAGTCAGGGAGGCGGTTATAAATGCAGTCTGTCACAGGGACTATACAGTTATGTCCCATATCGAAATCCGGATTTATGAAAATGAACTGATAGTATGGAGTCCTGGAGGGCTGCCTCTGGGCATTACAATGGAAGACCTTTTAAAGCCGCATGCCTCGAAATTGAGGAACAAAGGGATAGCCGAAGTCTTTTTTGATACAAAAATAATTGAACAATGGGGCAGTGGTATCGAAAAGATGATAAATTACTGCAAGGAGGCAGGGGTTCAAGAGCCTGTTTTTGAAGAGTACCAGGGTTTTAGAGTTGTTTTTAGAAAAGGGATTTTCAACGAAGAATATCTCAGGGAACTTGGGTTGAATGACAGACAAATTAAAGCTGTGTTTTATGTAAAGGAAAAAGGAAAGATTACAAACAAGGAATATCAGGAAATAAGTGATACCTCCGAAAGAACGGCATCAAGAGAACTTGCAAACCTAGTAGATACGAGTATCTTTACTCAAATAGGAACCACAGGGAAAGGAACAGCATATACTTTAACTGGTAAAGACGCCAAAGACGCCACAAAGACGCCATAATCACGCCAAAGACATAGCAATCAAATCTGTTAAAAGTCATAATCAAGCCAAATGAACCCGAAATAAAATCCCATTACAACTCTCTAAAGACGCCACATAAAATAATTCGAAATCAGGAAAATAGAAAATTATGAATAAAGACTTACTAAAGCCACATAAACCGCACCAAAGCCGCACTAAAGCTGCATAAGCCACACCAAAGCCGCACAAAATAAAGAAAAATAAGACCTGGTGAAATGAAGTTTCAGAAACTCCTAAAATCCGGAGAATCAGAAAAATCGGTTGCAGCCTGAGTTACGGCCCGAGTTACAGCCCGAGTTGCGGCCTGAGCTGCGGCCTGAGTTACGGCTTGCAGTTAAAGTACTTATTCTTTTGATAGAAAATGATGCCGGAATGGTCGAACTTGCGTCTGGATTAGGTCACAGGACAGTATCAGGAGAGCTAAAAAAACAAATCAAGAACCTTCTGGAACTCGATTACATTGAAATGACAATTCCGGAAAAACCCAACAGTCCGAACCAGAAGTACCGCCTGACTGCTAGAGGTAAGGATTTCTTAGCCAAAGAGACACATGGAAGCGCAGAATGAGGGAATCCTGTCAGTCATGCTCATGCTCGTGATCGATTGAAATCCACAAATTCATCACATGGCGTGTGATGAATTTAGCATTTCAAGTCTGGTGCTTTAAACACCGAAAAAGCAAAATAATTCTGCATCAATACCGAAAAAAACCACACCAAAGTCGCATCCGAAGCCGCATAGCCGCATAAAAACTCACAACTATTTAAAGTCGCAGTGACCTGTTTCCTTGAGGACGCAAATAAGAGGAGGAGGCCTGATGAGTCATGAAACTCTGGTAACTAAATACGATTATGATCTTGAAAATGACAGTATTTTCTTTTACGGGAGCAATAAGAAATACATGTCTTCCATAGATCTGGACGGGATAATCCTTGACATTAGCGAAGATAACCAGGTCATGGCAATTGAGATCCTTGATGCTTCAAAAAGGTTCAACCTTGCAAAAGAGGATTTGAGAAATATAAAATACTTTGAAGCTCTCATTGATGTCAACGAAGAAAATATCAGGCTGACTCTGAAAATGGGTATCAGCAAGAGAAACAAACTCATTGATACAGGCCTACAAGCTCTTGGGCTGAACAGTATGAACCTTCCGATAAGTACGCAGAGATGGCACTCAACTATTAACTTTTTTAGTCATTTTCTGCTCACTTTTTAACTCAAAACTAACATACGGTTAATGGGGAGAGGGGGAGCCGCCTACCAGAAATATAATTTTACAGTCATGCATCAGCCGGGCTTCGGATTGAATACTCGCGCTTTACTTATCCAGAAATTCCCAATTCCGCCTTGTGAGGCTCATTTTCTTCAACGCAAACCCCGAAAGTCAAAGAACTAAAATTAAAACACAGACACGGTTTTTTTCCGCGTTTTCGGCGTTTTCCGCGGTTATAAAGGAATGATTGAGTTTTCTGTACCTATCCTGTTATTCCTGGCTATAGAATACACGCTGTTTTCCTTACCCATGCCCCTGCTGATCATGCTCAGTATATTATTTTCAAGGCTTGATTCTCTATTTTTGCACTCAAGAAACAAAAATAATATTGCAAAGTTTAGAAGAAACGGGAAACTGTATTGTTTCCGACTATAATACTACCTATAAAGCCTTCAAGTCTTATAAAACAAGACAGAATCGGAGAGATTAAAATATAAGTATATATATAATTCAGTCTTATAAGTATTGGAGGGATTATATGGCTGAACCATTAGCTTATTCTGTTGGTATGTGGACTACCAGGAGTGGTCAAAGCGATGCTTTCGTAAAGATCTGGACAGATATGGTTAATTATATCACACAAAGCAGTAAAGGCGGCATTGATTTTACATTAGTGCAAGACGCAGATCAATCAAACGTGTTTGTCTCTTTTGGTCGCTGGGAAAATATCGATGTCTTTGAAATATGGTTAGCGTCACCCGAATTTGAAAATTATATGAATAAGATAAAACCACTATGTGATGATATAAAAATAAGAACAATGAAAGGTGTATTCAGTGTCAAGGGAAATATTGCACGAATATCATAAAAGAGAAGTGCTCAGTAATGAGCCTTATTTACCTGACCTAAGTATTGGTTTCTTACACCATCAAAGTTGTTGATTTTAATTTTAAGTTTCACGTTTTTCTTGTGAATATCTGGCCCGAATATCACTTTTTCATGCCCTTCCTTGTTGACCAGAGTTAAAATCAGAATTAGAGTTCTTGAAACTACTTTATCAAGTTTATCATAGATAACTTGTTTTGAGAGACAGCTGTTCAGGGTGCAGGCCTTGAAGACTTGAACCTGAAAACCTTGCTTTCTACTTCAGGATGAGAGAACAGGTGAGGGGAGTTCCTGAAAACTAAATTAACAGTAATTTTTTTAATAAGAAGCGCTTTTCCCTCCAATCAAACGGTATCGTTTAACCTACAGTTGCAGGAATCCTTCTTTTTTCAAATGAACCTGACATTCACATTTCCGGCGCAGTTATCAGGTGTGCCCTTTTCAAAGGCAATGAAATGGATGAGTTCCTCGACCAGCGGATTGTCTCCGGTCCTTTGTTCAATCAGGTAGAAGAAGCAATTACTTTCTTCAAGAGGAACATTCGGAGAGGGGCGAAAATTGAGGGTCTTTACAGGAAAGAAGCCTACGAGTATCCGGAAAAAGCCATAAGGGAGGCAGTTATTAACGCTGTCTGCCACCGGGACTATTCAAGAAAAGGTTCAGACATAAAGTTTGCCATATTCGACGATAGGATTGAGATTACGAGCCCAGGTCACCTCCCATCAAGCATCACACTTGATGACCTGGGAAAAGGAGTATCGGAACACAGAAACAGAGTAATAGGCAGGACCTTCAGCGAACTGGGACTGATCGAAGGATTTGGAACTGGCGTTTTCAGATGAGAAAATACTGCAGAGAATGGGGAATTGCTGAACCGGAATTCAGGGAAGACAGCGGGTTTTTCAAGACGATCTTTTACAAAAAGCCATATGAAGAGAAAGAAATTCATTCACTTGATTTGAGTAAGCTTGAAGAAGATGATATAAAGATCATAATCTATCTGCAGGACCATGAAAAAGCAACTCCAAAAGAATTGGAGAGCTTATTGAAGAAAAGTCGGTCCACACTTAGAAGAAGGCTCATTAATCTCATAGCAGAAGAATATATTGTTTGGAATGGGAAAAGCCCTAGAGACCCTCTTGGTTATTATAGACTGAAGAGCAAGACATGATTCTGCTTTTACTTATGAACAAGCTACAAGGTTGCCTAATAATGTTTGAACAAGTGGCGAACATGCTATGAACAAGTATGAACAAGCGATGAACATGTTGCGAGCAATTTTTAGAGGAAATCCTGTATTAGTTTTATAATCAGACATATGGCTAGAGGGAGAGGGAATAGCGCTGGAAATATAATTTTACAGTAAACATCAGCCGGGCTTCGGATTGAATACTCGCACCTGATTTCTCAGAAATCTCCCAATTCCGCTCTCGTAAGGCTAAAATCTCCTTAATCCAAACCGCCCAAACTCAAAAAACTAGATTAAAATTCAGGCACGGTTTTTTCTGCGTCTTTCGGCGTTTTACAATGTGGAAAACTTGTCAGATTTATCCAACAAGTTATTCTGAAGCCGTTGCTTTAATAGTTTTGGGTGTACCGGATTGTCCCGGTGAGAGGTACTGAAGCAGGTGTACCTGATGAAGATGTACCATTGCCTTTAGCAGTATCAGGCACATAGATTACCCTGCCGTCGGCAAGCCTGTACGCCGTCCCCAGAACTTCCCCGGTACCTCCGCCGATTTTATCGGTCATGTTCAGGACTTCGATGGGTTTTCCTTCTTCCTTGACGACAATCTGCATATTCTGGGAACCGGGATTTCTCACAATTGTGGTATTTTCACCTAATTTCAAGACATTGGGCATATGAGGAGACATGGCAAGCACAACCATGAGAGCCATGACCAGAACTATTGCTACATCAAATACATTGATAACTCCGCTCATTGGGTTATGGTCATCCGAATCATCTAATAAGCTATGTCTTCTATATTTTCTGGATTTTCGCATGTTTTCATTCTCCTTGTCCGGGAATCCGGTTATCCCGGAATTTTTTCCTCAATCGTATCCAGAATGTAATCGATATCCGACATGTCTTCCATATACCAGCGCCTTCGGACCTGTGTAAACACGTAACTGAATGTGGCTGCAAAAAGCCCGACAACTGTCGCTGCGAAAGCGATTCTCAGGTGTTCTGCAAGAGATTGGATGTCTCCCTGGGTAAGAAATAGCAGAGCAGGACCCAGAGGGATCAGGGTTGCCATGAGCCCGAGCATGGGGCCGATTGTAGATATTATTTTTGAAATTTCAAGCCGTTTCGCCATCTTGATTTCATACTCCAGAGAGAGCTTTCCGATGGCAGAAATTTGCTTCCCTTCAAGATACTTTGCAGCGTCTTTTGCAAAGGAAGTAACCATATAGTTTTGTTTTATATTTTCAAGAATTCGGGAAGCTTTAGAGAAGTCCGAGTTTTGGAGGTCATCCTGGATTTGTTTACAATTTGTTTCCAGGCTGTTCCAGTCCCTGTGCCTTTTTGTATATTCGGAAAGGAATTCTCCTAACTGCATTAACGAAAAAAGCACAAGAATAGCCAGGACTATCAATACCGGGGTCAACAGAGACGAGGAAATGATATTCATCATCCCGGACAATAAACTTGTTAAGCTCATCGATCAGCTCTCCTCAGATTTTCCAGCAGAAAGCCAGCAAGTGCAATGAACCCGCAAATCAGAAGCGGAACTATTGCTGTCTCTTCACTGCCTGTCGAGACAAAGTTCATTTGTTTTGTCTGCATGTATGCCGGGATGAGCATTGCTCCTAACAAATAGAAAATTCCGAGCATCATCATTGCGCTTCCAAGGGTTTCGGGAGTCTTTTCCATCTTTATCTTTCCCAACCTGAAAAGAAAAGAAGATACTATAATAGATGTAAAAAAAGCAAATCCTACAAGGAGCCCAATTTTTATCCCGGAAAGGTGGACATTTGCAGAAAGCAGCATACAGGACAGGGCAAGTGCCCCGAGGCAGACCGGGCAGGGCATGGATAAAACCATGAAAGTGTGTCTGGAAACATCCTTTCCTAAATTCCACTTTTTCTGGGTGTAAATACCAGCCCCGATAAGAAGCAGGGAGAGAAGCACATGAACTTCCATACCCAGGGAAGAAAGTCTCTCAAAAGCGTCAAAGCTTACGCGATCAGCAATGCTCCCGAATAAAAGCGCCAGAAAAAAATAACTGGCTCCAATTGCTAAAATTTCTCGCTTAGTGATGTTCGAAAATCCACAACCTAATCCGGTTTTAATCCCAAAAATAAGGATACCTATCAAAATACCGATAACAGTCAATGCAGTAGAATCCATATATACCTTCTGAGCATCTACAGTAGGAATAAATAAAAGCTAGTTTTTGGGTAATATCCGTTATCATTTTGGGTAATAATGTCAATTGATTACACTTTTTTAACAAGGGATTAAGTTTTCATTGCCGTTTGCAAATGAGAAGATCTTTTTCGGAAAGTAAATAATAGAATTAAAGTAAATTTGATGAAATTAAAAATAGAAAAAGCAATTAAATAAAGGAATAATACACTTTACTTGTTTTATGTAGGGAAATACTTATAAGCATTTGAGATAAAAAGGAGATTATCATGCTAGTAAGTGTTATGAGGAACCCATGAATGAACGGCAGTGGAGAAAACCTTTTCAAAGCAATTTCAAGTAATACCCGCCTATCCATTCTGGAAAGCCTGAACGAAGGGGATAAGCATATCTCTGGCCTTGCCAGGGAAATTGGGATTTCTGTGCCCGTGGCGGCTAAACATATCAAAATCCTGGAAAAAGCCGAGCTTGTAGAGCGGAAAAAGGTCGGAAATACCCATATGATAGGCATAAAACTGAACAACGTCTTTTCTTTTCTGGATCATTTCGCAGAAAACAGGAAACTTGAAGTCGAAAAGGGTACAACCCTTCTTGAAGCCCTTAAAAGTGTGGCTGCCGTAGAGGTGACTAAAATGGGAAATCGGATCAAAGTCGTCTCTACGGATGGGGAAGAGGGGTTTTATGTGTATGAAGTAGACGGGAAATTCTCGGATAAGACAGTGGATGAATATGTTTTTTGCGAAGATGTGGTGGTGGAGTGGAAAAAATTGATTCCCATAACTAAAAAAAGATTAATGGTAAATATCAGAAGGTGAAAATCACATTTTTCGTCTTCTCCTTTTTCTTCATTAAACCGAACTTTTTGGATTCATAAAATTACAGCTCTGAGGCAGAACATAAATCAAGTTTGTTTGTCTTTTTCCATACTTGCTTTAGATTAAATCTTTTTTTAAATTTAACCAATTTAATAAGTTTGTATGCATCTGCTTTTTTTAATCGCAACCTTTATTTACATTAAAACAATTAAATTTGATTTAACCTAAGTAAAGTTTACTTGCGTAAATGTTTGATTAATAACTCAAAAGTTTATGGTGATCCGATGCATATAATGGAAGGATTTTTACCGGCTATCTGGTGTATAGTGTGGTTTGCATTATCAATACCAGTAGTTGTATATGGTGTTTACAAAATGAATAAGATAGTGAAAGAAAAACGCGAGATATTACCTGTTCTTGCAGTCGCAGGTGCTTTTATATTCGTACTTTCATCCCTTAAAATGCCTTCAGTTACCGGAAGCTGCTCTCACCCCACAGGAACAGGTATTGGTGCGATTATTTTTGGACCGGCAATTACAGCGGTTCTTTCTACAATTGTGCTTATCTTCCAGGCTCTCTTCCTCGCTCATGGGGGGCTTACGACCCTTGGAGCAAATGTTTTCTCAATGGGCATAGTAGGTCCTGTGATGTCATACTTGATTTATAAAGTTGGAATGAAAGCTAAAATCAACTTTTATTTTATCGTCTTTCTGGCAGCAGCTTTCGGAGACTGGGCTACTTACATTGTAACTTCTACAGAACTTGCACTGGCATTTCCTGCAGGGGGAACGCTTACCTTTGGAGCTTTCCTCAGTTCATTCGGTAAATTTTGTGCAATCTTTGCAATAACTCAGGTACCCCTGGCTATTATAGAAGGTGCAGTTAGTGCCTTGCTCTTCAAGTACGTGATTGAGGTAAAGAGTGATATTCTTGTTGAAATGAAAGTATTAAACGAATCTTTGGTTCAAAAACTCAGGGGGCTTCCGGCATGAGCAGAAAACTAGAATTTATTGTACTTGCTCTCCTCCTTCTTTTTGCAGCTCAGTTCTTTTACATATCATCCACTACTAATTCCGAATATGGTGGAGCTGACGACAAACCTGAAGAAGTAATTCATGATATTACCGGTGGGAATTATGAACCCATTGCAAAACCAATCTGGGAACCTCCAAGCGGAGAAATTGAAAGTCTGCTTTTTGCTCTACAGGCAGCAATAGGAGCAGGAATAATCGGATACTTCCTGGGGTATTACAGAGCAAAAATTCCTCGGGTATTAAACGATCAAAAAACTCTAAAAACTAATTAAGATCCATATTGGAAAAAATTCAGGGAATGACGACGTTAAAATTAGATGTTTGTTTTTAAAGACCCTGATTTTTTTAATAACTGCACAAATTTTACTCGTGTTCTTATGTTCTCTATTTTTTATACTTCCTGGATAATAGGTCTTTACCAGCCTCAAACACAGATATATAAGGCCTGAATTCGCCAAGTTCTTTGATAATACAAAAAAACATACCCTGATCAGATTCTGTCCTCTTACTTTTATTGTATTGATTCTCATTTTGCTTACACGATAATATTCAAAGGAATTGCCTGTCTTTTTCTCAAAGCATCTGATTTTAAAATCAAGAATTATGCAGTAGTTGCCATCGGAGTTAACGTTAAACTCAATTCCTTCCAACGTAACATCGTGCAATCCTACTCCTTTTATGAGAGGAACCCAGACTGACCAATTAGCATTATCAGGTATCGTTATTGTGGTCAAATTTTGGCCGTTAAGTTTCAAATCGGAAGATAACATAATTGGACCCGTTAATGTATATGTCCCAGAAAGATTAACATTCCCACCATTTTTGATTAAATCATTAATAGAATCCTGCCCGGACGCACCCGCAATTCCAGGCAATAAAAAAAAAGCCAACAGTAAAAAAATACCAGGTTTTTTTAATATATACACAATAATACCTCTATAGTTTTTTGATTAACTCCAAGATAATTAAGGAGGTTCTTTTTCTTCCCATTCATTATGTGCAACTGCTATTGGTCAGAACTTTTATAGTCCGTCTGAAGGGTAAAAATTCTGGAAAACTAAATTAATAAACAGAATTCACCACATTCATAATTTACATATGAAATTTCTGACAGAGTGTTTCAATAAAAATCCATTTTCTATCTGAATTCATCATTAGAGTAGAAAATAATATTTTGATGAAGTAAGTTGTGCTATTTAATTTGCTGATTTGAAGAGGGTTATGTAAATATTGAACGAATTCGGTAACTATTATTATGCTCAGGAGCTAGTAAACAGGCTGATGCACTGAGGGGAATTCTGATTTTTTGCAAAGTTTAATAGATTTATATCAGCTCCTAGCAATTTATATTATAAAGTTGGATTTATTGAAGAATTTGATGTAAAAAATTCAATTATTCTAAAAGAAGTGATATATATTAAGTATTTAAATTATTCGAATACTTAAGAAGTATACAATATTTATATGTTATAAGTAACATAAGCGAATAAATTTGTAATATATTATCCATAGATATTTTATTTCTAAAATCATATTTTATAAAAAAATTATCTTCAAAAATAGATGAGAGAAATTATCTCATATTTTACGTCGTTTTATACAAAGAAGTCGATTCTATCCTATTGTTTTCAACGCAGTTGCCTTTGAAGTTAAAGAATTTATGCAGTAGCTACATTAACATGCAATTTTACTTCTGCAGGAGGTATAGTTTCAGGAGGTATAGTTTCTATGGATGTATCATTTTTGTATTCTTTATATGACATATTTTCATATACCGTGATTATATTTTCGGAGTCCGCACTCTCATTATACATCTGCCCGCATAAATTTGCATATGCATGTGTTTGGGGTACCCTATGTGCTCCGAGTTGTTCGGATATAATAGAGTAAGAAAATGTCTTCATTTCTTCCGGGGACAGCATAAATCTCTGGTTCAAATAGGATGGATTATTCAAA
Organism: uncultured Methanosarcinaceae archaeon; assembly: GCA_963818955.1. Taxonomy (GTDB): domain Archaea; phylum Halobacteriota; class Methanosarcinia; order Methanosarcinales; family Methanosarcinaceae; genus Methanosarcina. Next base: position 163,054 of record CAWFUY010000047.1, on the reverse strand, counting down.
TTAAAAAAACTGGAGTTTAAGTCTGAGTTGTTCGTTAATGCAAATGTTTCCGGCAACAGGTCGATTAATGAGACGTTTACAGGCCTGTCCTGGACGTTTTTTACAGAAACTGTAACATATGCAGAACTTCCCAAAAAAACATCTGATACTGTATTCTTGTAGATTTCCAGGGGTTTACTAATTTTAATTTCAACAATTTTGGAAAGGAAATGCTTACCCGAGTTGTCCTCCCAGCTAACATTTGCAGTTATGTTATAATCTTCTTTTATATTCTCCGGAAACCTGAAGTGGAGTTCAAAGGAATTTTTGGAGCCTTTCTCAAGAGCCAAATTTTCAGGGACTTCATTTTGAACAAGAAGCCCATCGGGATTCAAATCAAATTTTATTTTGTCTGCTACCACTTCCCCCGTGTTTCTAATCTGAGTATCAACAATTACCTCGTCTCCAAGCAAGTACTCGTCTTTGTCTGCTTCCAAATCAAGATCCAGGCTCACGTTATCTGATGCAGGCTTTTTTGTTTCGAAAACAACCTCTGCTTCTGGCGAACAGAGATTAGAGAACATAGGAAGGCTTCTCCTATCAGTGACATTGCATGCCTTAAGCCGTATGTTGTCGCTGTCCATGTAGCACCAGCTTGAACTATTATTTTCCAGGACTGCATCCCCAAGAGTCGCACCGTTTTTCGAGACTTGAAGCCATACCATACCATAACCGTCAAATTTCAGTGCTTCCAGAGTATAGCCGTTTACAGAGACTACTGAATTTTCGGTTCCGAGGGTGACGGTCAGGTTGTTCCAGTCGTCTTCATTTGCTGCTGCAGGCATAATGCCCATAAGCATGTAAGAGACAATTAAAAAAACCATAATTATGAAGAAGTGACTGCTTTTATTCATAGCTGCTTCCTCCTGTTTAGAAACTTAACGAACAAAACAGCGGAAATAAGCCCTGCAATTATGCAAAATTTAGAGGAACCTGCGTGTGTTTTAACCTCTTTATTCAATGAACTCTGAAACTTATCTTTAATGTTCTGTATAAACTTATCTTTAGTATTTTGTATAAAAGTATAATTTAAATTTTGTATAAAGGTATCTTTACTATTTTGCAAGTCTTCAACAACTATTTCCTTTTTTTCAGACATGGATTTATTGTAATCGTGTTGAAAAGAATCTCTTCTATTTACAACAACGAGTTCCTTTGCAGTGTTATTTGCTCCATCTACAGCGTAAACGGAGATTACATTGGGACCGGATGAAACCAAAGGAGCATTTGCACTCCAGCTACCACCCGAAAGTATGGCTTTCTCACCGTTCACATCAACTGTCAGGTTTCTACTTGTGTCCTCAACAGTTCCGCTGACAGTAATATTTCCAGCATCTGAAAAGCTCCCATCTTCAGGTGACTTTATTTCTAATTTAGGAGGAGTCAAATCTATAATATTTACAAAAACAGCTGTATTCCAGTTGTTTACTTCATTTGTTTCTTTTACTTTGTTCGTGTAGTCAGCATATACTTTTAAAGCCTTTACTCCGTCACTGGCAGGCTTCCAGTTAAAATCTACAGTTTTACTTTTTCCACTTGCAAGAGAAGATATGGAAGCAGTAGATACTATTTCATCGTCGGCATAGAGTGCTGCCTGGAATCCATTTGCTGAGTCCTCTCCTAAATTCTCGATATTTGCCCTTATTGTGTTGTCTTTTCCAGCATAGAGCACAGGTAAGGTGAGTCCTGAGATTATCAGATCTGAAGAACTTCCAGCTTCTTCCGTTCCCAAACTAAGAGCGGCCAGTACAGGATGCACATAGTCTTCATCATCTCTTTGGAACTTGACTTTGTTGTCATCTTTGGTAAGAAAGTCCAGTACATCGAAGTTTTTCAAATCAAAATATCCTTTTGAATTAGCTATGTCATTCTTATTGTCCCCATCCGAAAGTTGTTCTTCGTTAAAATAGAGAGAGTCTTCAAGCCCGGGAGTTCCACATAAATAAGCTACATCCAGTTTTGCAGTCTTATATTTATCTGTATCCAGGTCTCCAGAAAAGTACGCATTTCCCTCGTCATGGGTAGATGACAAATCTTCACTCCACCCTTTGCCGTGGAGGTTCATGTTTCCTTCTTCGACCCAATACTTTGTTTCCTTCCCCTCTTTATCTTCATATACGGCTGCGAGGACAATCCCATAGACTCTGCCATCAATATCCCCTTCGGTTCTGGCTTCCACTTTTACCGGTCCTGTGCTTATGTTCGTGCTCATATCATAAGCAACCCAGTATACGCCATGTCCCGTGCAATAAATGGAAGGATTCTGAACTTCATCGTCTCCTGTATCTGCTTTGCCTTTCAGATCCACGCTTCCGAAATCTTTTCCATTGACAATAAGGTCCAAAGTCCCGGTTTTTTCTTCATTACCACCCCAAACTCCTACATAAACCCGGGCCCATTTCACTGAATCTCCCGGAATATTGAATTCCTGGACATAAGGGGTCTGCTTAATCCCTTCCCCTCCATCGACGTAAAGTCCGCCTTTTACAGTACCTGATGTAATTTCAATCAATTTATCTTGTTCAGGGGTACCTTCTGAATTATAAGTTGCCAGGCATGGGGAAACATATATAAAAAAAATCAAGATACCTGAGATACATATAAATGATCTGCTTAATTTCCTACATTTTGAAAGCATATTTGTTCTCCCGTTTTCAATTCAAGGTTTTTGTCCTGGTAACTCTTAACTTAACTAACGTTTATTTTTTCGCAATTTTTAATTGTTTATTTTTATTTTTAGTTATAATATATTCTAACAAATTTTGTAATTTTTCATACTTTATATGGTATTTATATATCAATTTTTCTAATTAATGTTAACTACTTTTAAAAAAAGATTATTGTAGTTGTTTGTTTTTCAATAATCAAATTTGTCTATATTAATCAAGTTAAAAATTTTATTCATTTCTTCGTAGAAGATATGGTCAAGCATTTATTCTTGAAAAAACTAAGTATAAAAATTGTAGAATGAGCTATTAAAATCAAAAACCAGATGGCTTCAATTCATTCAACAGGATGAATCTGACCTTCGTCTGATTTACAATAGCTCCTCCAGTAACATTGGGCTTGATATTTCAGTCTTTTTTAAATTAAACTTTCATTTATTTTTTAGAGACTTTAATATACCCATATGTTGTTTTTGTGCTACTGCCCTTGGCATTTTTTGCTGTTAAGGTAACAGTGTACTTTCCAGCTTTAGTGTAAGCATGTACAGGGTTCCTGGCGGTTGAATATGTTCCATCTCCAAAACTCCACTTCCATGAAGTAGGGTCTCCTGAGCTTTTGTCAACAAAAGTTACTTTCAATGGTGCTTTTCCTGATGTAGGAGATCCATAGAAAGCAGCAACAGGAGGTTTTAAAGGAGCTGTAACTTTTATATAATTGAATCCTGTTATCGTACATTTTCCTGCACTGTTTTTCACTGTTAAGCTAACGGTATATTTTCCAGCTTTGCTGTATGTATGTACAGGGTTTCTGTCAGTAGAATAAGTTCCATCTCCAAAACTCCATTTCCATGAGGTGGGAGACCCTTTGCTCCGATCTGTAAATGCTACCTTAAGGGGAGCATTTCCATAAGTAGGGGATGCAGCAAAAGCAGCAACCGGAGGCTTTACGTAATTTGTAACACTTATGAAGCCTTTCTTCGTTACCGAACTACTGTCTTTAGCATTCTTTACTGTCAAGCTAACTGTATATTTTCCAGCTTTGCTGTATGTATGCACAGGGTTCCTTGCAGTCGAATATGTTCCATCTCCAAAACTCCATTTCCAGGAGCTGGGAGATCCCGTGCTTTTGTCAGTAAACACAACTTTCAAGGGGGCATTTCCTGAGATTGGGGATACAGTAAAAGCAGCAGCCAACTTTGAGGGGGCCGATGTTACTGTTATATAACTGGTTTTTGTCTCATTGTCTATTCCAGCTTCATTGCTTACTGTAAGCGTTACTGTGTAAATTCCGCTTGCATTGTAAGTATGAGGTGAATTCTGCTCGGTTGATATGGCTCCATCTCCAAAGTCCCAATTCCATGCAGTTGCATCCTTAGACAGGTCTGTAAACTGAACAGAAAGGGGAGTATAACCAGTTGTGACATCGCTACTGAAGTTTGCAACCGGAAGTACTGCTGGCTGTTTTAGAACAGTTATCGCAGTAGATATTGAGGCTGTACCATTTTCATTGCTTGCAGTCAGGTTTACTGTATAATTTCCAAATGTATTGTAAATATGCAGTGGGTTCTTCTCTGTTGAATTAGTTCCATCTCCAAAATCCCAGTTAATTACAGTTGCATTTTCTGAAAGATCCGTAAATTGAACGAAAAGTGGAGCAAAACCCTCAGTCACATTGCTACTGAAGTTAGCAAGCGGGAGTACTGGAGCAGATTTTTCGAAAACGTTTATAGTAGCGAATTTTGAATCAGTTCCATTCTCATTGCTTGCTGTCAGATTAACAGTATAGTTACCTGCCTCAGAGTAAGTATGAACTGGATTCTGCTCGGTTGAATTCATTCCGTCTCCAAAATCCCAGATCAAAGAGACTGCATTTTCTGACATGTTTGTAAATTGAACAGCCAGAGGAGCGTAGCCTTCACTTGTGTTAGCGCTGAAATTTGCGATAGGAATTATCGGAGTGTTCTTTTCTGTAACAGTTATTGAAGAGGATGTTGAATTTGTACCGTTTGCATTACTAACTGTCAGATTAGCAATATAGATACCAGCAGATGTGTATATGTGTGTGACATTCTGCCCTGTTGTGTTATTACCATCACCAAAGTCCCAGATCCAGGATGTGGGGGTACCTATGGACTGGTCCGTGAACTGGACAGCTAATGGGACATCGCCGGAAGTTGGAGTTACTGCAAATGCCGCAATTGGTGCTGTTGATAATGCTTCATTTACGACAATGTACCCGGTCTTTACTTCGGAATCGCTTCCACCCGGTCCGGTGACTGTGAAGTTCACATTATAGGTGCCAGCTGTACTGTATATATGTGAAGGGGTCTGTTCGGTCGAATTGGTGCCATCACCAAAGTCCCATTCATATGAAGATACAGTACCAGTTGACGCATCTGTAAACTGAACCATCAGTGGAGCATTACCAGAGGTTGGTGTTGCAGTAAAGTTTGCAACCGGAGCTGTTTGTGTAACGTATTTAACTTTTAAGGTTGCAAGTGTTGTTTTGAATGAACTGCCCTTGGAATATGCAAGAGTACTGTCCTGTCCGGCAGTGATATTGTTTGTAACATCCCAGGTATTCAGTCCATCTAAGTTGGGTGTAGATCCTCCATTTATTTTTGTAATACCATTGAATGTATAGTTGGCATCCGAACTTGAAAATTGGCGGATCTTGCTTTCTGCGTTAACCCAACCACTGACGAGACCTGCGGTATTAAATGTTGTTTGCCCGTTTGCCGGACTTGACCAGTCGCCGCCATGGTTCACCCAGTAGTAAGTTTGGTTCGTGGATGAAGGATCATTGTATGCAGCAACGAGCGTAACTCCCTTGATCCGCCCTTCAAAGCTCTTTCCAGAAATAGCCTGGTTTTTTACATTAACTGATGGATTTGATGCGGAGATCAGGTTAGTCACATCATACTGGGCTTCGTAATCGGAGTATACCTTGTTTATATGGTCGTTAAGTGGATAGGAATTGCCGTTTGTTTCGGATGCGATGTCCATGGTCTCGTTTCCAAGAGTGGTTTCATAGGTCCCGTCGCCATTTCCATCTAATTTCACGGTTGAGGTAAGAGCATATGTGTTCGCTGCCGAACCCGAGTAGGTGTTTACATACAATTTTGCCCACCGGATATTTCCTGCTGCAGATGCTGGCAGGGTAAACGTCTTGCTTACTTCAGTTACTCCAGTTACGTATGTCGTTGGTGAACTGATAAAGAGGTCACCTGAAACAACACCTGACTGGACAGTAGTAAGCGGTTCGCGGCCAGTAGCTACGGCTATGTAGTGCAGCTTTGTCTCGTCATCACTGCCACCACTGTTTGTTGAAGTGAGTCGTATATCATATGGGCATGCAGTTGTGAAACTGAATGTCGCAGTTCTTATCAGTTGAGAACTCGGTCCAGCCTGAACCGTTATTGTATTCCCACTTCCAGGAGCTTGGTGAATTTGTGGACTGATCAGTGAATGTAACCGAGAGAGGAGCTGGGCCTACTAAAGGTGTAGCTGTAAAACCGGCAACCGGAGCAGACACAGCGGTTTCATTTACAGTGATGTAGTTTGTCTTAACTTCAGAATCCCGTCCTCCCGGTCCGATAACCGTTAAGTTGACAGTGTATGTTCCGACTGAACTGTAAGTATACGAAGGATTCTGTGTAGTATTGTCAACAATTCCATCACCGTTAAAGTCCCATACATATGAAGATACGGCACCGGTTGAAGCATCAGTAAACTGAACAGTTAACGGCGTATTACCGGAAGTTGGTGTTGCAGTAAAGCTTGCAACTGGCGCTGCTGGGTTGTTGACAACAATATATCCAGTCTTTACCATTGAATTGCTTCCACCAGGTCCAGTGACTGTGAGGTTCACATTGTAGGTGCCAGCTGTGCTGTAAGTATGCGAAGGGCTCGGATTTGTTGAATTATTACCGTCACCGAAGTCCCAAGAGTATGAAGTCACATTGCCTGTTGAGCTATCTGTGAACTGAACCATTAGAGGGGCTGTTCCACTGGTTGTATTTGCAGTGAAATTGGGAACAGGTGCTGTCTCTTGTGTAGTTCCGGGATATGTGGCTGTCAATGTTGCTAGACAGATCTTGAAAGAAGCGCCATTGTTCGTGAACCCAAAAGAGTTTAATGCAGCCGGGTTAAGTGCACTGGTCACATTGAAGGAATTGTATTTCCAGTACGAGCTTGATCCTAAGGAAGTCTTCGAAATGCTACCGCTATTAAGGGTATAGATTGCATCTGTGCTCGAATGAGCAACTTCTTTTATTGTTGCATTTGTCCATCCACTATTAAACGAACTCGCATCAAATGCAGTAGAACTGCTTCCGGTCATCCAGTCGTTTCCGTGGTTCACGATGTACTTCACCTGTTTGGTAGAACCGTCGTTGTAAGCTACCACGAGAGTGATTCCTTTGATCCGACCATCGAAACTATTGTCCGGACCTACCGGAGCACCGATATCGGATGAAGTCACACGGATCTGCGGGGTAGTGGAGGTGAGCAGGCCGGTTACATCATACCATACCTCGTAGTCCGAATAGACTTTGGTCATATGATCATTGACAGGATAGACATAAGGCTGCCCATCGGGTGATGCGGTATTCGATTCGGACTGGATATCTCCTTTCTCAACACCAAGAGTTGACCAGCTTCCGCTACCTGTTGGGTCGAGTTCGGTGGTAATACCGACTGGCCAGTTATTATCTCCCAGAGCCGGAATAGACGTCTACAAAGACCCGCGCCCAGGAGATATTGCTACCGGATGCAGGTAACGTGTAGGAACAGGTTTTGGTGGTGATCGCAGGGGATTGAGAGTTTACGTATAAATCGCCAGAAACTATACCGCTATTTATGGTTGTCAGGTAATCGTGAAGTTTTCCGGCAGCGAATGCATGCGCGATGGTTTTGTTGCTGCTTCCTCCGCTGTTAGTGACAGTGAGCCGTATATCGTATGTCCCGGCATCTGAGAACATGATGTTGGTCGGGTTCTGTACCCCGGACCCAAAAGTGGTCCAAGTGCCGTTGTCAGCAATCCTATATTCCCACTTGTATGTGTCAACTGTTCCAATGGATGCATCAGTGAATGAAACCGTGATGGGTGCAAGTCCATGAGGCATTTTACCATCTCCGTCCAGTACGACATTGAAGTTTGCTACAGGTGCTGCTGTGTTGCTGACAACAATATATCCTGTCTTTACCTCGGAATCACTTCCTCCCGGTCCAGTGACTGTGAGGTTCACATTGTAGGTGCCAGCTGTGCTGTAGGTATGTGAGGAATTCTGGCCTGTTGCTGTTGTGCCGTCACCGAAGTCCCAGAGCCAGGATGTAGGGGAACCTGTGGACTGGTCGGTGAATTGTACTGTGAGAGGAGCTGTCCCACTTGTTACATTTGCGGTGAAGTTGGCACCTGGTGCAGTCGCTGAGTATTCAACCATGAGAATTGAATTTATAGCATACATATTGTCGCCAGAGCTGCCACTGATATAACTCTGTAAGCTTGCTGTATCCGTTCCCTCCTGAATAGCTCCGGTTACATTATAAGAAGAGAAACCGATCTGCGGTGTTGATAGGTAGTCAGCCCAAAAACCTGAGTACTCCTGGTTATTGAAATAGAACTTACTCTTTCCTACCTCATTTGCACTAGCCAGAATAGCTATTGAAGTGGCTTTTGAAACACCTGAAGTACTAACACCACTGAAAGGCGCATATGTTGTGGCCTCGTCACTGGTTACTGCATAGCTAGTCCCTGCATACAGATTATCAAACTCATCATTGATCCAGATCTTTTCTGTTTTTCCTGCAGGGTCCTGGTAAACAACAACCATGTAAGCTCCCCACATGCCATAATTATTGCCATCCTCAGGTGTGATGGTAATGGTGTTTCCTGAAGGGTTAAACAATGACGTTACATTGTAGACGTAAAGCCCTGACGGAAGTTCAGCGTACGTTCCATAATTCTTTTTGTCCTTGTAGGTGGCAATTGGGTTTACGGAATTGCCGTTGAACGACATTATAAATGCTGGATCGGTTGTCAAATAGTTCCATGTATAAGGCTGGTAAAGCCGAACGCTTACGACAGTTGCTCCTGCTGGGATCGGGAGATCTGTTGATGACCATGAATAGGTCTGGGCAGCCCAGTACGCTCCATTGTATGCCGTGTTTCCGGCCGAGTAAACAAGTCCGTACTTTCCTTCAAATGTCGCCTGTGTGGTTATGTCATTACCATCGGTGTACCGTTTACCTTTATATCCGTTGTATTTGACTGACTCAGCTGAGCTACTCTTGTTGTTGTTGCCTTCATTGGTTTCGGATATCAGATTATTCGGATCAACAACAGCAGTATAGGTTACGGTGCCGCCTTCAGGACTACGGATAGTTGGGTCGATTAAGGTTACAGTTGCTGTCCCTCCGGATGCCAGGGATGCGATGGTTGTTGTGTTTATAGGAACCGTTCCACCGGATACGTCGCTGGCATATAAGGCCACATTTATATTAGTTAGGGGGTCCCCGGAGTTAGAAATGCTATTAATCTTTACGGAATTTGCTTCTTTGGCAAAGACCGCATCAGCTGGCACTGTAGCAACAGAGCCAGATGCTGAGATCGGATGCAGCACTAGCCAGGCTGACCCCGAAACTCAGCATAAAAAATAATAATATCAGAATCAGTTTTCTATTCGTGAATCTTCCTCCTGTACTTTAGTATAGAAAGAATTCCGGAGGTCTGTACACAGCAAACTACGATACTACAGGAATCAAAGAGTTGAAAGTAAAATTAGATAGCAGTTATTATTTTTTAGGAAAATGTTCCCGTATCGTCTTTTTTAGATCAAGTTACTTCGAGTAATTCCTTTTCGTTTCAGTATCGTCTTTTTCAGATCAAGTAACTTCAAAATATTCCTGTTCATTACCGATTTCTATTAAACAGATGTCTCCAGAATTATTTTCTCAATATTTTCCCAGATTTTTACTATATTTTAATAATATTACACAATTTATTAACAATAATTCGTCTATATTAATCTTTTTAGATGAATCAAAAGACTATTTTTGTTTAAAATTTTATGAAAAATCGATGTATTTTAAAGACCTAAATTTTAATAATGATCCATATGTTTATGATTTCGAATGCGTAATCCTGGCTCTCTTTAATAAATTTATTAACTTAGGGATAAGAAGATAAGCAATTTTCTTTATTTCCGGATTGTTTCGAATTTATTCAACTATATTTACATTAATTTGTTGATAATTTATTAATATACAGAAATTTCATATCAATTATTAATAATAAATGAATATTATATGTTATCACATAAGTAAAAAATGTCAAGTAAAAGATAAAAGGCTGGTCCTGTAAATTTCAAAATGAGCCGTCACTTTATCAAAAAAACTGTATTAATTTTCAAAGCCGAATTTTTTCACTAATTACTTTTAGAAATTATTTCGACTATTTTCATTCAATTTCATTATTTTTCACAATATTTTCTACAGCATAAGTTATTGTAGAGAGGCTATACTTTTCCCCATGCTCCTGGTACCTCAGACAAAATTCTTGAGCAATAAGTAAAGGATGTGGTAAATGTTTGCAATAATAAGTAGAGATAAACTTGTTAAGATCACTGTATACGCATTCAGGCAACATTATCCGCTGCATGCTATCACTCTTCAATACTTGTATATTTATAGATATGTTGTAATTTTTCCAGTAGATCCCCCGTTACTTTTTGATAGATTAGCATTTGGACTAAACTTCCCCACCTGCCATTTATTACAGGTGAGGAATTATTTATGTCTCAAATTAAGTAATAAATTTAGGAGGCTTTTGTTATTGAACAACATATGTACGACGAACATATATTTAATACTAATTGTTTAATTAGTAATATTAAATAATATTATATCTTAGAAATATATTACTTAATTTGAGAAAATCAACGCAAATTAAATTACTATAATTTTCAAGTCTATGACTATACAAGACGATGTGAGTATCGGAATCTAGGAAAAGAGTACATTACATGTGTCCCAGGAAGAGACTATTTCTATCTGATAACAATTGATTCACGTTTTTAATTCATACACATTGTTGAAATTGAATGGCTACGCATATTTCATATTTATCATATGTTCTGATAAGTTTTTTATAAAGCTATTTTACACTCATGTGCATCAATGCCAACATTTCAATTTATTTTAAAGTTAACGTCTTTATTTTATTAACTATGTAATTTTTTGAAATCCGATTCCTTTTATGACTAGTTAATTGCAGAATATTGAAAATATTTATCATCAATTAATACAAAATTAAAAAAAAGTATTAATATATAACATATATTTATAGGATAATGTTAACATTTAAATAGTAAATCATCATTATCATACTAACAAAAAAGTGAATTAAAGAGAATAATGTAAAGAGGTATTATTATGGAAACTGAGACAAAAACTGTAAGTATCAAGGAACTTCCCATAGAAATTAAGGAACTTCTGAAAAATACAGATTTTCCGGTAGAAAAGAAAGATATTATAGAACAAGAATGGAAGAGAGGAGCCATCCCAGACATAGTGAGGGAACTTGGAATGCTTCCGGATAAGAAATATAATAACGCTGAGGATGTCGCCAAAGAACTACACAGACTATACATTGGAGCATCCACGTAAAAAGCGCAGATAGTTTGATTCATTTGAAAGTTTGCACTACCAAATTCAGGAATCAAATATTAACTTGCCAGTGAAGGAATTTTTACATGCTGAAGTGGTAGTATAAAAATGATTGATATTCGAATTACTATTAAAAGGTAATTTTTCAAATTAATTAATACATTTTTTTTAAATATCCCACACAAGTGCTCATGAGCCTGAAGTCTTTCACCATATGTGTAGACAGGTGAAGATTTTCAGGTTTGAGGGCAGAATCTAAAAAATCTAAGAAATTAATCCCAACTCTAAAGTAATCCTCACTTATAATATGACCGGATAGGATTTTTTGGATGCTTTTGACTTTTATACAATCCAGTTATTAATTTATTAGTAGCATAAATTTTTAATAAGATAACATTAAATACTATTATATTTATTATAAGTATTAATACAATCTGTCATAAATAGAGTTGTCACGAACAGATGAAAAACGGAAAACACCTTCTAAATTTAAAATTCTGTAAACAGACACAAAAAGCCTCCTAAGTTTGTTATCTAAATTGCAACTCTGACAATTCCTCATCTGTAAAACTTACTGGTGAGGAATCTTAAGAGAAATATAAAGTTCAGGTAATTAGGACAAGAAATAACCTGTTTTAACTCATTAAGTTTTCTGAGCATTTCTTCAGTAAATTATGTTTCAGGGATTTTTAAAAATTAAAGGATTTATTATTCGTCTTTTTGTTTATATTTGATATGCTGAAAAATAAAAAATATTACATAAATATATATATTGTATGTGGGCAAGTGGTGATTTTTATGTCTGAATGCAATTAAGGGTTTAAAGGACAGATAGAAGCTCTGGAAACCGGTTCTTATCTTGAATTAATAGTCATATTTATCTTGAATTAATAGTCATATCTTTTTTTTGTGCAACAGTTGTGATATTCGAGAATTTTACCCCTTTGAGTTTCATCATGGCTTCATTAAGTGCTGCAATTTCCTCCCCTTCACCATCCAGAACAACTATTTCATAACAATCACTATGATCCAGGTATATATGTACGGAAGATTTAATTAGATGTGAATATTTATGCTGGATATCGGTTAAAACATCTGAAAGTCCGCGTTTATTATGGTCATAGATAACTGCAATTGCTCCTATATGACGCCCTTTGATATCACACATCCACTCGTAATAGGAAATGTAGCTATTAATGGCATCCCTTATAGCTTCCGAACGGCATAAATAGCCCTTTTTTTCGATTATCTCATCAAATTCGTCTAGAAGATTATCGGGAAGGGAAACCCCTATTCTCATAAGTTTTGTATCCATCGTATCACATACAATCCAATACTTATCTATTAAATAACACTTGTGTGATTGCATGTATTATTATATAGAGTTTTCACTTTAAATCAGATTGAATAATAATTTTTTATGAATTACAATTTAAATTGAATTTAAGAATATTTGCTTTCATTACATTTTTCCCAAAAACATATTGACATTTTGGAAATTAATCATGATTCCTGCTCTTTTCTCCAGGATTTATTATCTTTGAATCGGTTTTTAATATCGTATGACATAAAAATATTAGACAAATTTTTCATATTTCATTTAATTACTCAGAATAAAATTGAAGAAAAAAAGATTTTACACATAAACTAGTGTAAATCTTAATTAAAAGATATATTATATTTAAATAAAGTTTAGAATAATACACAAGAATTTAAACAAAATTACACGTAAGATGCATTTAGAAAGATTAATATATCTAAAAAGTTGTTAAGAATTTAATTAATTGTATTAATATTTAGTGATATCTGAGAAGAAATTAGAGAAAAAATTCCAACTAAATCTGTCTATGAGAAACTTTCAGAAACAGGATTTGGTCTGACATATTATTCTAAAAATGTACAGGAATTTCCCCTGGAAAAAATTCAAGTTGTTTGACAATTTTTACCAGATAATCAAATCCTGAAAATCTTCTGATAAGAACAGCTTATTCACAGATTCCTGAATTCTTTCTCAACTGAAGTACAGGAGGAAGATTAACGAACAGAAAATTTGTTCTTTTATTATTAACATTAGTTCTGAGCAGTGGAGTCTGCCTTGCTGACAATTACGTAGGTGGAATCCCTCTGACTTCTGTTCACAGTGGAACAGTGAGTGGAGGTGTGTATTGTGATAGCTACTACGGAACAGGAACTCAGGCAATACATACTGCAAAAACCATAGACAAAACTTTTACATTACCTTCTAATGCCAAGATCCAGTGGGCTACGTTGCTCACGACCGTTTATTGTGGACACATGAAGAACAATTATCAAGGGACGGCAACGGTAACCTTTAATGATCATACTCTAGGGAATGAAGACCTGAACGTTCCTTTTACTTTCCTTGTCGACGGGGGTAATGACGGAAAAGCATATGCCCAGGTAAACGGCCACGTGAACAGGGTAACCAGCGATTACATGATGTATTATGATGTCACGAGCCTTGCAAAATCCGGGGTAAATAAAGCTACAGTACATACGGAACCTTCAGATAGCAGCTTCGACGGCAGGATAAAACAGATAACCCTCATTGTGGCTTACGATGACGGAAGTGGAAAGAAAATCTGGTACCAGGTAAACCAGGGACATGATGCAGATAGTTATTATGTTGATGACAACGGTGAAACTTACGTGGGAAGTACATCTTTCCAGGCAGCTTTACCCACTGGTGCATCTCTTGACAGACGCAAAGCTTACAGACGTGCATCTGGCAAGTGAAGATGCGAAATATACTATCAACGGAAAAGCACTAACTTCAAGCACTCCTCAGGGAAGTTACAGTGGATCCGACTCCTGGGATATAAAAGACAATTTTAAATCAATAGGTGCAAATACCCTGACTTATGACCGAACAGGTGCTTTCTATAAGAATTCTTTAGCCATAATGACAGCGGAATATACAACTTCTTCCTCAGACAATAGTGGAAGCGACAATTCATCAGACAACAACAGCGGAAACAATTCATCAGACAACAACAGTGGAAACAATTCATCAGACAACAACAGCGGAAACAATTCAGCGGATAACAGCACTAGTGGGCAAGCAGTTTCAGCTGACCTGGGTGTACTGGATATCAAAGTCTCACACAACAATATGACTAAAATATGGGACAATGTGAGCAATACCGTAACAGTAAATGTAACAAACAGTGGACCAAATGATGCAGATAATTTTTCCGTCGAGCTTTATGAAGAGGGAACTCTTGTTGAAAGCAAACAAGTAACAGGTCTATCAAATGGGGCTACGGAAGCTGTTGAGTTTACCTGGAAACCAGAAGAAGCGAAGAATTACACACTTAAAGCGGTTATAGTCCCTGGTTCTACCATAAATGACGCAAATGCGGCAAACAATGGACTTAGTATAACCCAGCAAGTGCAGCATAACGGTTATGCGGGGGATAAGCCTCTTGAGACATATGCTCATGGCATGGTTAAAGGAAACATAATCTATGATTATGGAAACAGTAGTTACAGCGGTAAAATACTTCCTGGCGGCACATACTCAGTAAACCACAATCTGACACTTCCTGCAAACGCAACGGTAAAACTTGCAAGACTCTATAATTTCTGGACATGGAGTGCCACAGGTACTACCGGTGTAGATCCTTCTATAAGTCTGACGTTCCAGGGAAATACACTAACCCCAGAAGCCCAATACAGTGATAAGAAAGGATGGGGCTCAATGTATGACTACCCAAGCGGGACCTGGGCTTATAATATTACAGATCTTATAAAAGAAAGTGGTAATTATACTACTGTAGTCACAAATACCCATAATGAATCTGGAAATGTTATCTGTTTTGATGGGATCAGCTTACTTGTAGTTTATGAAGATGCAACAGGAAAGGAAACCGAGTACTGGATAAACGAAGGATGTGACATGGTGAGTACGATGAGCACTTCAGGAGGCCTGACACCTGAAGACGCTACCGTAAAAATCCCATTCAACGGCTCAATAAACCTCAGCAATGTAGATAGCGCCAAGCTCTGGACAACTGTACAGTCTGGAGGACATGATGGCATTAAGTTAAAATTCAATGAAATGAACGTGTCCGGCATTTATAACTCAACTCCATATTCAGATTTGGATATAGATGAAGCAAGACCTGTTGAGTCTGATCTCCTGGCTGAGAATAATGAAGCGCAGATAATCCCTCCTTTGGTTACGGATAATAGTGGTGATTATCTATCTCCCTCCAGTGCAATCCTTGCTGTAAGTTATAAGGATGGAACAATTAACGACAATGGAACAATTAACGACAATGGAACAACTAACAACAATGGAACAACTAACAACAATGGAACAACTAACAACAATGGAACAACTAACAACAATGGAACAACTAACAACAATGGAACAAACAACGGAACATGTTCGGGTTCATCTGCAAAGGTATCGCTTACTGTAAATATCATTCCTACAATTTGCCTGCAGGTCACACCGAACTCAGTCGATTTCGGAACAATTAAACCGGGAACGTCTAGCCAGTCAGTACCTTTAACCCTCCAAAACAACGGACATGGGAACATAAAAGTAACGGCTGAAGTGGAAGACCAGGATAATGGTCCATTCGATACAGGGCTTAAGCTTGACCAGAACAAATATTCTGACTATAACAAACTAATAGCTTCAAACACATCTGAAACTTCAAACGTCCAGCTTGACTTGCCGGAAAATTATTCGTCTACAGGACAGTTTAATGGAAGCCTTATTTTATGGGCAGAGGCCGCCTGATAAGGCTGCTTCTCATTTTTTATTTCTTTTTTGTTCAACTTAAGTTATGTAACTCTGACTTTACTAAACCTCCACCTTGCAATAAGGAACATTATTGCTGCAAAAGCCAGCAGGGATAGGAAAGAAGTAAGAACTTCTCCCGGGGTGTAAGTGTAGCGGATTCCTATTGATGAAAAATCGTTTCCAATAGCGAAATACCTTATCCCACTGACCAGATGCGTAAGCGGATTAATTGTGGACAGAGCTCTTAGTACTGGAGGGAAAGAGTTTGCAGGGTAAAGGGCATTACTTGTGAAAAAAAAGGGCATTGTAAGCAGGGTAATTATTGCTTGCATCCCTTCCGGGCTTTCCATAGTTATAGCTATTGCAGCCGAGAGAAAAAGGAATCCCAGGGAAAACGCTCCAACAAAAAACATAATTCCGAGAAGTGAATACACAATCTGGATCAGGGTATAACCTTCAAAAAACTGGACACCCAGCAGAAGTCCGAAGACCATGATGACAGCGGCCTGGATAAAAGATTTGGTCATGCCTGAAAGTCCGATTCCTATAATAATATGAATCCTCGGCAAAGGGCTAGAAAGTGTTTCTCGCATAAGTCCCCAGTTTTTATCAAATAATAGGACGGTCCCTCCAAAGAGGCTTGTAAAAAGGGTGGTCATGGCAATAACACCTGCTCCTATGAAGGTCAGGTAGCCAATAGTTCGGACTCCCGGAATCTCGGGCATGGTTGCAGTTAGCCTGTTAAAATTATTTGACATTGCAACCCCAAAGAAGGCAAGCCACAGCGCAGGCTGGACAAGTGAGGCAAAGAGAAGAGTCCGAAACCGGACAAATCTTAGCATGTCACGCCAGTAGATCGTGAGAAAGCCGGTGTTCATTGGTTAACGCCCTCCTGCCCTTAAGGGTGCAGCCTTTTCTGCTCCGGTGTCCCTTATTTCCCTCCCCGTATAATGGACAAAAACATCATCCATAGACGGTTTTTTGAGGTTTACTACTTTGATTGTAATCCCACTCCTTCGAAGCTTATCCATTATCTCAGGCAGCAGGTAGGTGCCGTCCACATTGACCATGACAACTATCCCTTTTGATTTTTCCCTGGTTCCTTTAACACTCTCCATGCTATTCAGCTGCTCCATAGCTGCTTTATTATCATTTGTCTCAAGGTATATCAGGTCCTGGCCAAGTGCATTTTTTAATTCCCATGGCCTGCCTGTTGCGATAATTTTCCCGTTATCTATAATGCTGATCCTGTCGCTTAACTGGTCTGCTTCATCCATATAATGAGTTGTCAGGAAAATGGTCGTGCCCTGCTGATTAATGTCTTTTACATAATCCCAGATCCTGATCCTCGTCTGGGGGTCAAGTCCGATTGAAGGCTCATCCATGAAAAGCACTTTCGGCCGGGTCATAAGTCCCCTTGCAATCTCAAGCCTGCGCTTCATTCCGCCGCTGAGATGCTTTGTTAATGTGTCCCGCTTTCCTTCAAGCTCAACAAGCTCAAGCAGTTCATCAATTCGTGCCTGTCTTGCAGCTTTTGGCATGGAATAAAGCCTTCCGTGATATTCCAGTATCTCCCTCACAGTCATATCTCTGTCCAGGGTCAGCTCTTGAAATACAATCCCTATTGATTCCCTCACTTTCTCAGGCTCTGCTCTCAAATCATGCCCTGCAATGCTCACACTTCCCTTCTGCATAGGCAGTAAGGTAGTAAGGATATTGATAACAGTACTTTTCCCGGCTCCGTTTGGCCCTAAAAACGAGAAAATTTCTCCTTTCCTTACTGCAAAACTGATATAATCTACTGCCTTTATATCTCCAAAAAAGTATGCCAGGCCGTTTACGTCTATGATGTTGTCAAGTAGAACAGGTTCCTCATCCATATTTTCCCAAAAGGAATTGAACCTTCAATGATAAATAGATTTTTTTGCTGCAATTAATTAGTTACTACAATATTTTTTGCATCCACACGACGTCAAAAAACGTTCCATGCTTTTTTCCTACTTCCATGAATCTCCCGCATTCAAAGAAACCATGATGGCTGTGGAACCGAATGCTCCCCTCATTGAAAGATGAGATGCTGGCCAGAACACTGTGGAACCCTTTATCCTTTGCCCCCCTCAAAAGATATTCGAGAATAGACGAGCCTAATCCTTTTCCGGTACATTCGGGCTTGATAAAATAAGATATCTCAGCAGTTCCCGCCATAGTAGGCATCGGAGAATGAGGTCGCAGCATCCCGAAACCGAAAACAGTTTTGCTTTTATTCTTTGCAACAACTGTCGGATATCCGACTGTAGATTGGAGGAATATGTCAAAAAATTCATAAGGGACTTTCCTTTCTGGATAAGCTGCAAAACTATTTTCGACATAGTAATTGAAAATATCGATTACTTCTTCCCTGTCGCTTGAAGAGAGGGGGAACAATTCATACTCCATTAAATTCACCATTTGATCAAATTTTTTTTGTTTATGGATTAATGAAACTCAGTTGCAGAACTTAAAGATATATTGGCACTAGACTATTCATTTAGCACTAATAAAGGAGTTAAAGGAGTTAAAACGATTTTATGATTAAAGACGGATTGGTAGTTAAAAAAATTTTGTATCTGATTCGAGACTTATAAAAGAGAAGAATATAGAGACTTTTATTTTTATTGAAAATTTTATGTTTTATAGACAGATTTTTATTGAAAATTTTATATTTTATAGACATATTTTGGTTTTCTGGACCCTTTAAAAAAAGTATGATCAGCGTAGCATTTAAATTAGTAGTTCTCCAGCACAGAGCCGACTATATTTCTATAATTCTCTTTTAGGGAATATACATTATGGTCCCCGGTTACATTTATACTCAGGATTCCGAGTCTTGTATTCATAAGTCCGACCATAGCTGACACTCCCCGATAGCTTACCTCGAATTTCCCTTTATCGAGGAAGTCATAAACTTCACCGGTTGTGAACTTGTCTCCGGTCAGGAAGAGATTGAGCACAACCTTGCGTACCCCGCTTTCATCCCGGCCGAGATACTTTACTAATCTCGCTCTTACCCTTTCTTCCGCAGTCTGCAGTTTCTGACACCTCAGTTAATGATATTAAATATTAAATCTTCAGATTTACAGTATTTTGATTTTGATTCCTGAGTTTGCAACCTAACCAAGGTGTGCTAAGAATCGAATACCCTATATCCTTATCGTTTATATATTTTAGGATTACTTTTTTTAATATATTCATGTTATAGTATAAACATTATATATATGATAAATCTAGGAAGTAGTTATTCGGTCACAATTTTCAAAGACCGCAACTTTCAATACTTTATAAATTCTTATCACTATCTTATATATAAAGGTTAATTTTAATAAATGTGCTGTGAACGCATGTATATTTCAGACATTGTTTTGCCCTCTTCAATTCTTCTGAAGGATATCCCCTCTCTATGGGAGCAAAAAGATATTCTTATCTTACTGTTTGGCTTGAACAGTTATACTTCTGGCAGCGAATATCTTGACGACAACGAAAAGAAAGAACTGAATAAACTAAAAACAAGCTATTTTCGAGAAAGATATCTTGTCTCCAGGACAGTTTTAAAATCAATTCTTTTTTATTTGCTTGAAGGACAATCCATCTCCAAAATAAGTACCTATAAAGATGAATATGGAAGAGTTCACGTAAGGGACCATGAAGAATTACATATATGTATCTCTTATACCGGAAAAATTGTAACCCTTGCCATCTCGAAAATTGATGTAGGCATAGACATAGAGCTCATAAAACCATTTTCTACAGGGAAGTTTTCTAAATATTTAAATAGTCAAGTTTTAAAAACTAACTGTTTGAATAATTGTCCGGATCTTTTGATTTTGTTTACTCTCAAAGAAGCCTACAGTAAGTTTTCAAATAAGAGTATTATATCCTGCATCAATAAAGAACTGGATCTTAGCAACATTCACTCATCAAGCCATATTTTAAATGACAGCTACATACTTTCGATCATTACTGATGCGAAACCTCTTGACATCAATATAAGTTATCTTCAAAAAATAGAGGCTTCTGATTTAGAGATTTAAGAATACTTATATGAGAATACGAACAAACTCAGTTTTTTCAGTACTTTAATGTGTTTATATCAATTAAAATTTATGTATTTTTTATAGCTTTCTTCTACATCGTATAAGCTCTTCTTTAGCCTTATTTTTCATTAATTATTAATATTTCTAAAGGAAAATACCTAAAATTATTTATATAGTTACCCCCCATAATTAACATGGGCTTTCAGACTGCAAGGAGCAGAGGTGTATTATTCACAATCGACGCCAAAGAAAGAAAGCAAAGGGGATATGATATATGGAACAGATAAAAAATGTTATCGTAGATTATTTGAAAGCTAACTCTTTTATGGACAAGAATATCCAATTGGACGATACTGAATCCCTTACTCAGAATGGGATCATAGATTCCATTGGTTTGCTTGAACTTATGGACTATATCAGTGAGAAATATTCTATTGAAATTCCTGAAGAGATGTTGACACCAGAAAATTTTGACTCGCTCCAGGGAATTACCAATATGATAAACAGGTTGGCGAAGTGAAAAAATGCGAATTGATGCGTATATCACTGAATACGCCAGAAAAACTCCTCAAAATATTGCTCTTGAAGAGGGCAAAAATTCAATTACCTATGGTTGTCTTGACAAGGATGTAAGTATCATTGCTTCGTCACTAATGGATTTTAGACATTGTAGATTTGCAATACTGGCAGAATCAGGTATATTATATGTAAAATTGCTCATGGCTGTATACAGGTCTGCTAACATCGCAATTCCTCTGCCAATAGAATTTCCGAAGTTTAGTCTTGAACTCATCCTTGATGCTGCTAATGTCACGAACATCATTACAACAGATACCCAGTACTCAAGATTTGGGGAGAGTTTTTTTGAGCATTTTAAAACAGTGATAGTTGTTTCCAATGATTCTTCATTAAAAACCCTGCGTAAGAGTATTGGAACTGAGTTCAATAACCCGAAATTGCGGCTGGTTATGTATACTTCAGGCACGACAGGTACTCCAAAAGGGGCTATGCTAAGTGACAGAAACCTGGTAGCAAATGCAGAATCAATAATAGAAATACTTGGCATAAATTCTAATGATAAAGCAGCATTGGTGATATCTCCCCATCACGCTTTTGGAAATTCCATAATCAATTCTCATATTATGGCGGGAGGCTCGGTTAGTATAGGAAGCATGAACTTTGTTAACTCGGTCTTCAATCTGGTAGGATCAGGAGTATCTATTTTTTACGGAGTACCCAGCACATATCGAATACTTCTGCGGTATCCGGATAGATTCGAAGAAGCTTTTGTTAATGTCAGAACTGCTGCATCAGCAGGTGGAGGCATGGAGAAAGGAATTGTTAAAGAGATCCTCAGGTTAGCTCCTAATCTGAAAATTCTACCAATGTACGGGCAGACCGAGGCAACGGCCCGGCTTGCGTACATACCTACTGAGGACGTGGATAAATTCATTGACACAATAGGAAAGGCAATTCCCGGAGTTACATTGGATGTCTTCGATTCCGAGTGCAGACCTGTAGAGCCGAATATCACAGGTGAACTGGTTGCCAGAGGGGACAATATTATGCTAGGTTATCTGGATGACGATATTGCTACTCATAAGAAGATAATAGACGGGTGGCTTTATACGGGAGACCTTGCACAAAAATTGCCTGATGGATATATCAGACTGCTGGGGCGTAAGGATGATCTAATTAAAATTGGCGATCACCGTGTAAATCCGAGAGAAATTGAAAGGCATCTTGAAGAGAACAATAAAGTCTCCAAGGTTTTTGTTGTGCCCGTGTCCCATGAACTCATGGGCACTGCTATCAGCCTCCTGGTCATACCTACAGAAGAAACTAAGGTAGACGAGCTATTTGCCTTCTGCCGGAAGAGCCTTCCAGGCTACCTGTGCCCAAGAGAGATACTGCTCATAGATCATCTGCCTTTGAGTGAGAATGGAAAAATATCCAATAGATCCATTATAGAGGAATACAAACATGTCAAGGCTAGTGTGTAAAAAGTGCATTCTCAGTACCGATATCCCAGGTATAGATATTAATAAAGAAACTGGACTCTGCCACTTCTGTGAGACGTATGCTCCTCTTTCCTCACAGCAAAAAAGCGAATATCTCAAAAAAATTAATGAGCTTTTTAAAACTCAAAGTGGAAAGGGTAAATACGACGTTATCTATGCGCTTTCCGGGGGAAAGGATTCTTCGTACACGCTTTACAAACTCAAACAGGAATATCCTTCCCTTAAAGTGCTGGCTGTCCAGTTCGATAATGGTTTTACTTCAGAAAGTGCAATAATAAACGCAAAGAAGATGTGCGAAGTCACTAAATCGGATTATTTTAAACTGACAATAGAAAAAGACATATTATACAATACCTTCCGAAAAGCAGCCGCAGTCTTACGATGCTTTTCCTAAATTTGCCAAATATAGAGCCAGTGATATATGCAATGTCTGTATTACTATTATCAAACAAAAATTGATAGAACTTGCGATTGTCAATAGAGCTCCATTCATTGTTTTTGCTTTCACAGCCGGACAATCCCCGAACCCCATAATCGACCTCTCACCCGGTTTTATACGCTGGTCCAGGGACCTGTTTGAGAAACAGCTTCAGAAAATTGGCGTCGATGATAAAGAGGAGTTATTCCTTATAAAAAATGAAGTTGTTAAAAATATGGGAGAGAATGCTCCAAGTATCCTGCATCCTCTATGCCTATGGGATTATAGCGAAGAGAAAGTGTTAGAGACAGTTATGGGAATTGGATGGAAGCCGCCTGGCATCAACGACAGTAATTCAACCAACTGTACACTGAATTCTTTTGCATGTTACAATCACTTTGAAAAGTATGGGTTCCATCCGTATACTTTTGATGTAGCAGGGCTTGTCAGAAGCGGGGAAATGCCTCGAGCAGAAGGATTTGAAAAGATTAACCAGGAACTGTCAAAGCCATTGATAGAAGAAGCTGCAAAGAAGCTTAAATTGGATCTAGAAGAACATAAAAAGTTGTCACCGACTATTTAATGCTAAAACAATTTAAGGCAGTACAATTTATACTAAAATAAATAGTTTATTATTTTAGGGGGAAAAAATTATGCACGTAAAGGAAGAACTGAACGTACGGATTTTAGAAGAATTGAACCGGGATATAGGAGATTTGGCTCTAAATTTAAGGAAGTTTATTAAAGATAATATAGTGGGCTTCAAGAAAAAAGGAGCAGTATTAGGAGTTTCAGGAGGTATCGACTCAGCTGTGGCTCTTACTCTATGCGTACAGGAACTAGGAAAAGAGAATGTATTTGGTATACTTCTTCCTGAAAAAGAATCAGCTCCTTCCAGTAGAATTCTTGGTGCTGAGATATGTGAGAGTCTGGGTGTTGCATATGAGGAGGTGCCCATCTCTCCAATCCTGGAATCACTTAACATTTATGAAAAGAAGGACAGGCTCATGAAGAGAACATGTCCCGAATACGATCCGAAAATCCACAAAACATCATTAGTGCTGCCCGATTTCCTTAACCAGGGGCTTTTAAACGTTCCTTATATTCGATTAATAAAAGATGACGAAACTGTTGCAAAATACAGGTTAAAAGCAAACGACTATCTTGAATTAATCGGTTTACAGGGAGTCAAACAGCGGTCCAGGATGTTAATTCAATACATGTATGCAGAATCAATGAACTACGTAGTGTGCGGAACAACCAATAAGACTGAACTGCTTCTCGGTCAGTATGTAAAATATGGAGACGGAGGTGTAGATATTGAACCGCTTGCGGATTGTTACAAGACTCAGATCTATGCTCTGGGGAAATTCTTGAAAGTCAATGAAGAGATTATGAAACGTCCTCCAAGTGCTGATACATGGAGCCATTACACAACCGACGAAGAGTTTTACTGGCGCATGCCCATGCACATTATTGATCAGCTACTGTATTCTCAGGAACATAATTTACCTCATAATGTAATTGAAAAGAACACAGGCCTCTCAAGAGATAAGATAGAGCATGCTTTCAGGCACATCAACAAAGTAAAAGACACCACGGAATATGTTAGGTCTAGTCCGCCTGTTTATTATCTTAACAGATGAAATTTTTATGAGGCATACTTTAAAAACGCTTGTTGGCAAAGCCGTAATATTTACAATTTAGCGTTTTATGGCTTTGCTAGCAAAAACAAATACAATCATTGATTTCCGTTTTATTCAAAATGTGTGATTATGAACACCAGGGTTTCTATTGTTCGCTGTAACGATTATTCAAATGTAAAGAATGCCATAAAAGAGTCTCTTGATCTGATAGGTGGCCTTGAGACTATCATATCCCCCGGCAATCATGTACTGCTAAAACCGAATCTACTTTCCATTCGCCCTCCTGAAGATGCAGTAACAACTCACCCGGCAGTTGTGTCTGCAATGTGTGAACTTGTTTTGGATTTAGGAGGCATTCCGATTATAGGTGATGGGGCCGGAATTACCAGACCGGGATCTACTTCCACTTCACAGGCACTCAAAGTGTCGGGTATGGAAGCTGTAGCCTCAAGATACGAAATCGAGTTAAGAAATTTCGAAACTTACGGCTATTCAAAAGTGGATATTCCGGGAGGCCGGCAATTTTCAAGCCTGTATATATCCAGGGCTGTACTCGAAGCAGATGTAATAATCTCGCTTCCAAAGCTCAAAACCCATGAACTTACACTATATACGGGAGCCGTCAAAAACTTTTTCGGTACACTACCTCAGAAATATAGAAAACAGGCTCATGCCCTTGAAGACCGAAACCGATTTGGAGAGGCACTTATTGACTTATATTCGGTTGTGAAACCCCATCTTGCAGTTATGGATGGTGTGGTCGGAATGGAGGGAAATGGTCCTTCGAATGGTACTCCCATTTTTGCAGGCGTAATTATGGCAAGCTTTGATTGCGTAAACCTGGATATCATAGCCTCCAAACTCATAGGAATTGATCCTTTAAAAGTTCCCACTAATAAAGCTGCACTCGCCAGGGGTTTTGGAAATGAAAATCCGGAAATTGCAGGTACACCGGTTGAAAACGTAAAGATCGGGTTTAAAGGTCCTGAAGGTGGAGTTACTGCATTACTGCCGCCTTTTCTAATGAGGGTACTGCGAAAGCAGTTAACTGTGAAACCATATATTGACCCCTTAATATGTGTATCTTGTAAAGCATGCGTGTTGAACTGTTCAGCACATGCAATAGAAGAAGCAGGAAAAGCACTCAAAATAAATGACGAAAAATGTATCCAGTGCTATTGCTGCCGCGAACTTTGCCCTAAAGATGCAGTAGGAATAAAGAAATCACTCCTTCTAAAGCTCTTAACCAGGAGCAAGAGTTAAAAAATTATTTTAAATCTTAACTTCGCCATCAATAGAAAAAATAAATCCAAATTATAATTTTTCAACGTCATTTGCCTTTAAATGAAAATTTAGTTTGTTTTTTACATTCCCTAATAAGGGACATATTATTTTATCTGCAGTGAATTGCAAAATGTCTCTTGCTTTTGAATATACGGCTTGTGATAATACTTAACCCCTAATTTGTTGGAGTTAAGGTTCTGAATATAAAATGAAGAACAGGTGAAGTTTAATGAAAACTCAAAGTTTGTTTCCCATACTATTATTAACATTTGTTTTGGTTTTTATTTTTCCGAATTTTACAAAAGCTGCGGTGCTAATCGATGCTGCCGAAATTCCGTACCAGGTTAACAACTCTGACCGCATAATTATCGGTACTGTCAGCGGAATTATTGTATCTACCGATCATACGATTGCTACTATCACAGTTAATGAGTGGCTATATAATCCTCTACCTGAAAAGACCATAAAAGTGAGAACCGAAATAGGAACCAATGTAAATACTGAAGATCAACCTGTGTTTATTCAGAATGAATCAGTATTATTGATGTTAAAAGATCAAGACATGTTATCTATTAATGAAGACGAGTTATCTACGAATAAAGACGTAGATAAACAGCAATTCATTGTATCTGTTGGTTTTGTGGGAAAACACTCGATATCAGATAGGGATGCAGTAATTAATGAGCTTAAAGCTCAGGGTAAATGGAAGGGAGCAGATCAGACAGGGAATAAGACAAATGAAACAGAAACTGTAAACAAAATAGAAATAACAAGCAGTCAGAAAGAGAATATTACCGAAAATATGACAGCTACTGATAGAAAAGCAGAGAATACAGCAACAGTTGGGAAGCAGGAAGGAGAACTCAACACTACTCAGATATCAAAAAGTACTCCTTTCATAAGCTCTATTTGGATACTTGCAATAGTTTTCATGGCAGTAATATTGGTAAAAAAGATGAAGCAATAGATGCATATGTGGATAGGTCTTGTAGTTTCATCCTGTCCACTTCAGCTAGGGTAATTCATTTAATGCAATCATTATTAGCTTAGTGGATATATAAAATCTGTATATGTGCAGTCATAAATTAGTATTGTTCCACCGGAATAGTTCAGAGCTAACTATTGGAAATATATTTAACCGTTGAAAGCTAAAGGAAAGTAAACAATTTTTTAAAAATGGGGTCACTATCATGAGTGCAGTAGTATCTAATAGAGATAAAGTAACCTATAGTGAAGTTTCTAATTATTATCACAGTAATAAATTCCTCTTTGGAATAAAGTATTTTAAGAACTGGATTTTAGAACGGCTTGCCTCAAATATTCCAGTCCCTTCATGGAGAGCAAAATTGCATAGAATGAGAGGTGTAAACTTAGGAGAGAATGTTTACATTGGTTACGATGTAATTTTCGACAGGATACATCCCGAATTGATTACAGTAGGAGAATATGCCGAAATAGGGGACCGCTGCATATTAACTGCACATTCCAGAGGAAGCTTGACCACAAGACAGGAATATCCAAGAACCGTTGACCCCATAAGAATAGGACGTGGAGTTTGCGTAAACCCTGGATGTATAATTACCCAGGGAGTTGAAATTGGAGAAAACTCCATAATAGGTATTGGGTCTGTGGTTACTCATGATATATCCGCAAATAGTCTGGCTCTGGGATACCCTGCTAAAGTAGTTAAAAAGCTTGATGGTGTAGGAGAGCTCCAAACTTAACGTAGTCATCATGAAAGTTTTCTAAATGAAAGTTTTCGGACCGGACATCTGGCAGTCCTTTATGTCATTTTAAGCTGTCCCGAACGCTTTTTTTGCCAGGATTTTCCAGTTTTTGTGATCTTTTCCTTCGAATTCCTCTGCAACAGCTTTTAGGAGGGTTGGAATATCCAGGTGTTGCGGACATTTTTCAATGCACTGTCCGCATTCTATGCATTGGGAAGCATAACCAGTGACATTACCTCTTATTATTGCTCCCGGTTTTGCTGCATACTGGAGTTTTGCTTCTTTCTCATTGCCAGTCAGATAAAAATTATCGTAAATCTCAAAACAGCCAGCGATGTCCACTCCTGAAGGACAGGGAGAGCAGTATCGACAGCCAGTGCAGCCAGTTTTCATAAGCTCCCTGTATTTTTGTTCCGCTTTCCTTACCATCTGCAATTCAGCATCGGAAAGGGAGCTTGGATAGGCTTCTCCTGCCATTCTCAGGTTCTCTTCTATATGTGCTTCCTCATTCATGCCTGAAAGCACTACTGTAACTTCCGGATGGTTCCAGATCCATCGGAAAGCCCATTCAGCTGGCGTACGTTTTACCGGTGCCCCATCCCAGATCTCCTGCACTTCAGGAGGTACCGGATTTGCAAGTTTGCCTCCGCGCAAAGGTTCCATGACGATAACTCCCAGAGCTTTTGAGGCAGCGTATCTCAAGCCTTCTGTCCCGGCCTGGTTTTTTTCGTCCAGGAAATTATACTGGATCAGGCAGAATTCCCATGGGTAAGCATCCACAATTCGTTTAAAATCCTCAATTGAGCCGTGGAAGGAAAAACCTGCATTAATGATTCGGCCGTCCTGCCTGGCCCTCTCAAGGAAGTCCAGGACATTAAGTTCTTCCATTTTGTCCCATAAAGTTCCTACAAGCCCGTGTACCAGGTAATAATCTATATGGTCCGTTTTGAGTTTCTCCAGCTGGGCATTTAAAATTCTGTCCATGTCTTTGCTGTTTTGCAGGATCCAGGATGGAAGCTTTGTTGCAAGCTTGACTTTTTCCCTGTACCCGTCGGAAAGAGCTCCGTCCAAGGAAAGACTCGCTTTCTCCCATATGATATGGCCAGGCAGTATCGATATAGTTTACTCCGTGGTCGATTGCATAGCGTACTTGTCGTTTGGCTCTTTCCTCATCAATTTTTCCGTCTTTTACAGGAAGGCGCATGCATCCGAACCCAAGTATCGAAAGTTCGTCTTCATTTTTCGGCATCTTTCTATACAACATTTCTTTAACCTTCGCTTTAATTTAATTCTCCCCTTGTATGTTAATTTGGATAGGTGCTTTTTAAGTATTTCTGCACCTGAATTCGGAAAAGAGAAACTCAAATAAAATTAGATTAAAAAAGTGAGATTAGAAGAATAAGTTACGTTAAAAAATAGCAAGTAGTATTAACTACTTACTAACTTTAAAATGTAAACACTTATACATTTGCGGAAAATCTAAAATATTTATATTCTTACTGAATTCTTATCACATTTTCATCGTCGATTTACGATAATATTCATCTATTATTTTGTTTGCTCTATCCATCATTATCGGATACAAATCCATAGGTACATTTTCTTTTCCGATTGAGGATGCCACCATGTACCTGGCACATTGAGATTTTTCTCCTTCGCAATACTTTTGCTTCTGTATTTGACCCAGACCTCTGTCCATTGGCATTTTGTCGTTGTAAAAACTACAACCACCTAAATTTTCACAATTCATTTTTATACCCCACAATATGTTGATTTCATAGCCGAGAGCTTAACTTGTGCTTCAAACTATGATCTATACTTTTTGTATTAATTAAATATTAATGATTATTATGATATTATTTTTTTAAATAGATTCCGCTTTAAAATTTTTACTTGAAAGTGTCTAAATTTTATTATGATGATCTATTTTTTGAAATTTGTTTCCACCTTTTTAAACTTCTGCACATTTTACCATTTAGTAATAGGAAATGAGCTTATTTTAGGATGTGAATTTCAACATTCTATTTTTTTAATTTTGTTAAACGAGTTTTTAAATTGGTACATCACGTGTTCTTCAAAAGAGAAAATATAGATCAAGTATAGGGACTGAAAATAAAGGGGGTATTTCATGAATTTATTTGTGGGCACAAGCGGTTGGTACTATGACTGGAATAAAAAGAAAAATCTGGATTGGTTTGTCCGGAATTCCGGCCTGAACACCGTAGAACTTAATGCCAGTTAAGTGAAGCTGCGTTTGAATACTGGGGAAACTTTCAGAAGCTTTTCGAGCCAATGGATCATCTAATTGATTTCTATCTATTCCAGGTGCCTCCCAAGTTTGACGACGTCACTAAGGCACTCAGATTTGCAGAATATACCGGACTTGGCAGACGATTTGCTCTGGAGATCCGGAATAAGGAGCTGCTTGGAAATAACGAACTATGCACTGAGCTTATGGACAAAGTGACCCTTGTATCAGTAGATTCTCCAGATTACAGTAACAGGATCTTTCCGGGGGAAGTCGTTTACATGAGAATGCACGGAAGAGAAAAATGGTACAGTTATAATTACTCTCAGGAAGAAATAAGAGAAACTATCCGGAAAATCAATAAATTTGGGCCTGAAAAAATCTACATATATTTCAATAACGACCATAATATGCTGGAAAATGCAAAGTTGACTTTAAAAACCTGGGCGGAATTGTAAACCCAGATAAATTTCCTCAATTTCTTAAAATCACTTTTTTAAAAGAAACAAACATTTGATTCAGTGACTTCTGTTCTTATTTTTACCTATTAACTTGGAAAAACTTGTTTCAATTGTTAACCTTTATTAAGAATGATTTATTATAATAAGAGTTGTATTAAAAGATTGATACGAAAATTCTGAAAGTCAGAAGTTTGCTCTCTTAAAACTAAACCCCCATTTTGGACGTTGAAACTGATAAAGAGAGTAATTTACCCGGAATTCCCTATATATATAAAAAAGAAGTGAAATATATGTTCTGGAGTAGAGAGGATATAATAGAAAGACTGAGCAGAATCCCAACAACCCTTGAGGACATCTCAATAGAAATCTTCGACGGTATACCCCAAAAGAATGATTTCCTATTCAAGGCCAGCCTTTCAAAAGATAATAGTACGGATTCAGCCTGCATCTGCAGAACCCTACAAACGAATGCAAGCATCGGACAAGCAAATATAGAACAGGTAAGCATAGAAAAAGAACTTGTGTACCCCTATATGGATGGTTCACCATCGAATGAGTTCGCCATTCATTCAACTCAGTACCAGTTTATGCTTCCTTACGAAATTATTGGGTATGGTATCAGGAAAGAATATAGGATCTTTCAACCGGAGGAGTTAAAAACAAAGTTTCCTGCAGCTTATAAGGAGCTAATGGAAAATAAACTCAAGTCGGGAGCCGAGAAAGAGAATTTCGATTCTGCAGATTGTTACCGCCTGGAGAATGAAAGTTTCCTTCAATACATCAACACTCCGAAAATCATAGTTAGCAGCAACTACAATCTACAGGCATCATACGATCTGGTCGGAAAGCACGTATTTGCAGACGGAGTTGGAGTTGTGCTTGGAGATCCCACACTGTACCTGTACGTAACGGCTGTACTCAATTCCTCCATAGCCAGGGCGTTTCCCGAAATATGGGGCCGTGAACATGGACAGAATCAGAATAAGATATGTGCAAATATGTTGAAAAGATTTCCAATAGTGTTCCCAAAAAAGCAAACAACAGAGAACATAATTGGCAGAATGACTCGCTACCAGATTTATCTTAACCGGCAAAAACATGCAGCAAAAGTTTATGCTATCCCTGGCTACCAGAGATTAATCGATTTCTACAGAAGAATCTCAGATCTTCTGATCCTGGATACATACATGACAGATGACCTTGATCCGAAGCTCATTGAAATTCTTGCAGAAAATATTACTCCGTCCGACGAAGAATTGGAGTACAGCAACGATATAAACCTCTTGATCGGATTACAGGCGATAAAAGACAACATTCTTGATTCTCCCGACTTCAGGAAGTGCAGGTTTTCCAACGAGTTTACAAACATTCTGGCGACCCTGAAGAACAGCAGTGTCTGGTAAAAGAAAAATCTTCAGCCCCTATAAAACGGAATTAAATTTTTATTTTCCAAAGCAGCATCAATGTTTCCGGGCTTGATTTTTTTAAACGACTCCAATCATTTTCAGCCCTGTATATGCCATCAGGAGCACAAAAAGGTGTTTCAGGTGTTCCGGTTTTACAAGTTGGGCGATTTCAGACCCTTTTCTTGCTGCAAGAAATCCGGGAATTGCGAGCAAAATCCAGTTCAGAAGATTGACATACCCAAGAGAATAAGGGGGAAGTCCGGGTTGACCCCACCCATTGATTATATACCCTATTGATCCCCCGATAGAAGTAAAAATAATTACTGCAGCCGAAGTTCCGACGGCTTTCAGCATGTCAAAATGCAGGAAAATAAGCATGATCGGAACTCCAATTACCCCTCCCCCGATCCCAAGGAGCCCTGAAAAAAAGCCAATCACAACACCGGAATAAACATAAGATGCCCGATTAACGCTTATATCGTTCTTTTCAGTTACTGTAGGCACCTTATAAGTTCTGATCGCCCCTATTATGACAACGACTCCGAATATTTTGCTCAATACGGATGCGGACAGATGAGAAGCCACTGCCGCTCCCCCGAAACTGGCAAGCAATCCGGATAAGCCCATAATTGTCGCCTGCTTCCAGAGTACTGCACGCTTTTGCTGATATTTCAGAACTACGCTTGAAGCGTTTAGCAAAACAACAAAAAGACTTGTCCCCAGAGCTATCCTTAGAGCAAGATCAGGCTTAAGTCCCGTTTCCTGCAAAAGCCAGTACTGGACAGGCGACATAATGAAGCCTCCCCCCACGCCCAGCATACCTGAGATGACACCTGTAAAGGCGCCTGTAAGGATGAGGATACCAATATAAAAAGGTTCTATAGGAGTCATTTCCGGTTATGTTCTATTTTATTTCTCCGATTTTATGAAAAGCTTATTATTATCTTCCTCTTATGAATTTCCCTACATGAAGTTGAAAGTTTATTAAGTTATGGTATCAAGCTGAAGATATAAATGCTACTGCCAAATTTAAGGTTGGATCTAGATGGGTATTTCTTACAGCCATCTCTTAATACCTGGGTTAAACGTAAGAATTAGAAAGAGAATTACTCTGTGCAATAGATATTTATGGTGATTTGGAACTTATCAGCCCAATGCATTAGTAACTCAAAAATCCGATGCGTTTAACAGTTATTCAACTTACAA
Organism: uncultured Methanosarcinaceae archaeon; assembly: GCA_963818955.1. Taxonomy (GTDB): domain Archaea; phylum Halobacteriota; class Methanosarcinia; order Methanosarcinales; family Methanosarcinaceae; genus Methanosarcina. The sequence continues at coordinate 130,418 of CAWFUY010000047.1, read as the reverse complement.
GTAAAGAGGCGCTCTCATGATCGAAATAAAATTACACGGCACGTACAATATTTATTATGCAATTCTTGGAATGAGAAACCCCATGAATTCCTGGCACCTTATAGACAGCAGTGAGCCTGACCAGGCAGGAAACTGCAAAATCGGAGAAAAAGACCTGAGCCTGGCCCAGCGACTGGCGCTTGCAGGAACCGAACACGGCAAATTTTTAAGGTTCATTACAGTCTGTTTCGATCTGACAGCTCCCCTCTACTGGTGGAAGGAATTCGATACCTACAAATTCACAGAAAAAAACTCCACTTCCACAATGCACAAGCTGACCAGCCGAGACCTCTCTCCTCAAGACTTCTCTTTTGACAAACTGACAGAATACAGGACATCCCAGATCCGGCACCTCAATGACCTCATCAAATCCTACAAATCCCGTGAAGGCGACAGTGAGGAGGACATAGCATACCGTAAAGCGGTCTTCAGAAACCTCATCCAGGACCTTCCGAGCGCGTATATGCAAAAGCGGACAGTTATTACCAACTACGCCGAACTCCGGAACATTTACTTCCAGCGCCGTTATCATAAGCTTGATGAGTGGAGGGATTTCTGCACCTGGATTGAAGAAACGGTTCCGTATGCAAAAGAACTAATTTGCCTGGAAAAGAAAGATTAAGGCAGGAATATTCCTTAATGAATTTCATAATCTCCTACATTAATCCAAAAAAATAACCCGCGAAGATAGAAATATGCGCGGAAAACACAGAAATTGTAAGCGTTTTACTTGTTGACTTTAGATAAAACAGGCTTAACGAAAATGACAGAACTCGGAAAAACAATTTCTTTAAAGAGAGGCATAGGGCTTGCAATCTGCATGCTCATAGGCTCGGGAATTCTTGCACTGCCCGGCCTGGCTCTCAGCGTGGGAAATGTCTATGAAGCGATCCTTGGGTGGCTGCTTATAACCTTTGTTACTATTCCGCGGATACAGATCAGCTCCCGGCTTGGCTTGAAATTCCCTTCGACGGCCGGGCTTGCCGGATATGCGGAAAAAGCCATTGGGCCCTGGGGCAGGTTTTCGGTTTCTTACCTTGTAGGTGGCTCTTACCTTTTTGGGCTTCCTGCTGTTGCTTTTATTGGCAGTGAATATATGAGGCAGCTTTTTAATCTCTCCGTATCTGGGGGAACCCTTTGTGCAATCCTGATTGTAAGTCTCATGTTTTTCTCAAACCTGTTTGGGGTAAGAGCTGTCACTCTTATCAATTACCTGGCACTAAGTGTGCTTTTCCTGCTTCTGGGAATGATTATTGTCTTTAATCTCGATTTTCTCGGTTCAGGGCTGGGGATTGTAAGAGCTGCCCTGAGCGGAAGCGGAAATGTGCACCCGAGTAAAGTCTGGAATGTAACAGCCCTGCTTTTCTGGGCTTATCTGGGCTGGGAGAACCTTTCTTTTTCCCTGGGGGAAATGAAAGATCCCGAAAAAAACGTACCTCGTCTCTACTGGCTTAGCTTTGCCCTGGTAGCTGCGATCTATATTTTGCTAGCCCTGATAAGTGTAGGGGCCAGTGCAACGGGTGTTTCTCTTCAAGGAGCCGCCGGCCTTTCCGGCCTGGTCCTGCTTACGCCGGGTGGAAGCTTTCTGATCTGGCTTATTATAATCGTGCTTGCAGCAAATGCATGTTCCTGGAACTTTACGGCAAGCCGCCTGATCTATGCGGGAGGCAAGACAGGTGTTTTTCCAGCGGTTTTCGGGAAACTCTCGAAGAGGAATATTCCCGTATCCAGCCTTGTAATGCAATATGTTCTGTCTGTTTCCCTGATTATGGGGTGCTATCTCTTCAAGGTTCCAATTACGGCTATGATGCTGCTCGTAAACCAGAATTTCATTTTCCTATGTGGTTTTATAGTAATTGCTTACTGGAAAACAGAAGTCGGGTGGCAGAGATGGATCGTCTCCGGTCTCACGCTTCTGTCCCTGAGCTTTCTGGCATCGGGATTTACCTGGAAGATTATTTATCCGATCTTCCTGATAGGACTTGGTTATTTAAGGTTTGTCGGAAAGGAGAGACTTGAAAGGAAAGAAGGAAAGAAGGAAAAAAAGTACCGGATTATTCTTGAATTGATCCACTTCTTAACTAACTTTCCTGATAATTAGTTTCTTTACAGCCTTTTTTTCTTCTCTTTTGTCATCTTTTTTATCATCAGTATCTCCTGTGCTTTCGGAAATTTCGGTCCAGATCATAAACCTGTAGTTAGTGCCAGCCCCGAGGTCTCTTATATAAATCTCAAGGGGTTTTTCTCCTGTTATTTCAGTTTCTCCCCTGAATTTTTGGAGAAAGATTTTTGCTGCAGCTTTTTCCGGAGCAGGAGCGGAAATGACTCCGATCATTCCTCCGGTTTTATCTGTGGCAATGAAGGCTTTTTCCTTTTTCTTTTGCCCGGCTGAGGGTTCCTGCTGAATGGTTTCTCGTCTGAGCTGTCTTCTGACCCTGTTCAGGGAGTCATCAGTATCTTTTCTTTCCTTTATTTCAGGAGCCGGTTTTAAGGTTTTGTCTTTAGTTTCGGACAGATGCTTCTCTTTTTTTTCAGGTGGGATATAAGGCGGTTTTCCCAGGATTTCATGAAGGATCATGATTGCAGCATGTTTATCCAGCGGCTCGTTATTGTTTCCGCACTTTGGGGACTGGATACAGCTTGGGCAGCCGCTTTCGCATGGACAGCTCTCAATTGCTTTTAAGGTGCCATCAAGAACCTGTTCTATAAGGTCATAACCTTTTTCGGCGTATCCGACTCCGCCTTTGTGCCCGTCGTAAATGAATATCCCGCTTTTGCCTCCAAGATCGGAATGAGAGGGAGTTGAAACTCCACCTACATCACTTCGGTCCACCAGCAGGTGAAGAGGGTACATGGAGATCATTGCGTGCTCTACTGCGTGAATTCCGCCTGCAAAATCCAGTTTATGCTTGCCAATCGTCTCCTGCAATATGTCAGGAAGCTTCAGCCAAAGGGCCATTGTCTGAAGGGTTATCGGAGGCATTTCAAGGTCGTGAGCGCTCATGATATCGTTGCTGTGAGATTGGATTCTTCGGTATCCGATAACCCTATCCGTCACCTCAACCTCCCCCAGCCCTACTTCAACTTCAGGAGCATGCAGAAGAACTTTTACTGAATAAGTTTCCTGTACTGTGACCGAAGAGTCGATCATTGGTTTAGTATAGTATGCATCATGTGTTTTTACGGCATGGATTTCCTTCTTCTCATGGTCGATCCTGTTTACGTAATAGGGCTCTCCCCTGTGCATATAGACTGCACCCGGGTAACATTCTCTAAAAGCCAGGGTCTCCTCAATGTCCTTTTCTATACGGTAGCTCTTCTCCCCTTCAAAAGCCAGGAGAGAATAAGTATTATCATCTATTCCCCTGAGAGAAACCTGTCTGTACGGAAAAGGATCCGCAGAATACTTCAGGTCATTGCCTGCAAGCAGGCCTTCGGCTTTAAGGAGCTCTATAACTCTTGAGTATCCTTTTCCGAAATATTTTTCATCAGAAATCCTCAGCGGGATCTCCTTTGCTGCGCAAAGCAGGTGACCTGTCAGGATGAAGGGATTCTTTGGGTTGAGCACTGCATTTTCGCTGCCTCTCGAAAAAAAGTCGGCAGGATTTCTCATATAGTACTGGTCAAGGGCGTTTGAGCCTGCTATCAGGACAATGAGACTTTCGCGTTCGCCCCTGCCTGCCCTGCCTGCCTGCTGCCTGGCACTCATTACCGTCCCGGGATAGCCATCCAGGATGCAGGCATCCAGTCCTCCGATATTTATCCCGAGTTCGAGGGCGTTTGTGGAAATGACCCCCCTAAGTTCCCCTGAATTCATTTTCCTTTCGATTTCCTCCCTCTCTCGGTCAAAATAACCGCTTCTGTACGAACAGATAGCATTTGAAAGATTTTTGTCCCCCAAAAACTCTCTGCAATTTTTGTACATCCTTTCCACCCCCTGTCTCGATCTGGTAAAAGCAAGCGTCTGCAGTCCGGTCTGGATAGCTCGGGTAAACAGGTAGGAGGCCTCAGAGAAACTGCTTTTTCTTAGTGTAAAGCCCCTGTTGTTTATATATAGGGGCGGATTCCAGAAAACGAACTTTTGAGGTCCGTTTGAAGAACCATTATGCTCAACTACCTCTGCTTCTCTCCCAAGCAAGGTTTCCGTATGTTCTTTTGGATTTCCGATAGTTGCCGAACAGCAAATAAACTGCGGAGATGCTCCGTAATACTCTGCCACACGCAAAAGCCGCCTGAGCAGGTTTGCCATATTGCTTCCGATAACTCCCCGATAATAATGGCTCTCATCAACAACTATGAATTTGAGGTTTGAGAAAAAACCGTTCCAGAGATGATGCCAGGCAAGGAAGCTCATGTGAACCATTTCAGGGTTTGTAAAAACGATATTTGCCTTCCCATCCCTCACTTTCCTTTTCTGAGCTTCGGAAAGAGCTCCGGTATAACGGGCAATACCTGCTCCGGATTTCAAAGTCTCTTCGAATTCCATGAAAGTTTTCAACTGGTCATTTACCAGGGCATTTAAGGGAGAAATATAAAGGGCAGTTATTTCCGGGTCTTCGAGAATTGCCTCAAAAATGGGAATCATGTACGTAAGAGATTTTCCACTTGCTGTGGTCGTGCAGAGCACAACGTCTTTTCCTTCCCGGATTTTTCCTATAGCTTCAGCCTGGTGGGAGTACAGAGCATTAATTTCCGTTCCTGAAAGGGCAGCTTTGATCTGACTTTTTAATTCAAGGGATGAATAGAGGGCTTCCCTTGCTGGGATCTCCTCTATGTGTACTATCTGGTTTTCGTATCGACGGGATGCTTTTATTTCATTAAGAAGGCGGGAGATATCCATTTCTTGGCTCCGTTTCATCGTATCTCCTGAAGGCAAACCGGGTCAGGCATTTACCCTTAGATATACAGAGCAAACAATCAAGATGTACATATATAGGTTTTGCAGTTGCATTGAATTATTTGAAGGAAACTTGTCCGAAAAGAGTGTGACGAGATGTTGGTAAAAAAATACAATTTACACTCTTTTTAAACGAGTAATTATTATATATAAATATACATATCTATAAATATTATTCTATTAAGGCATTTATATTATACAAACCACGATTCTATTATTAATCAGAATTACTTACGATTTTGCAGAGTAATAATCAAAACGATCGGGTAATCTTAAACAGCGCATTTATTACAATTCTACCAGACAAAAGAAACCTTGAAAGTTGGTAGTTCTTATTTTGATTTTTTTATCTGGGAAATGGGCAAATTGAGCTGATTTTGCAAGCTCTCAAAGGAAAAAACTACTGAATTCATGAGAACAGAGCATATGAAAATGGAGCACATAAGAACAGAGAAAGCGCAGAGTGAAAGTGAGAAGCGCTACCGGATGCTATTTACAAATATGACTGACGGTTTCGGCCTGGTAGAGGTTATATATGATAAAGAGAGTCAGCCATATGACTATCGTTTTCTTGAGATAAATCCTGCTTATGAGCTCATTTTAAGAATAGAGAGGGAACAACTATTAGGTAAAACAATGCTGGAAACATTCCCAAACGTTAATCCCATAGCAATCGAAAAATATGGTGAAGCAGCGTTGTCGGGCCAGCCAATTCACTTTGAGATTTTTAGCCAGGTCGCCAGCAAATATCTTGATATTTATGTTTTTAGTCCTGAGAAAGGGAAGTTAGCGCTTATTCTCAGAGATATTACCGAGCGTAAACAGCTGGAAGAGCAAACTCGGATGCGAGCTGAAGAGATGGAAAAAATAATGGATGTAGTGCCTGTTCCTATCCTGATCAGCCACGACCCTCAAGGGTACAATATTATAGGCAATCGGATGGCCAACGAGTTCTACGAAGCCGAAATGGGAGACAATATTTCGGCAAGTGCCACCCGGTCACGTCGTTTCTTCTCTAAAGGCCGTGAATTGCCCGCGAATGAATTACCCATACAGCAAGCTGCCTTAAAGGATATGGACGTGCGCAACGTGGAATTGGACGTGCTGCTCCCTAGCGGAAAATGGAGGATAATTCTGGTATCGGCCAGTCCGCTACATGACGCCGAAGGACACGTACGCAGCAGCGTTGGCGCATTTATAGATATCACCGAACGTAAAGAAGCAGAGACTAAATTGAAAGAAACAATGGACAATTTAGAAAATGTAGTTAAAGAACGTACTGCAGAGCTTGAAAAAGCTTGTAAATCTTTAAAAGAAAGTGAAAGAGGCCTGGCTGAAGCTCAAAAAATGGCCCAAATAGGAAATTGGGAGTGGGATATTGAAGATGATAAAGTATACTGGTCTGACGAGCTATATCGTATTTTTAAACGTAATCCTTTAGAATTAGCCCCATCTTACAATGAATATTTGACTTATATACATCCGGACGATCGGGATCGTTTTGATAATTTAGTTAAAGAAACTCTAAAAGGAAAAACTCCTATTACCGAAGATGAACACAGGATTGTCCTGGCTGGTGGAGAAGAACGTACAGTTCATATGGAAGTAGAAGTCATTTTTGATGAGAGAAATATTCCCACTAAAGTAAAGGGAATAATTCAGGATATTACCGAACGCAAGCGGATGGAGGAGACTCTGCGTCAGAGTGAGAAGTTGCTTTCCGCTCTCCTTGAGCAATTACCAGTCGGAATTGGACTTGCCGACCCTCACGGACGATGGTTGGTCAGCAACACTATGCTCCGCCGTTTTGTTGGAGATAGAATTCCGTCTCTCGACCTTGAGAACAAACAGCATTGGAAGACATGGGGAGTTGATGGCCGCTTACTTAAGGAGTCACAATGGCCGAGCATGAGAGCGCTTCAAGGTGAGAGTGTAACACCCGGGTTAGACTTTCTCTACTCTTCCGACGACGGACAGGAAAAATGGACGCGTGTGAGCTCCGTTCCCTTCCGTAACGAGGCTGGGGAGATCAAAGGAGTTATTAGCATAATACAGGATATTGATGAGCAAAAAAAGGCTGAAGAAGCCCTGGAAAAAATAGAAGAAACTCGTATAAAAGAAATTCATCATAGGATTAAAAATAATTTGCAGGTAATCTCATCCTTACTTGACCTCCAGGCCGAAACATTTTCCGGCCAGAAAGTCTGTAAAGTGCCTGAAGTTCTCGATGCCTTTACGGAAAGCCAGAATCGAATAATTTCAATGGCTCTCATTCACGAAGAGCTATATCAGGGGGATAAACTCGACACCCTTGATTTTTCAGCTTACCTGAGAAAGCTAACTGCTGACCTTTTCAGTTCATATAATCTTGGAGATAAGGACATTAGCTTGAAACTTAATCTTGATCAGATTTATCTTGGCATGGACACCGCAATTCCTCTAGGAATCATTGTAAACGAGCTGGTCTCAAACTCTTTTAAGCATGCTTTTCCTGACAGAAGAAGACGAGGTGAGATCCAAATAAGCCTTTGTAGAACTGAAGCTCCTATTGCCAAAAATGAGATATCGAGCCCGGATAAGGACTGCTTGCAAAAACGAGGTTTCGAATACATACTCACAGTAGCAGATAACGGGAAGGGAATTCCCGAAGAGATTGACTTTCGAAACTCAGGTTCTTTAGGACTTCAGCTTGTGAATATTCTTGTTGAACAGATAGACGGCTGTATAGAACTTAATAGGGGTAAAGGAACAGAGTTCACTATCTGGTTTAATAATATTGAATTGTGAGTCAACTCTTATTCCTGAGTTGAATTTACAATCGTCTACATCGAATAATCACCTTTGTACTTAAGGACAAACTCTTTTGCCTTTTTTCGTGTTTTCGGACTACCGGACGTAGTTTTATCCATAACAAAACTCATCAATTCCGCTTTGTTATCATACTTTTCGTAAATGGCATCATATGCCCCAATTATATCACTAATTAATAGTTCTTTTTGTTTTGGAGGGTAGTTGCTACTATTTGTCAGATTAACAAAATAAACAATTATCTTATCCCTCAACTCCGGTTTGTTAAGCATTATTTTCGAGGAATTTTTTACACAGCATCTGGAGGTCATGAACCTTTCATCATGAGCATGTTCCAGATACTCATCGATTACCTCGAAAATCAGGTTCTTTTCGTCGGATTTCGACAGGTTGGCAATTACTGTAAGTCCGATATCTCTATGATATGAATTTTCATGGTGTAATAAATTCCTGAAAACGTCCCAGTGCTTATAGAATAGCTCGGGCTTTAAAAGACTCGCCTCCGAGACTATTTCGTAGCAGTGATAATATACCATAATATTTTTGTCGGAAACCATCTGGTCAATAATCAGGTCACGTAATTCTTCGTCATACTGGATTTGTTCTACATATTTAAATTTATCAAAGTTCTTGTCAGCGATATCACGTATGATTTCTTCAGTGTCCATACCAAAATCCTCGTTTCCCGAATTGCGCCTCAGGATCACAGAAAACGAAGGTTTTCCGGGAGTTGTGATATAATTATAGCATTTATGAAGTGTATTATCCCTATATAATCTACTATTTTTGAAGGTATTCTCTGCCATTTATGTAGTATTTGACCTGGGTTCTGCCTTAACTTTAAGTGAATTCTTACTCTTTATCCATCCTGTTCTTTCAGTTGTATCTTTTTGCAGATCTTTCTCTATTAAATGGCCATGAAAAGGCAAAGCTTTAAATCAGATGATTCATTTGTATTCATGTTTCATTTCCGGGATTCGATCCCGTTGGGATGTGGCCTTGCAGGCAGGGCTGAACCGTGAAGCAAAAAGTGAAACTTGGTGTTTAAATTGGTAAAATCTTTTTACGGATACATACGTGACGCATGGAAAAACCCTGATGAGACTTACGTAAACGAGCTCCGCTGGGAGCGCATGCAGGTCTGGAGAAGGCAGGGATCTGTGACCAGAATTGAAAGACCCACAAGAATTGACAGGGCACGCTCACTTGGATATAAGGCTAAACAGGGCATAATTGTTGTCAGAGTAAAAGTTCGCCGCGGCGGGCTTGGTCATGTAAGACCAAACCGTGGAAGAAGGACCCAGAGATTGGGGAAGAATAAGATCTCAGGCGGAATGAGCATCCAGAGGATTGCCGAGGTCCGTGCGGATCGTAAATACCCGAATCTTGAAGTTCTGAACTCTTACTGGGTAGGTGAGGATGGAAAACACAAATGGTACGAAGTCATCCTTGTAGACCCGCATCACCCTGTTATAAAGAGTGATAAGAACCTGAACTGGATCTGCGACCCATCTATCAGGGGCAGGGCCACAAGGGGCAAGACCAGTGCCGGACGGAAAGGCAGAGGCTTGTCCACACGCGGTAAGGGTACTGAGAAAACCAGGCCAAGTATCCGTGTGCACAGGAATAGAGGCAAGTAAGAGTCGAGTCAAGTGATTCATTACATTACATTGCGTGCTATCGCCCACGCAACCGAAGATATATCCAGAGTGAAGGCAGCTCTGGACTTTTTTTTATTCGGTGCTGGCGTTCGGGAAGGCAACAAATTAATTGAAGAAATCCCGGCTGAAGGGCACCATGGAAATCCCATTACCATACTGAGCGTGCAGCTTAAAAGAGAAGCAAACTGTCTAGGTTTTGCCCATTTTGTACGGGAGAGATTCTCGGGAGAAGATGTTGAACGACTCAGGGAGGAAATGCCTGAAAAGCTTGACGATGACCAGGTCTTCCATCTTCGCTTTGATAAACAAGCTGCATACCTGCAGCAGGTTAAGTTGACTGATTCATCGGATGCGGTTATTGCCAAAATCAAGATCGAGACCTATCCCAAGAACAGGGAAAAAGCCGGAGCCATCGTGGAGGAGTTATTTGGGCAAACCTAAATTTTACGACTTTTGTGTCCATGCTGTTCCTGATGGAGATAACACTTCCTCTGAGCTTGCAGCGATTGCAGGGCATTTAGGATATAGCGGGATTGCACTTGCAAACCACTCGGATAAACTGCCTCAATCATGGCCTATGCTTAACCTTCCTGACGAATTTGAGATCTTCAATGGAATTGAACTAGTTGAAGAAAATCCCTCAAAACTTCATGGATTGATTGGGAAATATAAGAAGTCCGTTGACGTCCTGATCGTACATGGTGGCTCAGAAGCTGTTAATAGAGCTGCACTTGAAAATCCCGGAGTTGATATTCTTAACCATCCGGCTTTCGATAAGAGCAGCGGATTAAATCAGGTGCTTGCAAAGGCAGCAGCTGAAAATGGAGTTGCAATAGGCCTGACCCTGAGATCTCTCCTTAATTCAAGAGGTGCAAGACGCATCCGTCAGTTAACGGATCTTAGAGCCAATCTTGATCTAGCCAGGAAATACGAAGTTTCTCTTGTCCTTTCAAGTGATTCTTTGTCCTGTTTTGATCTTCGTGCTCCAATGGATGCTCTTGCTCTGGCTGAAATCTGCGGGCTTGAAGAAGATGAAGCCATTGACGCTATGAGCACAGTGCCTGAAAAAATCATCTCAAAAAAACGTCCCATGATAGGATATATCAGGGAAGGTGTGGAAGTACTTGAGGATGGGGATTATTTTTGAAACGTCTGCTTCCTTCTCTTCGTATGAAAAAACGCTATCTAGCTATTGAACTGATATGTGAGGAACCTGCAAACAGGAATGATCTGATAAAGGAGCTTATGTCTTCTGCATCCTCTCTGCTCGGAGATGTCATTGCAAGTGAGTGTGATATCAAAGTGCTTGGTTTTGAAGACTTCAAAGGTGTTATTCAGTGTACACATACCAGGGTAAAAGAAACAAGAGCTTCCCTGGCAGCCCTCACAAGAATTAACGGTAAAAGGGCAACTTTGCATGTACTGGGAGCTTCCGGCACAATAAAAAGAGTTAATGAAAAATTTCTTCAGAAGTATAAGGTCTTCGAGCCAAAATCGAGGTAAAGTCCAGAGATCGATGGTTGCGAAAAATTCAGAAATAGAACTTATATTAAATGTAAAATATATTACTATTCCAAGCATTATTTTAGTGACGACATAAAACTTTATCTATAAAGTTGTTATCTATTAAGTTTTATATATTAAGTTGTTGTCTGTAAGCTTTATCATTAAGTTGTTAACATGAAGCTATATTCGTTTAGCTGTCAGAACGGTTTAATATAAACTATAATGAATGAGTATTAGTGTAACAAAGTATGATATTGATTGGCAGGACTCATTGAAGCAAAAAACTCTTCGGAATTTTTGGGAGTTAAATATGGATGACTGCGAGACCACCGGAATGCATTCTTAATGACAGATGACGTGGTATTGTGGAGGGTATTTTTCCACGAAAATATATAATATTCCCGTGTGCTGATAATTTGGTCTCACAAGCATTATAACTGAGGAAATACACTTTATTAACGACTCAGTTAAAATATGTTGAGAACTTTAAAGAATAGTTAAAAGGCTCTCAGGTATGTGAATCCAATTGTGCTTGGAAAACGCATTTAAAGGGCAAAAGTGCCTTTGAATTCACTTTACTGGATATTTTCCAATGGTTTCATCGAAAAAAGTTATTCGGATTGCAAGTCCTAAATTAAAGGCTAAAAACTCTAATAAGGAAGAAATACGTTATAGGGATCAAAAGTTGATTTCCTTACCTGAATGCCGGGTTGGGGACATTCTGTCCTGGATTCTCGGATCTCCGCATAAGTCCATGATATGACTGAAGCCTTTTCTGGAAAGGCAATGATTAGCTAACGACTCTGCGGGTAAATATCCTTAGAGGAAAAGACCGGTACTTGACCGGGAAGATTGAAACATTACAAACAGAAATTAAGGGAGATATGGAATAATGCAGATGGCACCACAAATGGGTTATGACAGGGCAATTACGGTTTTTAGCCCTGATGGAAGACTTTTTCAGGTAGAATATGCTCGTGAAGCGGTCAAAAGGGGAACAACCGCCGTGGGAATAAAGGCGTCAGATGGGGTAGTGCTGCTGGTTGACAAAAGAATAACGAGCAGGCTTGTGGAAGCGGAATCAATTGAAAAAATTTTCCAAATTGACGACCACATCGGAGCTGCAACCTCAGGGCTTGTAGCTGATGCTCGCTCCCTTGTTGATAGAGCCCGCGTGGAAGCGCAGATCAACAGGGTTTCTTATGATGAACCCATAGGCGTAGAAGTTATCTCCAAGAAAATTTGTGATCATAAGCAGACTTACACTCAGTACGGCGGGGTTCGCCCTTACGGAACCGCACTCCTTATTGCAGGTGTGGATGACAGTTCTCCCAGACTCTTTGAGACTGACCCTAGCGGAGCACTTCTGGAATACAAGGCTACAGCCATCGGAGCAGGCAGAAATGCAGTAGTTGAGGTCTTCGAAGCGGACTACAAAGAGGACATGAATATTAATGCAGCTATTCTTCTAGGGATGGATGCGCTCTATAAAGCCGCTGAAGGTAAGTTCGATGCTTTAACCCTTGAAGTGGGAGTTGTATCCCTTCCCGACAAAAAGTTCAGAAAGCTAGTTCCTAAAGAAGTTGAAAGCTATGTTCAACAGATCCTTGAGAAACACAGGGGCGAACACAAAGAATAAAACCTATATAACTTTAGAAAATGAGTAATCAGATAATTTTCTGATTCTCAAAATTATATTTTGGGAAGGTATCTAAAGATGGTATCCCTGGACGAAGCAGTGACTGCAAGGCTCAAAAGAGGTAGCAAACATTTCGAAATCCTGGTCGAGCCCGATGGAGCTCTAGCTTACAAGCGTGGAGAAGAGATAAGTTTGGAAAATATTCTGGCAGTTGAGACTATTTTCGAAGATGCAAACCGAGGGGATAGAGCAGCAGAATCCGATATTATTAATTCTTTTGATACAACTGACCCTTATAAGATCGCTGACGTTATCCTGAAACACGGAGAGCTTCAACTCACTGCTGAACAGAGAAGACGTATATTAGAGGAGAAAAAGAAAAAGGTTATCTATACCATCTCCAGAAACGCAATTAATCCTCAGACAAGAGCACCTCATCCTCCTGCAAGGATAGAAAAGGCAATGGAAGAGGCAAAGGTGCACATAGATCCTTTAAAAAGCGTGGATCAGCTGGTCAATATTACAATGAAAGCCATTCGCCCGCTTATTCCCATAAGATTTGAGGAAATAAGTATTGCAGTGAGAATTCCCCCCGAGTATGCCCCCAAAGCTTACGGAGATATTTCCAAGGTAGGAAACATTACAAAAGAAGAATGGCAGCGTGATGGCTCCTGGATTGCAGTGATAAAAATTCCGGCAGGAGTTCAGACTGATTTTTACGCTCTTATAAATCATCTTACTAAAGGAGAGGCGCAAACTAAACTTTTATAAGAGGATGTTGGATGGACAAAAAGATAGTGATCCCTGGTGACCTGTTATCCGAGAATACAAAAAAACCCGGATACGGGACTTATGTTAAGAACGATAAGATATATTCTTTGTTTTGCGGTATTGAGAATCTTAAAGAGGATAAAGTTGGAGTAATCCCTCTCGCAGGAGCTTATATCCCCTCAGTAAATGATGTGGTGATCGGGATTGTTATTGCGGTTACTCCATCCAACTGGATAATGGACATTGCCGCTCCATATGACGGTTTATTCCACGTATCCGAATATCCGAAAAGAGTCGAATCCCGGGAGATGCATGACGTCTTTGATGTAGGCGATTCCTTGATTCTCAGAGTAAAAGAAGTAGATAGTTCCATGAAGATTGAGCTTGCCCTGAGAGATTCGAACTTAAATAAACTTAAAACAGGCCAGATAGTCGAGGTTGAGCCTGTAAAGGTTCCCCGTGTAATAGGACATGGCGGTTCCATGATCTCAATGCTGAAGAAAGAGACAAACTGCAGCATATTCGTTGGTCAGAACGGTAGAATCTGGATTGACGGAAAGGACGAGGATGTAGAGCTTTTGAGCAGGGCTCTCTTGAAGATTCAAGCTGAGGCTCAACGTTCCGGATTGACAGATCGAATCTACAACTTTTTGAAAAGTGAAAGAACGAAACAGAAAGAATCAAAACCTGCAAAGTTCTTTAAAAATGAGACGAATGAGGCGAGTTTGGCAAAAGAAAATCATTCCGAAGAGATCTACAGGAAAATTGATGTATTGCTGAACCCGAATAACTGATTTCTGTTTTAGGAGTTTTTGGAGATTAAAGTATGAGCAGTATGAGTGATAAACCTGAAAAATTAATCACTGACGATGGGCTACGCCTAGACGGGAGGCGAACGGACGAGATCAGGCCCATGAAAATAGAAATTGGAGTGCTTTCCAGAGCCGATGGCTCATGTTATCTCGAATGGGGCAAAAATAAGGTCCTGGTAGGTGTATTTGGCCCAAGAGAAGTGCATCCCCGTCGTACTCAGAGGGCAGGTACTGCAGTTATCCGTTATAAGTACAATATGGCTTCTTTTTCCGTAGAAGATAGGGCTCGGCCTGGCCCTAGCAGGCGAAGCATTGAAATTTCAAAGGTTTCCAGGGAAGCTTTTGAACCGGTTATTATGACTGAGCTTTTCCCTAAAACGGCAATCGATATTTTTGTGGAAGTACTTCAGGCTGATGCAGGGACGAGAACAGCAGCAATTAACGCTTCAAGTGTAGCTCTTGCAGATGCAGGCATTCCCATGAAAGGTCTAATTACTTCCTGTGCCTTTGGAAAAGTTGATGGGCAGGTAGTACTTGACCTGAACAAGGAAGAAGACAATTATGGTGAGGCCGATTTTCCTGTAGCAATGACTCAGGATGGAGAAATTACCCTTCTCCAGATGGACGGTCATCTTACTCCTGAAGAAATCAAAAAAGGCCTGGAACTTGTGAAGAAAGGATGTAAGGAAATTCTCGAAATTCAACAGGCGGTCCTGAGAAAGAAGTTTGAAACTCCGGTTGAAGAAGCCGCAGTGGAAGCTGAAGCAAGTGAAGAAACCGAGAGTAAAGTATCCAGGTTGGAAGCGCCCCTTCTCGAACATGCCCCTGATGAACCAACTGCCGAAAAGGTTCCTGAAGATACCGACGATGAGCTGGAAGAAGCAGAATCCTCCGAAGAGTCCTCAATCGGTTTTACTACTGAAGAGACTCCTGAGTGTGATAACTTAGAGGAAATAATTAAAGAAGCTGAGGTCGTAGTAGAGGGAGATACCTTAGAAGAAGCAATTGAAGCTGAAATCGAGGAAGAAGAGGAAGAAGAAGCTCTGGAAGAGGAAGCTGAGTTTGAAGCCTCTTTTGAAGCAGCTCCGGAGTCAGCAGATCTTGAAGAGCAGCCCTGCGAGGAAGAATCGGTTCCATGTGAAGAAGAACATGAATCAGAACCTGCAGAAATTGACGAAGATGTTCAGCTCGGAGAAAGTATTGAACATGAAGAGCTTGCCGCAGAAGAGTCTTTAGAATCCGAGCAGGAAATTAAGTCTGATATCGATACTACCGTGAAAGATGCTGCTGCAGATGAGCCTATTCCGGACGAAGTAAAACCTGTGGAAGAAAAACGTGAAGGACCCTGGAAGGTAGTAAAAGATCCCTCTGAATCGGGAAACAGAGGTGAAAACGAATGAGTGAAGTTATTGCTACTCTTAAAAAGGATTATATTTATAACCTTATGATAAAAGGAAAGCGTCAGGACGGACGTGGGTTTAAGGATTTCAGAGACATCAAACTTGAGACAAACGTTGTTATCAAAGCTGAAGGCTCAGCAAAGGTAACTTTAGGAGAAACTCAGGTTCTTGTAGGGGTTAAACTCCAGACAGGAACTCCTTTTTCGGACTCTCAGGACGAAGGTGTGATTATTACCAATCTGGAGCTTAACCCTATTGCATCTCCTGAATTTGAGCCGGGTCCCCCTAAAGAAGAAGCTATCGAAATGGCAAGAGTTGTAGACAGGGGAATTCGAGAATCCGGTGCAATTGACGTAAAAAAGCTTTGCATAACGCATGGAGAGTCTGTCTGGATTGTCTTTATCGATGTCCACATCCTTAATGACAGCGGAAATCTTATTGATGCCTCCTGTCTGGCTGCCATTGCAGCTCTTTTGACAACAACTGTCCCGAACGAGCAGCACGGCATCGGTCCGAACGCTCCCCTCGCAATGAAAGAGCTACCTGTTGGTATTACTATTGCCAAGATAGGCTCAAAGCTAATGGTTGACCCCTCACTGGACGAAGAGATGGTTTGTGATACAAAATTGACAATCGTATCAAGTTCAGACGGGTCTGTTGCCGGTATGCAAAAAATGGGTCCAGCTCCTTTCACTGAAGCAGAGATTCTGGAAGCTATCGATATTGCACGCGAAAAGGGAGCCGAACTGAGGGAACTGTACCTGGAAGGACTCGTAAAGCAGGAATAGATCAGGCAGGATGAATTAAGTATAAATATTAAATGCTCCAGTATTACGGTCTAAGCTGACTGAGCATTTATGTTTTAAGGAGTTAGTACTATGGCAAAAAAGTTTACTAAAAAAGGTAGAATTTCCAGATCAGCAGGCAGATTCGGTCCCAGATACGGGAGAAAAGACAGAAAGTTAGTGGCTGACCTGGAAGAACGTATGCGAGCTCCGCACGTATGTACTAAGTGCGCTCGTCCGACAGTCAAAAGGTTGGGGACAGGTATATGGAAATGCAGCAAATGTGGGCATACATTTGCCGGCGGAACCTATATTCCCAGCACCAGTGTTGGTCTGACCTTGTTGCGTACAATGAAGAACCTCGCAGAAGCAAAAGCAAAATAAATTCTTAAGGATGTGGGAGTATGGGATATAAGTGCACCAGGTGCAAACAAAAAGTCGAGATAGACTACGAGTACACAGGTATAAGGTGCCCCTACTGTGGACACCGAATTCTGGTAAAAGAGCGCCCTACGACCATTAAACGCGTCATTGCCGAGTAAGAAGATGTTAATAACTTCTTCTCGCAAACCTTCTGCAAAGACCCGGACGCTTTGCAAATTGCTGTCCAGATTTACAGGCAGCAGGTGCATAAATCGCGGAAAAATGGGTATGCATGAGTTAGTGGAGTTCGCCCAGGGCAGCCCTCTAATTGTCATAGGCGAGTACCACGGAAATCCGGGGGAACTCAGCTTTTATGACGAAAATGGTAAGTCCCTTTTTTCCCTCAGGTTTACAGACTGGTATTCCGAGGAAGTTGATTCTTACTGGTTTCCCGATGCTGAACCTGTCCTAACGGGTGAGGGAGAGATTGCTGACGCACTCGAATCTTTTTTCCACTTTCAAAAGGTTGATAGCGATAAAATCGATCAACTTCCTTCTCGCTCTACTTTAATAGCTGCGGAAGACAAGTATATTGATTTTATAGGTGATAGGAATTCTCTTTTTAAGCTTAATATGAAAGGCTTTAAAAAAAACGGACTTTGAATTTTTTTCCGGGAGGAATTTCTTGAGACTTTTCGCAGAATTTGCTTTTGAAACCGAGACTGCTGAGATGATCTTCAGGGCTGTCCAGCCCGAACTTAATGATAATTTCTCAGAACGATCTGCAATAAGCCTTTCACTTGAGGAAGCTAACAGGTTGGTGCTGAGCATAAAAGCTGAAGATCCCGTTTCCCTCCGTTCGGCTCTGAACACCTGGTTCCGGCTTATTCAAATTGCCCAGGAAGTTCTTGAAGTTACATCGTAGAGAAATAGGTCCTTAGAAAAAGACAGACAACATATAGAAAGAATGGAACTGATCAAGTATAAAATTCTCATTGAATACAGTATGAAAAAATATTAATGTTTTTTTAAAGTTATATCTTCAAAAATCACATTAAAGATAACGAGTTTTTAATAATTGTAGAATTCTTTTTATATAATATCAATCTTTACTCTATAAGATTATTATGAGACTGGCCTGGATTGATGCCTTAAAGGGATTCGGAATTCTGCTTGTAGTATTTGCGCACTACATGCTCCCTCAGGCACTTGATACTTATATTTTTTCTTTCCATATGCCGCTTTTCTTTTTCGTTTCCGGATTCTTATTCAATTTTGCTAAATATTCGGGATCAGCTGCAAACTTCATAAAAGGAAGATTCAGGTCTCTTATCATACCTTACTTTGCTTTTGCAGTAATTACCCTCCTTTTTTACTTTTTACTTGATGAATTGTACACTCCGGAAGTTGTAAGTTTTAAGATTTTCGGAGCTGACATCTTTCATGTAGTATATTCAATCATATTTGCCCAAACTACAATGATTTCTTATAATGGACCTCTCTGGTTCCTAACCTGTCTTTTTGTAACCGAATTACTTTTTTTTGGGCTAGCGAAAAGATATTTTTGGCAGCCTGTGAAACTTGGAATCTGGCTTATCATGGCTGGAATCATAGGGTACCTTTATTCCGTTTATATTCCTTTCAGACTGCCCTGGAACGCAGATGTTGCACTTACCGCTGTTGTCTTCTACGGAACAGGAAATTTATTTAGAAGACTTATAGACTCTAGAATACTTTTGGACTCAAAAGAAAATCGCAGTGATGGTTCCAGTTTCCTTGACCCTAATTCGAAGTTTAGCAATATGTTTTTCAGGATAGAAAATTTTTTATCTGTATTTTTTATCCTTGTAAGCCTGCTATATTTTGCTTACCTCCTGAAATATCCAACAGATAAGATCAACATGAGTGGGCTGATCTACGGAGGATTCTTCTCATTTTATTTCCTGGCTTTTTCGGGAATTTTTTCTTTTGTTTATATATTTAAAAAAATAGGCAGTATGGCAATACTGGAGTACTACGGGAGAAACAGCCTGATTGTACTTGCACTTCACTTTCCCATGAAGGATATCCTGACCAAACTTTCTGCACATCATTTTTGAAATCGATCTCGATTGTTTTGCTTGCACAACCTCTTTTGCAGTAGCCTTAACAGTGCTAAATCTTCTTGGACTGATGCCTGTAATCTTTCTTATCAATAGATATTTCCCACTCCTGGCAGGAAAGAAAAGATCTTCAAAGAGCTCTAAAGGCCTCAAAGCCCGTTTCAGGAATATCAATTAAATGATGGAATATTGATCCTTTGAATTTGAATTTGAAGTGTATCATTCAAACAGTTAAATTTTTTAATATGTACGCATAATAATTATGTACATTTGGGTATGCAAAATGGATGAGGAAAAAGCAAAAAGTCGATGGGATAACAGAAAAAAAATAATAGTTAGTAGCCTGGTTCTTGTTTTTATTGTCGCAATTATAATTATCCTCCTGTCAGCCAAACCTTCCGGTAAGATCGTTTATGTAAATACCAATGGGAGTGGGAACTTCAACTGTGATGGGATTGATGACCAGGTAGAGATAAATGAAGCTCTTGCATATGTGGTAGAAAACCCGGAATATGCGACTGTTTATTTACAGGGTCCCAATACCTATGTCATCTCGGATAGCCTTTACATAGGAAGTAACACTGTCCTTGCAGGGGATTCCACAGCTGTTGTTAAACTTAAGGATAAAGCAGGCTGGAAGAAAGAGAAGCCTTTAATTACACAAATGGATAGTGCCGGAAATCAAAATGTTATCATTAAAGGATTTGAGATTGATGGAAATCATAACAATAACAGTGAATTATATATGGGAAAGGGATATTATAATCTGATCTTCTTTGTTAATTCCGATAATATACAAGTTCACGATATGTACATGCATGACAGCCACGGGGATGGGCTGAAGGCCACAAGATGTACAAATATCCAGTTTTACAATAACTCGGTTTACAAATTAGGGCATGATGCTCTCTATATCATCTATTCTACAAACGTGAAAGCCTGGAACAATAAAATAACAGCCAGAATTAACAGTGGTTTAAGAATTTACAATGCCAACCATGTAAAATTCAACAATAATATCATTGAATCTGAAGGAGAAGGAGGAGCGGGAATTGAAGTTCAGAAGTCAGATCCGGCAACTATTATGGACGATATAGAGATCTGCAATAACTTATTAAATAAGACCAATGCGGCTGGTATTTGGATCACAGGTTATGGATCTAAGTATTCCACGGACTCTGCTAAAGATGTATACATCCATGATAACAAGTTTTATAAGACCGGTACTGACCAGGGTGCAGAATGGGCAGGCGGGATAGTGCTTAATGGTTTTAATAATACTCTCATCGAAAATAATCTATTCGACGGCTGCTATGGTGCAGCTATTGCACACAAGAAAGTTGATTCATTTTCAGCACCAGGTTCAGGCTATATAACTGTTGTAAAAAACAATATTATAATTAATACACAGGCTAGCCGATCAGCCGGAAAAGGTTATGCAATATTCAATAAGTTGAATAGTACTCATTCGTTTATACTCGAAAACAACTGCCTGTCAAACAATAAAGGTGGAAATTATATGTATGCAACCTCAACATCTGATGTTAAAGTCGATCCGGGGTTCGTTGAACAGGTCAGCATAAATGAGTCTCTGAAAAAGGATTTTCCATGGGTTGAAGCGTTGTCTGCCGGACCTCTGGACTTGACCAAATAAAACAAATCAAGACAGAATCTCGATGCATACTTATTTTTTTGGTGATATATGCTCAATCTTCATTTTTTAAAGGCACATAATGAAAATGTTCCATTTAATGCGTAGCCAATTTAGGATTTTAGGAAAAGCAAGCAACAATGAAAAGAGGCTAGCAGCAATTAGATAATCTTTCCAAGATTTCATATTATCTCCCCATCTTATATATCATGAAATATTTCTGGCTTTTTTTGAAACCCTATTTAGTATTTAATATCTTGTCAGTATTTAGAGGTAATAGTAATTTGAATTCTAACTTTTGTTTCTAAACGGTTGAATTCTAAAAATTCCGATTTAAAGGATACAATCATGGAAAATAAGTTGAGATAATCCAAAATAAATATAAGTAATACAATAAACAGGTCAAGCAAAAAGCAGATTGATGAAAATATATGATAAAATCAGGCAGCTTTTTTTTCTATAAGGGTATGCGCTGTATCATTGGTGCAGTGATCTTATTCAATGGAGTGCCTTACATAGTCGCAGCTTCTCACATATTTCACGGGGAAGGAGACCGTGTGACAGTTGATGGAAGAGAATTTACGGTTAAGAGGCTTTTCAAAAATTTTGACCTGGCTCTGATAGAGATCCCTCCTGACTGTACATTCGAAACTACAAAATTTGGCAGCGCAATAGTACTGGAAAACGCTTCACTTGTCAATGATACGCACGTTATCGCGTGCAGAGTGATTAATGCCGGGAATTCACTGCTTTATTTGAGCTTTCCTGCATTTGATATGCCGCATCCGGGAGATAGTGGTTCTCCTATACTGCAAGCAGGAAATGTAATAGGGCTTTTGTCTTCAATTACGCTAAATAACTGTACGGGAACTGCTATCTCGTCTAATATTCTCCGAAACTTAGGGAAATAATTAAAGCATTCCAGGAACTGCAGCAATTCCTGCTTCTGCAAACCTTGCTATTTGAAAAGAAAGATTAAGAAGGTAAAGTGAGGCATTTATAGATTTTGAAGGTTAGAACTCTTCAAAAATGAATACTTGGGAGTATAGTTGGAATTATGTTGGGGGGAAATATAGGGACTTCAGCAAGCAATTTAGTTCAGCCTCTTTTACCTTACTATTTATACTATCAGAAAACATAAATACTTTTTATTTATTTGTTGATATAAATAATATAATTATATTTTTATGTATATATAAATTTTACCTTTTACGAAACTTTTAGAGATAGATGGGAAATGGGGAAGTCTCTACACGTATGGAGATATCTATTCGATCCCATGGAAACACCTGATTAAGCAACTTCTGATTGGTCCGAATATGTTAGAAAGGTAGCAAATGACGGAGTGGAGATGCGTAGCCGTGAAAAATTGGAGATTACACAACTGCTCGTCGATGCGACTAAGGAACATAAGCTGATTGAGCGGAAGATAGGCGATCCGCAGATAAATCATAACCTTGATTGGCGCTTGTTCTACGATAAGCTTGGTAAAAGGGATGAATGCTCTACGGAAATGACCGAAGACTGGCTAAGCAACCTGCGTACTCCCAAATAGGGGAAATGCTCAATTGGCTGATTTTTCACCACAATGTCGAAAACCCTGTTCTAATAAAGAATATATTTACTTACCCACTAATATCGTTTCATGCCAGTAGAAACAAGAGAAATTTCAGTCTTTGGAAATGAGGATTGCGGAATTGTTGACATTACCGAAATGGTGTCAAAAGAGGTTAAAGGCTCAAAAATAAGTAACGGAACAGTTACAGTCTTCTGCGTCGGGTCGACCGGAGCAATCACCACAATGGAATTTGAGCCTAATCTTTCTAAAGACGTTTCAGAGATTCTTGATAAGCTAATCCCATTGGATAAGAGTTATCATCATCATGAGACCTGGGGTGATTATAACGGAGGCTCGCATTTGAGAGCATTACTCATTGGCCCTAGCCTTACGGTACCTATTTTCGAAAAAAGAATGACGCTCGGGACATGGCAGCAAATTATTTATATAAACTTTGACAGGATTAAAAAAGTAAGAATAATCGTGTTGCAAATTATCGGAGAATAAACCTGCAATAATTCAATACGTTTAAAGGATGGGAAAAGGGGCAAAGAATCGCCGTGCATTTTGCTTCCTTACAGAAGCTTACCAATAAACATCCAAACTTTAATTTATCGCTTTAGAAAGCTGCTTAAGATCTGTTCTGAGGATAAATAAGGAAACAGTCGTGCCTGTTTTTAATAATTAAATAAAATTATTAAATATATTTAAAATATTATATCCCCTTGATTTCCAGTCGAAAATCCTCTTTTAATTTTAGAGTATTTTTTAAGAAACGTCCTGTAAACAAAAGCGAGGGAAATAATCACATGGACGCATTATAAAAAGATTAATATAAAAATATATCATATATTGATATTGCATTTTGAAAACATACTGAGGGGTTTTAAAAAAGGCATGTTGAAAAATAAATGTGAATACGCCTCAAAATGCGCTGCATACAGAGATGATTCTTATACATGTACAAAAGAACTGGACAAATGTTTCTGTGGAATATATAAACAGTTTGCACAAGGGAAAATCAAAATTTATAAAAAATTTATGAGTGATGATGCTGTAAATATTTCATTCCAAAGATAAGCAACCAATATTCCAAAGATAAGCAACTAACACAGGTATTAAGGAACAATTTTTCTAAATATAGGTATTTTTTGGAAAATCACTACGATCAAGAGGGAAGAAACAAACAACAAAAAACTTACCAGTGGAATCGAAAAAATAGGGCTTATTACATCTACCGACAAGAAATGTATCCCTGAAATCCCATGACATATATAATGCAATATTATCGGATGGACGAGGTATATTCCCATAGTTGCCCCTCCAATTGTGCTGATAATGTTTCCACAAATCGACATTGATCCTTTTAATGATAAATTGCTGAGGGCTTCACGTACCAATATAAATAGGCCTACTGCATAAGTTACGGACGTAATACTTATCAATCTGCTAACTGAATCATCAATTTGTCCACTTTCACTAACCAAAAAGTAGGTTCCGATTATCGTGATTGTTATTGAAAGAACGACCAATATCCCGGACAAGAGTTTTATTCTGTTAGTGATCTGGGTGTTTTTGATTGCATAGCCCAAAATATATAATCCTAGATTCAAGGTTACAGCCTCTAATGGTATTCCTATGTTGTATCCAAAGAATCCGATTAGCTGATTTATAAAAGAGAATATAAACCACAATACCAAATAATAATGGATATCGCACATGTTTGAATGCTCTAATATTCTACGTAACAAAGGTGTGATAAGGTACAACCCGAGAATTATGTAAAGAAAGTATAAGTGATAATAGATTTTATTTGCTAATAAACGCTGAACAAAATCGATGGTAAATATGGAGTATATATTATAATTATTTGCGAATATCCAATAAATCATTGACCAGGCAACCAATGGTATAACAACTTTGTTAATTCTCTTCTTAAAAAAGGTTCTATCATCCTCTTGTTTATTCAACAACAAGTAACCACTCAGGATGATAAAAAGGGGAATCGGAAACCGTATAAAACCCATATATATATTCGATGCCCACCAATCTATCCAGGGTATTTTGTTCCATAAATAAATAAATGAATCTTCTACATGGATAGCTATAACAGCAATTATTCCGATTATACGGATTATATCTACCCATATAAGTCGATTATTTTCGATAACGTTGTCCAAGTCGGCCCTCAAATATTTTTTTAATTAACTGTTATTAATTTTTATTTTAGGAATTTTAATTTACTTATTATATAATTTTATAATAATCTTGCAGTGTGCATTATACAGTTATAATAATAAAAATATTAATTATAAACAGAAGTTGGAGTGATATATTTCTTTTCTTTTTTGCAGGATAAATATGCTTTTTTTCTGGAAGTTCTTATATGTTAAAAAATACAACCAAATAGGAAATTTGAGAAATTTATAGAGAAATGGTATACTGCCAGTATATTAGATTAGAGACTCATCTTTGAATCTAATTTTGAAAAAGATAACTTATCTACTATATAACAACATTACAATTTATAAATATAAGCAAGATTATTAATCGAAAAGTATTAAGTATAATTATAGAGTATATTATTTAATCTACAATTTAATTGTCTGAATTCAAGGGAGTAAATCCAATTTTGGGGATTTTACAAAAATTGATAGTCCTTTATTATTAAAAAGAAATAAGGGATTATTATCTTTACTCAAAGATTATTCTTTGATCTGAAAGCAGTTTCAAGGAAGAAAAGGGGTACAGGGGGAAGAAAAATAGAAAAACATATTTATTTGAAAAAGTATGTAAATCCGAAAAAAATGAAATTCGTCTTCAGCTCAATGATTTTACTTTTTATATTAAGCTCTTCGATAGCAATGGCAGATACGGGATCACCGGAAAAAAATAAATTAACAGATGTCCAGAATAGTGCCACATACCAGGCAGCAAACTCTCAGAAACCTGTATTTGCACCTAAAAATCCCACATTTTTAGAATCCCGGAAGAATATACTAAATCAAATGGGATTGTCTATAAATGGACATAAAACAGGCTTAATAACTTCACCTGTGGATCTTAGTCATTTAAGCAGGATTCCTGTTTCTAAATCATCGCGCTCAACTTATTATGACCTGCGAACGCTAAACAAAGTTACACCTATTAAGGACCAGGGTTATGCAGGATCTTGCTGGGCATTTGCAACCTATGCATCTCTGGAATCATATCTGCTTCCCGGACAAAACTCTGACTTTTCAGAGAATAATATGAAAAACCTGCTTACCAATACAGCTTCGGAGGGATTTGACTACGACGAGGGAGGAGATATGTTTATGTCAACTGCTTACCTCGCTCGCTGGAGCGGTCCGGTAGCAGAAAGCGATGATCCTTATAGTGATTCATCGAGCTATTCGCCCGAAGGGCTTCCTGCACAGAAACATGTTCAAAACGTACTTTTTATTCCCGGGAGAAAAGGACCTCTGGACAATGATTTATTAAAACAGGCAGTTCAGCAATACGGAGCAGTATTTGTCTGTCTGTATATTGCTGATGACTTTTATAATGTATATTCTCCCACCAATGCCACTTATTATTACGACAGACATCAATATGACAGATATCCGGGGAATGCTAACCACGCTGTGGCGATTGTAGGCTGGAATGATTCTTTTGATAAGAACAAATTTACCAGGACTCCGCCCGGTAATGGGGCATTCATCGTAAAGAATAGCTGGGGTACGGAATTCGGTGATAACGGATACTTCTATGTCTCCTATTACGACACATTTTTCGGCGCCGACCAGAATGCGGTATTCACTGCTGAAAACTCCAATGATTACAAATATATCTACCAGTACGATCCTCTTGGCTGGTGCGATAGCATTGGGTATGGTAACTCAGTTGGCTGGGGAGCAAATGTATTTACGGCAAATACCAACGAAGTGCTCAAAGCCGTAAGTTTCTATTCAACAGACTCAAACTGTGAATATAAAATTAATATTTACACCAATCCGGTGTCCGGTCCTATCAGTAAAGCTGGTTCCGTTTTTACCCAGAGCGGGACATGCTCTAACGCGGGATATCACACCGTGAACCTGAATTCAAGAGTCCAGCTTCAAGCCGGTCAAAAGTTCTCTGTCGTCATTAAATTTACTACCCGTGGGTACAATAACCAGTTTGGTTACAATTTCCCTATTGCCATAGAGGAACCAATATCATACTACAGCAGTAAAGCAAAAGCAAATGTTAGCGAAAGTTTTGTTAGTCCTGATGGAAATACCTGGACAGACCTGACTGCATATGTTCCCGATTCGAATGTATGCATTAAGGCGTTTACTGATTCTGGAACCGGGCTTCCGGTAGCAAACTTTACGGCAACCCCAAGCACAGGGAATAAGCCGCTCAGGGTTGCGTTTAACGACACCAGTACCGGAGTACCTACCTCATGGAACTGGAATTTTGGTGATGGTACAGGATCCAAAGCCAAAAACCCTGCTCATGTATACAGTAAGACGGGAAAATACACTGTTACGTTAAAGGTATTCAATGCTGCCGGAAACAGTACTTTGAAGAAAGCAGACTATATAACTGTCAATTCTCCTAAACCACCTGTGGCTGCATTTACTACTGATAAGATTTCTGGCAAAGCACCTTTAACAGTGAAATTTAATGACAGAAGCACAGGATCACCGGAGACCTGGTATTGGAGTTTCGGAGATGGAAAATATTCGACTACCAATAATCCCTCGCATACATACGCCAAACCTGGAAAATATACTATAACCTTAACTGTAACAAATGCAGCAGGCAAGAGCACAAAAAAGATGTCTAATTATATCAGTGTAAATAAATAAGTGGAAATATTTGAGAAAAAAATAATAAAAACGGTCAGGACCAAAGGGCTCATAATTGTTGATCAACTTAGTAAATCTAACTCTTTGGTCTTTTTTAACCTTCGAATGCATCTTTTACTTTTTCAAAAAAACCTTTGTTTTTTTTGGACTTGTCGCGAGTATTCTCACTTCTATCCTTTTCACCGTCTTCGGATTTTTTGCCTTCAGTAAGGTCTTCAAACTGGCGCAGAAGCTCTTTCTGTTCATGATTCAGCTTTGTGGGTGTTTTGATAACTATTTTGACGAGCTGGTCACCTTTCCCATGCCCGTGAACGTGCTGGATTCCTTTGTCCTTAAGCCTGAAAACGGAATGTGTTTGAGTTCCTGCCGGAATGTTCATTTTGACTTTACCATAGAGAGTGTCTACTGTAACATCCTCACCGAGGGCAGCTATGGCGAATGAGATCGGAAGCTCGGAGATTACATCATAATCGACCCGTTTGAAGTACCTGTGTTCCATGACGTGAACAACGACATAAAGGTCTCCAGAAGGTGCGCCAGGCTCTCCGGTATTTCCTTCCCCGCTGAGCCTCAGGGTCATGCCTGAATCTGCTCCTGCAGGCACATTAACTGTAATTTTTCTTGTATTCCGGACTCTACCTGCACCACTGCAAGTAGGGCAGGGAGATTCTACAATTTGACCCCGGCCATGACAGGTGTTGCAGGTGGTTGTACTTACAAATTGCATACCCAATCCGGTGCGTGTGGTGCGGATCTGTCCAGCGCCACCACAAGTAGGACATCTCTTGGGGCTTGTGCCGGGTTTGGCCCCGGATCCTGAACAGGTTGAACAAACTTCCGTTCTGGGAATATCGATGTCTTTACGAGTTCCGAAGGCTGCTTCCTCAAAGGTGATATAAAGATCGTACTGGAGATCGGAACCTCTTCTAGGCCCCATAGGCCCTCTTCTGGCTCCCCCGCCTCCGAAAAACATCTCGAATATATCTCCAAAGCCGCCAAAGTCTGCATTTCGGAATATATCCTCTGCGCTGTACTGTGCATCTATGCCGGCATGACCGAAGCGGTCATACTGAGCCCGTTTATCAGCATCCGAAAGCACGGCATAAGCCTCGGATATTTCCTTAAACTTTTCCTCAGCCCCAGCTTCCTTATTCCTGTCAGGATGGTATTTCAGCGCAAGCTTTCGATATGTTTTCTTTATATCCTCGGATGAGGCATCTTTAGGCAACCCGAGAATTTCATAATAATCACGTGTTGTAGCCATCAGGATTCCCTGCTATTTTAAAAAATTAAAGTGCCGGAGCCTGCATACAGGTTTCCGGCGAGGCCTGAGAATCTCCAGGCCTGCAGTTACAGTAAAGTAATTTTTTATACAGTAACGTAACTCTTACTATTTTTACTTACGCTTGTCGTCGTCGACTACTTCATAGTCTGCGTCAACAACAGTCTCCTCAGGACCTTTTGCGTCAGGGTTCTCTGCTCCGCCTGCAGCTTGCTGGGCTTGCTCCTGAGCTTTCTGGTACATTGCCGTAGAGATCGGATATACAATTTCCTGAAGAGCTTCGGTTTTTGCCTTAATGTTTTCGGAGTCCTTGCCTTCAAGTGCTTTCTTAAGGTCCTCTATTGCAGCATTTACCTTTGATTTCTGGTCTTCGGTAGCTATATCCTTAGCTTCCTTTAAAGTCTTTTCCGAGGCATTGATCAAGGCTTCGGCATTGTTCATGGTTTCGACTTCTTCTTTGCGCTTCCTGTCTTCTTCGGCGTGCAATTCAGCATCTCTGACCATGCGTTCGATTTCGGCATCTGTGAGTCCGCCAGGTTTCTGGATGGAAATTGACTGCTGTTTACCTGTTCCCAGGTCTTTTGCACTTACATGTAGAATCCCGTTTGCATCAATATCAAAGGTGACTTCAATCTGGGGGATTCCTCTTGGTGCGGGGGGAATACCACTAAGGGTGAAACGTCCAAGGGTCTTGTTTTCAGCTGCAATGCCCCTTTCTCCCTGAAGGACATGGATCTCTACTGAAGGCTGGTTGTCAGCCGCAGTTGAGAAAATCTGACTTTTCTTAGTAGGAATTGTAGTGTTTCTCTGGATTAACGGAGTCGCTATGCCTCCAAGGGTTTCTATACCGAGAGTGAGAGGAGATACATCAAGCAGCAAAATATCTTTTACTTCTCCACCAAGTACACCTGCCTGAATAGCTGCTCCGACTGCAACAGCTTCATCAGGGTTAATGTTCTTGTATGGCTTTTTGCCGGTAAAGCTCTCAACAAGTTCGACTACGGCAGGCATCCTCGTTGCGCCTCCGACAAGAATTACTTTGTCAATATCGTTTGGGGTAAGCTTTGCATCACCAAGAGCCTGACGCATTGACACAAGGGTTTTCTCCAGGAGGTCCTCAGTCATCTTCTGGAACTGGGCTCTTGTAATGTCAACATCCAGGTGTTTGGGCTCTCCATCAGGGCCAACTGTAAGGAATGGAAGATTGATATTGGTGCTTGCGACTCCGGAAAGTTCTATTTTTGCTTTTTCTGCAGCATCGGTCAAACGCTGGAGTACAGCCTTGTCCTTGGAAAGGTCTATTCCTTCCGTTTTCCGGAATTCGGCAAGCAGGTAATTAACAATACGCTGGTCAAAGTCATCTCCACCCAGACGGGTGTCCCCGCTTGTAGACTTTACCTCAAAGACGCCGCCTCCGAGCTCGAGAATGGATACGTCGAAGGTTCCGCCTCCAAGGTCATATACGAAAATAGTCTGTTCGATATCTGCCTTGTCAAGCCCGTATGCCAGGGATGCGGCAGTTGGCTCGTTAATAATCCTCAGGACTTCAAGGCCAGCTATTGTACCTGCATCCTTCGTTGCCTGTCTCTGGGAATCATTGAAATAAGCAGGGACTGTAATGACAGCCTGTTTGATTTCCTCTCCAAGGTAAGCTTCTGCTTCTGTTTTAAGCTTCTGGAGAATCATTGCGGAGATTTCCTGGGGTTTGTACTGTTTTCCCTGTAGGGTTACCCTATAATTTGCATCTCCCATATGTCTTTTAATGGAATAGACAGTATTCTCAGGATTTGAAACAGCCTGTCTTTTTGCAACCTGGCCAACAAGTTTCTCTCCTTTTTTGGAAAAACCGACCACGGAAGGAGTTGTTCTGGCACCTTCAGCATTCGGGATCACGACAGCTTCCCCGCCTTCCATTACTGCCATGCATGAGTTGGTAGTACCAAGGTCAATACCCAATATTTTTGCCATATTTTATCCTCACACTAAATAATGTTAGTTTAATTTATTTCTAAGATTTTTGGTTAGATTTTTATTTGTTTTTAGTTTTGATTTTTTAGTTTGATTATAATAAATATTAAGTTAAATTATTTAATTAGGTTGCTTGGTGAAGTTATTTAGTTATATTTAACATTTGAATGGACTTGAACAAACATTATGAATTATTTTTTTATTCAACTAAATTATATACTAATTGAGTGTTATAATTTTAGATGCGTAAATTAGCCTTTGGAAAAGGCTCAAATAAAGCAATTTTTGGTTAAAGTACCTTTTATGAGAGATTACTTTTTTGAGAGATTACTTTTCTTACTCCCTTCATATTTTAAGCATTATCAGGAGCTCTGGCTACTGAAACCATAGCTGGCCTGACAACCTTGGAATCAAGAGAATATCCGGGTCTATAAACTTCTACTATAGTATTATCCGGAACTTCAGAGGTGTTAACATGTTGAACTGCATCGTGCCTGTGAGGGTCAAATTCACTACCTTTCTCGCATTCGATCCTCTCAAGCCCGTACTTTTCAAGGATTGAGAAAAACTGCTTTGAAAGCTGTTCTATTCCATTGACAATCGAATGCATGTCCTCTGCAGTCCTTGCCGATTTCAGGGCACGATCGAAATTGTCTGTAACTTCAACAAAATCAAGAAGAATCTGCTCGGTTACAGATTTTCGATTTTCTTCCATCTGACGGACGATCCGTTTTCTGAAATTATCAAAATCTGCTGCAAGCCGGAAAAGCTGGTCTTTGAGAAGTTCATTCTCCTCTCGGCAGGCAGTCTCAGCGCTTTTTCCAGCTCCGGACTCAACTGAATCCTGTCCAGGAGTTCCCCCTGGTTCATTGGACTCTGCCGAACAACCTGAATTCCGAGCTTCAAAACTTTCAGCCCCAGTCTGGGTATCTTCTTCAGAATTTGGTTTACGTTCTTTATTAAATTTCTTCATTAATCGATCCCCATTAAATTGTTATAACGGTTACGCTCGTCCTGATCTGAGATTGTTTGTAATTCTATAAATACTTTTCTGAGAAAAGAATACACATTATCTCATTAAAGAAGAAGAAAAGAAAAATCAGTAAGATTGGTTTTGAAGTTTATAAGAGAGTACCTTAATCATAACAATACTTACTATCATAGAAGCTGCGACTGCAGAAATTAACTGATTCCAGCCAACACTGGATATTCCTCCATCAAAAGCAAACAACATGCCTCCAACAAATGACACAAATATGAAGCAAAGTCCAAAACCCGCAAGAGCACCTCCAACAAGAGAACTCAGGATATCCAGGCCGTGTCTTTCAAAGAAAACCACACCTGCAATAAACATTACTGCAAAGATCAACAGCACGAACGCTATAGGCAATGGACTTGATTTTGTGAAAAAAATTCTGAAAAGCCCTAGCCCCATATCAACTAGCAGTAAACCCATTATAAACGCAATAGTCAGAGTTCTAATAAAAGGGTTCTCAAATACTGACTGAGAATTAGAATTTCTAGTATTCAATGTCACCAGGCACCTACATCTTTTGCACTTTAACTTTTAAGGAATTACTATATGAATTATATAAACCTTTACTTATTCTAGTTACTTTATACTGTTTTCCATATCCTTTTTCTTGATCCTTTCGGAGAGTGGTGATTAAGCTTCTTGTTACGTACCGATAATTCTATTTACATATATCTTTATAATAATTATAATAAAGTACAGGACGGTTTATATGGAAACTGCAAGTCATGAGCAAATAAAAGAAATCAATGAATATGGTAGAGAAATAATCGAATTACTTAAACTGGACACTTCTCCGGTGGCAGTTACTCTGCTTCCAAAGGGTGCTGAAATCCCTGGGAACATTCGCAAAATAGACAAGGCAATGAGGCACTGCCAGATGATGGATCGTGTACGCAAGACAAAAGAAGAGTTTTATGCCACCCATGAGGACGAGTCCTGCAAAGGAGGGGCGGGAGCCCTTGGCCTCAGGAAAATGCCTCCGAAAGTTGCAAGTGGGGAATTCTATTATGAAACCCTGAAGCATTTTGGGAGCCTTGAAGCTGCTAAAAGGACGATTGATAAAGTTCCTGTGATCGAGGCTGAATCCAAAAGTGCAATAATATATGCACCTCTTGAGACCTCCAGCTTCATGCCTGACATCGTTGTTATTATCTGTTCCCCAAAACAGGTAATGCTCCTGACTCAGGCCTTTCTTTATAAAAAAGGCGGCAGGGTTGAAACCGAGTTTGCAGGTAAACAAAGCCTTTGTTCCGATGCCGTTGCACAGCCTTACACGACAGGTAAAATTGGGATAACTTTAGGTTGTTCAGGTAGCCGGAACTACACATTCATCCAGGAATCCGAATTGACTGTTGGCATTCCTATCAGGCTGCTCAAAGACATAGTTGAAGGTCTGAGAAAGATTGTTGAAACGGCTCCTGCACATGGAACTAAAAAAGATTAATTGGTATGGGAACTAGTGTGATATAGCACGGAAAGATCTCTGTAAAGCACAAAATAGAGTTAATAAAAGTCATCTGGTTAATTCACGTCACTTAAATTAATCTATCCAGTGAAGAACATTTCTTAGCACTGACCATCGTGACTCGTGCTCTCTTGGGATCTTCCCCAATATCCAGTAGTTATATTTGCTGTCAAGTTCACCGTAGTCCCTTTCCATTTTAATCCAGTAATTCAAAAGCAGCCGGAAAGTCTCACTGCTGTTCTTTGCCACCGGATAAGCATATAATACCTTGTAGGAATCGTTGGGCTCAAATATAGCCACATCGTAGAAGGGGTACATGAGGGTCATGGTATAGCCTTCCTCGGCGGTTGTAAAAAGAACGTCTGCGTTATCATTTTCAAAGAAATCCCAGATGGAATTGACCTTTATGACCTTCGCCTTGGGAAATAACATTGGCACTACTTCAACAAACGCCGTATTATTGAGAACTGCAATTCTCAAGCCATCCATTTTTCGGACTTTATCAAGCTTTAAGAATTCTTTCTTTCTCTCGTCTTTTATAACAAAAGCCATATGAACTGTCATGTACGAATCAGTAAACTTCATTTCATCCAATCTCCCGGGAGTTACAGTTACAGAGGACATGACGATATCACAGGCACCTCTGTTGAGAGAATCGGCTATTAAATCTGCTCTGGTAATAGGAACGAACTCAATTCTGGAAACATTGAGAAATTGAGCCAGGTCGTAGGCCATTTGAACGTCGTATCCCACAAGTGATCCTTTTTTGTTGAAGAAAACAAAAGGTATACAATTACTATTATAACCTACTCGCAGAACTCCTCTATTTTTTATGAGCTTCACAGTATCATCTTGAGACTGTTCTCCAGAGGTCAGGAGATAGGGAATCATTCCAGGCAAAATCGACCTTAGTAGCAATTATTTCGTCCTGTCTGATTCCCTGGGTGTTTTTGGGAAGTTCTATGTTGGATATTATATCATTTCCATGATAGGTATTTGCCAGAAGATGAGCAAAGAGAAAATTTAACCCTGCTAAAAGTACGGCCAGGACCAGAACGATTAGTAATAAAGAAAAAAATACTTTCTTCCATCGTAATCTGAAGTGTCCGGAGATCAAAGCGGCGCTGATAGCAGTAAATGAGAAGATCGACATGCTTGCTATCGCGGCGACAAAGCTCTGGCGTAATATTCCCGAACTGATGTAAAGGTTATATGAATCGGCAGGAAGCCGCATCAGGTTCAGGAGCATTTCTACGGAAACTTTGGACGAACCGAAGAAACTGGGAATTCCAACCGCAGCTAGCTTTATCTGTTCGGACAAATCCAGAGAATTATGATAGAGCCAGGCCACAAAGAGAATGAACAGGAAAGGAACAAAAGAGCCAAGCGTCGGAAAGGTGTATCCCACGGGAACCAAAACTCTACAGTAGGACTCCAACTCATCTTTATGTCCGCCATTATAGAGCGAATTCTCGAAGAGTTTTTTAACTCCATCATTTATTAGTGGTAGAGTTATAAACTCCGTGCCACTTGAAAATCCCAGGATAATAGCCCTGGATGATGCGGAGATAATTTCTCTATAACTGAAAGTAGTAAAGCAGGAGATCAAGAGGGGGAAAATGCCAAAGACAAGAAGTGCTGCCAGGACGGCTAGAGATAACAAAAATACCTGAAGTTCCAGTAGTCCCTCAAAAGTAATAGTACCCGTTGTTTGTGCCGTTATAACGAAGACTCCTATGGGAAAGGTTCTGGCAACAAAGCTTGTAACTTGAGTAAGAGCAGCCTGCAGGATACTCAATAAATCCATGAGTGGCTTGTTCTCTTCGTTTCCCATGAGAGCCAAACCCAGGCATAAGCAAAAAATTACAATTGCAGGTAGAAAACCTTCGGCTAAAGAATGAAATGGATTGTAAGGGATGAACATATCGATGATGTTTAAGTCTTCTGGCCTGGTCAGATCCTGAGTGCTGAAGAAAGAAGCGGTTTTTAGTGACGGAAATGATAATTGAAAAGAAAAGAAGATTGCTATTCCAATAACCCAAAAAATTAACAAAACCTGGCTTGCTTTAATTACCAAATCTCTCGAATTCGAATGTTTTAGGCTGCCTATGCCCAGTATAAGTGATATTATAACTGAAGGAAGGATAGTTATTTGCCAGATCTTGATGAAAGCCTGACTGAGAGGCATAAAGATTGACAAAAGATCTCCAAAGAACAAGCCGAAGAGGATACCAGAGATGAAACCCAGAAAAATCCAGGAGGTCATGCTAAGGTTTGGCAATCTCATTTTAGTTTTTCTCCTTTCCTGTATGATTTTTCTGGCTGCACAGGGTGAAATCCCCCAGGTTGATTCCAGAGTTTTTATTAATTGATATTCTAGTTTATTCAACAGTATCTCTAACCTACTTCTTTAATATTTTGCTAATTAAATACTGACTTCAATATCTTTCTTTTTACACATTAAAACGATTCCTTATTCGCAAAACGTCAAAAATAAGTAGCATACAACTTGGATTTCTCCGGGTAGAGAGCTGGATCTAAGACAACTGTTAAAAAAGACAGTTTAAATAAAAAAATCAAATAGAAGCCGTTATATAGAACAACTTGATAATTATAAAATTAAATTATCTATAAATTAAACGCCTTCGTCATTAATATTACATATTGAATTTAATTATAAAGGTATAAAAACCTGGATGCGGTAAAAATGGAGTTTCTTCGAAGGTTACTTGGTCTGACAACGGAAAGCGAAAACGGTTTATATTCAATCCGGAGTATGTATCATGTACCTGCACGTATTGGGTCATCTGTAATCAACAAGGATGGAAATATCGGAAGGATAATCGGGTCTAAAAAAGGTGAATGGGGATACGAGATTGTAGTGGAATATGGAGAAATTATCTCATTTTACGATCCTACTGATTTGAAATATTCATATTTTGATCTCTTTTTATGAAAAAACTACTTCGCTGCTTTGATGATAGGTCACTTGGGAAAAATGATAAATAAATGACCAGGATTCTTTCATTCGATGAAAATCCTTATTGCAGAATTCGCAGTTGGCACGGGAGCTGAAAAATCCCTTATTCCGGAGGGAGCAGCTATGCTTAAAACCCTAGCTGAAAGTTTTATCCGGCTGGGGCACGAGGTATATTACCCTTCGGCATGTACAAAGATCTACGCAGGCACAGCCCTCAAATCCACTGCCGGCAGTTTCAGCCAGGTAATTGAGAAAACAGCTCCGGATTGTGATGCGGGACTGGTTATCGCCCCCGATTGGATGCTTCCGGAAATGAATAGAATTCTTGAAGAAAGCACTGTAAACCTTGGGTGCCCTCCCGAACCGGCAGCTATATGTGCTGACAAACTCCTGTGCACGAATACCCTGCTTAATGCCGGAATTAAAGCTCCAGAACTTTCTGAAAAGCCTGAAAAAGGCAAAAAATATGTTAAAAAGCCCAGATTCGGCTGTGGGGCAGAAGCAACATATCTTGTCACAGAATTTGAGAGCAATGACGAATTCATTGCCAGTGAATATGTTGAAGGAATACACCTCAGTGTAAGCCTTATAACTGGCCAGAAATCGCTTCCACTTACCGTAAATCGTCAACTCATAGAATTTATCCGTGACGAAGGCGAAAGTAAAATAAACGGACAAGAAACTGGATCTTGCAGTATAAAATACAATGGCAGCCTGACTCCTTACCTAACCCCAAAGAGAGAAGAACTCTATAAAACAGCTATCTCCACAGCAGAATGCCTGAAATGCTTTGGGTATGTGGGCGTAGATATAGTGCTTTCTGATGTTCCATATGTAGTGGATGTGAATCCAAGACCTACAGCCTCACTTTTTGGAATTAGCCGCGTAATGCGAGAGGAAATCGGAGACCTCCTTTTGAAAAACAAATTCGGAGAACTCCCAGATTCAATTAATGTTGAAGGAAAATACTGCTTTTCGAAGGACGATTTGGAAAATATAGTATAGAATATTTATTGCCTTTTAAGTCCTCTTGAGGGAGCGCAGCGACCGAAAAGGACCTCGTGCTGTTGCGATTACAGCGCAACTCCCGAAAATCGTCAATTTTCTGTGACCGAAGCGAAATTCGGGTCTTATTGCTGATTTGATCTATACTTTATAAGACCAGCTATCGAATTAAGCAAAATTCCCACGAAAGCCAGACTGGTTCCGACGAGAGTAAACAAGATCGACAAAAAAACGTACCCTAAATCAAAGATTCCGCCATGATGAAAGGCGTGCACGAATTGAAAGCCCATATATAGCCCAGAAACACCAAGAACAAAGCCTGGCAGGGTAAAGCAATAAAGAGGCTTACTGGCTCTTATAGAATTAAAAATATTTAAAAAGCCTGTTATATGCTGTCTTGAAGGATTTTTTGTTGGGCCGTCCATGCCATAAATTTTAATCTTATTTTGAAGCATAACATCGCCTTCCACTCATTCAGAAGTTTTGCAAACTGAATGTGGATCATTTTTCTGGGAAAAAAGATTTCAATATATAAATAGGCATCTATTTAACATTTGAGAAAAAATAAATACATTCGTTTTCGAAAATTAAAATTTTTTTTCTGCAATCATATTCAAATTTACACTAATGTAAATGGCTTCACGTTAATCCAAAATATCTACATAGCTAATTATTTAGTAAATTCAGTGTTATTCTCTCATATTTTTCCAAGATTCAACAAAAAAGCTTTATGAAATATCTTCAATGTACTGGAAAAATATTCCACTTAAAAAAGTGTAAAAAATTTATATCTCGAAAATAAAAAATTACATAACAGATTTTCTTGTTGGGGAAGTCGATATTTTCTTGCTGCTGTCCCAGCACCATGGATTCAAAATAGAGAGAAACGATATCCATAATTATTTATTGGGCCATCACTTATCGCTCCTACGACTTGCAATAAAGATCTGCTTATTGCAACCCCCATTAAAACCCAGGAAAAAAATTCGGAAAAAATACCGGAGAAAGAGATTAAAAATGGATTCAAAGGTCATAGGGTTAGATATCGGAGGGGCTAATACTAAAATTGCCTCTTCTGACGGAACACTGGCAGAAATATATTACCTTCCTCTCTGGAAAAATACACAGCTTCGAGAAATCTTAAAGGAAATTGCAAAGAAATTGAAGCCTAAAAAAGTTGCTGTAGTTATGACAGGAGAACTTGCAGATTGTTTCGAAAACAAGGAAGAAGGTATCCGCTTCATAAAAGATGCTGTTGTTTCAGCATTTGAATTTTCAAAAGTGTCATATATTAATAACCTGGGCAGGTTCCAGAAAGAAACCGAAAATTTAAGGAACCTTGCTGCTGCAAATTGGGCGGCTTCAGCCAGGCTGATAGGGAAAGAAATCGGAGATTGCATATTTGCGGACATGGGCAGTACCACAAGCGATATTATCCCTATTGTTTCCGGGGAGCATAAAGCCGGACTTACGGACTTTGAACGTTTGAAGCAAAGTGAACTTGTATATTCTGGCATACTCAGGACAAACCTTACTGCAACCCTTGAGAAAGTGAATCTCGGAAAGTGCTGGTGCAGAACCTCATCAGAGCTTTTTGCAACGACTGCAGATGTCTATCTCTTGCTGGGGGATATAGACGAAGACGCGTATACGTGTGAGACTGCTGACGGGGCAGGCAGAAGTAAAATTGATGCCATGCGAAGGATTGCCAGGCTGGTCTGTGCGGATCTTTCAGAAATCAAAGAAGAAGAGATATATGAAATTGCTTATCAGGTGAAGGAAAAACAGGTTTCAACTCTTACTCAGGCACTTTTTGAAGTTGCGGAAAGAAACAAACTTAACAAGATCGTAGCAGCAGGACTTGGGGAGTTCCTTATAAAGGAAGCTGCAGAAAAACTTGGTTTTGAGTTTTATTCTGTTTCCGAACACTGGGGAAATGAAATCTCCAAGGTTTTTCCAGCATATGCTGCCGCTAGATTGCTGGATTAACCGTAAAAACGCGGAAAGCATGGAAGAGCTACAGAAAAGCTGTAAATTTGGAAATTAGCCCTCTTGAGCGAAGCGAAAAGGGCAGCGTACTCCCGAGGCGCAATTCGGGAGAGGTGCAATTCGGGAGAGGCGCAATTCGGGAAAGGAGAAATATATGAAAGTTGTAGTCAAAATAGGAGGAAGCCTTCTTAGAGAAGCCCCCCGGATTATTGACAAGCTGGTAGAAGAATTTGGCTCTGGAAACTCGAAAGCTATTAAAAACAGGAATTCATGCGGTGAACTTCCGTTTTCCATTCTAATAGTGCCCGGAGGGGGGATGTTTGCTAATGCCGTCAGGGAAGCGGATAAAGAATT
Source organism: uncultured Methanosarcinaceae archaeon (assembly GCA_963818955.1). Classification (GTDB taxonomy): domain Archaea; phylum Halobacteriota; class Methanosarcinia; order Methanosarcinales; family Methanosarcinaceae; genus Methanosarcina. Next base: position 91,509 of record CAWFUY010000047.1, on the reverse strand, counting down.
CTCTCTTGGTGACGATGCAGCTCACTGGATGGCTATACTCGGCATGGAACAATATGCCTTTTATTTATGGGATAAAAGCACAGCTGTAGCTACTCAATTGATAAAAGATATATCTCCGGGCGTATCAATTCTCTTTCCTTACAAACTCCTGAAAGCGGAAGATCCTTTACCTCATACCTGGGAAGTGACCTCTGATACTATTGCTGCCTGGGTTGCTGAGCAAACAGGAGCAAGGTTTGTTAAGGTTACGGACGTAGATGGTATATCTAAAGAGGAAAAACTTATTAGAGAAGTTCATGTTGATAATTATACAGAAAATTGCTCAAGCTGTATTGACCCTGCCTTGCCCCCCTTTCTCCGTAAGAATAGCATGAACTGTTTGATTGTAAACGGAAGGTATCCGGAAAGAGTAGTTCAGGCAGTGTATGGAGAGCCTGTGTATGGTACCCTGGTAAAGGGGAATATTTAAATTGTATATCGCATATTTTAGGGGAAGCAAAGCGTATCAAAGAGCGTATATAATTTCAGCTTTTTTGCTGGGAAGTCATAAAATTCGCTACATGTAATAACTTATAAGGAGAAAAAAATGCCATTACAGAAAGTTGAGTACTGTACTTCGTGTGGGATTCGTCTTGTGGAAAAAGGCTATGTGAAATTTCCCTGCCCGCAGTGCGGATCAGAGATCGGAAGATGCGGAAGCTGCAGACAGCAGGGCAACGTATATACTTGCCCCAAGTGCGGATACAAGGCTCCATGATTTTCGACAATGAATCGTACAATGAATCATCTGCAAAAACCAAATTAATTTGATCAACCATTAAAATTTGTGGAAGCAAAATTTAACTTGATCAAAAGAGAAGCTAAAATATGAGGAGTCATAATGGGCGACGTAGCAGCAAAAATAAAAGTTATGCCAGAGAGTGTCGATACCGATCTTAAAGAGTTAAAAGAGAAACTCAAAGCTGCAATTCCTACTGGGGCCGAACTTTATGGAGATATCGTTGAGGAACCTATCGCTTTCGGATTAAAGGCCCTGATTGTTACTTTGATTGTTAATGATCAGGAAGGCGGAACCGAAGTTGTGGAAGAAGCTTTTGCAAAAGTCCCTGGCGCCGAAAACGTTCAGGTTATAGATGTTAACCGGTTTTAAAGGTATTCAGGTTCTTGAAGCTGCAGCGTATAAAAGTTTGCAGTTTCAGGAGTACAACTGCGTTTAACAGAGTGAAAGAAAATTAAAGGAGATAAAAGAAGCAGAATAATCTGTCTGGAAAAACTTTTACAATCTCCTTTTCATAAACGGGCTTGTAGATCAGGGGTAGATCGTTACGTTCGCAACGTAAAGGCCGCGGGTTCAAATCCCGCCGAGTCCATTAGAGACTAGAATATAAAAATTTTTAAGAACTTCTATTTATACCTATGTTTATATTGAAATTAAAAGATCATTTTCTAAGGTGGCATGTGCAGACTGTGCTTTCAGGATCGCGTTCAAACTGCAAATATATTATGTAACTGTGTAAAAATAGCAAAGAGATTTATAGAATTAACTCTTTCTAGAAATTAGTGTGGTTCGTCCCATGCTAAAATAACCCCTCAGATGGCCAGAGTGAAAAGAAGCTCTGGCCATAATCAACCAGAATGATTCCTTTTCCAAAATCTGCAAAAAAGATTTACATCATCTGGAAGTATTTTCTCTTCTTCATTTCATAGTCTTTCATTCATGCAAAACTAAAATGCAAATGAGAAAAAAAATATAAATAATAGCATCATAGAATGCTCAAAGAGTTCAGTCGACAAAAATAATTAATATAACTAATGGTTTCGGACAATGGGTTGGATTTTCAGGAAAATTATGACTTCAAGAATATTCGTTCTCCAGGTCTGCAATTCATAAATATTCTCGTTGAACAGCTGGAGGGTTAAGTCTTTAAATTGGCATCGGACAGTTTTCAAAATATTATCAGGAAAACAACTAATTATCTGAACATTTATAAATTATCGAGAGGGGAAATAGTATGAAAAAAGCAAAAATTCTGGTTGTTGAGGACCAAAATATAGTAGCGCTTAATATTAGAAATAAGTTGAAGAATCTGGGTTATACCGTACCGGGTACCGCGTCTACTGGAGAGGAAGCAATAAGAAAAGCAGAACTGACGAATGCGGACCTTGTTTTAATGGATATTATGTTAAAAGGAGATATGGATGGAATTGAAGCTGCCCGTGAAATTAAAAATAAACTTGGAATTCCAGTCCTTTATCTAACTGCTTACACTGATGATGAAACTCTCAACAGAGCTAAAACTACTGAGCCGGCAGGATATATCTCAAAACCTTTTAAGGAAGAAGATTTACACAGCAATATAGAAATGGCTCTTCATAAACACAGAGTCGAAAAGAAGGAAAGTGAGGATACTAACGAGCAGTAAAGAGATGCAGCAAGAAAAGTCAAATCTGAGTTATATTCCTCATCCTACACTCTTTTTTCCGCTATATGTGGCACTAACTATATGTATCTGAGATAAGGATTAATAAATTCAAACTATTGTTTGATATTCTTACGTTAAAATAGAGGTAGTTTAGGGAATGAAAAAATACGATGTGATTGTTGTCGGAGCCGGTGTAAGTGGACTTCTTGCAGCTTTAACACTTTCAAAACACGGAAAAAAAGTACTGGTGCTGGAGAAAAACCAACATCTTGGTGGTAACTGTAATAGTTACGTGGTTGACGGATACCAGGTAGATACAGGAGCACATGCAATAACCCACCTGATTGAAGGTCCTTTAAAGAGGCTTATGGATAATTACTTTGATTATCTGCCTGTTTTTGAGGACTATGGATATTATTACGTTCGAACGGAAAATTCATTTATGAAAGTTCCTTCAAACTTGAAAGACTTCGTTACTTTTGACGTAATTCCGAGAAAGGATAGGGTTTTGCTTTCTCAGGCTCTAACAAAAGCTTTTACTCTTTGCTCATTCGGAATTGACCTCTCAAATCAATCCGTGTATGACTTTATGCCAAAAAACCTCTCGAAGGATACTTATGATTTCGTGGACACCATATCCAAGTTCCTTTCTGGCAAATCAATGAGAGAAACTTCAGCCCAGCGTGTTCTGTGGGGTAGCAGTTTTCTCAGGGACAGTATTACACAGGAACAATTTGATGTAATGATAGGTAGAACGGACCTGAAAAAGACTCAATCTACGGAATCAATTCTTGCATCAGTTCTTCCATATCACCTCCATGCTTCACTTCAGTCCAGGATGACAAAAGTCGCCCATCCCTTTACATCCCTGGAAAGACTTGCAACAAATGATGTAAATAGCTCCCAGGGTTATCCCAGAAAAGGATTAAAATCCCTGCTTAACGCTATCCTTTATTCCCTTCCGGAAACAGTCGAGATCAAAAAAGAGTGTGAGGTAAAATCCATTCTTGTTGAGGATGGCAAGGCTACTGGTGTGGAAGCCGATGAGACTTTATACTTCAGATCTTATCGTCTATACGGGTTTTGCAACCGAACTCCCTGAACTTATAAGAGATCTCCCGGTTGATTATGCAGAAAACCTCAAAGGTATTGTGCATAGTAAAAGCCTGACAATCTGGCTTGGCCTGGCAGAAGAGCTTCCTCAGTTCAATTATATAGGTTCTGAAATATGGTTTAAGGATTTTGCTTATTGGGCAATGCCTATTAGCAATTATGATCCTTCTCTTGCCCCCAAAGATAAACAGCTTGTAGGCTTTTCATTTATTATAGATGAAAATGAAAGTGAGGAAAGAGAAATCAAAAAAGCTTATGAAACAATTTTCCGTGCTCATCCGACAATTGAAAAGTACATAGAAATGCAGCATGAACAGGTTATGATTCCCGAAAAAGCTGCAGTCACAACTGATGGAAAGTTTGCAGATATCCGAACCCCCATTCGGAATCTCTATATTGCAGGCACGGATACTGACAAACGCAGTATGGGAATTACTCGGGCTTCATATTCTATTATAGAACTTTTAAAGATACTAAATGAAGATGGAAATCTCCATTAAATATTTCCAAACAAATAAACTGAAGTCAAATAAAGAAAAAAAGGCGGGCCCGTCGCGATTCGAACGCGAGTCAATGGGTATCTTCGTAAAATATCTTACTTCGAAGCCCATTAGGATATCCGCTACCCTACGAGCCCGCAGTGCAGCAGTAGTGATATGAACTTTCCATATTTAAGTTTTCTCCAGAAAGCCAGATTAAAGTCATTTTAAGCCTGCATCAATTCTCATCCCTTGAGAAGTAATATCATATAGAGAGTACTTTACCGGAACGGCTTTTTCTCTCATTTTTTCGATGTAAATATACTGTTCGGGCTTTCCTGAGCTGAAATTGTCCTGGGATATAAGCCTGATTAGTCCGAAAGCCATATAGCCGGCAAGCCGGTGAGTTAAATAATAAGAGTCATCATCCATAATGAAAAGACTTGTGCATTTGTTTTTTAAAAGGATTATGCTTATTGAACTGAACTCATCCGCAAACTCCTTTATATCATAGTTTATGGCCATTACCCCGATATTGTCTATTACAACAACATCAACTTCAGTAGATATCACGCCGAGGTACTCAATTACATCCGTATCCACAGAGCAAAGACCTTTCCCGAATTTGGAAACGAATTTGATCTTGTTCATCTTATCCTCGAAGATATTTCTTATACTAAGCTGCCCACTCTTTAAAAAAGGTCCAAGATCAAGTTTAAGGCTTTGAGACTGGCTAAGGATATCTTCAGTAAGTTCTCTCGTTAGAATCAGTACGCATTTTCTGCCTTCAAGACAACTTCTATGCAGGAAGTGAAGCCCCATAATTGTTTTTCCGGCGCCTGGAGGGCCCGTGACCAGAATACCCTTTCCCTTAGGATATCCACCATCCATCAGCATGTCCAGCCCTTCGATCCCTGTAGATAAACTCTCCATATCATCACACCTTAATCAGTAACTCTTTTAAAAGATGAGATCCACTTTTAAAAAGCAGAAAATTAATCAAGATATCTCTCCTTAAACTCGGAAATCTGCTTATTGCTTCCAGCAACTGCTATCGTATCTTCCGCTTTTATTGCTGTCCGCCCTGTAACGGAAGTTATAACAAGATTTCCTCTCCCAATAGCTATTATGGTGCAACCGATATTGTTTTCAAGATCGAGATCCTCAACTAATTTATTCTCAAGAAAAGAACCTTTCTCAACGCGATGCTTTTCGATTTCAATTCCTTCATATAGCATTATGTCCTCATCAATTCTACAGCTTTTCCCCATGCAATTCGCAGTCATTTTGGCAAGCATCTGCCCCGCTACTATAGAAAGTGAACCGACAAAATCTGCTCCAGCTTTGTAAATTTTATCTATTGACTTTACTGAGTTTGCTCTTGCTAATATGGTGGCAGACGGGTTCAGACTCCTGGATATGAGGGTCGCAAATATAACATTAGTATCGTCATTAAGAGCCACAAAAATCAATGAAGCGTTCTTTACTCCGGCTGCGATCAATATTTCTTCGTCCGCTCCGTTACCAATCAAATATTCAAAGTCGACGTTTTCAAAAACTTTCTCAGATGAATCTACAACTACGAAACGGAATGGCCCTTCAGACAGCACGTTTACTATGCTTTTTCCAACATCTCCATAGCCCAGTACCACAAGACGATGTCCTTTCAGTTCCATCCTTATCCCCAATATTCAAAATTCGCACTTCTAAAATATAACTACAGATCTTACACAAATATGTATTTTTTATTAATACATATAAAATTTATAATGTATATCAAGCTATCTGTAATATGTATCCTTATCTCAGTGGGTCAATTTCTTCAATTTTGCAAGCCCCTCAGGACTTCCTATAGCCAGCAGGATTGAATTTTCCATTATCACGTCCTCATCCTTCGGATCAAAAGAGAGAGTCCCACTTTTCCAGATTCCCACAATTTTTGCACCTGCCAGATGCTGCTGACTGGAGACCTCCTTTACCGTTTTCCCTATAAGAGGACTTTTCAAATAGATAGGGAACTCAACAACATGAACTCCTTCAAAAATCTCAGTTGCTCCCGTGACCCGGCTTACAAGCCTGTCCATCGCCTTTTTCCCGATAAACTGTCCTAACATCGATTTGGGGGAGACAACGGTGTCTGCCCCTGCATATTTGAGGTACTTTGAGTTAGATCTGATCTCAACAATGGCAATGATGGTGATATGATCAAACTCTCGGGCAGTTAGGACAATATTTGCATTTTTTTCATCGGACTTGTTTGCAATAAGAATTCTTGCTTTCTCGATGCCAGCGTTTGTAAGTGTCTGCTTATCACTCGTGACTCCGAAAATGCAGGAAATATCTTTATAAGAAAGTTCCTTGATCAATTCTTCTTCATCGTCTACTATCACGAAGGGTAAGTTATGCTCAGCCAGTTCATCTATAAGAGTTTCAACAAGTTGATTGTATCCACAGATAATTATGTGATCTTTCATGCCAGGAGAGACTTTTCTCGGCAGTCTGAACTTGACAACCTTATCCATCCACGGAGTAATAACGTAATTTACGAAAAAACTCGAAATCAGAATGACACCTAAAATTTGTGCAATAATAGTAAAAAGTCTTCCTACCTGAGAAGTGAAAGCAACGTCTCCATAGCCCCCGATTGTTGTAATAGTGTTCGTTGCCCAATAGATAGCAGTGATAACATTTGCATTATTGGGCTGACCCTCGAAAACCATGAGATACTCGAAAATCAGAATATAAATAATAAGCAGGAGCATGCCTGCAATTCTGTACTTAATATCGTACTTCCTATGGAATGTCCTCTTAAGCCTGTTTTTAATTTTAACTTTCATTCTCCTGATAGTAGACATGTTGAAAATCCTGCCTTGACTTTCCGGCTACAATTAGACAATATCTTAAGGCGTTAACTATTGACATTTCTAAGCAATATATCATTATATCTTCAGTTTTACATAATGGTTTATTAAGCTAAAAATATAAAAAGTTTAAACCTTAAAAGCAAAATCAAACAAAATAAGGGGAGTAAATGATGAGTGAAACAAGAATAAGAAAATTAGTGAAATAATCCGCTAAATTTTCTTATAATCCATTTCTTAGTACATCAGACTCCCATCCATTGTCCAATGAAAGGTCCGAATATCATAAATAAAAATGAGAAAAGAATTAACATTGAAAAGCTCGCTGTGACCGAGCTTGAGACTTTTTCTGACGTCGCCTCACTTCTGGTAAGCCTGTAAATTAAGGAATAGGTATAATCCTTGAATACGTGCCCTCCATCCAGGGGTACTGCAGGAAGACAATTGAATAGCCCTACATAGAAGTTCAACCATCCAATCCAGAGTAAAGTATTAGCAATCCAGAAAATTACAATTCCCAGAGGTTCTGCCCAGCCTACAGGATGATAAAACTGCATTATCGTACCAGAAAAGCCTCGGAACCCTTCACCTGTAAAGCCGTATATTGGAAGACTGAAAAGGATAATCCAGCCTGCAGGCCCTTTAAGCAAGGATGGAATTTTCTTGAGAGCCTCAAGATATAGTCCTGCCTGCGGCATCCAAACAGAGATTCCCAGAGTGGGACAATCCGCTGTTCCGTTATTTCCATACTTGACTCCCAGGAAGCCATGTTTACTTTCCGAAGGATTGGATGAAAGTTGCACATTGAAAACAACTGTTCCGTTTTCGGTATGTTTGCCTGTATAGTTTGCAGGAGGCTGCAGCTCTATCTCTATTACCTGGTTTACCTGAGTTTTCTCCATGAAGTTTACGAAACTTGCAAGACTCTGCATTTTCGTATTATTGATACGGATCATGGTCATTCCAGTTTTAATTCCTGCACTAGCTGCAGGGCTTCCTTCAACAACCCCACCTACAAGTACTCCATTTAAAGAATTATTAGGATCAGAAACTGTATTTAAATCGTGTACAGAAGTAACTCCCTCTTTCGTGGCGTAAATACGTACAGGGTCACCAGGTTTTACCTGATCAAGGTATGTTAAAAGATCGAGTGCATTTGCCACTTTTGTATCATTAATCTGTGTAATTACCATATCTTTCTGGAGTCCTGCAAGGTCAGCCGGAGAACTTTTATTTATACTCAGGATCATGGCATCACTGGAAGGCGCAATTGCCCCTAAAACAGGCCCGAAAAAAAGCAGGAAAGCGATAAAAGCCACAGTGAAATTAGCCATAACTCCAGCCGCAAGAATTCTTGCCCTTTGTGTTCTTGTTGCAACCGTTACCTGTTTGAGTTCCGATTGGCTGGGTATTTTTGTCCCGGTTTTTCGGTTCCCTTTCTTTTCTTCTTCTCTTTCTCTGATTTCCTCGATGGTGGCTGTGAGAGATATTTCTTTTTTTACCTCGTCCTTTTTCCCAAAAAGCTGTTCGTCGTCCGGTTCTGCAAAGCCTCCAACAGGGACTAAAGCAAACAGGATCCCCATTGATTTGACTCTGATGTTCTCAACCCTGCAGAGAATTGCATGCGAGAACTCATGCACAACAAGAGTCACTATTAGAGCAATGATCCCCCAGGTAAAGGGAATGAACTCGTTTACTCCCGGGATCAGAAAAATGTTCCTTGCAGAATTATACTTTCCTGGCTCTGGCACGTTTCCATTAAGGAAAGAAGTATAGAGTGCAATATCCGATAGCGCAATGACCAGGAACATAGCAATCATGCCTGCAAACATTAGCAGTATTCCAATATTTGCAAAGCATCTCCAGTAAAACTTCGGGCGAGCTAAAACATCCAGAAACTTGAGACCTTTCGTTGTCTTTATCATAAGAATCGGAAGCGGTCCGAAAGTGCTTATGTTATACTTTTGCAGTATACCCTTTCTATCAAGAACTGAGATGAAGAACCAGTACAATAGAAAAATACCCACTACAATGATTGTGCCATCCAAGGAAATTCTCCAAAATATTAAGCTGAAGCAATTATGAATTCGAAATATATTGATTATTCTTACAATTATCGATTAAGATCAAATGTGATATTTCAAAACTGTAATTATTAGTATATGAAGTTATAAAACGTATTAAGATAAGAAATTGGCGCAGAAGATTTTAAGCTATCGATTTTGTTAATTCAATAAAGTTTGTCATTTACCTTTCAAGAATACTGTTTTTTTGGATTGCCCCACGTTTTAGGAGTTCAATATACATTACTAGATAATATTTATATAAAAATGTGTGTGAAATGCAATTAATACTATTCCAATTACTTTGGTCAAAAGAACGTAGAAAATAAACAATAACTATACGACTAACCTCTCTCGTCAAATAATAATATGAACTATTAATTTAAAGGAAGGATTGCAAATGGAACAATATAGAGGAAGGATTTCATATGGATACGCCACAAACAAGAGAATCCGCACGTTTAGTCTACATCACTGCAGGGAATATGGAAAATGCGTCCCTTATAGCAAAAGAGCTGGTTTCCAAGAAACTCGCAGCCTGCGTGAATATGTTTCCGGTATCTTCAGTCTATAGGTGGAATGGAAAGATCGAAGAAGATAATGAGATTGCAATGTTCATAAAGACTGATTCTTCATGCCTTAAGGAGATCATAAAGCTGGTGAAATTGCTGCATACCTATGAAATGCCCGCGATAGAGTTCTGGGAAATCGGGGGAGAGCAGGATTATCTCGATTGGATTCATTTTAACAGCTCCCCGGAAGAAGCCTGAATTCCCTTAATTCATCAGTTATTCTTTCTCCTATAACTGCAATTAAAAATACAAAAGTTACCAGTCAACCTTCTGAACTGACTGGACGAACACCCCGACCAATGTATTTTTACCAAACCAAGCTTTGTTCGTCATCCTTTTCATCTTACTGATATCTCCGTTTTGATCTATTTTATTTTTTTATGGATCATTTTTCAGATAGGCTTAAGTCCAGTGTTTTAACTTTGAAGGTCTGGTAAGTTACAGGATTAGCTTTATATGCTAGTTTTATCGTTACCTTAATGTGTCCTAAAAACAGAGCAATAATTAAACTGTCAATTGCAGCGGACAATTTAACGTACAATTAATACTTCGGATGCTGTTTGTCAAAATGTGTTCCAAATGATTTCAAACGCGGGAGTAACCAAGCGGTCAACGGTGAACGACTCAAGATCGTTTCGCGCAGGCGTTCAGGGGTTCGAATCCCTTCTCCCGCACTAATTATTTTTTTATTACTCTTTTTCACTTAAAGATTCACTTAAAGATATGCATATGTAACGTAAAGCCGCATCATCCTGTGAGTGTTGAAATAATAGGCTACCATACCTATAGAGTTGTTAATCAGTTTTAACCACTCATCTTTTCGCTCATAGTACATAGGGACGATGATATAATAGAGCTTATTGTAAAGGTCGTTTAGTTCGGCAATTCTTGCCTCGTCCTCGGAAAGTTTTTCTTCAGGCTGTGGTCCGATGGCCCAACCGGTCACACCTTCTATCCATCCTTCGATCCACCATCCATCAAGTACACTGAAATTAACAACTCCGTTGTGGGCAGCCTTCATTCCGCTCGTGCCGGAAGCTTCATAGGGCCGGGTCGGAGTGTTAAGCCAAACATCAACGCCAGCAACCATTTTTGCCGCAAGGTCCATATCATAATTTTCCAGGAACACAATTTTTATTTCATCTTTTAGTTTTTCAATCGTTCTAAAAATGTCCCTGATAATTTGTTTTCCGGCACTGTCATTAGGATGGGCTTTTCCAGCAAAAATAATCTGTATCTTACCTCTTTTATTTATTTTCCTGAGCATTTGAAGGTCCGAAAAAAGTAACGTTGCACGCTTGTACTCTGCCATGCGCCTTGCAAAGCCTATTGTAAGAACCTCATAGTCCATGCCCACTCCTGTCCTTTCATTTACCTCATCTAGAAGGGCTTTTTTTGCACTCCAGTGTGCTTCCCATACCTCGGTATCCGGGATCCCCCCAACTCTTACGAGAAGTTCAGGTTCATTTGCCCAGCCCGGAATGTAGCGATCAAAGAGTGTCCTGAAGTAAGGAGAGGTCCATGTATATGAATGGACACCGTTTGTAATTGCATGAATTTTATAACCGGGATAGAGTGTGCTTGAGACCAGGCTATGCCTTTTTGTAACTCCGTTTACATAGTTAGACAGGTTCAGGGCAAAAAGGCTGGTATCAAAGCGATCGGCTCCTCCGAATTTCTTGAGAATATCCAGATCATTTTTGTCCCGGATCAGGTCTTCTATAAGCCCGTATTCGAATTTATCATGCCCGGCTGCTACAGGAGTATGAGTAGTAAAAATGCACAGGTCCCTAACTTTTGTTGAGTCTATACCGTTACGCTTCAGAAGTTCCAGTGCAAGCAGGCTTGAGTGTCCTTCGTTCATATGATATTTCCTGATCTTGAACCCAAGTGCATCAAGCATTCTCACCCCCCCTATCCCGAGTACGATTTCCTGCTTGAGCCTGTAGCGCTGATCCCCTCCGTAGAGAGAATCCGTAATCCTGCGGTCATCCCATTCGTTTCCTTCAACATCGGTATCAAGGAAAATAATGGGCACGCTGCCTCCTGTAAGGCTTTTGTTTGTATAAACCCAGGCCCTGACTTTAACATCTCTGTTCTGAATTTTTACACTTACCTCTTGTGTAAGAAGGTTCATTACACGCGCAGGATTCCACTCGTCAGTGTGTTCTATCTGATTTCCGGAAGGATCAAGAATCTGTCTGAAATAACCTTTATTGCTCACCAATGTTACTGCCACCAGTGGAACATTGAGGTCTGAAGCTGAGCGGATAGTATCTCCGGCAAGCACTCCCAATCCTCCCGAATAGGTAAGAATTTCGCTTCGAAGTCCTATTTCCATAGAAAAATAGGCAATTTTTTGTCCTTTCAATACTCCCTGAAGATCATCCATATCAAATACCCACATCTCTTTTTAAGTACGGATAAATCAAATATTTTATACAAAGTTATATCCTAAACTATATCGTTTAGTAATATATAAAATAATCTTAAAGTTATTTGTACAGATTTCCGGATTGGTTCAATCAGTGACCTGTACCCCAATAGTATATTTGTTTAGAAGGTAAAATAGTTAATTCCTATCAGGAGATACAAGTAAAGTTTATAAATTTTGCCTCAAATAAAGGTATGGGGAAAATTAAAATCTGGTGGGGATTATGGCAGAAGAGCTTAAAGAAAAGATCAACCAATACCTTGCAAATCATTACTACCTGAACCTTGCAACTGTGGACTCCCGGGGCAGCCCGATGGCCCATACAATGGCGTATGCGTCTAAAGACTCAGTCGTATATCTGGCAACCAATAACAAAACTCGAAAAATCCAGAATATCATAAACAACCCGCGTGTGGCGTATACTGTTGATGAGGACAATCCCGATTGGTTTGATATGCAGGCACTTCAGGTAGAAGGTAAAGCATCAATAATAACCGATGAAAAAGAACTGCGTGAGTTTGGGGAAATAATGGTTGCCAAATTCCCTATTGCCGCAGATATGCCTCCAGATCCTGATACCGTAATGATCAAAATAGAACCTGAAGTTATTTATTATCTGGATTACAGTATCGAATTCGGTCACAGGGAAAAATTGGATATCTGAGATACATGTTTTGTATAATCCAACCATGTGATTCATCATCGGGCGTTAAAGTTTATTCCGGGTTTGCCGAACAGATCAGCAAAAATAAGGCTTCAGGAAAAGACTTCCATTGAAGAGAAGCTTTGTAAAAGCTCATTACGGCTTTGCCCGAATCTGTCTTAAGAAACTTTCAAAAATCAGATTTTCCACTTCCATATTAGTAAAGCCAACTTCCTTTATGATTTCTATTGTTTGTCGGTTCATACTGTCTCCAATAAGAGAGCATGTGATTGGACTTATCAGATCCTCAAACCAGGAAATAAGATGGTTACTGCTTCGCACGTATTCTATGGCTATAAGCTCACCTGACAGTTTAAGGACTCGTCTAATTTCCTGAAGCGCTCTCACATAATCAGGAACCGAACAGAGCACAAATGTCGTAACGACATAATCGAAGCTCCTGTCCGGAAATTCCAGGTGTTCGGCATCCATATGGAAAAGAGTAACGTTTTTCATGCCAGAAGCTTTTTTTCTAGCTTTTTCAAGCATTTTTTCACTACAATCAATTCCTATCACAGAACTGCGTGGAGGATAGTATTTCAAATTTATTCCGGTTCCTATCCCCACCTCCAGAACTTTTCCACTCAAATTTGAAAGCACCTCTTTTCTCCATCTATGGAAAAAGAAGAATTCCAGCGGTAAATCTATAAACTCATAGAAAGGTGCGATTCGGTTATACTTTGAGGCTACGGACATCTTATCAAGCAGATAATAATAGTCAATAATAGTCAATAATAATAGTAATAGTCAATAATAGTCAATAATAGTAGATAATAAATAATGATGGGGAGACTTAGAAAACTATTGTCCACCCCTTTCTGGAAGTATCTTTCTCGGTATAGCTGATTCCATCTACCTTCAAGCCTTTATTGTCCAGCAAAGTAATAATGCCGCCATTTAGAGGTAGATCGAAAGCTTTTTGCAGAATCTGAACTCTTAAGGCATCTCCAGCACCTAAAGTTCCTGCCAGATCAATCTTCATCTTATTCCTGTCAACCAGTTTCCACCCTTTAAGTGAAATCGACTCTGAAGTTGAATTGAGAATAGTAACAGTTTTCCCTTTAGTATCTATCGGATTCACCAGAGCGGAAATTAAACGTAAACGCTTTTCAACTGCTTCTTTAATTGCATTTCCAGTGATATCATCTGTGTGAAAGGATTGGGACTGGAAAGCCAGGAAGATAGCTACCCATTTTTGTTCATCCGGGAAGTGGAAAATTATACCACCGTCTTGCCATATGCCGTCGTCACATTTCCAATTATCGATATTTCCCTGGTTCATATGAATATCGTGAATACCGTTTCCAGGTTTGAAACCGAAGTATTGATCTCGCTTATTCTCCGGACCCCATCGCTGGCCAAAAGCGTAAATCTCACTGTTTTCCATCGAAATTGCTTTACGAACGTATTTTTGAAGGATCTCATTAAGATCATTATCAGGCCCGGGAACGTTACAAGGCAACAGTTTCATCTTCGTGACATCAAAAAGGTTTCCTCGAATGTAATCTAATGCCATTCCATCTGGTTGACACTTCAGATCTTTGAATCCGGAAGGTAGATATACCAGATCTTTGAGAATTGGATGGTTGAAAATCCTCATCTTCGTAAAAAAGCACAGTTGAGGGCTCCTCCTGAGATTTGACATTAATGGCTATTCTGAGAAGGTCATCGTCACTAACCTTTACCTGGAAATGAGGATTTAATCCCTGGCCATTCAACATATCTATGGCCTTCCCTTTGAGCACACCATATCCGTTTATCGGCATTTTTTTCACCTGCTATTACTATATGCCTTAAAAACTCAAAATTGAAAAGAACCTGCTCATTAAGTTACCGAGTCTTTTATAATAGTTGCTATAATTAGTGAAAAAGTGTCCTTATATATAACACTTACTAATAATTTATAAAAATATTTTTTTATTTTTCTATTTTTTTGCCCGGATTTTTCTGAAAACGTCCTTTTAAAGCAAGATTTTCCACTTCTGAATGGTAAAGCCAGCTTCATTTATGTCTTTCACTGTATGTCGAGTCGTATGATCCCCAAGCAGGAAAAACAGAACAGGATTGATTAATTCCTCAAGTCGAGCAATAAAAGGATCGCTGCTGTGCATGTGCTCGAGGGCTATCAGTTCACCTGAAGGTTTAAGGACTCGTCTCATTTCCTTAAGAGCTTTCAAGGTATCTGGAATTGTACAGAGGACAAAAGTAGTGACTACATAATCAAAGCTGTTGTCCGGAAATTCCAGACGTTCGGCGTCCATAAGGAGAAGAGTGACATTTTTCATTCCTTTGGCTTTCTCTTTGGCTTTCTCAAGCATCCCTTTGCTGTTGTCTATTCCTGTTACAAAACAGTTCAATGGGTAATGTTTCAGGTTTCGCCCGGTTCCTACTCCGACTTCCAGAACCTTTCCGCTCAAGCCTGAAAGAACCTCTTTTCTCCATTTCCTGAAATAAGGAAGCTCCAGCGGCAAATCTAAGAGCTCGTAGAATGAAGCTATACGGTTGTATTTTGCTGCTTCTGGCATAGTACGAATTTTTGCTTTTATTTACGATAAGTTTTTGTGATCCGAAATAATTAAGTGATTTTGCATGTTTGAGAATTTGCCTTACAGCATGTTTTTATATCAGCGTTAATTACTCCAATAGAAATTCTCAGGATAATAAATTCTCAGGATAATAAATTCTCAGGATGATAATTTATTTAATAAGATTATAATAATAATTAAGTTGAGGAACATAATAATTAAGTCGAGGAAAAGTAAGAGGAAACCCGATGAGCAACATTTTACGCAGAGGCAGGCTGGAAGTCGCCCAGGGAGAGGAGATTTTACGTTATACCTCCTCAATGGAAGCTGACAGGAGGATTTTTGAAGCTGACATAGCAGTGGACCTTGCTCACACTGTAATGTTAAGAGAACAGGGAATAATTAGTAAGGAAGACGGCAGTAAAATACTTGGCGGGCTTTTGAGAATCAGGGACGAAGGGATGGAAAAATTGGATTTCAGCTACGAAGATATCCATATCTCCCTGGAGTCAAGACTAATCGATATGGTTGGAGAAGATGTGGGAGGCAGGATGCACTCCGGGCGTTCCAGAAACGATGAGGTTGCAACCTGCATAAGGCTGGCTCTCAGGGAAGACCTCGCAGGCTTGCTTGAAGAAATCTACGCCCTAAGAAACACCTTGCTCACCCTTGCAGAAAAGCACATCAATACTCTCATGCCTGGCTTTACTCACCTGCAGCATGCCCAGCCGACAACATTTGCTCACCACCTCTGTGCTCATGAAGCTGCTTTAGACAGAGACTTTGACAGGACCCTGGACGCCTTTTCAAGGGTAAACCTCTGTCCCCTTGGGGCTGCTGCGTTCGCATCTACGGGTTTTAACCTTAACAGGAAAAGGACTCAAGAACTTTTGGGTTTTGAAGGCCTGCTGGAAAATTCGATGGATGCAGTCAGCAGCAGGGATTTCCTAATTGAATGTGCCTCGGTATTTACAAACCTCATGATTAACCTGAGCCGGATGGCCGAAGAACTTGTAATCTGGTCTTCATCCGAATTTAGTTTCATTGAACTTGATGATATGTATGCCTCTACCTCCTCAATAATGCCTCAGAAGAAAAATCCTGATACCGCTGAACTCATGCGCGGGAAAACCGGAGTGGCTGTGGGTGCTCTAATGTCGTTGATTACTATCTGCAAAGGCTTGCCCCTCAGTTACAATCGTGACCTGCAGGAGGCAACTCCAAATATCTGGCGCTCGGTTGAATCTGTCAGGGCATCGGTCAGGATTATGGAAGGAATGATAAGGACAATGCATGTCCGTGCCGAAGTGCTTGCAACCCAGTCAGTAACAGGTTTTACAACAGCTACCGAACTTGCGGATACGTTCGTCCGGGAAACCGGGATTCCCTTCAGGACTGCCCACCAGATAGTAGGCATGCTGGCAAAAGATGGAGAAAAGCCCACTCTGGAAAATATAGATTCGGCAGCTGAGATTGTGCTTGGTGACTCGCTCTCGGGAAGGGGCCTAACTAAAAATATGGTAAGGGAAGCCCTTGATCCGGTTTCAAACGTAAAAAGAAGGAAACTCACTGGTGGACCCGCCCCGGAGGAAATGCGGCATTACCTCTCAAGAAGACAGACCGATCTGGAACTTAACAGGCAGGAAATTAGAACCCTGAAAGATATAATAGACTCTTCTTTTGAAAATTTGCTTGCAGCAGTTTATGAGTACAGGAAAGCTTGAGTGGCTAAATTGAATATTAGGCTGGGGTAAAGCTTAAACTGAGTTTAGTACAAAACACACTCGATTTTATATTACTTTGACCTCTAAGTATAATGAAATGTGACATATGAAAATTGAACGTCTAAGATCTTATACAGCTCTTTACACAGCATATATATAATCTCAATAATTGGCAAAAGGGACTACTCATGGAATTAAAACAGGGCGACTGGGTGCGCATTGAGAAGAACGGCACAGTCTACGAAGGCAAAGTAATGCCTTCCATGGAAGGATATATTACAATTAAAATGAAGAGCGGTTACAATGCCGGTTTTTCAAAGAATAATGTGCGTATAACTCTTCTGGAGAATAACGGAGAGAATGCAAACAGCACTGGAAACAAAGGTACGGAATGCCGGCTGGCAAGAGAAGAGATTTCAGAGCCTGGAAAAAAGCTTCCGAAAATAGCAATTCTATCTACAGGCGGAACAATTGCCAGTAAGATTGATTATAGGACTGGAGCGGTTTCATCCCAGTTTACTGCTGATGACATCCTTGCAGCAATTCCCGAACTCAGGGAAATTGCAGATTTCAAAGGCAGAGTAATATCAAGTATCCTCTCGGAAAACATGGATTCGGAATCCTGGCAAAACCTGGCCCGTGCGGTCGTAGAAGAGATAGAAGCCGGAGCCGATGGTGTAATGGTCACCCATGGAACGGACACGATGATGTATACTGCCGCAGCGCTTTCTTTCATGATAGAAACTCCTGTACCTATTGTTATTGTAGGTTCCCAGAGGAGTGCCGACCGTCCAAGCAGTGACAATGCTATGAATGCAATATGTGCAGCCTTAGTCGCTATAAGCGACATTGCTGAGGTCTCGGTTGTCATGCATGGCACGACCTCGGACAATTTCTGTGAGATCCACCGCGGCACAAAAGTCCGGAAAATGCACACTTCTCGCAGAGATGCATTCAAGTCCGTAAACTCCTCCCCTATAGGAATTGTAGATTACAACACCAGGAAAATAGAAACTTTCATTGATTATACCCGTCGCGGAGAAAAAGCCCTTAAATTTAAACCCGGAATGGAGCCAAAATGTGCTCTACTTAAATTTACTCCGGGAGCAGACCCTTCAATTCTTGATTATTACATCGAAAACGGCTATAAAGGATTGGTCCTTGAAGGTACGGGCCTGGGACATATTTCTACTAAATGGATCCCCCTGATCCAAAAAGCAACCGAAGCAAAAATTCCCGTCATAATTACCTCCCAATGCCTTAATGGCAGAATATGCGACCGTGTATACGATACTGGTCGCGATATGATAAAGGCCGGTGCAATTGAGGGAGAAGATATCCTTCCTGAAACTGCTCTTGTAAAAATGATGTGGGTTATCGGTCAAGCAAGTGAATTTGATGCAGCCGTTAATATGCTCAAAGAGGATATTAGCGGGGAAATTAATGTGCGGACTCAAAAATAAAGGATCTGCGGTTGGTAAAAAGATAGGCAGATAACTTTAAGAATTGCATGATAATAATAATTGTAATTATCTGTTGTTGTTGATTGAGCTTATTTCTTTCCCTTCATCTTTTTTCAATTACTGAGTTACTGTCAAATTTCACTAGAGGTGAAAAGTGTTTGCGAAAATTTTCCTGTTATATCAACAAAATGCCTATTTTCCAGTTACAGTATTTTTTGCAGCAAGATAAGATTGTTCTGCAATTTCCACATTTCCCTTAATATCTGTAATTCTCATATCATATTTGCAGGCAAATTCCTTAACGTTTTCATCAAATTCGGAAATGTTTTCAAGTCCGGTATCTATCTTTGCAGCCATGCAGTAAAGAGGGTCTTTCAGGTACTTGTCGGTGGAATTCCTACCTTCAGCACCATCATTTTCCAATTGCTTCCAGCTCGAAGCCCACATAGGAGTCAGATAAATCGTCCCCATACCTCTGAATTCAAGCATCCGTCTGGCATAAGCCTCATTTCCTCCTAGAGCTAAACTGATACAGTCTTCAATCATTTCTCCGTTTTTATCCTTCAGGAAAGAAAGAGGACATTTTAGCCCTGTAAATTCTTCTTCCAGTTTTCCGAATATATGCCCACAAGTGCCGTAAAAAATTAATATATTATCCGAAAAAGAAGCCATTTCCCGAATATTCTCGTGCACCTTTACTTTTAATTTTTCAAGGTCCGAGTGTAAACCCAAATTTAACAAGTTTACGACAACAGTTAACTCACGCTTTTCTTTTAGTTCTTGTTTTTCTCGAATTGTGTTGAAAAAAGGAAATAAAGATAGAAATTTCATATGTATTCTTGAATTAAGACTATCTTCCTCTTTGAGAAGGATTTGGATTTTATCCAGGAAAGCTGTTCTAGGGGTACAATTTTTGAACTTGAGTTTGCGAAGGAATCCCGAATTATCCCTGTTTTCCACAACGATTAGTTGTTTAAGCTCGGAATCTTTAGACAATATATGTACTAGCTCATCTTCAAGCATTCCACATGCAATTATGCTAAGTACTGGCATCGAATCACACCCCATCCGTAAATATAAAAAAGCTTTTCAATCGCTTTTATTTGTACTGATTTCAACTTTGAGTTTGTTATAACAGTCTTCGAAGATCTTCGGACTCCCCACATCAAATTCCAATATCTCAAAACCGAATATGTCAGCAAATTCTCTAATAGCTTCATCAAAATTTTCGGTATAATCAAGACCGGTATTAATCTTTGCAACCCTTTTGTAACCAACCATTTCGTGGAGTTTTTTCAGCATTTTCAATGCTTTAGAGGGATCTTTACCGTATGCTCTGTTATCCAGATCGAGCACTTCTCTCCAGCCCTGACTATACATCGGTGTAAAAAGATATGTTCCCGCATCACTAACACTTTTCAGTATCCTTAGATAATTATCCGTTCCTCCTACAGTAGCCCCTATACAATCATCTACAATTCTGTGTTTCTCATCTTTAAGGATACGAACCGGGCATGAAAGTAAATTTACTTCGAAATCTTTTTCGATATTCCCGAGTACATTTCCACACAAGCCGTAAAAAACAAGGATTCCGGAAGAAAGAGGAGATAGAACCTCTATGGTCTCATATACTTTGTTTTTTAACTCTTTAGGAGTTTTGTGAAGGCCGAGTTTCATCAAATAGACCAGCACAATATATTTATCGCTTTCATTTTCCGTTTTAGTAGGTGAAGAGATCTTTTCAAGGGAAAGAATTTGATGCTTTATGTCTGCTTTATTTAATTTCTCTACAAATTCCCGGATATTTTCATTTTCGACTACAATGATTTCATCTATGGAAGAGTCGTTTTCAAGAATCCAGACAATTTCATCCTGCATTATCTTACATGAAATAATACTCATAACAGGCATTGAAAAACTCCTTCGAAATCAGGTTTAAAACTCATTAGAAATTGGCATTAAAAACTCATTAAAAATCATGAATCATATCAAACGCAATTCTTTGTAGCAAATAATTGATTATATATGAGAATTGCTTACTTACATATAAGTAAGTGACGGCTAAAAAAATTAGTCTTTCCATCCAAGATCGGACTTAATCAGAGAAATTGATCTGACAAGCGTTTTTCTTCCTTTAATGCTGGATAATTGTCTGGCACCCATTAAGGCTTCGACTACCAGTTCTGCACGTGCATCTACGGGATCGGAGAAATTAAATTCCCCCTGTTCCAGACCGGTTTTAAGAACTCTGGAAATCCAGGTTAATATGTCATCCAGCAGCAACAGATTTTGCTTTTTAACCTTCTCCGGAATTTCTTCAAAATCCAGGATCACTGAACCCGGAGGGCAGATGCTTTTACCTTCATCGAATTCCTTCAATGCATAATCAAAATAGTATTGAAGCTGCTCGCGAGCAGAGCCTCCGGATTCCACTATTTGAGCAATATTTTCAGCTAATTTTTTCCTACTGTCTTCTAGCAAAGCTGCAACCAGGTCTTCTTTTTTGGGATAGTAATTATGAATTGCCGCATTCTTTATTCCCAGTTTTTGAGAAATATCTCTGT
Source organism: uncultured Methanosarcinaceae archaeon (assembly GCA_963818955.1). GTDB lineage: Archaea > Halobacteriota > Methanosarcinia > Methanosarcinales > Methanosarcinaceae > Methanosarcina. The sequence goes on along the minus strand of CAWFUY010000047.1, from coordinate 70,585 downwards.
AACTAAACCCATTATAGCCCCTGCATTGCAAAAAATGCCTTCCGTAATAGAGTATTTGTTGATTAGTCTCGTTTATAGCTTTCATAAAAATCACATGTACCTTGTTACTAATAAGTAATTGAATAATACTCATCCATATAAAACTTAGTTCCTTGCTAATCGATGAGATGAAAATCATCTTGCATTTCATATAATACATGCACCAGTATTACACCCATCCGGCTGTATCTCCTGTTTTGGCAGTCATGATCATCGCTCTTACAAGGCATCCCTCTAAAAAAGCCAGACATTCAAACTCCATAAAGCTGGAAGCATTTTTGTCAAACAAAATCTGTAATTTCGCAAGGAAATTCATCATCGCCTTCATAATAAATAATCTGGAGGGAAATTTTTGGCAATACTTTCAGAAGCCATGAATAGCCTCCCGATTTCAGCTTGCCGCTAAAAACCCCACCTAATTTGCACATAGTTTTACTGAATGTTACATAATCCCCACTGAATGTCTTCCCAAGCGGATCAGTCAACCATTTTACATTTGTGCTGAATGTTATTCCTGTGCCGGCAAGATAAGAAATCGGCACATATGAAAATGCAGGTTCATTCATACCTTCGGATAATGCATAATAAGCCAAAACACTGCGGTTGTTGACATTTACCGGCTTACCATCCTTCGGTTTAACACCGCAGGAACTGATCTCGTATTCTCGGCCAAGAAAATTAACAGATAAAGCACCGTTCGGCTGAAGTGAAAGACCAAGCCTTTCCCCAGCTTCTGAAAAATCGCATTTGCTCAATTTGGGTACAAGGCTTTCATAAATTTGTTCATAACCACTATTCATAAAAATCCCTTTTATTGTTCGCGAAAGATGCTCATTTTAACTCTTACAAGAGGGTTTAAGAGTTTATCCAGAGTATTTTTATCAGATTCGGTTTTTGAAATTTACTCTTCATACAAAATACTTACTTACCTATAAGTAAGTACCGGTTAAAGCAAAAATAATAAAAACCTGAATTTTACAAAAAATTAAAAATCATTTTAAAGTGTTTTGAATTCTCTTTGAGATATCCGGGTCTTGAAAACGAATGATACAGAATCAAAGATGTGCAGAAGTTATTTTTAGATGTGCAGAGATTATTTTTGAAAGATGGAAATATGAATCTTATTTTGAGTCCTCGACTTACAAAATATAATCACCAAAACATTACAAAAAATTCCTTCCTGCAAGTTTCGCAAACTACATTCTGTATATAAGGAGACTCAAAAAAGTGTTTGGTCTCGCAATTGGGGCAAACGCCAATGAATTCAACTGGCTCAAGCTTAATTGGGATTGCCCATGCCTCCACGTTGCCTAACATTTATTCTCACCTTAAATTTTATGGTTAATTGAATATCTTAAATTTTTATTTTTATATGTATAACTATATGCAAGCAAAATATATAAATAAAATCTATATAAAAATAGTCCAAAATATAATGAAATTTTTAATACAGTCTGAATCCGAATCATCTAATTATATTTTCATTATTGAAACAGCATTTTTTAAAAAATTAACAGTCCTGATCAAATATTTCATTAAATTCGTAAGAAGTCTTAAATACTTTTGAAAGAACTATTTTTTTGGTATTAGAATACTTTTATATAAAAAAGGATGTTTTATTATGCCATACCCGGTAGTACATGTTCTTTTTTTTGTGTTTTGTATTTGCGCGGTGGCGGTCTATACTGCCATAAGATCATTTTTATACAGGGAACTTTCGTTAAACGATTCAATAAAGATAACATTGCTATTGCTTACGGGCAGTTTTTTTGCCCTATTTCCCGATATTCCGGCAGCTTTTAATTTTATTATAAACGGTAACCTGGAACATTGTTATATTGGTTCGGTTCCAACACATTCATTTCTATTCGGTTCCTTTGCAATCCTGCTCGGAACAATTATAGGATATGTTGCGTACAGGGAATTTGACAAGGCCATATATCTGGGCATTTTTGCAGAAGCTGCTTTCCTTTCACATCTATTACTAGATGATTTCAGTGAAGGAGGTTTCAATTACCTCTATCCTATTTACAATGGGAGGATCAGCATATTCTCATTGATGGACGCCGGTTTTAAGGGAAACGGTCTTTTTATGTATCTTACAAAATCTTTCATTTCAGTGTTTTTTATATCCCTAATAATAATGATGGCACTTTTTGCCCTGAATAAACTTGGTTTTGATTTTAGATATAAATCTGAAAAATAATTTTTAGGAAATAGAAATTAGGTTGTATGTCAAAATTAAATTTCGGTGTCTATAAACATAAATTAAAACCTTAATAAAAAAACGCAGAAGGAGTACTGCCTCCTTATGCGTATAGAGTGTTTAATTTTAAGCAGATTCTACTTTACTTCGCAATAATGTAACTGGTTTTTATTACCGAGTTACTACCTTTTGAGTTCTTTACTGTTAATTTAACTGTGTATTTTCCTGCCTTAGAGAATTTATGTGTGGGGGTCTTGACTGTTGAAGTACTTTTATCACCAAAGTCCCAAGACCAGGAAGTAGGGTTATTAATACTTTTATCCGTGAATATCACCGTTAGCGGTGCTTTCCCTGATGTAAGAGACGCAGAGAAGGCAGCAACTGGAGCTTTTGGAGAGTTTACTGTGATATAATTTGATTTTGTTAAAGTGTGGTTTCCAGCGGGATTCGTAACTTTTAAACTTACAGAATATTTTCCACCCTTACTGTAAACATGTTTCGGGTTCTTGTAAGTAGATGTAGTTCCGTCTCCAAAATTCCATTCCCATGTTGCCGGAGATCCTGTACTTTTATCAGTGAACGCTATTGTGAACGGTTTATCACCGGATTTTGGTGATGCATAGAAATTAGCAGCCGGTGGGTAGCTAACAGTACACATATATATATTAGGTTTATAAGGTACATCCCGGCAATCCTGCCACACCATTCTGTCACCAAAGATAGAGGGAAACTCCTGCTCGGATTTATTTGTGGTGATCTGAATTTCTTTAGAACTGGAGAGATCATACATAAATATATCGTCGTTGCCATTTCTGAAATCATGCCACACAATTCTGTCACCGTATATAGCAGAACTGGAAGCTCTTCCGCTGGTTGAGATCTGAGTTTCCTTGTGAGTGGAGAGATCATATTTAAAAATATCAGAACTAGAGAGATCATACTTATCTGCAAGACGATGATCTTCCCATACTATCCTATTTCCGTAGATAGCTGGATTATATGCTTTTCCGTTTTTAGTGATTTGAGTTACTTTACGAGTGGAAATAGTGTACATTAAGATATCGTGAAGTCCTCCACTACTCCTTTCCCATACTATATAATCACCATAGATAGCAGGGTGAATGTTATCCGATTTCCCGTTTGTAATCCTGAGTTCTTTGCGAGAGGAAATATTGTACATGCATATATCATGGTTTACTCCAGCATGCCTTTCTTCCCATATGATCTTGTCATTGTAAATAGCAGGGTTAGTGCAAACGGACTCATCGTTTGTAATTCGGGTTTCTTTGCCAGCGGAAATACTATACAAGTAAATATCATTATTTCCACTGCGTCCATCTTCCCAAACTATTCTATCCCCATAAATCGCAGGATTTTCCTGCCAGGATTCATTTGTGGTAATCCGGGTTTCGTTTGAAGTGGATAGATCATACATATAAATATCCCAGCTTGCATTGGCCGGAGATCCGTTGCGGTAATCTTGCCACACAATTCGGTCACCGTAGATGGCAGGGAATCTCTTCATTGACACGTTGGTTGTGATTTTAGTTTCATTTAATAACGGGGTTCCTGCAGTTATGTTAGTAATGGCCTCTTTCAAAAGAACGTTTTCGGAAGTAACTTCACCACTGAAACCTGCATCACGACAAATCGGAGTTTGGGTATTTTCTGATTTTGAGGCATATATCGTATTTCCATCCGGACCTATGTTTATCCGGTTTCCATTGGGTTCCGGTTCCTTAGAATAATCAGAATAAGGATAACCTGCATCAATACAGGGAGAACTAACTTTGTCTTTAACCCATTTTACTCCATTCCATCGGCCTGCAACCGAAAGCAAGTGATAATCATGGTTTTTCGGATCTGCGAAGAAAGGATTCACGTATATATCTGTTGTTGAAGTGCAGTTTTTATAATCACCACCTACATTATTGTAAAGATTGTTGTTTTGGAGCACGAGGTTATATGTTTGAGGGAAATCATTTATTACGGCATATCCGGTCTCATTTGAATCATTTACACGCTTTTGAGTGTTTACGATAATGTTATTGCGCACAGTGTCTTTGAATCCACCTTCTGGGAGATACTTTGGTGGAGACATAAGGTAGACGGCAGCACCATAGCACCCGTCAAATACATTATTTTCGATAAAAATTCCGTTGAATCCGTTCTGTACAATACCTCCAACCCAGTTAATACTTGGATTAGTGCCTACGCAGTAGAATATATTGTTATGTATGCGGATACCTTTCCCCTCATCTCCAGTGCTAGAAGAATCACCATCTGTTAGCCAAATTCCAGGCCCAAAGCTGTTACTGATAGTATTATTGTAAACTTCTATGTCGTTAACAATCGCTGTCCGTTTTAAGGAATCAGGTCCTTTTTCAATCTGTATTCCCGGACCTCCAGCACTCCAATGGTGGAAAGAGTCAATGAAGTTATCGTGCAGTTTTACATTATTGGAATTTGAGATTCTAAGAGCACTGTTGGTTCTGCAAGTTATACGATTATTCCAGGCCTCCACATTATTACATTGGAGTGCGAACAGACAATCATGACCTAGCTTGTTTATAGTATTGTTGTAAAATTGAATATTTTTACCCGTGTTTATCCTCAAACCGTCCCCATTTCCATCATGCATATACATATTGTATACTTTTACATTATTACAACGAACAAAGTACATTACATTGTAATAGCCTCTACCCAATAGAATTTCACTATTACCATCATAGTTTACATCGACCTCAAAGCCTCTTACTGTAATATTCGAATTTCCCGAATCGCTTATCTGCTGGATAAGAGGCTTCATTGAAGGCCAATTTACATGATTAGCAAGTTTAATCACAGCAGAGGAATCTCCTTCAAGAGTTGTATTGTTGCCAATCAGAATAGTATCGTCAATAACATAAGTAAAAGGTCCTTTCAGATGTACAGTTGAGTATGCAGTGTTATTTGCAACGAAATTCAGTGCCTGGTTTATCTGTACCTGATCGCTTTTTCCATCGCATATATAATCTCCGCTGCTGTCTCCTGCAACATAAATAATTGGTGGAGGACTTGTACATAAAGCAGTAGGAGTGCTGGCAAGGAAAAAACAAGCTACTAAAATAAGAATTAACATTTTTTGTCTTAGCACAATCATCACATCTTTTATCAATATACTTTTTTTAATAATGTATTAAATCAAAGTTTATATGATAATTATACTACAGTCTAATAAATTTTATGGACTTCGATATATATGTTCAACGGAGAGGTCCATTTAAAGGAGATGTGCCAGTTTCTGAAAAAGAGTATCTAGTGCGAAAGCACCATATTAAGTTCTTAAAAACATTAAATAAAGAAATCGTTAATATGACTATAAATAAATTTGAAATTTTTTATTAATCATACCGAAATTTGAAAATTAAGTTTGAATAAAAAGAGATTATGTAAAAGGTTTCTACATAAGATGATCAAAAAATTAACCACTACTAATTAACGAACTATTGATCTAACTAATAAAATGATCAATCCTCATGTTTCATTCTCAATAATCTCATTCCATTGAGGGTAACCAGAAGCGAGCTGCCCATATCGCCGACTACTGCCAGCCACAGAGTCAGCCAGCCCGGGACAACCAGCAGAAGTATCAGTCCTTTAATTATCAAAGCAAGGGCAATGTTTTGTTTGATAATACCAAGCGTTTTCCGGCTCAATTTGATTGTATCGGTCAGTTTTGTCAGGTCATCAGCCATTAAGGCGATATCCGCAGTTTCAAGTGCAGTATCAGTACCTGCAGCGCCCATTGCTATCCCGACTGTGGATATTGCCATTGCCGGAGCATCGTTGACGCCGTCTCCCACCATAGCTACTTTTCCATGTTCGGCAAGAAGGCTCTTAACCGCATCCACCTTGTCTTCCGGCAATAGATCTGCCCGAAAATCGTCTACTCCGGCTTTTAGGGCGATAGCCCGGGCAGTATTTTCATTATCTCCTGTGAGCATAATGACTTTTTTAATACCGGCTTTTTTCAGCTTACTAACAGCCTGTCCGGAGTTTTCCCTCAAGATATCCGCCACAGCTATGAGGCCCAAAACTCGCACATCATCTCCCAGAATCATTACTGTTTTTCCTTCATTCTGGAGACGGGAAATTTCTCCTTCCACCGGCTTTAGATCTATTGCTTGTTCCACAAAAAACCTGGAATTTCCAATCCTATATGTTTTACCCCGAACCACTGCTTTAGCCCCTTTGCCGGGAATCGATTCGAATTTTGATATAATTGTGACTTTAGCTCCGTGTTCTTTCGCATAATTAACAATTGCTTCAGCTAGAGGATGTTCTGAGCGACTCTCAATTGCCGATGCTATTGAGAGGAATTCCTGATCCGGCAGGCCGTCAACAGGAATGATATCGGTAACATGAGGCTTTCCTTCAGTAAGGGTGCCGGTTTTGTCAAAGGCAACCACAGATAAAGTGCCTGCTTCTTCCAGATACATGCCTCCTTTAATGAGTACCCCGTTTTTTGCCGCACTGCCAATTGCGGACACTATGGACACCGGTGTGGATATCACCAGTGCGCAGGGGCATGCAACCAGTAACATGGCCAGAGCTTCATAAACCCATTTCTCAAACGGCTGTCCTAAAAAAAGAGGAGGCACCGTAGCAACCAGTGCAGCCAGGATTATTACGGCAGGAGTATAATACTTAGCGAATTTATCGACAAACTGTTGAGATGGAGCTCGCTGCCCCTGAGCTTCCTCCACCATATGAATAATTCTGGATATTGTATTATCCCGGGCCAGTTTGGTAACTTTTACCTCAAGGGAACCGCGCTCATTGATCGTTCCCGCATACACCTCGTCCCCAAGCTGTTTCTCCACCGGGATAGACTCGCCTGTGATCGGAGCCTCATTCACCGTAGAGTAGCCGGCAGACACTTTGCCGTCCATGGCAATCCGTTCCCCGGGAAGCACAACAATTGTATCCCCTACTGAAATTTTCTCTACCGACATTTTAATTTCAGTCGTTCCCCGCCTGACCAGAGCTTCGTTGGGTGTTAGTTCCATTAAGGATCGGATAGAATTCCTCGTCTTATCGAGGGTATAGCCTTGCAGCATATTTCCAAAAGAGAAAAGAAACACTACCGTTGCAGCCTCTTCAAGCGCACCAATTGCAGCCGCACCGACTACTGCTATGGTCATCAAAATATTCATATCAAATTCCCGTGCATTTATTAACACGGAAATCCCGTTTTTAGCTGGCAGCAGACCTCCCAGAAAAATCCCGGTCAGGAACAATCCTTCGACAACCAGCTCCGATGCTCCCAGATTTACAGAAATAAGCCCGCAGACCAACAGAATAAAAGAAATCACCGTAGGCTTAACGTACTGGTTTAATTTCCAGAAACTGGCCGGTGAACTCTTCACCCTGAAGCTCTCATTAAATCTATCGTCTACTTTCCCGGAATAACCCATTTTTTCAATCGTTGACAGGATTTCTGCCGTCTGTCCATTATGAGTTACCGTCACCTTAGATGCACCGAAATTTACATTAGCATTCTCGACCCCAGGAACTCTCGATATATGTTTTTCCAATTTGGCTGCACAGTCTGCACAGTCCATTCCGATAATACAGAAATCAGTTGTTTGAGAACTCTGTACCGTTGGCCTGTCTTTAGTTAGATCTTTCATCAGATCTGTTTTCAGGTTGTATTCTCGTGCCTCATAACCTAAGTTTTTAATCTTGTCCAGCACTTGAGCTATCCCAGTTTGTTTCGGATCATACTCCACATCAAGTCTTCCGACCGGAAAAACAATAGTAGCGTCAACTACTCCCGGAATACGTTTTACAGCTTTTTCGGCTTTAGCCGCACAATCCGGGCAGTCCAGGCCACTTACAAGCAGCCTGGATGACACCGTTGATACCGTAGATGCCGTTGATGCCACCGATATCGTTGGTTCCGTTCTTACCGCAGCCCCGTTCATCCCTGAGTCCTCAATTTTTCAGTTTTATTCGGTAACATGCTCCAGCCCTTGTGCAAACAATTTTTCAACATGGTCATCAGCCAGTGAGTAATACAGGATTTTGCCTTCCCTCCGGTACTTAACAAGACGCAAAGTCCGGAGTATTTTTAGCTGATGAGACACTGCAGATTCGGAAATTCCTATTACGGCAGTAAGGTCACAAACGCAAAGTTCTCTGGTCATTAAAGAAAACAAGATCTTCACTCTTGTAGGATCTCCCAATGCCTTGAACAGCTCGGCCAGTGAAATAGCTACTTCTTCTCCAATTAAAGCCTGCCGTACTGCTTTTACTGCCTCATCGTGTATGCAATTGACCTCACATTTATCAAATTCAGCCACAGCTAACCTTCCAAGAATCATTTTCGAACAAAATCATAGTTGAACAGTTGTTCATATGTGCTTATATTAAAGATAACTCCAACACTATTAAAGCTTTTGTTTAATTGCAGGAGGCATTAAAACGGTTTCCAGAATACGCTAAGAATAGAAGTTAGGTCAAAACTGGTAATCAGTTCACCTGGAGGAATTTTCTTTTCTTCCGAGATTTGTGGAAGGATTTCAATACTTATTAATGTTTTCGAGTGGGTTACTCTATGAACTCTGTGGTGGCTGCGGATATTTTTATGTTGGTGTAGGACGCATAAATTGTTAATCTCCGGAAGAGCCCGCAGTACCTTAAATGAATAATTTCAAATAGTACAATTCTTTTTTGAATATTAAAGGAGAAAAGGGTAATGGAAAACACTAGAAAATTGCATTCATTAGCTTCAGTATCATTAGCCATAGTTTTATTATTAATTCTTATCTCATCTACTGCTTCGGCATCTATTACTGAAGCACGGATCACAACAAGCGGAAAAGCAGCCAATCCTGACATCTATGGCAACAAAATAGTTTGGCAGGATACACGCAACGGGAATTCAGCTATCTACGCTTTAGATCTTTCGACTAAAAAAGAAATCCATGTAAACGATAAGTTGAGCCTAACAGATCCTGCAATAAACGGTAACAAAGTCGTATTTGTTCGTAATAATACAGATATTTACATATACGATCTCTCTACTGATAAAAAAACTGTGATACACTCTGGCATACCTTTTCTTCCGGTCTATGATCCTGCTATCTACGGAAACTTGGTAGCTTGGGAGTTTGACCAGCCAACTCCTATAGATGCGAAAATACGCTGCTACGATCTATCAACTCAACAGACAACAGACTTAGCCGGGTATTCAACTGCCTGGAGTCCGGCAATTTACGGTAAAAGAATTGTATGGACCGAAGGCAATGAAAGTTACAACTCTCCCGATATTCACATGTATGATCTTTCAAGTTCCCAGGATATATGGGGAACCTGGATTTCACATAGTGGGAAGGCAAACATTTCGGATATATACGGTGACAAAATTGTGTGGGCCGATAATCTTAGTGGAAACTGGGACATTTATATGTACGATCTCTCCACAATGAAGGAGACTCAGATAACAACAAATCCGTCAGACTCAATAAACCCCGTTATTTATGGCAATAATTTAGTTTGGCAGGATAACCGAAATGGAAATTGGGATATCTATGCGTACGATCTTATTACCCATCAACAAATTCACACAACCAATAAGGCAGATCAGATAGCACCTGCTATATACGGTAACAACGTAGTGTGGACAGATTATCGCAATGGAAAGCCCGATATTTACATGGGTGCTATTAGCTACCTTCCGGTTGCTGCCTTTACTGCATCACCTATTTCCGGAAAAAAACCGTTAACAGTTAAGTTCACTGATAAAAGCACGGATGCATATTATTGGTATTGGGATTTTGGTGACAAAAGTACTTCAACACTCCAAAACCCTGCTCATAAATACACAAAAGCAGGAACGTATACTGTTACTTTGAAAGTTAAGAATGCAGCAGGCAGTAATACTGCGAAGAAGACCAACTATATAACAGTAAAGTAATTGGACATTTTGAATTGAAAAAAAGTTGAAATGTAAGCTTAAAGAGGAGTGGGGTTTTATTAATAAATCCAACAGACGATTAAAATAGGTTTATTTGGGTAATTTAATTTTGCTCTGAACTTACCTTAATCCTTTCAAGACTGATAGCCTGTTTTGAATTGATTTTTGATGTTCCTCTTCGCTCCAGGAAGGATCCTTTAAAGAAACCCACAGTTCACAGGGGACTTGTGAACAATCACCACAATTATGATAACCTTTTTCCTTTACACATTTGTAAAGAGGGCAAACATCAGTGCCAATTAATTGTGTCCAGAAAACCTTCCCTTCAAGTGCATCACAACCGGCACATCCATTATTCAAATGAGGACAGCCGTCACAATTGACTCCACATACACTAATCATCTTATACCTTCCTTTAACAATTTCATAAATTTTAAGCGAATTTCGATGTTTAAGACGAGCAACTTTTTAAAGTTAATCAAAGCGACTATACATTGATTAGTCCTTTGATTTCACTAATATTGTATTCACCTTTATGCTCAAAGGCTATCTTAAATTCATTATTGTTTGCCAAGCAAGTTGAAAGTATTCTTATAATGTAAAAAAATGCCTTTTTCAGATTAAGGTCTTAAAAAATATTATCAGAAAAATAGTGACATAGAAATTCAAAACTTAAATATATATTAAGAAAAGTCATTTATGTTGTAAATGGCAAAGCTGGAAAAGGATGTCCCACTGAGAATTTTACTAAAGGATGTTCCACTGAAAATTTTAGTTTTAATTGCAGTAGTATGCGGACCTTCAATAATTGTAGACTACCTACACATAGAAACTTTCAAAGGGGAGTTAATAGTGCGCTTCTAGTACCATTAGTTCTTATAATCACAATTGTTGTAGCATATTTAGTAATAAATAAGTTGAGAAGTGATGGATTTTATTTTTAGAGTATTCCATCTCTCTATAAATTCAGAGATCCATTTTTAGACTAAAATAAATTTAATTTTGCGACTTCTTTAGGTTTATTATTTCTCGAATTTTCTTTACATTGATATATTATTCAAAAATAGGCTTTTGAAAACCGCGGAAAGTGCGGAAAAGCGGAAAAAGTGACTGAATTTTAGTTCAACATTCTGAGCGTTTTCTAAATAGGGACCAGTGGATGTAGATTAAGCTAATCAAAAACAGAGAACCGTATTAGCTTTCCATAACGTGTCTTGTCACGCTCGACGTAGGAGAGCGGCCTTTGCAATGAAATTAATGAATTTTTATGTTTTAGCCAGAGCCGAAATATGGTTTTTAAAGACATTAAACGTTTCATTGGTCTGTATTTATTAGATTTGACCCTCACGAAGGTGGAATTGGGAATTTCCGGACAATCGAGGCGCAAGTTTTCAATCCGAAGCCCGGCTTATTTGTAACTGTAAAATTATTATTCCGGTGCACAACAGAGCGAGATATGCAAATCCAGAGAATAAGTTCAGTTCGTAGTGTTTTAAAAAATGTTAAATAATTTTCAAATCCTTACTTTTATAAGACTTGGGTATCATCTTAAAGACACAAAATAGTCTACAGGACCTGGTTATGGACCCTTATTTCAAGCTGAAAGAATCTGAAACTCTTGAACTTAAAAAATCTACTGCACAACTAAAACCAGCCATAATCTCTATAGTTGCCATGCTAAACAAGCACCAGGAAGGCAAATTATATTTTGGTGTCAAGGACGATGGAACTGTTGTGGGGCAGGAAGTCGGAAATGACACTTTGAGAACGATTTCCCAAGCGATCTCCGCTCACATTGAACCCAGGATCTATCCGGCAATAAAGCAGATAACCCTTCAAGGAAAGATATGCATTGAGATAGAGTTCCAGGGAAATAATATTCCTTATTTTGCATATGGGAGAGCATACATTAGAACTTCTGATGAGGATAAACCCCTGAGCGTAAAGGAACTTGAGAACCTTATACTCAGAAAAAATAAAGAGCATTTAAAGTGGGACCGTTCAATTTGCAAGGAAGCAAGTTTAGAAGATATCGATGAGCAAAAGATTCTCTTCTTCGTAAAGGAAGCTGGACGGGAATACAGCGACCTTGAAAATACCCTTAAAAAATTAAAGCTTATTGATTCCGGAAAGCTGACAAATGCGGCAGTGATTCTCTTTGGAAAGAAACCCGAAGATTTCTTCCCGAACGCGAGGCTAAGGTGTGCTGTATTTGCTACAAATGACACCTCATATATCATCGATATGCAGGACTACACAGGTGATCTTTTCTACCTGATCGAAGAAGCTGAAAAATACATCCTCAAAAATATCCATATCGGGATGCGACTTGAAGGCCTGAAAAGAATAGATGTCCCGGAAATCGCAAACGAAGCTATTAGGGAAGCCATAATAAATGCGTTTTGCCACAGAGATTACTATGAATACGATTCCGTAAATGTGGCTATTTTCAAAAACCGCGTGGAAATAAGAAACAAAGGTCTCCTTTACGGCGGACTTACAATCGAACAAATAAAGACCGAGATGGTCTCCGAGCGAAGGAACGAACTCATAGCTGAAATCTTCCATGAAATTCACTGGATAGAAAAATGGGGCCGGGGAATAAGCCTGATCCTTTCAACGGAACCAGAAGCTGGTTTTAAAGAGGTTGGAAATCAGTTTATTGTTACCTTCAAGAGAAAGTACTTTGACGAAAGTGAAGCAAAAGGTAGGGAAAAGGTAGGGGAAAAGGTCGGAGAAAAGGTCGGAGAAAAGGTCGGAGAAAAGGTCGGAGAAAATCTGACTCAAAACCAGGAAATAATACTTAGTTTTATAAGTGAAAGCCCGAGAATTTCAGCCAGAGAGCTTTCCGATAAAGTAGGCATTTCCGCAAGAAAAGTAGAAGACAATATTTCTAAATTGAAGAAAAAAGGCTTACTTAAGAGAATAGGCCCGGCTAAAGGCGGCCACTGGGAAGTTCTCGAAAAATAAGGAGTCAGTATTTGATCCGAACCCCATCTGGGCATAACAGTAAAATTATATTTTCTGGGCGGGCTGAATCTTCTTTCTTGAGGGCAGCATTTTTCAATCACGAAATTTTAAGTCCAGTTTTTCTCTGTCTTGCCTGTTTAAGAGCTAAACAAGGCATAAGCTGAAATTAGAGGATAAATCAAGGCAAAACCAGGGAGAAAATTGGACTTTCCCAAAGATTACCAAACAGGCCAATGGGAGCAGATTTTGAGGATAGAAAACATGATAACCGTATTAGCTACCTTTAACGTGTCTTGTCACGCTCGACGCAGGAGAGCGGCCTTTCCCATGAAATTAATGAATTTTATATAGTTTAATACGTGTAATAAGTGGTTTTGAAGATCTCAGAATGTAAGATTGGCGAAAAGAAACTCTAAGTAGCTATTTGAAGTCGAGAATGAAATGAAAATATTTATTACTTTTTGCTGTCATCGTTGAGTAATCACTATAATAAAAAGATGAAAATGCATGAAGCAAAAAGGAAAACAAATGTCAGCCTGCACAAAAGGTTCAGAAAACGAAGAACATATCATAAGAACTACCCTGCACTACTTAGAATTAGTTAAAAATTATTTTAATATTAATTTCGACTTCATATTCAGCCTATCGTCCCCAAATTAAGCATCAGCTGGAGGTATGAAATGGCGCTTAAAAAATCCGAACTTTACTCCTCTCTCTGGTCCAGCTGTGACGAACTGCGCGGCGGAATGGACGCCAGCCAGTACAAGGACTATGTACTCGTTTTGTTGTTTATCAAATACGTAAGCGACAAATATGCCGGGATGCCCTTTGCTCCTATCGTTATTCCCGAAGGTGCAAGCTTCAAGGATATGGTTGCACTTAAAGGCAAATCCGATATCGGCGATCAGGTCAACAAGAAAATAATCAGTCCGTTGGTCAATGCAAACAAGCTGTCCGATATGCCGGACTTCAATGACGCTAACAAGCTCGGCAGCGGCAAGGAAATGGTTGAAAGGCTCACGAACCTCATTGCCATTTTTGAGAATCCTTCACTTGATTTTTCGAAAAACCGTGCCGAAGGCGACGATATCCTTGGCGATGCTTACGAATACCTGATGCGCCATTTCGCAACCGAAAGCGGCAAAAGCAAAGGCCAATTCTATACCCCTGCCGAGGTCAGCCGGATAATTGCACAGATCCTCAGTATCCGCCAGGCAAATACTACAAGCTCGACCACGGCCTACGACCCGACATGCGGCTCCGGTTCTCTGCTTTTGAAGGTCGCTTCTGAGGCCAGGACCAAGATTACCCTGTACGGACAGGAAAAAGACGCTGCTACATCCGGCCTCGCCCGCATGAACATGATCCTGCACAACAACCCCGAGGCTCTTATAGTGCAGGGGAATACCCTGACAGATCCTAAATTTAAGGATGGGGAAACGCTCAAAACCTTCGATTACGTTGTCGCCAATCCCCCTTTCAGTGATAAGCGCTGGAGCACCGGCCTTGACCCGCTTAAAGACCTTTACGAGCGTTTCAAGCCTTTCGGGGTCCCGCCGGCCAAGCAGGGGGATTACGCTTATCTGCTGCACATAGTCCGCTCGCTTAAAAGCACTGGAAAAGGAGCATGTATCCTGCCTCACGGTGTGCTTTTCCGAGGCAATGCTGAAGGTGATATCCGCCGGGCCCTCGTCCGCAAGGGCTACATTAAAGGCATTATCGGCCTGCCAGCCAACCTTTTCTACGGGACCGGCATCCCGGCATGTATTATTGTTATCGATAAGGAGGAAGCCCATAACCGTAAGGGGATCTTCATGATCGATGCCAGTGCCGGTTTCATGAAAGACGGCCCCAAAAACCGCCTCCGAGCCCAGGATATCCACAGGATAGTGGACGTTTTCACACGGCAGGCAGATCTCCCGAAATATTCGCGAATGGTCAGCTTCGAGGAAATCGAGAAGAACGATTTCAACCTCAACCTGCCTCGCTATATCGACAGCCAGCAAGCTGAAGACCTGCAAGATATCGAAGGCCACCTGCACGGAGGCATCCCCTCGGCTGATATCTGATGCCCTCCAGAGCTACTGGAATGTCTGTCCGCAGCTCCAGCAGTCCCTGTTCAAACCGAATCGCTCTCGGTTATATGGACCTTGCCGTGGAAAAGGCAGCCATCAAATCCACTATCTACGAACATCCTGAATTTGCCGCTTTTATCGCCGGAATGAATGATCATTTCGCTGTCTGGCGCGAGAAATCTTCCGCTCTGCTCCGACAGTTGCAGAAAGACTGCCACCCGAAGGAAATCATATCGGAGCTATCAGAAGACCTGCTCGCCCACTATGCAGACATGCCGCTCATCGACCGGTACGATGTATACCAGCACCTGATGGACTACTGGGAAGAAACGATGCAGGACGACTGCTACCTAATCTCCGACGACGGCTGGAAAGCTGAGACTTCCCGTATTATCGAAAAGGACAAGAAAGGAAAGGATAAGGACAAGGGCTGGACCTGCGACCTCGTACCAAAATCGCTTATTGTGGCCCGTTTCTTCGCAAAAGAGCAGGAAGCTATCGATAAGCTCGCTGCTGAACTGGAAAGCATCACCGCCAGTATGACTGAGCTGGAAGAGGAACACGGCGGCGAAGAAGGAGCTTTTTCCGAACTTGAAAAGGTGAATAAGGCTAACGTCAGCTCTCGCCTGAAAGAAATAAGAGGCGACAGGGAAGCAAAGGAAGAATATTCTGTCCTCAACGACTGGCTGAAACTCGCAAACCAGGAAGCAGACCTCAAGAAGCGCTTAAAGGATGCAGAAGCTTCTCTTGATGCAAAAGCACACGCTTACTATCCCAGGCTCACAGAAGATGATATCAAGACACTTGTTGTGGATGATAAATGGCTTTCAGCGCTTGATTCTGCCATTCACGGCGAGATGGACCGGATTAGCCAGGCTCTCACCCAGCGCGTAAAGGAGCTAGCCGAACGCTATGAAACCCCGATGCCTCAGATGACCGACCGCGTGGCAGAGCTTGAGGAGAAAGTTAACCGGCACCTGGAGAGGATGGGGTTCAAGTTATGAACGCTAGTAATCGTTACGGTTTTCAACTGCTTTTCGATATCTGCAAGCGGATTCGTCTGGAGATTACGCAGACAATGTCTGCGGAATTTGGGATGAATAGATTAAGCAATTTTTCGACTGAATTCTCCTCAGTCGAGAGCCATAAGTCTACCTCCTGATTTTCAAGCCTACGGACTTACTGCCCACAGACTCACTCGAGGATGAGAATTCGTCAGCAATCCGCTGACCAATTTGCCCATATCCCGTTTTAAACCCGTCGAATTCGACGGGTTTAGAATGCAGAGCAGATGCATAATTTACCCGTAACTCAAACAAGGAGGAAAGTTCATGAGCGCGGAATGCATCTCCGAAAACATCCCGCCGGCTACAAACAGACTGAGGTGGGGGTGATTCCGGAGGATTGGAGAAGTCTACGCTCATTGTTGCAGCGAAAGACAGATGGAACCGCGCTACACCTAAGCCGCTTCGACCGAATTCCTATCAGCTCAACTACAAATTCATAGACGAAAGACAATTGCCTAGGTAAATCACGCCTTTTATGGACCAATGCTGATATCCAGCGAAGATTATGTCTCAATCGTTGTACCCTTTTGATACGGAAGCATGTACGCTCACTGGTCAATATGGTGCGATGACGTGGTGCATCGACTGTCTTGCAAATGGCATGAATGCCAATGACATATCGGTATCTGGAAAATGTTGAGTGTCTAACCAATAGCCATGTCGTCCGATGGACCAGATAATTTAACCTCCATGCTTTCTCACACTATTCACTCGTCATAGACGGAATTCAACACAGATCACTCAGATTCGTCAAGCGGTGGAGACGATTCCTACATTACGTAAAGACTCATGATTAGAGACGCTTGCAATGTCGTTCTTCCATCATCTCTCACTGAACAAGAAGCCATCTGCTGAAGCATCTCTCCGATGCGGATGCCCTCATCGAATCCCTTGAGCAGCTCATCGCCTAAGAAACGCCAGATCAAACAGGGCGCCATGCAGGAATTGCTGACTGGTAAAAGACGGCTTGCCGGGGATTTGGAGAAGGTAAAGGATACAAACAGACCTGAGTTGGAGTGATTCCAGAGGATTGGAAAGGTCATAAAGCTCTATGAGAATTGAGCTAATTCGTCACGTTCCGATTGTGCTTACCACCAAACACCAAGCTTCATATGGAAGTGGTTTTCCGTTGGTGTCAGAGTTCCTGGAGCAGTTATAACCTGGAAATTCTAGATCAAGACAGAACGCCTTGAAGAATTGTCTGTCGGAAACTGGCTACCATTTGAATTCTCTGTATCAATAGCGAACTACAGAATTCCAGAAAAAGATGTGATAGTCGGTATCTACACGTCATGTTGTACGGTAGTTATGGGAGTAGAGTAGTTGTGTTGTAGAACAGATTTGATCTCTTCGTGCATAGGTCAAAACGACATCGGTTATTGAGCCACAAGTGCCTGCTCGTTTGTTCATACTATAGTCCCTGACTGTCGCCTTAACAGTTAGATCACAGATTGTAGACACGGTGATTTGGCAACTGGTAGCTATCAATTCCATTATCTGCTCAGCAAGTTATGTCAAGGAATTAATATATCTCTTCGCTCATACTCACAAGCAGAACAAACCGCCATCGCCACCATCTCTCTCCGACATGGACTCAGAAATCACCGCTCTGGAAGAAAAGCTTGCCAAGGCCCACCAGATCAAGCAGGGTATGATGCAGGAACTGCTTACAGGGAGGATTCGATTAGTATAGGAATATCGGCAAGTCAGAGCGTGAAACTCAAGATCGTATCATTTCCCTTTTTCATGATGAACTTGGTTATGACTACCTCGGTAACTGGATTGACCGTGAAGGTAACAGCAATATAGAGGAAGGACTGCTCTGATCGCCTACCTGACCAGGTGTGAATATACTCAAAAACAAATCAATGTGGCACTCTACCTGTTGAAAACCGAGGCAAACAAACACAACCGCAGCCTGTACAGCAACAACCAGGCATTCTACAGCTTGCTGCGTTATGGCGTCCCTGTGAAAACCGAGGCTGGCAAGGTCACTGAGAGCGTCCAAATTATAAACTGGCAGGAGCCGGAGAAGAACGATTTTGCTATTGCCGAGGAAGTTACTCTAAAGGGTAACCGCGAACGTCGGCCTGATATCGTACTTTACGTAAACGGTATAGCAATCGGTGTGTCTGGAGTTAAAGAACAGCCGTGCTAATATTGGGGATGGCATTCGCCAGAGCCTGTCCAACCAGCAGCCGAGTTCAACGAATGGTTCTTCAGCACTGTGCAGTTCATTTTTGCCGGCAATGATTCCGAAGGTCTTAAGATACGGGCAATTGGTACGCCTGAGAAGTATTTCCTCCAATGGAAGGAAGATGAAGAGGATAACAGCCGTTTCAAGCTGGATAAATACCTGCTCAAGATGTGCCGAAAGGATAGGCTCATTGAGCTGATGCACGATTTTGTGCTTTTCGACGGTGGTGTCAAGAAACTGCCTAGAGTGCATCAGTATTTTGCAATCAAAGCTGCACAGAAACATGTAATGGAGCACAAGGGAGGAATTATCTGGCATACACAGGGCAGTGGAAAAAGCATTGTCATGGTATTTCTTGCCAAATGGATACTGGAGAATAACCCCAATGCCCGTGTAGCAATAATCACGGACCGGGACGAGCTGGACAAGCAGATAAAGGACTTCTTCATAAAAGCCGGAGAGACTATCAAACGAACTACCAGCGGTAGAGAACTGATGAGCATGCTTGGTCAGGCCAAACCACGTCTTGATATGCTCCCTTGTCCACAAATTCGGGCGCAAAGGCACGGAAGATTTTGATGCTTTTATCAAAGATCTGGAATCCCAGCCAAGCAAAACCGTTGGCGAGGTTTTTGTTTTCGTGGACGAGTGCCACCGTACCCAGAGCGGGAAGTTGAACAGGGCAATGAAGGCAATAATGCCAAATGCTGTTTTTATTGGTTTTACCGGCACGCCGCTGCTCAAGAAGGATAAACAGACCAGCCTGGAAGTCTTCGGCGGCTATATACATACTTACAAGTTTTGTGAAGCAGTAGAGGATAACGTGGTGCTCGATCTCGTTTATGAAGCACGCGACATTGATCAGCGGCTTGGCTCCGGGGAAAAGATAGATGCGTGGTTTGAGGCAAAGACCAGAGGGCTCAACGACTGGCAGAAAGATGAATTGAAAAAGCACTGGGGCACCATGCAGAAAGTGCTCAGTTCTCGTTCCCGCATGGAAAAGGTAGTCAGCGACATCATCTTCGATTTTAGCGTGAAACCACGTCTGTCCAGTGAACGCGGGAATGCAATCCTTGTAGCTTCAAGCATATACGAAGCCTGCAAATACTTTTCCCTGTTCCAGAAAACGCTTTTCAAGGGCAGATGCGCCGTGGTAACTTCCTACAACCCGCAGGCTCAAGATATAACAAAAGAAGATACGGGCGCTAATACCGAAACTGAAAAAGAGTTCATCTACAACACTTATACGGAATTGCTCAAAATTATCGAAACTAAGCCGGGAATGACAAAAACCGAGAGCTACGAAGAAGAGGCTAAATCCCTTTTCATAAAAGAACCGGCAAATATGAAGCTGCTTATAGTTGTGGACAAGCTTCTTACCGGTTTTGATGCTCCTCCCTGTACTTACCTCTACATAGACAAATCAATGAGGGACCACGGTTTATTCCAGGCAATCTGCCGTACTAACCGCCTGGATGGTGTAGACAAGGAATTTGGGTATATTGTGGATTACAAGGACCTTTTCAAGAACCTTGTTAACGATAAGGGGACCGGAGCGCTTCAGGTTTATTCCTCCGAGCTCGATACTAGCGCCGGCGGTGCCGATCCGCAGGTCTTAATGCAGGACCGCCTGAAAAAAGGTAAGGAACGCCTTGAAAATGCGCTTGAGGTTCTTGCTCTGCTCTGCGAGCCTGTTGAGCCGCCGAAAGGAGAGCTGGAGCACATTCATTACTTCTGCGGGAACACTGAGATCCCGACTGACCTTCAGGAACGAGAAACGCAGCGTGTAGCTCTCTACAAAGAGACCGCTTCACTGGTTCGCGCTTATGCCAACATTGCTGACGAAATGGAAGCAGCCGGATACGACAGCTGCTGGTATCGCCCGAATTAAGCAGCAGCTGGACCATTACCTGAATATCCGTGAGATTATCCGTAAAGCCAGCGGGGAGAGCCTCGACCTGAAAGCCTATGAGGCGGATATGCGCCATCTCATTGATACATATATAGAAGCAGCCGAACCCAGGAAGATCTCATCTTTCGAAGATATGCCGCTGCTGGAACTGATCGTAAAAACAGGCATTGACAAGGCTATTGCAACCCAGCTTGGCGGGTTGAAGGGTAATAAGAACGCTGTGGCAGAGACAATCGAGAACAATGTCCGCAGCAAAATAATCAAGGAGCACCTGAACGACCCGGCCTTCTATGAGAGGATGTCCGCCCTTCTGGATGAAATAATAGCAGCCAGAAAAGCCAAAGCCATTGAGTATGCAGAGTATTTGAAATGGATTGCAGACCTGGTCAAGCAGGTTGAAGCCGGACATGAGGACGATATCCTCGGAGTGTTGAAGACAAGCCCTGCATTACGGGCACTATATAATAACCTCCAAAACTACGGTGCAATGCCTGCTGATGATCGGGTAGTCGAAAGTGGTGAATACATAGTTCCAAACGATCCGGTTCTTGGCCTTGCTCAGCGGATTGATCAAGAAGTAAAAAAGGTTAGATCGGACGATTGGCGAGGTGTTGAATCTCGTGAGCGGGTGATCAAGCAAGCTTTGTATGAAATTCTGCAGGATGTAGCCGAGGTAGAACGTATCTTCATTATCGTTAAGGCGCAAAAGGAATACTGATGACCACGCAGATAGAGCTCGGTGACATCACTGTAGACGTCGTGCTCAAAGATATTAAAAATATTCATTTGAGCGTGTATCCTCCGGCAGGGAGGGTCAAGATATCCGCTCCTTCGCGAATGGATATCGATACAATTCGTGTTTTTGCAATTTCCAAACTTGGGTGGATCAAGCAGCAGCAAAAGAAATTCCAGGAACAGGAGCGTGAAACTCCACGCGAGTACCTGGAGCGTGAAAGCCATTACGTATGGGGAAAACGCTATTTGCTCAAAATTATCGAAGTAAATGAAGCACCATCGGTTGAATTGAAACATAATAAGATGATCTTACGAGTACGGCCTGGATCGGATGAAAAAAAGAAGCAAGAAATTATCGATGCATGGTATCGTGATCAGATTAAGAAAGCAGTTCCACCGTTAATTGCAAAGTGGGAACAACTGCTGGGCATAAAGGTAGAGCGGTTCTATGTTCGACGGATGAAAACGAGATGGGGAAGCTGCAACCATCAAGCGTTCAGCATCAGGTTTAACACTGACCTTGCCAAGAAACCAAAGGAGTGCCTGGAGTATATCGTCGTGCACGAAATGGCACATTTGAGGGAACCGACACATAATTCTCGTTTTGTCACACTAATGGATCAGTTTATGCCAAACTGGCAGTTCTACAGGGACAAATTAAATCAGTTGCCGGTCAGCCATGAAAATTGGATTTACTGAAGTGCATTTTAAAGTTTATTTAATAGTGCATTCAGGATAAATTGATACCCAATAAGATAAACGTTGACTAAATTTCTATTAATTTTAATATTTGCAGCAAATACTTCATTTCACTCTTCATTTCACTCTTCACTTCACTCTTCATTTCACTCTTCATTTCACTCTTCATTTAATTCTAAAAGGAAAGGCCGCTCTCCTGCGTCGAGCGTGACAAGGCACGTTAAAGATAGCTAATAAGGTTCCTCGGTCTTCGAATAAGATTTTATTCTAAAGGCCTGCCAGATTTAAATTCGAACTTAAGTTCAAATCTGTACTGTTCCCGCCATCTACTGGATTTTACATTTCGACCCATGTATAAAAATATTCCATAAGATTGCGGTTTGATTATTGCAGGTGATGTTCTCGACAAAATAAATTTCTGTGTTTGGATAAAACATATTAAAAGATCTTAAAAAACGACACATTAACCTTTGTTCTTTTCCAGCACCATCTCAAGATAAGAAACCCTGATAGAGTCTTTTTCCCCAAATCCAAACTGTTTTAAAAGCTCAAATAACTTCTGCCTTGCAGTCTCAAGCTCTTTTTCACTTTCAGCCATGATTTCGACTTCCAGGAATTCTCCAAGGCTTTCAACTGAATCAAAGGAGATAGTTATTTCGCCTGCCTCGAAAACTTCCCTTGATTTGCGGACTGTACCGGCTTCGGTGAAGCCAAGTGCGTGAAGTATCTTGGTGAAAGTAGCCTCTTCTATAGGGATTTCAAATTCTTCCCGGGTTTTGGAGACTTTATCAAGTTTGGGGCCTTTATAGGTGAGCACGGAGTGGTCGTCCAGGGATCGAATCCTGAGAGCTTCGTCGGTTTTTGCAAAATCCCTATGAGGAGCGGCAAAATAAGTATCCGATTGGATCTCGGTTTTGATTTTTACTGCCCCTATTTTCTTAAGTATAGGGCGGATCTGTTCATGATCCGCTCTGACCTTGACTTCCACTTCAATCATAGTTTCCAGACACTCCAATTCAATCGTTAAAACCGGTCAAATCCTCGTTTACAATCTATTGGCGGAATTCGGAAAATCCGAAGTCAATCATCCTCTGCAGGGACGAATTTGGTGCCGTAATATATCATACCGCGTTCGCCGCCTTCTCCGAGCTTGCGGAATATGGATTTAACTCTCATTCCGATATACATCTTCTCAGGGTCGCCGACGACCTGGGATGTCAGGCTGGGGCCTTCATCAAGCTTGATTATCGCAAGGGTGTATGGGGCCTGGCTTTCAAAACCTTCAGCAGCTGCGTGGATTAGTGTGTAAGTTACTATTTCGCCTGTGCCCTTGAACTTATAGGGCTCAATGTGGCCCGACCGCCTGCAGTTGACGCAAAAATTGCGCGGGGGGTAGAAATAGTTGCCGCATTCTTCACAGCGGGTACCTTCAAGGTTATACCTGCTGCCTATATTTCTCCAGAATCTTGGAACGGAAGACATCGGATATCACTTCTCCCTCGAGAAGATATGAACTACTGCGGTTGCTCCGGACCCTCCAACATTATGGGTCATCCCGTACTTTGCACCTTCTACCTGGCGCTTGCCGGCATCCCCACGTAGCTGGGTTACGATTTCTACAGCCTGTTTAATGCCTGTAGCTCCAACGGGGTGCCCGCAGGCTTTGAGACCGCCGGAAGTGTTGACAGGAATACGGCCTCCTATAGCAGTTTCTCCTTCTGCTGTGACGATTCCGCCTTTTCCTTTCTCGGCAAATCCCAGGTCTTCAATAGCGCAGATCTCGGCAATTGTGAAACAGTCATGTACTTCAACAAGATCTATGTCCTTGGGCTTCAATTTTGCCATGGAATAAGCCCGCTGTGCAGCAATTACGGTTGCATCAAGGGTCGTTATGTCCCGTCTGTCGTGAAGCGCAATGGTATCGCTTGCCTGGGCAGTTGCCTTGATATAAATGGGAGTATCGGTGTATTCGTGGGCAATGTCTGCAGGAGCGAGCAATAGAGCTGAGGCACCATCTGTTATCGGTGAACAATCGAAAATATGCAGTGGATCCGCAACCATAATGGAGTTCAAAACATTCTCCACGGTAATTATATTTTTATATTGAGCAATCGAGTTCAAAGAGCCATTCTTGTGATTTTTTACGGCAACTTCTGCAAGCTGTTCACTGGTGGTCCCGTATCTGTGCATATGTAACTTTGCAATCATTGCATACAGGCCAGGGAAAGTTGCACCTGCCATACCTTCCCATTCCCGGTCGGCTGCTGATGCTAGAGCCGAAGACGCTTCTTCAGTTCCGACATCGGTCATTTTTTCTGCTCCGGCTGCAACTACTATATCACTATAACCGGAAGCTACAGACATGATAGCCTGGCGCAGGGCAAGCCCGCCCGATGCACAGGCTGCTTCAACTCTTGTAGCCGGAATATGCAGATTCTTGGATAACCCGGAATAGTCTGCGATAAGAGCACCTATATGTTCCTGATCGACGAAGCGGCCAGCACTCATATTACCTACATAGAGAGCATCGATTTCTTTTCCGCTAGCGCCTGCATCTTCAATTGCTCCTGCTCCGGCTTCAACAACTAAGTCCCTCAAGGACCGGTTCCAGAGTTCTCCGAATTTTGTATTCTTTGCCCCGATAATTGCTACATCTCTCATTGTACTCACTCCGTTTTCAGGATAGGCGGATCTTGCCTTTATGTCTGGCATACCTTGCGTAGTCAATATATATTGGATTTTTAATCAATTCGGAAACAGTCGGAGCCTTGTTGCGGATTTCCTCGATCCTGTCTGTAACGACTATGCTAAAAGCATCAGATCCTGCTCCGGATCCGAAAGCAGTTGCAAAAATCCTGTCGCCTGGTTTTGCCTGATCAAGGGTTGCTGCAATTCCCATAAGGCAGGAGCCGGAATATGTATTTCCTATCTTCGGAACCACAAGCCCGGGAGTAATCTGTGCTTTGGTGAAGCCGAGAGTTTTTGCAGCTTTACTTGGGAATTTCCCGTTTGGCTGGTGGAAGACTGCATAATCGTAATCTTCAGGTTTAGTATCAAGTTTTTTCATAAGGCCTCTTGCGCCTTGAATCACATGTTTGAAGTAACCCGGCTCTCCGGTAAATCGGCCTCCATGCTCGGGATAGGGCATGCCTTCTCTTCTCCAGAAGTCAGGGGTATCGGTTGTATATGAATAAGTGTCTTCAATGATTGCGGTAATCTCGGATTTCTCTCTCCCGATGAGAATGGCAACTCCACCTGCGGCAGCAGTGTACTCAAGGGCATCACTTGGGGCTCCCTGGGAAACGTCGGACCCGATAGCCAAACCAAGGTCGATCATCCCTGAACCCACCAATCCCATACAGGCCTGAACTGCGGCAGTACCTGCTTTGCAAGCAAACTCAAAGTCTGCTGCGGTCATTTCAGGGGTTGCTCCAATTGCCTGGGCAACAATCGTACTTGTAGGCTTTACGGCGTAAGGATGACTTTCAGAGCCTGTATATACCGCCCCGATTCTATTAGGGCTAGTCCCACTTCTTGCCATTGCGTTTCTTGCAGCTTCGACGGCTATTGTTGCGGCATCTTCATCGATATCCGGCACGGATTTTTCATAGACCATAAGGCCATTTTTAAGTGCTTCAGCATCATCACCCCACAGTCGGGCAATTTCCTCAATTTTTATGCGGTATCTTGGGACATACGCACCATAGGATACGATTCCAATAGTCATGTTTTCACCTGTTTTTGGTATTTAGGGGTTTCAACTTCCTTTGAGTTCATTCTCTCGCAAAGAATTGACTGTATCTTCTCAGCAGCTGGACTATCTGATCTAGATCCATTGAAGTTACGATCAAAGGTATACGGTCGACTTCGGCCATTTTAATTGCAACAGGCCCTACCTCATCTTTTTTTAGTCCATGCAGCACCACGACACCGGGTTTGAGATTAGTAACCCTTATGGCTACCATGGGGGATTTCCCGGAGCTAACCTTTGTAAATATCATGGCCCTGTCCGTACTCCATCCATAGAGCTTCTGGAACTCATGCGAAGAGAGTTCCAGTATGGCTCTCTGGCTGTCGATGACAGAGAAACCATAGAGAGGTTTCTCAATTCCTTTATACACAACCTCTCCTTCGATAATATTGACTAGTTTTACAAGCTGTATAGGGATGGTATATTCGTATGTCGAGTAGATGGATTTTGTACTACTTTCGGCGCTAAGAACTGACTCATAAGCGTGAATTTTCTTGCTTCCCCTATCCATATCAATTTCAAGGAGAGACTCTACAATCTTCTTAATAATCAGTGTTCCTGGAGACTTTCGTCTCCCGCTTTCGTAATCACTGATGACAGAGGGGGATACTTTAAGGAAATTTGCAATATCTGTCTGGGATATATCGAAGTTTATTCTCCACTTTTTTAGTGATTCTCCGGGTTTTTCTGAAAGAGTGATATCTCCAGCCATTTTTTCAGCCAGACGATTGCGCAGATTTTCTGAGGATTCATTGGATGTCATGACTTACGTAGTTAAGAGGGAGCATTACTTTATATATCTAACGAATATGGATTCGTTGATTGTCGCAGACCGACCCATATCCAGATACAGCAAAGTCTCATGAAAAAATTTATAAGAGTTCTTATCGAAATATACCTGATGTTAACCGAGCTGCAGAATCCAGAAATTACTGTCTCAGAGATTCTCCTCTACCTGAACTGCCCTAGAAAAGTATACTTTGTTAATCGAGGCTTCGAATTGGTTCCGGAGATGAATGTATCTAGAATTGAAAGGATGCTCCTCAAAGAGTTTGCCCTGACGTACTCCGAAAGTATAAAACAGTGTTCGTTAAAAGCCGATAACCTTCAAAAAGAACTTGAAGATAACCTGGTACAGGTATGTATTGATCTACCACATCTGTTTCCAGGAGAACTGGAAGGTGTTGAAAAAGAGATTCTGAATGAAGCTGAGATACGGGCAAGATCCAAAATTCCTGAGATTGCAAGTAGCCTTCTCAGTGCAGTTGAAGAATACGGGCAAGAACCCATGCTTGCGGCACTTACACCTGTAAAAACCGAGCCATTCCTTTCTTCAGGAAAACTGAACCTGAAGGGTATTCCCTCCAAACTGGTCTGCTTCGAAGGCCTCCTGGTTCCTTCTATTTTAAAGCCTGGAAACTGCCCTGATCAGGGAGTTTGGGCTTCTGACCGACTACATGTGGCAGCTCTCGTCTTGCTTCTCGAAGCCGAGAGTGAGAAAGAGGTACCTTTTGCCTTTGTGGAATATGTGAGCTTTGGCATTCTCAGGAAAGTAAACATTAGAAGTTCGGATAGACGAGAAGTCCTGCAAATTTGCAGGCGAGTGGAGAAAATAAAATCTGGATTAATGCCTGAAAAAAAAGAAGAGAAATTTTGCTCAGATTGCAATTTCTTAGAGCAGTGTATCTCGAGTCCGTCTCTCTTGTCGAAGTTCTTCTAAATAGGTAGCAAAAGGTAAGCCATATGCCCTAGTATACATATCAAACTCTACTATTATAATTATTAAAATTTTTAAGTAAGTTTTATATATCTCGGATTCTTATGTAATTAAGAGGAGTTTTGGTCTCTTTAATATGTTGAGAAATATGGGAAATTTATTTAAGACATTTCGCTGTCTTTAAATATGAGAACTTTGGGCATCTAAGCGAAATCAAGACTTTTATTAAGGAGAGATTACTTTTTTTAGCTTTGTTTGCCGCTCAATGCATATATGGGGACTAATTTTTCCTTAAAAGCTAAATGGAGGTTAGAAGTTTGCTAAATATAAATCCCAGCAGCATTCTGGTTCGTTATAATGTAAAAAAGGAAAAAGAAATGACACCAGAAGAAGCTGCAGAAGAGCTCTATCCTAAGGATAAATTAATTTATCCGATCGCAAAAGCTATCTTTGAAGGAGAAGAAGACGACGTGGTTGAGGGCCTTCAGGCAGCAATAAAAGCAGGCAAGGATCCGATCAGTCTTATCGATAATGCGCTGATGGTTGGAATGGGTGTAGTCACCAGACTTTATGATGAAGGAATTATTTTCCTGCCAAATGTTATGATGTCTGCTGATGCAATGCTCAATGGTATTGATTTCATTAAGGAAAAGGCAGGAAGATCACCTGAGGTCAAAGGAAAAATAATCTGCCATGTTGCAGAAGGTGACGTGCATGACATCGGAAAGAATATTGTGGTTGCACTGCTCAGAGCTGGCGGATACGATGTAGTTGACCTTGGAAGAGATGTTCCTGTAGATGAGGTAGTAGCAGCAGTGGAGAAAGAAAAACCCCTCATGCTTACAGGTACAGCCCTTATGACCACAACCATGTACGCTTTTAAGGAAGTTAACGATAAACTTCTCGAGAAGGGATACAGGATTCCCTTTGCATGCGGTGGTGGCGCAGTGAACCAGGACTTCGTGTCCCAGTATGAGCTGGGTGTTTACGGTGAAGAAGCAGCCGATGCCCCGAAGATGGCAGATTTTATCAAACAAAATGGGGACAACATTGTGAAATTGAGGGAGAAATTCCATAGACATTGAGGAGGTGGAGTAGATGGCAGCAACAAGATTTACTAAAATGGCTTATGCAAGTGCAGATGATATGATTTTTGGAAAAGCTATCAAGCCCGTAAAAGCAGGGCTGGGGCTTGAAATAGGTGCCGGATACACAACTCCAGAAGTGAACTACGCTCCCAGGCCAGAAGCCGGTGTATCCAAAGAGAAACTCGTTAAGGAATATGAGAGGATAACTACCGACATCATGGCAAGGATGGTTCAGATAGGAGCTCCCGCTGTTGTGCTTGAGACTGAACATGTTCAGCAGATGTCCAATAACCCTGACTGGGGAGCGGCTGTTGCCCACGCACAGAAAACGATCATGGAAGATTACCATGACGAATACGGCATAAAATGTGCACTCCGCCACACAATTGGCGATATCCGTGAGAACAGGAACTTCCTCCAGCTCAGAGGAGATAAGTACTCTGTTTTCCTCGAAGCCTTTGAAGAATGTGCCAAAGCTGGTGCAGACATACTTGCAGTTGAGTCAATGGGTGGAAAGGAAATCTTTGACCATGCAATTCTAAGGAACGATATGGCAGGCGTGCTTTACGGTATCGGTGTACTTGGCAGCATGGACATGGAAATGGTCTGGTCCGATATTGTATCGATTGCAAAAAAGAATAAAGTAGTGGCTTCAGGCGACACCGACTGTGCACAGGCAAACACTGCGATGTTCATTGCGGGAGGCCTGCTGGACAAAAACCTTGCCCATACTATCGCAATTATTGCCAGGTCAATTTCTGCAGCAAGATCCCTTGTTGCATATGAATGCGGTGCAACTGGCCCCGGAAAGGACTGCGGATATGAAAACACAATTTGCAAAGCAATCTCAGGTGTTCCGATTGCTCAGGAAGGTAAGACTTCAACCTGTGCTCACTCTGATCTAATGGGTAACCTGGTCATGCAGTGTTGTGACCTCTGGTCAAACGAGTCAGTCGAATACCATGGGGAATTCGGCGGTACTACTGTCCAGTGCTGGGCAGAGACCCTCGCATACGATTGCTCCATGATGAATGTCGCTCTTAATTCAGGTAATGCAAAGATACTGAGAGACATATTAACAGCTTCGGATATGTACAGGGACCCGCAAGGCTATGTGCTTGCGTATCCGAATGCATATAGAGTTGGACAGGCTATTGTCAAGAACGGAAATGATATTTACCTCCGTGCCAAGAATGCAGCACTTGAAAGTATTAAAATCGTCGAAGAAGGGGCAAAAGGCAAACTTGAGTTATCCAGGTTCGAAGCAAAGGCGCTTGCAGATGCAAAGGCAGCTTTCGAAGCTCTTACTGACGACAAAGATAAGTTCATGAGCGACTGCCTCACAAAATACAAGGATGAAGTTAAAGTATTCCTTCCGGAGAACTACGGCCTCTAACAGAGGTACGTTCTTCTTTTCTCTTTTTTTGAATTAGTAGAAAAAAAATCTTCGAAAAGCCAAAACCTTTTAAAGGGGAACCTCTCTCAATCTGCTTGACATGTCAAAACCAGCATATCTTGGCAAGATGCTTCTGCACTGGTGTGAGGACTGCAATGTACCTGTGCTCGGCAAAAAGTGCGGATGTGGGAAAAGTACAAAAAGAATTGAGGTAACTCCTCCTGGGGATATTCGTCCGGCTTTTGATTACGACATAAAGCGCATAAACTCAGTTTCTGAAAAACAGTTTAATTCCTCCCTTATACCGAAAGGCCACCTTGTAGTACTGAATAAAGCTCCATATGAGGACAGGATGGATGAGGTAATAGTTGATGGGGAGGTTATTGCGTCTCTCAGGTTTGAAATCGAGAGCTGTGAGTGGGTCCTGCTTCCCAGGCTCGAAGGGGCAAGACGGCTTTTCCAGGGCAGAGATCTAAAAGCCCTGAAGAAATGGGTTATTATCGAGCCGGCAGTTGTACCTTTCATTGTAAAAAAAGGAGCTAGTGTCCTTGCACCTGGAGTGATTGATGCTGATCCTGGAATTAGAAAAGAAGATGAAGTCGTAGTCCTGAACCCTGCAGGAGAAGTAATCTGTTGCGGGCGCGCTCGAATGACAGGAAAGGAAATGTGTGAGGAAGAACGCGGAAACGCAGTAAAACCCCGCTGGAGCGCAGAACCGAGTCCATATAAAGCCAGTGCTGGAGGGCAAAGCTGGGAAGATGCCATAACGGCTAACGAGAAAATCCTGGATCTAATGGTTAAAAACGCTCGCGCATTTATTGAAAATGTTTCAGGGAGCATGGAAATGAAGGTTAGCGTTTCTTATTCCGGGGGTAAGGACAGCCTTGCAGTGCTCCAGCTGGTTGATGAGACCCTGGACGATTTCGAGATTATGTTTGCGGATACGGGACTTGAATTTCCGGAAACCATTGAAAATGTTAAAAAAGTTGCCGAATACTACGGAAAAGAAATCAAGACTGCAAGTGCCGGAGATTCTTTCTGGGATTCGATAAATGTTTTTGGCCCCCCTACCCTGGACACCCGGTGGTGTTGCAAAATCTGCAAACTTGGGCCTATTACGAGATTAATTGATGATAACTACGAGGGCGGCTGCCTGAGTTTCATAGGTCAGCGCCAGTATGAATCCCATGCACGTTTTATCAGTAAAAAAGTCTGGAAAAATCCCTGGGTCGGAAACCAGGTTGGAGCATCTCCTATACAGGAATGGACTGCCTTACATATCTGGCTCTATCTCTTCAGGACAAAAGCTCCCTATAACCCGGCATATGAGAAAGGATACGACCGTATGGGATGCTGGCTCTGCCCGTCTTCATCGCTTTCGGACTTCTTCCAGCTTGAGGAAAGCCATCCTGAGCTTGCAAAAAAACTTAATTATTACCTCCTTGCTTATGCAGAGAAAATGGGACTTTCTCCCGAATGGGTAAAATACGGTTTATGGAGGTACAAAAGATATCCGAAGGTCCTCCAGACACTTGCGGAGAAAAAAGGGATATCTCTTCTCCCTTCCGGGGAAGCCCCAAAGGAGCTTCACTTTGAAATTGCAACTGGATACAGGCCTTGCACAACAGGAGGAATGACTGCGGACGGGAGTTTCGGACAGGCGATAGACATGGAAACTCTGGAAGAAAGCGGGATACTTTACCCTATCGGAAAAGTCTCTTTCATAGAAGGTGCTGCATCGGTTTCCTATGGCGAGTCAAGAGCCCAGGTCTTTGCTTCAGGAAATGTCAATGGGAGAAGCGAAAGCGAAAAGGCTCTCAAAAAGTTAATAAAACTGGTTGAGTATTCAGTACGAAGAGCTTTACTCTGCAAAGGATGCGGGATTTGTGTGGGGCATTGCGAACATAATGCAATCCAGATGAAAGAAAATAAAGTGAGGATCAAAGAGAATTGCGTTCACTGCGGGGCATGTGTAGAGGTTTGCCCGCTTGTAAAATTTCTTTAAATTTTTCATTTTTAGAGCCGATCTAAAAGTCACTTAGATATATTGTAAAGCAGTTAAGGATGCATTGTAAAGCAGTTAAGGATGCATTGTAAAGCAGTTAAGGATGCATTGTAAAGCAGTATGTTGAATCCTATTCATTTATCTAACTGTAAACTGGTTCAAGTTTTGGATAGATAAATTGTCTTCAAATGATAGGTAAATTATAAATAGTATTAAATAGGAAATAGGATATTGCTTGCTTGTAAGAAATTAGTCCTTGGAGTCTAGAGCCTTAATTCGTCCCACAATATGCCGGGATTGTTTGCTTACAAGCAAGAGATCCAGTTATTTTTTCCTCCTTAATATTCCAAAGGCTTGCAAAATAAACATCAGATATGAAAAATAGATCTTAACGAATCCTGATTGAGCCGCACAGCCTTAGTAAAATTATTTTTTGCTGAAAACGATACCAGAACTCAGGTCTTCAATACTGTCTGCAACAACGACATTTCCCTTTATTCCCAGTCTTTTTCCTCGATAAGAAGGCCTTTCATATATTCTGGAATCAACAAGCGCTTTAGCGTCAACTCCGAATTCCTCATTTTCGTTCCTCACGTTCTCTTCTTCACTTCCGGTTTTTGAGTCTTCGGAAAGATATAGGACTTCCGGATTTATTTCTGAATAATTATCTTTTTGCATAAAAGAACTTCACCAGATCCACTTCTGAAATAAAATTTTAGCCATCTTCCTTATATCTTTTATGGCCGGATTATCGAGTTACCCATTGAAAAACTCCGAAATTCTTTTCAGAGAGCAGAAATCTTCAGACCACAAGTTTTGAAAAGTTTCAGAACAGAAAGTTATATGTAGTCAACATCCAGATGTTTACACATGTTCCTTCCGGCGGATGAAAAACAATTCGAATTCTGGCTCCTGCGCCGAAACGGGCTCCCGAATATTAATATCGCAAAGCATTTCGGCATTTCCAGGCAGGCGGTTTCAAGAGCCCTTCTCAGTATGGATAAGCGCATCGAAGATACCTTGCTTGAGATGGCCAGGGCAAACAGGATCGAAGTGGAAAAATTGGACTCACAGAAAGGGATACTCTTTGGGAGATCAGTTCCTTTCAAGGCCAATGCAATAATTTTTGTCTCGGCAAAACATGGAATGCAGGTCTGGTATGAACATGAAGGAGAATGCGGAGCTTGCGAAAAGTATCGGGAATGTATCGAATTGCTCTGGGACTTTGCAGAGGAAATGAAGCTTAAACTCCAGAGTGCGGACGATCCGACAAAAATAGCTGACGAATTATTTAGAAAATTAAAGGAATTGGTGGAGAAAGCCTGAGTTCAGAAAGGAAAATGGGATGAGTAAAAATGAATGTGTTCATCAAAAATATAAGGAAACTGATGGGCTGGTGCCCGAATGTAAAAATGGTTGAAACCCAACATTCCTTCCACTCTGAATATTTTGAAGAAAATAGCCAATCCGGAGGAAACGATGCTGGAAACTCTCCAATTTTACCATCTGGTTGGTGGAACAAACGCCATAATAGGGCGTTAGTATACTCCGGGTTGACGCTCTTTTCTTTGTACTGTATTGGATTTCAGGGTGTAAATTTAAGGGATGAAGCTTTCATATTGGGTTTTATCATTGGAACCATTTTCAACTCACTCCTTTGCATCTGGGATTTGCGTTTTTTGAATGGAATAAAAACCTTCAACAAAATGAAGCAAATGAATAAAAAAAGTACATCACCAAAAATGAGAGTTATAACTTCAATTCTTTCTCTGACATTATTATATTTCCTATTTTCAGATTTTGGATTTGGATCGCTTTTAAGTTTTGTCTCCGCCTTTTGTTTGATAGCATTGGGGTACCATTTTAAGCTTGATTGGATGCACCCACTGATATTGCTTCTCAGCATAGGTTCAATGAGTGGCTTTAAACACGTGTTGACTTTTATTTCCGGCTTTTGCTTAACATCTTTTCTGCTTTATCTTTCAGCTCTATACTGGGAAAAGAAAAATAAAAAAATCGTGCTTATCTACGGGCGTAACATGCCAGAGATCTATATTGTAAATGCGGGAGTGGAGTAACAACCATGACCCTCGAATATATTAAAAAGCTGATGGGCTGGTGCCCAAATGCTAAAGCATCTGAAATCAGATCTCTGAATAACCCTGCTAGTTTTGAAGCATATGATCAATCTGGAGGGGAGAAAGCCAGGACTCTAGGGATTTCGAGCCAATTTTCTAAGCTTTTTTCAAGGCTTGATATCCGATTACTCCTACCAACGCTAATCCTTACTCCTTTTTACTTAATTTTGCTGTTTCTAAAGGGTGTAAATACAGAGGCCTTCTTTTTGAGTATTTTGCTTTTTTTGCTTATATATTCACTTTGCTGGAAAAAGCTGATGCAACAGTATGACGCCATTGCGAAAAAACCTATTTTTAGCTCTTTCTCTAAAATAGTGCTCCTTTTGGTTTCCTTATCCCTAATTTGGTTTTTAATTTTCCCTATTAGAGTTTTCTTATCTTATACGCCCTCTTCAATTAACTCTCAGTCACTATATTCTTTTACTGCAGGAATTTGGATTCTTACTATGTGGGGATTCAGTCTTCAGCTAATTTATTGGGAGAAGAAAAATCGCATGAAAATTTGTATAAAAAATGAAAATGGCTTCCAGAAGACGTACGCTGTTAAGGAAAAGAAGGGAGAACTGTGAGCCTTAAAGCTGAAAATATAAAAAAACTTATGGGCTGGTGCCCTAATGCCAAGATGACTGAAACCGGATCTCGGATTAGCGATGCAAATTTTGAAGCTTTTGATCTATCTGGAGGAGAAAAAGCCAGAAATCCGAAAGTTCTAAGCCGATTTTCCAGGCTTTTTTCCAGACTTGATGTCCGAATCCTTTTACCAACGCTTCTCTTAACTCCTTTTTATGTAAATTTTCTATTTCAGAAGGGTATAAATGCAGAGGCCTTCTTTTTTGGGCTTTCGCTTTCTTTACTGATCTATTTACTCTGCTGGAAAAAGCAGATGCGACAGTACGACACCCTGGCAAAAGAGCCGCTTGTTGGTTCTCCCTCTAAAAAAATATTCTTCTGGGTTTTCTTAACCTTAATTTTGTTTTTGATTTTGCCTCTGGTTTTCTTGTCCTATATTCCCTCTTTTCTTAATATTCGGTCACTGTATTCTTTCACTGCAGGGGCCTGGGTACTGATGTTGGGAAGTTATCTTCAGCTAATTTACTGGGAAAGGAAAAATCATTTGAAAATTTATATAAAAAATGAAAGAGGCTTCCAAAAGATGTATGTGCTTAGAGATAAGAAGGGAGAACTGTGAGCCTTAAAGTTGAATACATTAAAAAGCTTATGGGCTGGTGCCCTAACGCCCGAGCGCATGAAGCTAAACGGCACATGGGCTTTGGAACTTTTGAATCCGATATTCTAGACCGAGCAAGGGGAGAAAGTGAAGAGCTGAAGAATCTAGGATGGTTCCAGAGAGCAAGTACGCGAACACTCTTAGTTTGCACTGTTCTTACGCTAATGTATTTCCTGCTATTTTCTCAGCTGGGTATAAACCCTATTCTTTTACTTGCAGGATTTTTCATTGCCCTGTTTATAGTTATATTTCACTGGAAGGCTAAAATGCAACTATATGCTGGTCTGGTAAAGCAACCATTTATAGATCATTCGAACATGGAAAAACTATGCGCAATACTTGCGTTTGCGCTTTATCTTGGGATTTTTTTCCTTTACATCACTGGTCGTGAACCTGCTCTGCAAGCAATGTTTTCATTCTTTGGAGGTTTTCTTACTTACTTCTGGTTTGGTTATCTCCAAATATTATACTGGGAAAAGAAAAACCGCAAAACGATTTATTTCGACAAGAGCTATGGAAAATGGAGGAAATCGTACACAATTCTGGATAGAAAATAAATTTCTGGAGAGGAAATAAATGCCGATTAAGATTTTTGTTTTCAATTCATCAAAAAGCTTATGGGCTGGTGCCCAAATTGTAAGAAAGCGACACAGCAAACAAAGCAGTCCTGTACTTTCGTAAATATGGTACCAATTTCCGGAAAAATTGGACGAGTACCTGAGTTCAGAACGTCAAATGTGGCTTTTCCTGCAAATTTTACTATATTCTTTGTATATTTTATGATAAGCTCCAGGTTGACCCTGTCCCTGAGATATCCAGAGCACATACTTTTTTTCCTGGTTTGCCTCTTACTGCTTAATGTTTCTTGTTACTGGTTGATTCTCAAAACCTGCGATGCAGCAGTTATGGTAGACAAACTGGGAGTACACCTGCAGGCCTTCAGACTGAAGGAGCTAAAAATACCTTGCGAAGAAATTAAAAGTGTAACGTCACGCAGACTTGAAAAGCGTTCAAAGAAAATGTCCATTCTTCTGGTTATTGGAGGAGTTGCCTTTTGTGGATTCGTTGTCTACATGGCTGTAGTAAAAGGACACTGGAATGTTCTTTTGTTCTTGATCTCTTTACTTCCTCTCATGATATTTCTGGAGAGGAAGCAAAAAACTCGATTTGGGGATCTGAATACGCGGCTGTACATCAAAACCAAACACAGAAAATGGTATGAATTGACTTCTTATTATTCCTTAATCACGGATGACGCCTCGGCCGCAGAGATTAAATCGTCTATTGAAAAGCATTGTGAAGGCATATTAAATGGTTATTAGTGAATGTTTCCGAAAACTAATGGGCTGGTGCCCTAATGCAAAAACACTTGAAGCCAGACAGCACGTCAACCTTGAGAACTTTCGACTCTGATGTCCCTGACAGATCAAGAGGAGAAGAAGGAGATTCGAAAAGTATGGAATGGCTCCGGAAAGCAAGCACTCCAATTCTTCTGTTCGATATTTTTTTCACGTTAGTGTATTTCCTGGATACTTAATCAGATAGGTTTAAACCTTATGTCGTTTTACTTGTGCGGATTTTCAGTGGTCTGGTTGCTACTGCATTTCACTGGAATCAGCGGATTGAGAAGTACGACGCTATTGCGAAAAAACCTGTTGTTCGTTATGTCAAATAAGAAATCCTTCTGGATTATCTTAACCATAATTTTGTTCTCTCTTTTTCTCTGGTTTTCTTGCCATATATACCTCTAATTGGCACTTTCATTACGCAGTTTATGTTTTCTTTCTCTGTAAACGTTCTTAGTATGATGTGGGGCGCCTATTTCCAGATAATTTACTGGGAGAAGAAAAATCACATGAAAATATATAGAGAATATGAAAATAGTTTCGAGAATACGTATGCTATTGGGGAAAAGGAGGGAGAACGGTGAGTCTAAAAGTTGAGACCATAAAAAAATAATGGGCTAGTGCCCGATTTGTAGGAAAGCGGCACAGCAAACAAAGCAGTCATGTACTTTCGTAAATATGGTCCCAACTTCCGGAAAAATAGGACTATTCCAAGAGTTCCAAACGTCAAATGTAGCTTTTCCTGCAAATTTTACTATATTCTTTGTATATTTTATTATAAGCTCCAGGTTGACCCTGTCCCTGAGATATCCAGAGCACATACTTTTTTTCCTGGTTTGCCTCTTACTGCTCAATGTTTCTTGTTACTGGTTGATTCTCAAAACCTGCGATGCAGAGTTATGGTAGACAAACTTGAGAAATACTTCAGAAAACTGATGTGCTGGTGTCCTATGAAAGACTCTCTCCTTAAAGGACGTCTGGAAGACTTCCTCTCTGGATTTAAGTCCGAAAATGGGAATGGTATCTATGACTCTTTTATGCTTCTTTCGGTTTTTTATCTGTGTCTTATACCTTACTTATTCATAAAGTACCGTCCAGGTACTGTTTCAGCAATGCATGAAAAAATAATAATTACCAGACCTTTGCGTAAGCCGGTCGTGATACACAGAGAGGAAATAATGCAAATCTCGGTAAAAGAGAATGAAAACAATTCATGGCGCTGGTCATTCCGCTTAATTTACTTTGGATTTATACTACTCATACTTTTTCTGGCTCCATATAGATCAGGAATTAATTTGAAGGAACTGGTAATGTATATTCCTTTACTTTTGGCTTATTATAGCTTTGAGATATTGAAACCTTATCAATGTGTCCTCAAAATAATCACCTGCTCAAACCTGAGACTCTGGCCACGAACAACCCTAAGTCTCTGGCTCAAAACTGAAGGGTTGGAAAAGATTACGCGGGTCCTCAAAAAGAGAACGAATTTAGAATGAAAATAAAGTAGAAATCTATGAAACATTCAAAAAGTGAATTACCAGAGGCCGAAATAAATTAAGAAGCATATACAAGCTTATTACTGATACTTATTACCTGAAACTTTTTACTTTAGATTTTTAAGAAGATTCTGCCAGCCCTTCTCGTCCAGGACCTTCTGAGTTTTGAGCATCTTTTTATATTCGTCGGGACCTTTCTCTCCATCTTTTCCTTCAAGCTTGTCTTTTAACTCCATTGCAGCCCGCATAAGTCCGGCTGCTTCTTCATACAGCATTTCGGCTTCTTTCTTTGTGAGCTCCTCTGTTTCCAGCAGCTCTTCGTCTGCCTTTGCCTTTTCATTGAGCTTCGGAATAAGGTCCTTTATCTCGGCAGCCTCGGCAGGATCGATAAGTTCAGTTTCTCCCAGGTTCCGAATCAGATCCTTAAGTTTATATTCCTGACCTTCAATTTCCACACTCTCAGGAATCTTCTTTCCTTCCCAGGCAAATTCACTCTTTAAGCTCCAGAGGAGTTTATTGCGCTCTTCGTATCCGATATATTCTTCATTAATTTTCTCGGCGTCTTTTTCACCTTTGAACATGAGTATTTCCCCGAATTTGGATTTAATTATAAATTAGTTAAACTATAAGCAGAAATAAAATTATCAGAATTAATATATATGCTATAATTATTCTTAAAGTGTAAGTCTTTCAAAGGGACAGAGATAAAAGCAAAAATTAAGCAAAAATTACTCTTAAAATAAAACCCTAACTTTTAATAAAAAATTGTCTTAAATTTTTGTAGATCCTTGCCACCGCAAATTTTCGGCTATATCCTTCGAAATAACGTGTTCACAATACAAACAGTGGAGCGTAACTCCCTCATCTTCAGACTGGAGTACGGCAAACTTGGATTTTATAGGCTCATTGCTATTGGAAATGCAGTTTGAGTTAACGCATCTGACAACCCCTTCAACATAAGAAGGAAGAACGACATTGTTTTTCTGAACTACTTCATAATCTCTGATTATATTGATAGTAGCTGTCGGAGCGATAAGGGCAATCCTGTTCAACTCTTCAACATTAAGCTCCTTTCCCTCAATTTTCACAACATCTTTTTTTCCTTTGCCTCCGGGAGCATTCATCACAAAACTGATCGTTGCCCGGAAATCATTGGTAATTCCAAGTATATGAAGGACATTTAAAGCCTGCCCCGCCTTGATATGATCTATTACTGTTCCATTCTCAATTGCCTGAACTTTCAAGTCCCGCTTCTCTTTCATTCTATCACTCCCATGGCAAGAGCGAGCAGTGCCATTCTAATTGGGACCCCATAGAATGCCTGCTGGAAATAACGTGCATGCGGCGTTGCATCTACCTCAGGGGAAATTTCGTTGACTCGGGGGAGAGGATGAAGAATTTTAAGGTTTGGGTCCGCATACGTCAGCAGGTCACCTGTAATCTTCAACCTGTTTTTAACCTTTTCATATTCTTCGGGATCAGGGAAACGTTCTCGCTGGACTCTTGTCATATAGAGAACATCTATATCTCCAATAATTTCCTCAAGAGAATCGGTTTCTTTTACACTTATATTATTTATTATAAGATCCCTGACAATTTCCGGAGGCATCTTTAATTCGGGAGGTGAAACGAAAGTCATTTCAGCTCCGTAAAGAGAAAGGGCATGGCAGAGGGAATGGACAGTTCTCCCATATTTCAGATCTCCCGCCATAGCAATCTTCAGGCCGTCAAGATGGCTTTCCCTGCGTATGGTATAGAGGTCAAGAAATGTCTGCGTAGGATGGTGAACTGAGCCGTCCCCCCCATTTATTACGGGGACACTTGCAAACTCGGTAGCCATCCGTGCCGATCCGTCAAGGGGGTGACGCAACACTATGAGATCGGCATATTTACTGATCACGCGAATGGTATCCGCAAGGTTTTCTCCTTTCATTACGGAACTTGCCTCAACGGAACCCAGATTCAGGACCTGTCCTCCAAGCCTCTGGGCAGCAACTTCAAAAGATAACCTTGTCCTCGTGCTTGGTTCAAAAAAAAGAAGAGCAACTATTTTTCCATCCAACAACCGGGATCTTTCTTCACCTCTGGCAACAGGCTCAAGCTTTTCTGCCGTATCCAGAATATAATCCATTTCTTTGCGCGAAAAATCCTTCATAGAGATGACGTGTCGGTTCTTAAATGACATCTTGAGTTCATAAATGGTTCCCAAAGATATAACTTTTGCTCTGATTTATTTAAGTTAATAAGGAAGCCACTAAACCCTATTCTCCACCACTGAGTCCTATCTCTACCACTGAGTCTTATCTCTATAACTACTCCGGTTGTTTTGTCATTCTAGCACTTCATTTGGTTGCATTTTTAATAAATTCGAGCCATATTCTGGCATCTTTAATCCTCTGGTTAGCGAATATCTCCTGAAAGTGCTTTGACTCTTCTTGAAAAGTTCCATCCTCAACTTCGTTCAAATCCGTTATCGCGCGTAAAAGACCTGCAGTCTCACGATAGAGGTTTTTTGCTTCTTCTGGAGTAAGGGATTTTTCTTCCAATTGTTTTTCGTCTTCCTGTTCCTTCACTGAGATAATTTCAATTAATTTATCTATTCTGGCTTTTTCTACCTCGGTGAGCTTGTCTTTCTGAATGAGTTCCCATACATAGTTGTGCAGAGGATAAGTCTCCCCTTCAAGTTCTATTCGATCAGGAATATACTGACCGACCCAGAAAAGACGGCTATGCAGAGCTGACAGTAATTGCTTGCGCTCATCCTCAGTGATGCATTCTTCCGATTTTTTATTCATGTTTGCTTTATACT
Source organism: uncultured Methanosarcinaceae archaeon (assembly GCA_963818955.1). Classification (GTDB taxonomy): domain Archaea; phylum Halobacteriota; class Methanosarcinia; order Methanosarcinales; family Methanosarcinaceae; genus Methanosarcina. The sequence goes on along the minus strand of CAWFUY010000047.1, from coordinate 29,745 downwards.
CCTTTTTAGCATTAGAGTTCTCTTTTAATCCAAAACTCTTTTTCACTTCTGAAGTATCTTTCAAATTCTACACATATAACCTTTGCTTTCCTAATTTAAAAAGTATGTATGACTTTCAAATGACTTTCATGTGAATATTCTGCATTAATAATTCCATATGAAATCCGGAGCGTAATAAGGCTAAGTTGAACAAAGAAGTTTAGATAAAAAGCAACACAGATAGAAGAACTCATATACAAAAAATAGAGTAATAAGGAATCGTATGTGATAAGACCGAAGACTCTAAAAATTGAGTCCGAAGTATAACCAGAAAATAAAATAAGCGGGCAGCCGATGAAAAATAATTTGTTTCCATTTTTTCCGGTTCCCCTTTGAGGTGATATTATCGTTCCCATAATTCAGGTTGCACTTGATCTTCTGGAATTGGACCGCTCGGTAGAGATTGCAAGAGAAGCAGTCTCGGGAGGTGCGGATTGGATAGAAATCGGAACTCCTCTAATCAAAAGTGAGGGAATGGATGCAATTCGCACCATGAGGAAGGCTTTTCCTGACCGGACCATCCTGGCGGATATGAAAACAGTGGATACGGGAGCCATGGAAGTGGAGATGGCAGCAAAGGCAGGAGCAGATATAGTTATTGTACTCGGGAGTGCGGATGACGCTACAGTACTTGATGCATTGCGTTCAGCCCACAAATACGGAGTCAGATTGATGGCGGACCTTATTTCGGCTCCCGACCCTGTAAAAAGGGCAGTAGAACTTGAAGCTTTGGGAGTAGACTATGTGAATGTGCACATAGGCATAGACCAGCAAATGATAGGGAAAAATCCGGTATCGACTCTCAGGGAGATTTCTGAAAAAGTTAGCGTTCAACTTGCAGTTGCCGGAGGGCTTGATGCTACAAGTTCTGCCCAGGCTGTCAAGGCCGGGGCTAGAATTGTAATTGTCGGGGGGAATATCACTCGCTCTGACAACGTGACAGAAGCTGCCAGAAAAATCCGTCAGAGTGTGGACGCTCCTGAAGCTGTGGAAATTCGGGATACCAGGACAATAGATCAGGAGATAAGGGAAATCCTTAAAGAAGTGTCGACTTCCAACATTTCAGACGCCATGCACAGGAAAGGGGCAATGAAAAGTATTCATCCCGTGGTAAGAGGAAAGATGGTAGGAACCGCAATTACCGTGCAGGCTTTTGCCGGAGACTGGGCAAAGACGGTGGAAGCAATTGATCTCGCCAAACAAGGAGACGTAATCGTCATCTATAACGAGAGTAAAGACATTGCCTGTTGGGGAGGGCTTGCAACTCTGAGCAGCCTGAATAAAGGAATTGCAGGAGTGGTAATAGAAGGTGCTGTAAGGGACATTGATGAAATAGAAAATCTCGGGCTTCCGATCTACAGCAGCAATACCGTACCTAACGCCGGAGATCCTAAAGGCTTTGGGGAGATCAACGCCGAAATAACCTGCGGTGGCCAGACTGTAAAGCCAGGAGATTATATTGTCGGCGACGAGAGTGGAGTTGTAGTAATTCCCAAAGAAAGGGCTTACGAACTGGCAAGAAGAGCAAAAGAAGTCAACAAAACCGAAAAGAGACTTTTTGACGAGATTCGGAGAGGCGGAACTCTGTCTACAATCATGGAACTCAAGAAATGGGAAAAGCTCTAACGCCCGAGTTGCGGCTCTGCAGTGCGCTGTCCTTTTCGGTCGCTGCGCTCCCTCACCCGAGTTTCGCTTCGGGAGCACGAGATCCTTTTCGGTCGCTGCGCTCCCTCAAGAGGACTTAAAACCACTGTGGGAACAACTACTTGGAATATAAAGCAGGGCAACCATAATACTTTACTTAACGTGTCTTGTCACGTTTGCGAAGCAAACGGCCTTTACATTTTTAAATAAGGAATGACGACTAAAAGATATCAGAAAACTCAATAACGGCAGTTGAAAAGTTGTTAGTGTTCTGTACAAGTGTCTGTTCGGGTTCTGTATGTTGTCTATTTGTCTATTTAATATAAGTAGGACACCAGCAGGTTGTAATATTTTTCAGATCGTTTTTCCAGGTCGGGAGATGTGGGTACACGCTCATGAGAGTTGTTACATGCGCTCTTCAGCAGTGCATTATTAAGAGGGGTCTCTACTTTATTTTCTACCATATGGACAAACATATAAACATAAACCACACACAGGTATTTGCCCATTGTTTTTCATTTCATTAAAATAGTCCTGACATTTCTTTGCATCATATCTTAACTCTCTTTTTTCGGTTTCATTAAAATTTCTCCCGGTAAAGGCTTGCACCGGACAAATTTTTACACATTCGTTGCATGTGCCACACCTTTCATCCAATTTGTTACCTGTCGGGATGAGAGGTGCATCTGTCAATATTGTTGTCCATCTAACCCGCGGTCCGTTTTCCGGTGTAATTAAGAGGCAGCTCTTTCCGATCCAACCCAGTCCGGCTAAATGAGCTCCTAACTTATGTGAAAATTGGGCGCATATTCTTTCATCATCTATTCTTTCGGATGCAGGAATAGGTAGTACTCTATACCCGCATTCCTGGATGTAACTGCTCAGAATTGAAGCAATCATGTCAAGTCTCTGGTTTATTACATCGTAAGCATGGTGTCGGTAATTCAATGCTACTGATCTTTCATTTCTAAATGGCAGTTTGTTTACAATTGGATGAATTAGTTTTATACCAAGTGAGATTGCATATGGATATGAAGCTAATTCATCTCCACCCTGTTCGACAATAAATTCTCTTTCGTTTGATAAGTCTGATACCCCAAAATAATAAACTCCGTTAGCTAAGGCAATTTTATTTAATTCTTCCTGAAGAGTCATAAATTCACTCCTGATTCCTTAATTATGAAGATTTCGCCTTCATAAAATTTGCTTTTAGTTTATGCGTAGGTTATATGATAAAGCATATACATTTTCGCCATTTAAACTCGGGTTTTAGACCTTTTCTGAGAAATACTTTCACGTTAAATTGATTATCTACTGACTTTACTTATACAGAGTTCCATCAATTCAGTTCGGAAAAGTTTAAATTATTATTATATTATACTGTGTATCACAGCGGGATAAAATGACAACAACTACTAAACAGCAGGCATTGGAAGTCGTACAAATAATAACAATGTTAACCTAGATTCCCGTTGACCAATAACGAGCTGAGCCCGCTAATACTTGATTTTTTATCCCTTGAAATTTAAAAGTTCTCTTTTTCTAAAGATTTTCGTTTATTGGAGCGTTAATTATATATCCTCGTTATGTGTTTTATACATAACGATGAGGAACTTGCGTGGCGACAATTGTCTATCAAACAGATAAACGATCAGGCATCACCTATGCCTATAAATCCGTATCATACTGGGACAAAGAAAAGAAACAATCACGTGCCAGACGCACCTTAATTGGTCGGTTGGATAGAGAAACTGGAGAAATTGTCCCTACTGATGGAAGAAACCGAAAGAAACAAGATGAGAAGGTACCCGCAAAACATGGACCCAAGGCAGCTGAGAGATCTCATCGATCCTTTTATGGAGCTACCTACCTATTGGATGCGATTGGTGATCAATTGGGAATCACTCATGACCTGAAACAATGTTTCTCTGACACTTATAAGCAAATCCAATCCATAGCCTACTATCTTATCCTTGAAGACAGTACACCACTATACCGCTTTGAGAAGTGGGGAATCCTCCATAAACATCCTTATGGCAAAAATATCACTTCACAACGTAGCAGCGAGCTGTTTGCAAGCATTACCGAAGAGGCTAAAAAACGGTTTTTCACCCTTCAGGGAAAAAGAAGGTTGGAAAAAGAGTTTTGGGCTTATGATACAACCAGCCTATCAAGTTACTCAGAAACCCTCCAGCAAGTGCAGTTTGGCTTCAATAAAGAGCACGATCGATTGCTTCAGTTGAATGTGGCTCTGGTCTTTGGACAAGAGTCAAAACTACCTTTCTACTATAGAAAACTCGCTGGTAATATCCCTGATACCAAAACAGTCCGTCATCTTCTTGAAGAACTGGATGTTCTTGGTTATTCAAAGGTAAAACTAGTCATGGATCGTGGATTTTATAGTGAATACAATATCAACTGCTTCTACAGGGATCATGTGAAGTTCCTTATATCTGTCAGGATGTCTCTGACTTTTATCCGAAAAGAGTTGGATGCTATCTACGATACGTTTAGAAGCTTTGAGCATTACGATGAGAATTACGAGCTCTATTGCCGAACAGTTCGAACTACCTGGAATTATACGCAGGAGCATCCATACAAGGGAGAAACTGTTCAGGAATCACATTGCCTTTACATTCACTATTACTACAACATCGAAAAAGCAGCCGAGGATGAGATAGCTTTTGACCGACGATTGATTGCATTAAAACAGGAGCTGGAATCTGGCAAACGTGTTCCTGAACATGAGAAGCTCTACCAGAAGTATTTCACCATAAAGACAACGCCCATAAGGGGAACACAGGTAACGGTCAGAGAAGAAAACGTCAGAAATGCCAAGCGCTATTATGGTTTCTTTGCTCTGATTACCAATGAGACAATGGATGCGGTTACCGCTCTTGAACTCTACCGCAATAAAGATGTTGTAGAAAAGGCATTTGGCAACCTGAAAGAACGCCTGAATATGCGCCGTGCTCTTGTTTCATCGGAACAGAGCCTTGAAGGGAAGCTGTTTGTCCAGTTTGTAGCACTGATATACCTGTCTTACATTAAAAAACAGATGCAGGTGAAAGGTCTTCTCAAGGACTACACGTTGCCAGGCCTATTGGACAAACTCGATGTCATCGAATGCTTCGAACAGCCAGGCAAATCGCTTCGAGTGGGCGAGATGCTGGAAAAACAAAAACAGCTGTACCATGATCTGGGGGTGAACCCGCCTACCTCGTTATGAGTGAGCGGGAATCTAGGATACAACAGATTCAATATAAGTATACAGATATGCAGTAAGCAAAAAACTGTATATTCCAGAGAACATAACGATTATGAAAACATCATTAGAACAGTAAAATCATTAAAAAAAGCCAAAATTTTGAGATATATTATAGGGTGAATGTGGCAACGATCCAGAGTTCCCGAAGGCTCGCACACTTCAGTACAGTAAGGAACGTGGACAGGCTTATCTACTGTGTTCGGGATGGGTACAGGAGTGACCCTGCCGCTATGGCCGCCACACTCAAACCTATGAATGGGATTTTTTTGTGAAAGGTGAAAGTCGTGTATAGTGCTGCATACTGGATTTCGCCTGGACCTGATTAGAAGGAACGGATGGTTAGTGAACGCGGACTGAACACCTCGTTGCCTTGGTGCTTACATCCCGTTTCTATCAAACCGGTCTTCTACCGGAATCCTTAATGAGGTCTCTTTTTAGGTCAGATTTCGAGCTTAGATGCATTCAGCTCTTATTCCTTGGCGCGTAGCTGCCCGGCGATGCCTTGTCAGACAAACGGTACACCAGTGGCGCCGCTGCTTGGTTCCTCTCGTACTAAAAGCAGCTTACCCTCAGACCTCGTGCACCTCTAGTAGATAGTAACCGACCTGTCTCACGACGGTCTAAACCCAGCTCACGATCTCCTTTAATAGGCGAACAACCTCACCCTTGGCCGCTGCTGCACGGCCAGGATGGAAAGAACCGACATCGAGGTAGCAAGCTGCCGGGTCGATATGTACTCTTGCCGGCAACGACTCAATTATCCCCGGGGTAACTTTTCTGTCATTTTTGGCCCCCACCAAGGAGGCACAAAAGTTCGCTAGAACCGACTTTCGTCTCGTCATCCACTGCTGTGCTGAATAACGTCAGGCTGACTTATGCTCTTGCACTCTTCAGTGAGTTTCCGACCCACTTGAGTCAACCATTGCGCGCCCTTGATATCTTTTCAAGGGCGTCCCGCCCCAGGCAAACTGCCCACCTATCGGGGTCCTCTTCTCAGAGTTAGGGTCGTAGTTCCAGAAGGGTAGTGTCCCAATTGCGGCTCCACGCATGCTGGCGCACACGCTTCGACGCCTCCTACCTACACTGTACATCCAGAACCACAACCCAACGACAGGCTGCAGTAAAGCTCCACGGGGTCTTCACTTCCCCCTAGAGGTCTCTAGACTGTGCACTAGAATGTAAGCTTCACCGGATTCCAGTTAGGGACAGTAGGGCTCTCATTGATCCATTCATGCAAGTCGCCAATTAAGCGACAAGGTACTACGCTACCTTAAGAGGGTCATAGTTACCCCCGCTGTTTACAGGCCCTTCTTCCCGTTGAACCGGGGTTTCAGGTACCTGCACTGAGCAGGATTCAGAGATTGTACTAGCCCTTACGGGTTTGCAATCTCCTATGTTGGTATTAGACAGTTAGAGCCCCCTGGTCACTGCGACCTGCTGTCTTCACAGCAGGCACTCCTTCTCCCGAAGTTACGGAGCTAATTTGCCGAATTCCCTTAACTGAATTACTCCGACACGCCTAAGCCTTTTCAGCTAGGGGCACCTGTGTCAGATCTCGGTACGGACATTTAACGCCTTTTCACGGGTCCCTGGGTGCAGCCGACTTTAGCCATTACAGATTCGCCCGCTTCTCGCCATTACGGCTCTCCACGAGTTTCGCTGCTTAGACGGCGCGACGACGCCGCTCGGCCTGCCCTGAGACGTCAGACTAAATGCTAAATGGTACAGGAATATTAACCTGTTTCCCTTTTGGCGTACTCGAATTACGGTACGTCTTAGGACCGACTAACCCTCGGCTGACGATCATTGCCGAGGAAACCTGGCCCCTTCGGCGGCAAGGATTCTCACCTTGCTTTGCTGCTACTATTACCAGGATTTTCGTTTGCGAACGGTCCACAGGACTTCACAACCCTGCTTCAGCCCGAACGCAACGCCTTCCTACGAGATTACCTTGCGGTACTCCGTGGTATCGGTGGTCGACTTGAGCCCCGTCCATTTTCAGGGCCCCAAACCTCGACTGGTGAGCTGTTACGCACTCTTTAAAGGGTAGCTGCTTCTAAGCTAACCTTCCAGCTGTCTTGGGCTTGGGACGCCTTTTAGCGTTAACACTTAGTCGACACTTGGGGACCTTAACCACGGGCTGGGTTGTCTCCCTTACGGACTACAAGCTTACCCCAGCAGTCCGGACTCCGACTTTCTTCGATGACAGTGGGTTTGGAGTTTGACACGCGGGCGAGGGATTTCTCCCCCGGAACCGCTAATCAGTGCTCTACTCCACTGACAATCTCCAGTCAGGTCATGCTGCGACATGTTTCGGAAGGAACCAGCTGATGCCGGGTTAGATTAGCATTTCACTACGAGACGCAGGTCACACGAATGATTTGCAGATCAATACCGCTTGCGGTCCTCCACGTAGCTTTCGCCACGCTTCAACCTGCCCACGCCTAGATCACCCGGCTTCGGGTCGTACCCCGGTGACTCCACGCACTTGTATACGTCGTGCCTCACCCGAAGGTTGCGCACATGTTGCTTTCGCTTCGGCTGCCCAAGTAAAAGGTTAGCCATTGCCACCAAGATACACTCCCTGGCCCGTTCTTCAAAACGTAGGATACGACACTGGCAGTGGCGCTCGTACAACATCCTCGCGAATGCTTCCTTCACGTCAAAGATCCTTTCATGCCGTATCGTTCTATCACTATCAGGTTTCAGGCACTTTGCACCTCCCTTCTCGGGGTACTTTTCAGCGTTCGGTCACCCTACTATTTCGCTATCGGTCTCAAGGAGTATTTAGTTTTGGAGGTTGGTGCCCCCCAAATTCCCGCACGATATCCAACGCACGGTACTCAGGGACATGTTCCAGTCTTTTGGTTTACACATACGTGACTATCACACTCTGCGGTCTGCCGTTTCATGCAAGTTCAGTTTTACCTAAAGACGTTTGAACAGCCCTATAACACCACATTTCCCCGAAGGGATTCGGTTTGAACTGTACCGATTTCACTCGCCGTTACTAACGGTATCTCAATTGATTTCTTTTCCAGCTCCTACTGAGATGTTTCAATTCGGAGCGTTCCCGATCATGACTGATCACTAGGGAGAGGTCCCATTCGGAAATCCCGGGTTCATTGGCTCCATGCACCTACCCCGGGCTTATCGCAGCTTGGCACGTCCTTCATCAGCTCTTGAGCCGAGCCATCCACCTGATAGCATATTTCCTTATACCTAACCAGGTCCAGTTAGCGTCCAATATACAGCATTTATACACGACTTCATGTGCCCGCGTTTCACCGCAGGCAATCAGCCCTTCCCCGGAAAAATTACTTTCCGGGTGCACAAAAATGGGAATAAAGATAGGAAATCCTTTATAGATTTCCGGTTTGAGGATTTTTATCGGTTTATCGGCCTCTGGTTGGTGTGTTTTTTTTGCTTAGGAGGTGATCCAGCCGCAGATTCCCCTACGGCTACCTTGTTACGACTTAACCCCCCTTGCAAAGTACAGGTTCGAACACGGCACGGTGTCCGTGCCCTCACCCATACCTCACTCGGGTGGTTTGACGGGCGGTGTGTGCAAGGAGCAGGGACGTATTCACCGCGCTATATTGAAACGCGATTACTACGGATTCCAGCTTCACGAGGGCGAGTTACAGCCCTCGATCCGAACTAAGAATGGGTTTATGAGATTGCCGCCCCCTTTCGGGGTAGGGACCCATTGTCCCATCCATTGTAGCCCGCGTGTAGCCCGGGAGATTCGGGGCATACTGACCTACCGTGGCCCGCACCTTCCTCCGATTTAACACCGGCGGTCCCCACAGAGTACCCATCGTCCCGGAGGACATGCTGGTAACAGTGGGCACGGGTCTCGCTCGTTGCCTGACTTAACAGGATGCTTCACAGTACGAACTGGCGACGGCCATGCACCTCCTCTCAGCGATTCAGGCAAGGTCTTCAGCCTGGCCTACATTTTGCTGTCGCCCCCGGTGAGTTGTCCGGCGTTGAGTCCAATTAAACCGCAGGCTCCACCCGTTGTTGTGCTCCCCCGCCAATTCCTTTAAGTTTCAGCCTTGCGGCCGTACTTCCCAGGTGGCTCGCTTCACGGCTTCCCTGCGGCACCAGACACGGTCGCGCCATGCCTGACACCTAGCGAGCATCGTTTACGGCTGGGACTACCCGGGTATCTAATCCGGTTCGTGCCCCCAGCTTTCGTCCCTCACCGTCGAACCCGTTCTGGTAAGACGCCTTCGCCACAGGTGGTCCCACAGGGATTACAAGATTTCACTCCTACCCCTGTAGTACCTCTTACCTCTCCCGGTTCCAAGTCTGGCAGTATCCTCCGAAAGCCTAACAGTTAAGCTGTCAGATTTCCCGGAGGACTGACCAAACCGGCTACGGACCCTTTAGACCCAATAATCACGATCACCACTCGGGCCGCCGGTGTTACCGCGGCGGCTGGCACCGGTCTTGCCCGGCCCTTGCTAACAGGTGTAGTTTACACACCTGGACAGCCAGCATAGGATGCTGGCACTCGGTGTCCCCTTATCACGGTTTCCCGCATTGTAAAGTTTTCGCGCCTGCTGCGCCCCGTAGGGCCTGGATTCATGTCTCAGAATCCATCTCCGGGCTCTTGCTCTCACAACCCGTACCCGTCGTAGGCTAGTAGGTACATTACACCCACTACTACCTGATAGGCCGCAGACCCATCCTTGGGCAGACGAATCCATTTCACGCATAAAGCATTCCAGCATATGTGCGTTATCCGGAATTATCCCCAGTTTCCCGGGGTTATGCCGGACCCAAGGGCAGGTTATCCACGTGTTACTGAGCAGTACGCCATGTATTGCTACATATGACTCGCATGGCTTAGGCGAACACCGATAGCAGTAACCTCTGGCAGGATCAACCAGAATTGTTAAAGTATCGCACACTCTAAAATTAAAGGTCTTGGTCGCAGAAACTTGCACTAACAACTGTCAAATCCAGTTATTCTAAGTCTTGCGATAGATGTTTTTGGAAAACAACTACCAACCAGAATTAACCGAACCGACAAAAATCCTCGTCAGACAGGAAACAACTCCTGGCTCCATTTTCAATGAGTAGTAAATTCTGCATTTAACATGCAGGAATATATACATACGCATTCATAGTATTTAAAGATATCGATTCCTTTTTTTGGCAAAAAAGATTTAATCTTAAACTATGAAAATAACCATCCGATATGTTTAACCGAATACCGGAGGGGAATTAATATACACCAATTTTAATATATAAGCCTTTCCCTATAGGAACGGTTGGGTAAAAACATATTTGCAATAAAATGATATCCGCCTGCTTATATTCCTTAAATTTTACCATCAAATGGATATTCGAGATAATTTACACTTACTTTGCTCTTTAATACTCAAGTAACAATTTTGATAATACTATCTATCATATGTTACTGAGAAAAAAATAAAAAGAAGTTCGTGGTAGAAGAAGGAAAGCGTAGCATTAAAATAATAGCAATAAATTGAAAGCTGCGTGGACAATAACATTAAAGCCCGAAAAAGAATATATAGGGATACTTGAGGGTTAAAAAAATAAAAAACAAATAATAATTACAAATTACATATAATGAGGTATCACACTGGCAGACCTAAAGAAACCTACATCCAAAGCCAAGCCTGAAACGGAAGAAACATTCACAAGAGTACGCACACCCCGAAGAGAAAACAATGAAATCCTGGCGACAGTAGAAAGCCTCCTTGGCGCAAACCGCTTAAGGCTTCGTTGCATGGATGGAGTAGTTCGCATGGGAAGAATTCCCGGTTCGATGAAGAAAAAAACCTGGATAAGAGAAGGAGATATCGTTATTGTCGTGCCCTGGGATTTCCAGAACGAAAAAGCAGACGTGATCTGGAAGTACACAAGACCGCAGATAGAATGGCTTGAAAGAAAAGGATACCTGAAAGGATAACATCGGAATGGACCAAGAAAGAAAAATAAGGCGGATCGATAGCGCAAAAGATCGATCTCGCGCTAAAGAGAAAGATTCTGAGAGGCTGAAGGTAGAAGAAAATGTATTCGATGCCTCTACCCTTAAACTCCTTTATACCATCGCCAACAAAGGCATAATAAAGGCAATGGGTGGATCCATCAGTACTGGTAAGGAAGCAAATGTATTCTATGCAGAGGGTCAAGAAAAAGAGCTGGCAGTGAAGATATATAGAATTACCAGTAGCACTTTCAAAGCTATGGACATCTACATCATGAAGGACCCTCGCTTTACAAACATCCGAAATAACAAGCGAGATATAATTTTTGCATGGACACGCAAGGAGTTCCAGAATCTTAAACGTGCAAAAAGCGCAGGAGTCCGGGCCCCTGAGCCAATATTTGCCGAGAAAAACATTCTTATCATGGAATTTATGGGAGAAAAAGGGGTACCTTATCCTCTCTTGAAGGACACCCCCCTTGAAAACGATGAGCCAAAGATTGTTTTTGATACGATCGTCGAATATATGCATCTCCTTTATAAAGAAGCAAACCTTATACATGCAGATTTGAGCGAATACAACATCCTGATTGACGCAAATAACGTGACTCCTATATTCATTGATATGGGACAGTCTGTGACCCTGGAACATCCTAATGCCCGAGAGTTTCTCTACAGGGACGTACATAATATACTCAGGTTCTTCAGCCGCTATGGGATCAAAGACAAACCTGAAGAACTGCTAACAAAAATACAGGCGGAATAATATGACCCAGTATGTCAAAATCCCTAAAGAAAGAGTCGGAGTAATTATAGGCCCGAAAGGGGAAACAAAGAAGTTCATCGAAGACAAAACCGCATGTCAACTGGATATTGACAGCGAAAGCGGAAAAATAGATGTCACCTGTGAAGGAGATTCGTTAAAAGAATTCAGGATTCTTGAAACTATTAAAGCAATAGGTAGAGGTTTTAGTCCCGAAAAAGCCCTTGAACTTTTGGAAGACGACATGCTTATGCTTGAGGTTATTGACCTCTCAGATGTTGCAACTACCCCAAAAGAGCTACAGCGCCTAAAGGGCAGGATTATAGGAAGGAATGGTAGAACTAGAGAGCTGGCAGAAACTCTGATAAATGTTAAGATCTCAGTGTACGGAAAAACTGTATCTATTCTTGGGCATCCTGAACAAAACACCATAATAAGGACAGCCATAAGGATGCTACTTGACGGAGCTACCCACGGTGCAGTCTATAAGTTCCTGGAAAAAAAGCATCAAGAGCTTATGCAGTCTCAGCTAGACTCAATTGACTTTTATTGAGGAGAAAAACCAATCTTGAAGATTCACTTGGCTCAATTAATTAGAACTATATTTTCTGTTGTCAGTATAGATAGACTCATGTTCAATCCGATAATTACCTCAAAATCATTTCTGTTAAGCAATTTTCTTTTTTATTAATCCAGAAAATTTCTTAACCCTCAAAATCCTTTTTTCAACTCAAATTTTACCCAGTTTCTTCTAATTCTTGTTCTGATTTTTTTCCTAAACCTTCAAGGAACTTGCCCCTCCCGGGCCTGGCGTCAATAAACTCTTCAGCCCATATAATCTCACCTCTTGACAACGTATACTGAGGGAAGATTGCATCCATACCTTCAAAAGGTGTCCAGCCTGCTTTACTATGCAACATCTCAGCCTTGATAGGGTGAAGAGCGCGGGGGTCCACAATTATAAGATCTGCATCAAAACCTACTTCAAGCCTGCCTTTAGCCTGAAGGTCCAGCCCAAAGACTTTTGCCGGATTCCAGCTTGTAAGCATTATCATTTGCGCAATGGGAAGAATATTTTTCTTGACTGCGGCAAGCATTAAAGGCATAAGAGTCTCGACTCCAGGCACTCCTGATGGAGCAAACATTATATCAGTGTTTTTTTCAGATTCCAGATGAGGAGCATGATCTGAAGCTATCATATCAATAGTCCCGTCGTTTATCCCATTAACAAGTGCATTAGTACTGCGGTTATCCCTAAGTGGTGGATTCATTTTGCCTAAAGATCCAAGTTTTTTCCAATCCCGCGTCGAGAGAAATAGATGATGAGGGGTAGCTTCGCAGGTAAAAAGAGGTTTTTTGTTTTCCTTTCTTGCAAGATATTTTCCCTTTCTGATCAGATCTAGAGCTTCTAGAGTGCTTATATGGCAAAAATGCGACCTAACCTTCAAACTGGAAATCAGCTCGAGAGCTTTTTGAACAGCAGTTGCCTCGCACTCGTTTGGGCGGACTTTTGAATGATAGTCAGGAGAAATATATCCTTTTAATAGCCTTTCCAGCTCAATACGCATCCTTTCCTCTTCAGCATGAATGGTTGCAATGGCTCCCATACTTTGGATCTCGGCGAGAGCTTCCTCAAAAGTCTCTTCGTTGACATTTAATCCGCCTGTTGATTCGGCCATGAAGATCTCCCCAAAAGCAGTGACCCCTAATTTCCAGAGCTCACTCAACTTATCTACATTCCCCGCAGTTACACCGCCGTTAATCCCAAAATCGATAATTGATTTTTTCCTAGCAAGTTTCAGTTTTTGCTCAAGAGAACGCCGATCAGTTGTAGTAGGGATTGTATTGGGCTGATCGATAACAGTTGTGATCCCACCTGCAGCTGCTGCACATGAGCCTGTATACCAATTCTCCTTGCTTGTCATACCAGGTTCCCTGAAATGAACGTGCACATCAATTCCTGCAGGCAGAGTAAGAGCACCTTCGGCATCTATAATGATGTCCGAACTCGATACTCTAAGATCTCTACCAATTCTGGCAACCTTACCTTCCTCGATAATAATGTCTGCAGGTTGAAGAGAATCGTTATAATAAATCCTAGTGTTTTTAATAAAGATATCAGGCATGGGCGTTTATATGTTTATAAATGTACTTAAACCTGCACATCTACTAAGTACCCGCGACGAAATAACCTATGCAACACACAATTATTTTGGAAAAAAAGCGCTGAGCTTGTTTGCGAAAAATACTTGAGTACAGTATTAAAACGTGCCCAAGTTATTTTGCTGCGGGTACTAACATCAAAGAATATCTGAGAATGGAAAGTAAAAAAATTCAGAAGTCGCTATGAACATCGAGATTAGTAATAGTTGATTAAAAAAATAACAGTAAAAGCAAGAATTGAAAAGTAGAAAAAAAGTCTACTAATTTAGCTTGATCCTGTCGGCGGTAGCAAAATAAACCGCACTCTCACAGATATTAGAGCAGTGATCAGCAATCCTCTCAATATATCGAATCAGGAAAAGTAAATATGTGGCTTTGGAAATGATGTTCGTATCTTTTGCCATCATTTCTACCAGCTCAACCCAGACTGAGTAAAAGATCCTGTCGACTTCATCGTCTCGAGCTGCTGTTGTTCTTGCAAGTTCTACATCTTGATTTAAAAAAGCCGTTATGGAATTTTCAAGCATATCTGCTGCGATATCCGCCATTTTTTTTGTATCTATGAGGGGCTTTATATGGCTGCCTTCGATTCTCCCGGGAATTTTGGCTATATTGATTGACAGTCCTACAATTCTTTTGAGATCTGCAGAGATCTTAAGAGAAGATGTAACAAGCCGAAGATCGCTCGCCATAGGCTGCTGAAGTGCAAGCAGATCAAATATGGAGACCTCAATACCTTCCTCAAGCTTGTATATCTCTGTCTCAGAGGCAAGCACTTTTTCAGCTAACTTAATATCTAAATCTGTAACTGCAACGATTGAGTCTCTGAACATTAATTCAACCATTTTTCCAAAAGAAAATACAGATTCCTTTAACATATCAAGTTGTCTTAGATATCGTTCACGAACCATTTTTTTAATCACCCAAACCTTCCGGTAATGTAATCCTCAGTACTTTTTTCTCGAGGATTATGAAAAATCTGCCTTGTTTGGCCGAACTCGATCAAATCTCCCATAAGGAAAAATCCCGTATAATCCGATATTCTGGCTGCTTGTTGCATATTATGAGTAACTATAACTATCGTATAATCCTTTTTAAGATTCATTACAAGATCTTCAATTCTCGATGTAGAAATAGGATCAAGCGCGCTTGTTGGCTCATCGAAAAGAATTACTTTAGGTTTTACTGCCAGAGTCCTGGCAATACATAGTCTTTGCTGCTGCCCACCGCTCAAGGAGAGGGCAGGGGAATTGAGTCGATCAGAGATTTCATTCCAGAGAACAGCCGAACGAAGAGCATTCTCTACAATGCTTTTCAAATCTTTCTTGTTTGCACCATGAAGCCGAGGCCCGTATGCTATATTGTCATAAATGGACATCGGAAAAGGGTTGGGTTTCTGAAAAACCATACCGACCTGTTTCCGAAGCTCAACAACATCAACATCTGCTCCATAAATATCTTTACCTTCAATTAAGACGCTACCTTCGATTCTGCAATTTTTGATAAGATCGTTCATCCTGTTTAAACAACGGATGAAAGTGGACTTACCGCAACCGGAAGGGCCGATAAGAGCAGTTACGCTATTCTTGGGGATATTCATAGAAATATTCTTTAGAGCTTGCTTTTCCCCGTACCACAAATTAAGATTTTCAACTTTTATATGAGGGTGAGCTTCTTTTTGAACAGGTTCAGTCATTTGATGTACCTCGTTAATATCTATAAGGCTCTAAAAAATAGTAAATTTGTTTTCACTGATATCCTCATATCTTATCTTTTAACAACATCAGGTTTTTAATTTGTTCCTATAATGCCTGCGGATTAAAACTGCTAATACATTTAAGCTCAGCACTATCATCAACAGAACCAGGGCGGTTCCGTACTGGATAGGGCGTGTCTTTTCTATGTTTGTTCCGGCAGTAGCAAGTACGAATAAGTGGTAGGGGAGAGCCATAAACTGTGAGTAAACCGAGTTAGGCAGTCTTGGCAGGAAATAAGCAGCGCCAGTGAGAAGTATAGGAGCTGTCTCACCCGAAACCCTGCCTATGCTCAATATTGTACCGGTAATAATCCCTGGAATGGCTGCAGGGAGCACCACATGCCTGATGGTCTGCCATTTACTGATACCGAGTGCAAGAGAGGATTCCCGATACTCATGCGGAACTGCAATCAAGGCTTCCTCAGTGGAGCGAATAATTACCGGAATAATCAGAAGAGAAAGCGTAAGGGACGCTGCAAGCAAAGAAGGGCCAAAACCAAAGTAATTAACAAAAAGGGCCATCCCGAAAAGACCGAATACTACCGATGGAGTTCCTGCAAGATTGTTGATCGCCATTTCAATAAGCCACGTTGTACGGCTTTCTCCTGCATATTCGTTAAGGTAGATAGCTACCATAATTCCCAGAGGAAGGGCTACAGCCATCGACCCGATGATAAGGAGCATAGTACCCACAATTGCAGGATAGATACCTCCTTGCGTCATCATTCGTTTGGGCATTTCGGTAAGGAATTCTATGCTGATTACACTATATCCGTTATAAATAATGTAACCCAGAATGATTACTACAAATCCGGCAACAGCCATTGCTGCAAGTCTGAGCAGTGTAAATGCTATTTTTTCGCTCGTTCTTGCGTTCAATCCCATGCTCAGTCCACCTTAAACCTGTATCGTTTCTTGATCGAATCGGCAATCAGGTTAATCAAGAGAGTTATAACGAAGAGCACTGTTCCGACTGCAAAGAGGGCATGAAAGTGTGTGCTTCCTTGAGGAACCTCTCCCATCTCAAGCGCAATTGTCGCAGTCATTGTCCTCACAAGGTCCAGAAAACCTCCTGGGAAGGAAGGGATTATTGCGGAATTCCCGGTGACCATCATAAGGGTCATAGTCTCACCTATTGCCCTTCCGATACCGAGGATCACAGCCGCAGAGATTCCGGAAATAGCTGCAGGGACTATTACTTTATACATAGTCTGCCACCTTGTAGCTCCAAGAGCAAGCGAACCTTGCTTGATAGTGCTTGGGACTGAACTGATTGCATCCTCTGAAATGGTTATAATCGTGGGAAGAGCCATAATGCCTAGTATAATGGAGCCAGTAAGGGCTGTCTGTCCAGTAGGGAGATTAAGACTATGCTGTACTATCGGAACCAGCACGACAAGTCCGAAAAAACCAAAGACGACGGAAGGAATTCCGGCCAGAATCTCAATAAAAGGTTTCATTAAGTCTGCAACCTTTGGGTGTGCAATCTCGGAGAGATATATGGCACAAGCAATACCTAAAGGCACGGAAAAAATAATTGATCCGGCAGTAACTATAAGTGAACCGAAAAAAAGAGGTAATAATCCGAACTGTCTGTTCTCTGCTGTTGGATACCAGAACTTACCGGTAAGAAAGTCCGCAAGAGAAGTATCGTTAAAGAGCAGTAAACTATCCCTGAATAAAAAAATACATATAAGGAAAAGAATGACGACCGTAAGGACGCTAAATGAGAAGAGCGTCGTTTCTATCGCTTTTTCTTTAATGTTCCTGTTTAACATGTTTTTCCCATTAAATATTCTTATCTTTTATTTCACCCATTTAGCGGGATATATCCGACTTCACATATTGGATTCTTTCCCTTATGCTGTACAAAATTGACAAATTCCTTTATGAAACCTGAAGGTTCCCCTTTTAGTGTAGAAGTAAAGAGATCTGAAAATAGGTATGCACCGAATATTTTGGCACTTGGAGAAAGGGTCTTTTTCTTTGCTTAGGCCTAAGACCTTTACGTTATTAATCGACTATGCATTGTCGATATAATTTACATCATCAAGGTTAATTTCTGCTTAATTCACAATAGAAAGAGAGGATATATAAATTTTCGCCATATATAACATAGAGAAGTATATATAACTCTGAGGTTTCTATCAAAATAATAAAAATTAGAATTATATACGAAGTTTGTAATTGAATTCAAAGAGAGAGTGAATTTTAAAAATCAAACAAGGAACTTTGAGCTGCACGGCCGTTTTCTGAGAGTGTATTTTTCTCATGGGTCTTACCTTCCCCTTCTGTGTCACAAAAAAGCTTTATCTTCTCCTGCTTTTTTGTATCGGGCTTCCTCGCCTCAAAGTCAAACAAGCCTTTCTGTTTTGAATCAAAATCAAGCGAAGACATATCTACACCGAAAACTCCCAGAATGCGCTCAACAGGAGGCAGTATCTGCTTTTTAACATAATAATCCACATCTATAGGCACATTGTGTTCCCGAACATACTCAGGGTCTTCGGCCCGGTCTACAAAAAGACCTTTCCCTGAAACTATGACAAAAGGAATTCTTGTCCCTATGGAAGGTCTTACCCCTGTCCGTCGTTTAAGATTTTCTGCTACCGTCAGGTGAGGTTGTTTATTCTTATAGCTGTCAGTTTTTCGCGTAAGTGTCCGGGTTAACACGAGACTTTCTATAATTTCGGAGTCTTTTCTCGGGTCAAGATTGCGGATATCATTAATGACTTTCTTAACATGTTCCGCAGCTTTATCAACATCACCTTCTATAAGCACAAGTTCAAGCACTCTGTTAAGTGTCCTTGAAGTCAACTCACACCAGTCTCTGCGGACAGTTTCCATTCCTTTGACCTTGATTTCACTTTCCCAGCCTGAGTTCTTAGGCTCAAAAAGCCAGAGGGCATATCGCTTCTTTGCGATAAGAAGAGCACGTTTTGCAATAGATTCGAATTCGAGTTCCATGGGTTTTTGAAGGGAAGCAGAGACGATATCTGCAAGCTTGTTTCCTACAAGGCCAACCTCCTCAAGTGATAAATCCCCTCTGGAAGTGCATTGAACAAAAACACTATCAGTGTCTCCATAGGCAACTGACAGTTTCACCATCCTATCTGAAGGAAAAAGCTCTCCAGCTTCTTCAGACATCAATGCTGCCTTATCCCTCAGAATTATTTCTCCTATTTTATTATTGATGATGTCTCGAGTATTCAGGATATTGTCTCTTCCGTAGCTGGTAACGGCATTTGCAAGGGTCAGACTGTATAGCCTTGCTCGAGCGTACCCGGAATAACCATAAAAACTATTCAGGAGGATTTTCAGGGCAAGCTGAGTAGCATCAAGTACTCTAGATTCGCTTTCATCTGAAGTTCGTTTCATCCTTTTCTTGGTTTCAGTCCTTTGATTAAGTAAATTTTCAAGAATGGAAGGCACAATTCCTTTATATACCTCAGCAGACACAAACTCCCCACCAGATGGAGACTTAATCATTTTTCCCTCAGGTCTGTCTCCAGTAATTACCGTGGTATAACAGAGGTTGTATGCCATCATAATGGTCGGATAGAGCGATTTATAATCCAGAATCAGCACGTTTTCCAATAGACCCTTCTTTGGCTCGAGTACTTCACCGCCTTTCAGATCTGAACTCATGTCGTATCTTTCTGCTGAAAGCTCATCTCCAGGCTTTGGAAGAATGATTCTGTCTCTGAGCGCGAATTCTTTGAAAAGCAGAGTTTCGACCATGGAAGTCTGACCTCCATCAACGATTTCCTGGAGCAGACTTCCACTTACCTGAGCAAGGGCAATATATTTGTCAAGTAGTTTAAGATTAAGGATAAGATCAAGTGCAAGTTCAGAGTCCCTGCGTGAATAATCAATGAATTTTTTAAGTTTATCTCCCGAATCGTTCCAATATTTTTCCATTTCAAGAGGAGCAATATCGAGTTTTTCACGGCTTAAAAGCTCCTTTGAAACAGCTCTCAAAGTATATTGCTTAAGGCTGAATGCCCTTCTTACAAGAGGAAGAGCATCCACTACTACCCGTCCCTTGATTTCGGTCCTGGTAATTAGCCCGAATCTTCGATACCCTATTTGACTACCGTCCCTTCCAACTGCCGGATTGATTGATTCACCCTTTGCATTGAGAGCTTTTACCCTGTCCGTAATATAAGGGATATCAAAGTCCTGATGGTTATATCCGGTAACTATATCAGGATCGTAACCGCAAAATATTTCAAAAAAGCGATTTAACATTTCGGTTTCGTTCATACAGCACTCGACATCGCCATCCATACCTTCCGCAGGTTTTGCCACAAGAACCAGGGTTTTATGCCCTTCATACTCTGGTTCGAAGGAAAAGCTGACCATAATGATAGGAGAAACATCTGGAGAAGGCATTCCTCCATCGAGAGGTAAGCATTCGATGTCAAAAGAGAGATACTTAAGTGGAGCAATTGTCAGGCTTTGGATCCTTTTTAGTTTTGATACAAGGACTGAGGAGGCACGTGCAAAATTCTCACAATGAGAACTACCTGAATAACCTGCCCTGAAGTATCTTACAGAATCTGCAGGCTTTCCTTCAACAGAAACCCAGACCATGCCTCCAAGCCCACTGTCAATTAAAAAGCGGTTTCTAAAAAGAATGTCACTTTCATAAACTTCCCATTTGCCTTCAGCATTAACAACTTCTTGAATTTTCAGAATCTCGTCTCGGATTTCGGGTACATCTCTTGGCAGGTAAGTGGTAATCTTGAGCATTTTTTTCTTTGATTCCTGATATCCTACAGGCTCGAATTTTTCGACCACTTCCACCTTTTTAACTTGTCTAAAAGTGTCTTTTATAAGACCTGCTACAGTATTCAAATCTCCAGAGGCCTTGAGATAAAAATAAGGCTCAAAATCCGGGACAAGGCAACAAACACTTTCTCCATCAGCCCCTCTGCCAAAGAGGCGGACGACAGGGTTGCTGTCATTAACGACTTCATAATCTGCATCCAAGATCTGAAAATCCATAGGCATGGTTTAAGGTTTCAGGTAACATATAGCTTTTGTTGTATTGTCAAAAAAGAGATTAGCGTACTAAATTATTTAACATTTTTTAAAAAACCTTTAATTTAAGAAGAATAAAGGGAGAAAAATAAGTAATAAATTGATTTAGGTAAACTAACATTATATTCCTTCAATTGTGCTTTTTGGATTCTTGTATTCTTCCTTTTATTTTTGATTATTAGTCAGATCTGCGTTATATTCATATTAATCGAAACTTCTGCGATATCGGCGCTGTACTCGGCCACTCTCCGAAGGCTTTCCAGAACCATGCTCAGTTCAATGTTGCCTGGACCTTCAATATCTCGTGATTCCAAGGAAACTCCGAATTGAGACACTTTTTTAGCTTCCACTACAATTTTATTTATGGCTTGAAGGTCTTCCTGTGACATCGAGTCAATTGAGCTTTCGAAAACTTTACGAGAAAGTTCAGCCATCTTGAAAATAGGGTCTTCAGGATTCACTCCGGAATTCATTTTCAGAACATTTCTTGCTATTCTGACCGCATGATCGCCTACTCGCTCAATACTTTTAGTAATTAGCCTGTATCCCAGACATTCCCTTGGATGCCTGATTCCGATCTTTTCTGAGAGTTCGATATCCTCAATTGAGGCTTTTAACTGGCGAACAGAGAGGAGATAGAAACGGTCAACATCATCGTCTCTCTGGATGACATCTTCGGCAATTTCCACATTATGATCCCGAAGAGCAGCCATTGAGTCCTCAAGCATCGAAAGTACAAGACCGTACATATTTTTGATTACCCTGCTAAGAGGAAGGTCATTATAATTTAACAGGCACTGAAAAACCAGTTCATTTCTGGATTCTTCTACAAGCTCGAGACCTATCAATTTCTGACGAACGGAATCCTTGATAAATTTACGGTCATAAGCACTGAAACCTTTTTTAGTAGTTAACCTGATAGAGTCGTAACCTACAAGATAATGTGAAATAAGAATCCTAAGGTTGTTTTCCGCACTATCCGAGTGGATATAGTCAATTGTAGCCTTGGGGGCAGCGTGTTCCTTTGAGATCGTGCTGGAAGAAACTAGCAGGGTCTTGTTAGGCATGGGTGTCAGATTGAGTGTGTCTCCGGCTTCTAGCCCTATATCCCTGACCCATTTAATAGGGAGGGATACAATGTAAGTAGAATTTCCAGTAAATTGAACTTTTCTTTTGTCTTTAGTAATGAATAATCCCCCTAGGGCATCAAATAATTTAGCAAAATCTATATAGACAATTTTGATATATAAAGGTATCTAAGAAGTGAATACAAAACTATGAAAGAAACAGTACTACTTTATCTACGTATATATATGATCAACAATCTAGTCACCAAAAATATAGAGTAATCTAAAGAGAATATATATAAAATTAGATATAAAATAAGGTTTATTAAAAACATTCTTGAAATATTCTATTCAAAGTTTGTTCGTATTTTATAACTTTACTTTAGGCACTCTATACATCCTATTAGATCTGGAGCTTTCCAAAAGCAATTAATAGAAACAAAGATGAAAATATTCTAAAAACTCTATAGGCAGAAAAGTGACAATAGGATGAAAATATAGAGAATAAAGATAACCGATCAAATATGAGTTAGATTTGTATTTCGGTATTCTCTTTCTCCTCAGGTTAACGAAAAACTATTTTACAAAAAAGCATAATGAACCATCTTATGCTTACCCTTGGTATAGTAAACACCTACGATAAAATCAAAATTCTCGATGCTCACTACCGTGCGATTGCTAGAGCTGCTCCAATTTGCCATGCCTTTGGATTTCATCTCGCCCTTTATGATTTTCCGTTTAAAATGACTGCAGAAGAACTGGTAGCTTTCGTAATGGAAAAAACTACCATCGGAGAATCAGGAAGCTACCTCAGAGTTCTTTATGAAAAAAACCACCTGTCAGTCTCTGATCTACCAAAGAAAGGATTTCCATCTCATTTTGGAGAGATTGTAATTACTACTTCAAAACCAGATTCAAAAAAACTAGTTATTCCAGTAAAAATTGCTGAAGAAGCCCTCCGAAATCGTTCTTTTCTCTTCCTTGTGGGATTGGGTCATAAAGGACTTCCGAAGGAGCTCTTCGAGAGAGGAAAATATCATCTTGATATTACCTGTAAAGGATTATCACTTGAGACCTGTACTGCAATAGGAGCGATTCCTGCAAACCTATCTGGTCTCATGACAAGAATGGAAGTTCAAAAGTAATTATAGATTAAGCTCAATTCAGAAGCTAAAAGTACTCAAAAGGGCTCAATTAAAAAAATTTAGCAAACGTGGAAAATTTTTCCGGAACGAATATATAATACAATTGACAATTAATACTTGTTGTGGGTAAGAACAACGCTTGTTGCGCTGTTAGGGGTAAGAATCCCAGAGGATACAGATTTCGTACCTGCATTTTAGGAATCCCATCCAGAAAAACTAGATTAGCCAAAAGCGTGGATAGGTGTCTTGAAAATCTTAGAGTTCTGAATTTCAAAGTAGAAATTCCTAAAGTATTAAGAGCTCAAACATTTATTCGGCGAATTGAGGCCGAAAAGCTGGAAATTAAGTAGAACTGCAGGTATCGCATCCAGAGGAATATTCTAACCCAAATGAAGCGCAAACATTGAAGAGACGGGAGGAAAGGTCTGAATTGCGGAGAGGATCCTAAGGTTTTACAACCCGTAAGTCAGCGCAAAAATTGAAGAGACAGGAGGAAGACTATGAGTGAATTGAATAATGACTACAGAAAAAGAAAAGAATATAGGCATAAATACTACGAAGACGGTTATCACACCGTTGAAAAAGGCTGTACTGACAGCCTGGACTCAGATGAATTAGACCTTTACCGCTTTATGATGGGCGGAATGCAGGGTAAATAACCTGCACAAACTTTTTTTATTTCTCGTTCCTAAAGAAGATGCATGTACGATGTATATGCTGTTCGTGAAGATTTTCCTGTTTTAAAAGAATTCATGTACCTTGACAATTCAGCGACTACTCAAACCCCGAGACCTGCAGTTGAAGCCATGGTAGATTATTTCTACAGATATGCAGGAAACTACGGGAGAGGAGCACACAGCCTCGCTAGGGAGACTACCAACCACTATGAAGATTCAAGGGAAAAAGTTGCTCGCTTTCTAAACGCAGAACCTTCAAAGACCATTTTTACGAAAAACACCACTGAAGGAATTAATCTTATCGCAAACAGTTATCCCTGGGAGGCAGGGGATCATATTGTCACTACTCTACTCGAGCATCACTCAAATTTCCTGCCCTGGCTGCGTCTGCAAAAGCGAGGAGTTAGTGTCACAGTTGTAAACCCGGATAGTAAGGGTAGAATTGATGCCTCTACTCTGGATAACGCATTCACAGAAAAAACAAAACTTGTTGCTATAACCCAGGTTTCAAATGTTTTAGGATCCGTACAGGATGTAAAAAGCATTGCGAAAATGGCTCATAGAAATGGGATAAAAGTTCTGGTTGACGGAGCCCAATCTGCGGGACATATGCCAGTTAATCTTAAAGACCTTGATTGCGACTTTTTTGTAACTGCCGGGCACAAAGGACTGCTTGGACCGCAGGGAACCGGTGTACTTTACATTAAAGATCCTGATGTGATTGAGAGTGCTTCAGTGGGAGGGGGCACTGTTTCGGATGTCTCCGGATCTACTTATGTGTTGGAGCCTTCTCCAGCCTGTTTTGAAGCCGGCACCCCCAATATCCCCGGGGTCATAGGATTAGGAAAGGCAGTAGAGTATGCGGAAAAAATAGGGGTTTCAGAAATAGAAGCGCATGAAATAAAACTCTCAAGCGAAGCTGCAAAAAGGCTCTCTGAACTTGAGTTTGTAGAAGTTTACGGGCCTGAAGATAGGGCAGGAATTGTACCTTTTAATGTAAAGGGGCTTCACCCTCATGACGTTGCTCTTATCCTTGACCAGACCAGGAAAATTTGCGTTCGAAGTGGGCATCACTGTGCAATCCCGGTTACTCGCTTTTTGAGAGTAAACGGCACTGTAAGAGCTTCCTTTGCACTATACAATACAAAAGAGGAAGTAGATGCACTGGTAAATGCAGTTTCAGAACTTAAAGCACTTGTTTCCTGAAGGACGGTATTGAGAATGGATCTATTGGGCAATGATCGGATCAAAAGTCTCAATTAAGGTCTTTAATTAACTAATATAATTACTCTCATTAGAGATGAAACTTAATTTTAAATATTTTTAGCTAGTATCAGAACATATAAAAGAATACGAAAATAAGTTTGTATCTTCGAATTAAGTATATTTTCTCTTTTAATTAGGGGGTCTTAATCCTTAAAGGACTTAGTAAAGGATAAATATTAAGGCTAACTGGTCAAAATTTATTAATGCAAAGGTAAGTTATAGAAAGTTTTTATAATGTGTTGACCTAATATGACTTAATAAAAAAACCTAAAGGTGAGAGTATGGGTGAAGTGAAGGAAATACCAGTTAAAAATAGAGTTATCTCTAGGTTATTTGGTAAAAAAATAGATAATAACTTCATACCAGAAATCATTAAAAGAGTTAAAAGTAACTTCAACAAATCACTTCGGACTTTGCCAGTTTATGATCAGGACAGACAAGGACCCCTTGTTGAATTTATAGTGCCCAATGGAATAAAAGAGATTGAAAGATACTGGCTTCAAGAGCCTTACACTTTTGCGTCAATCCTGGAAGATAGGAAAAAAAGATATTACAAACTTCTTGAACCTGCACTTACAAAGTATGAGAAAGAGCTGTTAGAGAGAATCAACGAAGATCTTCAAGATATCTTAGTCCTGAATTCCACAACTTCCAAACTTGAAAAAAAAGAGCTTCTGATAGATAGAACTCTCTTCCTTCTTGAGCAATACAAAGCTGATGTTTCAGCTTCGGCAATTGAAAAAATTTTATATTATCTCCAAAGAAACTTGCTGAGCTACGATAAAATTAATCCCCTTCTCTGCGACCCTTATATCGAAGATATCTCTTGCGATGGGGTGGAAATTCCTGTCTACATATACCATACAAAGTATTTCAACATCGAAAGTAACATTTCCTTCAAAGAAGAAGAACTTGACTCCTTTGTAATCAGAATGTGCCAGTTAAATAACAAGCATATATCCATAAGCCAGCCGATAGTGGATGCAACGATTCATGATGGATCCAGGCTTCAAGCTATTTTAGGAAGAGACATCACTCCCAGAGGCAGCTCTTTTACTATCCGCAAATTCAGGAAAGATCCTATAACTCCCATAGATCTGCTTGGTTTCAAAACCTGTGATCTGAAAATGTTAGTATATCTCTGGCTGGTTATCGAGAACGGCTATAATATCCTGTTTGCAGGAGGGACAGCATCGGGAAAAACCTCGATGCTTAATGCAACATCTTTATTCATGCCTTCAACAGCCAAGATAGTCTCTATAGAGGACACAAGGGAGCTCTTACTTTACCATAATAATTGGGTTTCCGGAATTACAAGAGAAAGTTTTGCTTCGGACTCTACTGGAGAAGTGTCTATGTACGACCTTTTGAGGGCAGCCCTCAGACAGCGTCCTGACTTCATTATTGTAGGGGAGGTAAGGGGTAATGAAGCTCTTACCCTTTTTCAGGCAATGTCAACAGGGCATGCAACAAGTTCGACCATGCATGCGGGAGATGTACAGACAGTTATAAACAGGCTCACGCATGAGCCCATAAATGTGCCCCAAATGATGCTTCAATCCCTCGATGTACTTTGCATTCAGGAACAGGTGTACATAGGGGAACAAAGAGTTAGAAGAACCCGGAGTCTCGTTGAAGTTCTCAATATCGATCCCGAAACAGGAGATCTTGGTATAAATGAGCTTTTTAACTGGGAAGCTTCAGAAGATTGTTTTATCAAGGTGGGAGATTCCCATATTATGCAGGATATTATGCGTGTCAGAGGATGGGATGCCAGTCAGTTGAGAAACGAAATGGAAAATCGGAGAAAAATCCTGACGTACATGTATGAAAACAAAATGAGAAGTTACATTCAAGTTTCTCTTGTAGTCCAGACATACCAGAGTTATCCTAAAACGATTATGGAATCCCTGGAAATTAATACCTTACGAGGTATGATACAGGATATGATTGCTTAAGAGGGTAGCATGACGTATTATACTGTTGCTGATGAACTGGCTTACAGAATCTTTGGGAATTTCTTTTATAGAAACAAAGAAAAATTTCAAGATCTAAAAGCAAAAATACGTCAGTCTCATATTTCCATGTCAGTGGACCAGTATCTTTCCTCTACCTGTATGTATTCTTTGATTGCTGGAATTATTGGGGTAACTTTCGGAGAGTGGTTAGTACTAAAAATCTTTGAATTTCCAATTTCCCGCATTAGTTTTTTTCTAAGCTCAATGAACACTGGTTTTGTAGAAAGTCATCTTTATCTGTTTGGCATTTTAACAGCTCTTTTATCATTTCTCCTCAGTTTTTTAACTGTTTTTGGCCTTATCTATATACTTCCCTTTCTCCAGGCAGATATCCGACATGCCTGCATAGATAAATCCATGCTTTCGTCTGTAACTTACATGTACGCCTTGACCAGGGGAGGCATGTCTATTTACGACGTTTTCAGATCTTTAAGTGAGTATACTCATATATTTGGCACGTGTGCGGAAGAAGTATCTTATATTGTGAGGGACATGGACTACCTGGGTAAAGACTTCGTGACTGCTCTCAAATCAGCCAGGGAGCGAGCGCCCTCCGAGACTTTCAAGGATTTCATAGATGGATTAATTCTTGTTTCTAATAGCAAAGCTATTATAGAATACATAAAAAACAAATCCGAATATTACCAGGACCTGGCAGAGCTGGCAAACAAGAAATTTTTAAGACGGCTTGACCTTCTTGCTGAAGTTTATGTAACAGTACTCGTAGCCGGTCCACTTTTCATAATGACTACCCTCATTGTACTGCAATTATTCCACCCAGCTTCAGCACAAATCCTTTATGTACTCATTTATATAGCAGTACCTCTTGCAAATCTTCTATTCCTAGTATTCCTGGATACAATAGGAGAACTCTCTATGGACGCGAAGAGAGTTAAAATCCCTAATTGTTCCATAGACCTTTCATGTATTCCAGAAATCAGCTCTGGGCTCAGCGAAGAAAATGAGAAAAAAAGAAGAAAAAAACTCATTTTATACAGGCAGCTTTATATCATCAAAAATCTGATATTAAATCCCTACAGGGCCATCAGGGACGAACCCAGATACACGTTTTTAATCGGAATTCCTCTGGGATTATATTATCTTGCACGTGTACCAAAGAATTTTAAAAACTATCTGAACTTAAACTCCCACATTACTCTAAATTTTGCTCATATAAGTGACAGTAGCATTCAGCTAATCAA
Organism: uncultured Methanosarcinaceae archaeon; assembly: GCA_963818955.1. Taxonomy (GTDB): domain Archaea; phylum Halobacteriota; class Methanosarcinia; order Methanosarcinales; family Methanosarcinaceae; genus Methanosarcina. Next base: position 1,723 of record CAWFUY010000047.1, on the reverse strand, counting down.
TGAAACTCAGAATTATTTCATTATTTTCATTATCATTGTCCTGGTACCCTTTATCATTTTTTTTGAACTCAGAGCCTGGAGAATGCACAAAATTGATGCAAAAATGCCCGATTTATTAAGAGATCTCTCGAACATTAATGGTTCGGGAGTCCTGTTTTCAAATTCATTAAAATTGATGGCAGAATCAAACATGGGCATCCTTAGTAATGAGTTAAAAAAGCTTAAAGAAGACTTGTCCTGGGGTACGTCAACCTCAAGAGTTCTCATAAAGCTTGACAACAGTTTCAGGACAGCTACCTCCAGCCGTGTTCTACATACACTTATAAAAGCAAACGAATCAACAAGTGATCTTAAAAGTGTGCTTTCTATTACTGCCGAACAAGTCAAAACTGAAGAAGAGCTGAAAAAAGAACGATCTTCAGATATGTCGGTCTACATTGTTACCATCTATGTGGCTTTTTTTGTCTTCCTTTTCATAGTCTATGTGCTGGCTGTATACTTTTTCCCACAAAGCGTCGCTTTTACGAGCTCTTCTCAAGAAATCGGATCAGCAGGAATCGGGAATGGATTATTCAACATAAAGGAATATACCATGCTTATGTTCCACTCAACCCTAATTCAAGCCCTTTTTTCAGGGTTGGTTGCCGGAAAAATGGGACAAGGTTCAGTATATATGGGCCTGAAATATAGTATCAGTATGATAATGATAACCTACATTATTTTCACTATGTTTATCTAACAACATAAACGAAGAAATTAAAAATATGAGGCTTTGCCAATCTCTTGATTCGGGCTTTAAAACTTTATTAAAGGTACTAAATACTCTTTTTTTAAAAAAAATTACTTTTGGGAACTTATCAATTCAACCTTCTAAAAGCACCTGGTGCTCTTATCAGGTCATGTCTTCCTACCTTAAAAGCTGTAAGTGCTGTAAGTAATGCGGCAATATTTCCTATTGCTACGTAAATTTTTGCCCACTCACTTCCTCTTGTTGTTGTTTTTGATCTATGGTACCCAACAACTTCATTTGAGTTTTTCCTTTCAACAGTGGTTCTAAGGTTATACAGTTTACCAATTAATCTATAGTAAATTCTTGGTATGTATTGTGCTCTAAAGTGGTTACCCTTTTCTGTTTTTAATATGTTTCCAACACTATTAGCTCTTGCAGCTATAATTGGAATAATCCCTTTATCAATTACAACTTCATTAGAAGGATGACTGTCCGGACCAGCATCGGCTATCAGAAAAAGTGGTTTTATTGCTGTTGATTCTATACACTGGTTTATCGTTTCCTGAAAAATAGTGTTGTCATTTTTGCTAGCGTTGACTGCATCCCAATAAACAGGTAGACCATGCCAGCTATCAACAATACATGTATCAGTGTATCCTGTTCCCACCAATACGCTATGTTTACCCTTTTTCTTGACATAAGGTCCAGCATCTGGATCGGACAGTGCTCCGGTCTCTTTTTTCTTCAAACCACTACAATTACATTTAAAAAATCTTCGATCCCATATCCAGATCAAAATTAGAGTTACCAAGCTTACACCTTGCTATCTCGAACTTGAAAATGTTATTGAAATCTGATGTTTCAAGTTGAGGTTTATAACCAAATGAGATCTGAACGTTATTGAAATAAGCATCAATCGAAGGATTTAACGCAAAAATATTCCCTAAATAGCCTTTAAATTTTTCACGATTTTGAAAAGCACGAATTTGGTTC
>CAWFUY010000046.1:0-48835 GCA_963818955.1 uncultured Methanosarcinaceae archaeon | reverse complement strand
CTTCTCTTCAGGCTTTGGGATACCGGATTTTCGTTCTTTTCTTGCCTGTATCATTTCCTTTATCTTGCCGCGGTATACAAATACTCCTCCGGCAAGTGACTATTATCACTATATATGGCAGGTACGAACTAACTCCGCTACTTCTTGTGTCCTCCGGACATTCCCGATGCAGTCATATTTCCGGAACTCAATTCGAGTTTTACCTCTTTATCAACTGTTAATCTTTCTCCTTTAGCATCCGTATATTCGATCTGGACTTTCAGCGGATTTTCAGTACTCGAAGCTGAAGTCGAACTATTTCCTTCACCCTCGCATTTGCAGCACTTGACGGCGTGCCGGGGGAATCTGTACTGGCAGATGGTGCTCCCGGTGGTGTTCCTGCACTTCCGCTTTGAGCCTGAGTGCTTGTAACGTCAAAAGAAGCAATTGTGTAATCTCCTTTCTCGAGATTCCCTACAATAGTTGAAGAACTTCCTGAGACTTTGTATCCGTCCTGTTCCGGAATCGATACTTTCACCGCATATGCGATATTGTTGCCTACGTTTGCAACTGAAAGGGAAACTTCTCCCTGACTGCTTTCCGAGAAGGAAACATCAAAATCGGTTGATCCTCCTACGAAAAGTCCTGCAGTGGTCTGGATGCTTTTATTCGTGGATTCATAGTCTTCGAAATTCAGGTTTACGTTCAGAGTATAAAGTCCCGGATCAGCATTTACGTCTGCCATTACGGAATAAGAGACTGTCACTGATTGATTGGGTTCGAGGTATTTGATATACTTTGTATTGTCCGAATAAACCGGAAGGATCACACCTTTAGGATCTGTCCAGGATATGACCATATTTTTTAGAGGGGAGGTTCCGGTATTGGTAATTATGAACTCGAGAGGCTCTTCCTTTCCCAGGTCAATACTTGCCTTGTTTATGGTCACAATTTGAGCGTATTCTTTGCCTCTGACTTCAACATGAACAGTTTGTGTAGTGGAAATTGTGTTTGATGAGGATCCGCTCTCTTTAGCAGTGGTAGTAATGTCAATATCATATGTACCTTCAGAGGCATTCGAATCTGTCATTAGTTTGAACTTAAGGACAGACGCATCATTGTCATCCTGCCGTGCATTCAGATAAGAGATACTCTTTTGAAGAGCTTCTCCTGAAACCTGGCTAAAAGGATATTTGGGTGCAACAGAAACAGTGATATCTTGCAGGTCCTGATTCCCTATATTTTGCACGCTGAGAGTAAGTTCGACAGGCTCTCCAGGGCGAGCCGCATCAGGATTCTGATTAGTCAGGTTTACCTGCAAAGATGCCGAGTTTATATTTCCGTTTGAACCCAGTGCTGTTCCGGCTCCCAAACATATGAATGCGGTAGCCAGAAGCAACAGCATTAAAAAATTAAGCTTTCTCATTATTATTCCTCGTTTTCGTTTTTCTTTTTTTGTTCAATTTTTTCTATCAACCCATCTCGGATATACACGATTCTTGTTGCGTATTTTACAATTTCCAGGTCATGGGTAACAATAATAATCGTCTTTCCTTCCGTTTTATTCAAATTGTCCAGAAAACCCAGAATATAATCTCCGGTCTTACTGTCAAGATTTCCCGTAGGCTCATCTGCCAGGATAATGGGAGGATTCACAGCCAGAGAGCGGGCTATTGCAACTCTCTGTCTTTGTCCCCCTGATAGCTGAGAAGGAAGATTTTGTTTTTTATCCGATAGTCCAACTATCTCAAGAAGGTAATCAGCTTTTTTTTGGGATAATTGAGCACCTTCTTCCTGGAATTCCAGAGGTAACAGAACATTTTCTTTGGTGCTCAAAGTAGGAATCAGATTAAAACTCTGGAAAATGAATCCTATCATCTGCCCGCGGATCAGGGCTAGTTCCGATTCATCAAGCCCTGAGATATCCTTAGAATTTAGAAAAACCGTGCCTTTTGAAGGTAAATCCAGACAGCCGAGCAGGTTCATAAGGGTGCTTTTTCCACTTCCGCTCGGACCCAGGACTACAAGGAACTCTCCCTTGTAAATTTCCAGGTCTATTCCTTTTAGAGCTGCAAATTCAACCTCTCCCATCTGATAAATTTTCCAAACATTGGAAAGTTTGATCAGGGATTCATCCGAGCGTTGGGAGATCCCTTCGACTCTTGGACTTATGACCTGGCTACTGACCAAATTACTATAAAGATTGTTGTTTTTAAAGTCCTCCCCTGAATTATTTTCCTCTAAATAATTCTCCGATTCATCACAAAAACTAGCTGTTTTTTCGAGTGAATTTATAATTTTTGAGGTATCCCACCTCATTTTAAATGATTTTATAACTTCAGCAAGTGTCATAGATAACCTCTAAAAGTAAATAACAATTAAGTCGAAACGTTTTAATGTGGCTTTATTTTGATTTTTTATTCTTATGTTCTATTTATTCGATTAACCCTATCTGATCTAATTTGACCAGCCTGATATGAATCATTTAAGTCCAGTCAGACTATTTGTTGATTAGTGAGTTAGATCACATGTTGTTTAGTGAAGTTAGATCACATCTTGTTTAGTTAGATTTACGAAGTTGAGGCATCTATGAGATTCACAGTGTCTCTTCTTCTCGGAGTTTAGCCTTTTTCCTTCGACTGCTCTTATCTTCTTTTGATGAAGGATCGTAGCAGTCAATTCCCTTAAGGAGATTTGAAGATAAATACATACTTAGCTAAAAAAAGACATTATTAGGCATAAATTTAAGATTTAAGTTTTACTAAACCATATTTTTTCAAATTAAATTTTATTTGTTTGTTATAAGCTAATTCAAGTCATGATAAAAGATTAAATAGAGGTAATGTTAATTGTGGAACTCATCAGCTTAACTTCAAGCATTTTCATACGAATAAAAACAGATATCGATCTTTTTAATGACACACCTTTGAAAAAGGAGTAAGACAGGTAAGTCAATAGTTAAATAATTTTAAAATTTTTAGTTACAGACCATAATTGAAGAGAGGAATTTCGTATATTTAGTGCTGCTGCTCTTCATCCTTCAGAACTACCACATTTCCGCGCCCTTTTTTGAACTTCTCAATTAGATTTCTTCTTTCAAGGTCGGCAAGCATTAAACTGACTTTAGCATCGGAACACTTCAGTCTACCGCACAGTTCTTTCTGGGTAATTCGACCTCTCTGACCTCTAATTATGTCAATGACCTCCTGAAGGTCTGAAGGGAGAGGGAGTTTCTTTTTAGTTTCTTGAATATCAAGCTCCGGATTTACCTCCGGTTTTTCAAATGAGGCTTCTAAGGTCTCAACTGTTGATCCAGGTTCCACGAGTTCTGTTTCCTGCGTTGAAAGATTCTCTTCGCTTTCTTCTTTTTCGTTTCCTTCCGGTCTCGTGAATTCTGGTTCCATTACCGATTCGGTTACTGAGGTTTTAGATCCTGTTTCCATAACTTGTTCTGTTAAGGATGCCGGTACTTCTTTTTGCACCTGAGAATCAGTTATCTGTTCAGAATCCAGGCTCTTAGGAGGAACTTTTAACGAAGACTCATGAGTGTTTGCAGAAATGGAGAAGTCTTTAATTTTATGTGCTGTTTTTTCTTCACCGGAAGTTTTTCCTTTCTTTTTCTGTTTTCCGAAAAATTGGTATCCGGCAGCTGACAGGAGAACAAGAGTAATAAGGGCTAGAAGAAGGTAGCTTGTAGACGGAGAGTAAAACCCACTGTTACTGGTGGCATTCATGCTTATGGAATTATTACTTTTACTAACTCCGGTACTTGAATTTACAGCACTCAATGTTGAGGCACTTGAAGACCCATTTGCGCTGGAGCTGCCCATTAGTTCTTCGGAGTAAACGGGAAGAAGCAGGAGATCATGCACGTAAGTTCCCTTATTTATTATATTGACAGTGTCATCCACTGAATAGGTAATAGTGCTGTTTTCATAATACTTTGCTGTAATAGTGTAATTTCCAGGTGCCAATTCAAAAGAATACACTCCAACTGTTGCCACCATGGATTGGGAAGGAGTAGAATTTATAGAAACTACAGCATTGTCCAGAGGTTCAAAAGTAACCATACTGTATACTCGTCCATAGATGGTTGCTGTATTATTATCTTTCGAAGTATTGTTGTCTGCTGCGGCAGGTACAACTAAAACGAATATGGCAACAACGCAAATAAAAATACCTAACTTTAAATTCATCTTTATCGTGAACCCCGGGTTGCAATCAGCTTATAGGCACCTGTTTTTTATTTTCAGACTTTTTCAGGTTTGTTCCATTAATTTTACGAAGAGACGTTGTTAACCTCAGTGATATTGTTTCTCTCTCTAGCTTGAATTACTTTATCATAATTCTTTCCATCAGGCCCATGTTCACCTGGTATCCCAGGTTCATCACCTGATATCTTTTGCCTTTGTTCACCTGGGTTTCCATTAAATAGAGGTTGAGGCCAGTTTTGTTCTTTCTTTAATTCACCTGCTTCTTCAATTCTATAAGTGCCATTACCCAGAAAAGTTACGAATCCCTCACCTTCAGCAGTAAATGTAATGTTTTTGCCTCTGAGCATTACTGCCTTTCGGGAACCGGAGATATTCACATCCGCAGAACGCATATGATATACTTTAATATCACCATGCATATCGGTTTTCTCTTCAAATGTGTAATCTCCTGTTATGTTGATCAGAGAATCTTCAGAAAGATCCGGTATTGCCATTTCTCCTTCTTCCACATGCATGTTAAGCGTAAAATTGCCCATCAGATTAACCATTCCGTTTCCGGTAGCACTGAGTCGGGACGTAGCGTTGAGTTCTTCATTCCCGGGAATCAGATGTTGTAATTCCACAAAAATTTCTTTCATGACTTCATTAGCCTGAATCATAGAATTTTGAGACTCAATCAAATATTCTTTTTTTAGATCTTCAGAGGAACGATTTTCTAAATCCGAATCTGCAGCTGAACTGTTATTTTCATCTGTGACGTTATCAGCCAGAGCCCTATATTTTTTTGCCTCTATTATAAGGAGTTTATATTTCTCAAGCAAGGTTTCAACTCTGCTAACATTCTTCCCTTCAGCTTTTTGACGCTGAATTGCAGTCTCAAGCTTCAATATAATAATATCTGCCTGTTGGATATTCCTGTCAAGCATAGAAGTTGCTTGATTTAAATCGTAAATAGAACCAGGTTCGCTCGGATCTGGGATAGGATTCTCTGGTGAAGAGCCTGGATTAGGATGACTACCTTGACCCATACCGGAGTACGGGTAAAAAATGTCCTTGTAAAGACTATCTTGAGCTTTAGAAGTAGGTGGCTGTTTTTCCGAATCAACACAGCCTGATATTATTATGATCCCTGTAATTACAATAAGCAGGGTTAAAAGTTTAATTTTCATCTGGGCCACGTCCTGTGGAAAGAAGCAATCTGGGATTTGCTTATTAATTTAAATTAATTATTCTTAAATTTTAGTTCAGTTTTAATTTAATTCAATTCTATTTTTAGTTCATTCAGTTATGTTCTCTCATAATATTTAAAATAAGAGAGTTTTTTTTGTGTCGTATTCTCCTGGAAGGAGAATAATTACCTTTTCCACAGCTTCGTAAACTCTTATTTCCCTCCCTTTTCGGCTCCATTTTACCTGCCTGACCTTAATCAGTCCAGCTTCCAGGAGCAAGTCAAGGTTATATTTAATAGTATTAAGCCGAATTTCAAGCTCGTTTGCGAGATCTCCTGCCGACATCGACCTCTTCTCAAGCGTTTTGAGAACTTTGAGAGAGGTTTCATTAGACAGAAGCCGGGAGACTTTCTTGGAGTCTTCAGAAAGCTGCAGAATCAGCAATTTTTCCTCTTTATTATCAGGCATTTTTATCCCTATCATTTTTCAGGAGATATGAGAACATGTTTAATTAATAAATTAAAGTCAGGAACATACGAGTAAGTTTGTGAAAAGTTATGAACACACAGGATAAACACTGTGTTCATTTAAGGATTCCTCATAATTTTTCTCTGCCTGGAAAGCATGAATCGAAAAATGCCAGGTAGTTCAATCGAGGTTGAATCATCCAATTGAATTATATTGGCATATTCAAAATCATACTTTTCTGCAGGATTTTTTAATTTGGGTGGATATTATAACTTCCCTTAATATGTTCCTGACACTAAAGCTATATTTAGAATCAAAAATAAAAGCATACTTACTTATTCTTTGACTTGAGGGATTAAATTTATCAATAACGTTTTAATGGAAACTATTTCCCTTATTAACCTTTTACTACAACTTAATTTTCATTTTAAATTAGAATTTCTTATTAAAAGGCTTTTTTATTCATTAATTTTGCTTTGAATATCTTTCTAAACAAAAATATACCTTATCTAATGAAAGTTATTGGATACATCTCTTCAGTAAAATAAACCGGATAAATGCGTCTAATAGACATTATCTTTCTCAATTAAAGTTAAAAACTGCATTTGACAATAAGTAAACTCTATTTTTTAAATTTAACTCATTTTAGTATTCTGTTCTAGCAAGTAATATTATATTCTAATCTTTTCATTTCAGGAATATTAACAGAGATACGTTAGCACAATAACGGAGATACGTTATGAGAATAAAACTACTAAGTTCAATTATGAGGATTTTGGGGGTGCTGATGATAGTGAGCTTCATCCCCTTATGCGCTTTTGCCTCAGAAAACAATTCATCAAATCATATGTCTGACGTGAGATTTGGTCCGGTAGGTAATGTAACAGCCGAAAATTTTGATAGTGTTCACAGCTCCATACTTGACTTAATTAGTAAACAAATTTCTGAGCTTCAAAATTTTAAAGTAAGTGGTAATGAAAAAGCAGCTGATCTCGATATATCTGATAGTTTATTGAGAGATCTGGTCAATGCTATGAAATCCCTTAATGTTACGGATTGACATTTCCTTTCAAGGAGAACTGAGCTTTCATAAGCTCCGGTTTCCCATTTCTCAATAAAGCGTCAGATCAATTATGTCTTTAATCATTCATTAACTCTCATCCAAAAGAAAGTTCGATCGCTAAAATTTTGAGATCCCAGTTTTCAGATTCCTCTTTAGGAATTTCTGAAAGACCCCATTCGAACCACTCACCAGTTTGAATTAATGTAGCCCACCATGAATCACCCACTATAACGGGATCAATTGAAACATAAACATCAGTGGGTGAATAATAAGTCAATACTCGTGCAAGTTCTTCGATGGTATAAAATTTCGTGTTCATCCCATTTGTAATAAATTTAATGTCACTAAATGCCTTGCCTTGAACTGTAAGGTCCCTAATCATCTGTTCTACAGTTAAATGGCGCACACTTTTCCCCCCAGTATTGATTTTAGTTAATGGATACTCATTAAATGTTTGGATTTCATCTAAATTATAATCCAGGTTGTATGAAATAATTTAGGATAATTTTTATAATTTTCCTAGTATTCTTAATTATTTTTTAATTTATTATATAAATAGACTAGTTTACCAATATATAATTATATGAGTAGTATAATTACTTATCTTTGTTACTTATCTTTATTACTTATCTTTGTTCACTGTGAAACATTATCCGTGCTTGTTTTTCCCTTCCTCTTGATTATTATTTTTTTACAATAGTAGATTTGATTCTTTTATTTTAAAATAATATTAGTTAATTATAATATTTTTAGCATAATTAAAGCATTGAGAGTGGAAATTACGCAGCATGAAGGAATGAAACAAGAGGGTCATGGGGAATCTCGGGGAAAGGATCATGGAGGTAATCATGCTCACATGCTTGAGGATTATAGAAGAAGATTTGTAATTTCTTTCATATTGACAGTTCCGGTTTTACTGCTTTCTCCTGCGATCCAGGGATTTTTCGGCTTTGGAATTCATGTGACTGGCGCGGAATTTATTTCTTTTATACTTTCTTCAATAATTTATTTCTACGGCGGCTATCCTTTTCTCAAGGGAATAAAGGACGAACTTACTGAGAAATTGCCTGGAATGATGACACTAATAGCTATTGCCATCAGTGTGGCTTATTTTTACAGCGCTGCCGTGGTTTTCGGACTTCCGGGTGGTGTATTTTTTTGGGAACTGGTGACACTTATCGATGTGATGCTGCTAGGACACTGGCTGGAAATGCGGTCGGTGATGGGAGCGTCTAGAGCCCTGGAAGAACTCGTAAAGATCATGCCTTCGGTTGCTCATCTGAAAAAGAACGGAGACATTGTTGATGTGAGCGTTGACAAATTAAAAATCGGGGATAAAGTGCTCGTCAAGCCCGGTGAAAAAGTGCCTGTGGACGGGACTGTTGTAGAGGGAACGAGCAGTGTCAACGAATCAATGATTACCGGAGAATCGAAACCTGTCACAAAAAAGCCTGGAACTGAGGTTATTGGCGGATCCATTAACGGAGAGGCTGTTTTTATAGTTAAGGTAGAAAAAACCGGAAAGGACACATACCTGAATCAGGTTGTCGAACTTGTCAGGGCTGCCCAGGAAAGCAAATCAAAAACCCAGGACCTGGCAAACAGGGCTGCAATGTATCTTACAATCATAGCTCTTACTATAGGAATTCTGACCTTCATACTCTGGATTTATTTCGGGCAACAACCTGTCTTTGCCCTGGAAAGAGCTGTCACTGTAATGGTAATCACCTGTCCGCATGCCCTCGGGCTTGCCATCCCTCTGGTTGTTGCAGTTTCAACTTCTATTGCCGCAAATTCCGGAATACTTATCAGAGATAGACAGGCATTTGAAAGAGCGCGAGATCTACAGGCCCTTATTTTTGATAAAACCGGTACTCTTACCGAAGGAAGGTTTGGAGTTACGGATATAATTTCTCTGTCAGATGAAGAAGGGGAAAACCAGCTGGGAAATGAATCCGATACGATCCTGAGTCTAGCAGCTTCCCTGGAAGCCAATTCCGAACACTCTATTGCACTAGGTGTAATGGAAAGTGCCCGGAAAAAAGGATTGAAAATGAGATCAGTTGAACAATTTAGCTCTATTCCCGGGAAAGGTGTAGAAGGACTGGTGGAGGGAAAGAAATACCTCGTAGTGAGCCCGGGATATCTTGAAGAAAAGGGAATTGTCCTGAAAAACGAAAAAATCGAAGAGACCGAAAGACAGGGAAAAACTATCATATTCCTGCTTGAGGGAGACAGAGTTATTGGAGCTCTTGCCCTTGCCGATGTCATCCGGAAAGAGTCAATTGAGGCAATCTCGAAGCTGAAATATATGGGGATAAAATGCCTTATGCTTACAGGTGACAACCATTATGTAGCAGCCTCGGTAGCTAGAGAACTGGGGCTAGATGACTATTTTGCGGAGGTTCTTCCGCGGGAAAAGGCAGAAAAAGTCAGGGAGGTACAAAAGAAATACATCACAGGCATGGTCGGAGACGGAATCAATGATGCACCTGCACTGGCTCAGGCAGATGTGGGAATTGCTATCGGAGCAGGTACGGACATTGCAATCGAAACTGCCGATATAGTACTGGTTAAGAACGATCCTGGGGATGTTGCGGATTTAATAAGGCTTTCCAGGAGCACTTACTCCAAAATGTATCAGAATCTTCTTTGGGCGACCTGGTACAATGTTTTTGCAATTCCTCTTGCTGCCGGCGTGCTCTATGGATATGGGATCCTACTTAGCCCTGCTGTCGGGGCAGTCCTGATGAGCCTAAGCACTGTAATCGTAGCTATAAATGCAAGGAATTTGAAGATGGGGTGATTTGATATGATATGGGGAATAATTCTCAATCTGAAAAAGCTACTGAGCTTAATAGCACTGGCATCTGCAGTAATCGGATTGATATCAAGAATTCTGGGCAAGAAAAGGAAAAAGTAAGTGGAAAAAGTAAGCGGAAAAAGTAAGCGGAAAAAGTAATCCATGTTAAATTTCGGACCTAAATTTTGGACCTAAAAATTCAGGTCACTATCTTACCTTTTTCTCAAAACGCCTGAGCCTAAAATTGAGTATAAAAGCAGTGTAGATTACCAGACCTGCAATCAAAAAAACACTTCCATCAAGAACTTCATATAAAAAACCGCCAAGGATCAGCCCGATGATGCTGGCCAGACTCCCCGAACTGCTGGCAAATCCCTGTACTGTACCCTGATATTTTCTCCCTGCAACTTTTGATAAAAGAGAGAGGAAAGAAGGCCACATAAGGCCGTCTCCAAGCGCGAAAAATACTGTTGCAAGGTAGGTCAGGTAGAAATTTCCCGAAATAAGCAGCAGATAATTTGTTCCCAACATCAGGCTTCCGAAGATTATGAGGTTTGAGTCCGGGTACTTTTTTGAAGCCCACGAAAGCACAGGACCCTGCACGATTACTATGAAACCGCACAGGATTGTATAAAAGAGACTTAGCTGTACAAGGTCCCATCCAAGAACGGCTATCGCATGCAGTGGAAAGGATGTATAAAAGATATTGTAACTGAGGTCAATCAGAAAGTTGAGACCGAGCATATACAGAACATTAGGAAGTTTCAAAATTTCTCTAAAAGCGGGTTTTACTGTCTCCTCTTCTGCAGTTAAGCATTCTTTAGCCTCGTTGCCAGGGCATTTTTGCTGCTTCTCAGCACCGGTAGGATCTACGGAACACTGTCTGCTTTCGCGAATATAGAACACGAGAAGAACCATTCCAATAAGCGAAATAACTATTGCACCCAGCACTGGTGCTACAACTCCATACTCCGTTATACTTAAAATCCCGGCAAATGCCGGGCCAACTACGAACCCGAGGTTTATGGCAATGGACATCTTTCCAAAGTTGCGGTTCCTATCCTTTTCCGAGGTGGTATCTGCCAGATAGGCATTGGCTATGGAAACATCTCCTCCTGTCAACCCGTCGAGAGCTCTGGCGAAGAAAAGGATTGCAAGAGGTAGGGTAAAGGTAAAAGCTCCCAGAATCTTCGAATCAACTTTAAAGAGAATTATAAGCGGGAGATATAGAGCTCCAAGGAATATTATCCAGGAGATCAGGGTCCCTATTTGGCATAAAATTAGAATTTTTTTACGTCCGTATATGTCGGACCATCTGCCAAGAATGGGGGCGCCTATTAGCTGGAAGGTCGGATACATTGAGCTTGCCAGTCCATAAACGAAGGCATTTCCTCCAAACCTGTTTACCAGGAATACAAGGAACGGAAGTACTATACTGAATCCTAGCGTGTTTATGAAATTGACGACAAGAAGAGGAAAAAGGGAGATCTTTTCCTCCGTCGTGGAGCCAGGGCTATTTTGCTGTCCTCCCTCCAAATCTTCAGGTATATGCCTGGACGCATTTTCCTGTGCACCCCCGGGAATTTCAGCCTTTCCCCTTTTCATAACCAGTATTATTTTGCTCCTCAAATAACAGTTTGTTTCTTAAAAAGGATGCTTCCTTAATTCTTATGATTTCAGCCCAGGCCCTTCTTTTGCATATCGGGCATTGCAGATATTTCTTGTTTACACCGTTAGGACTAAGCAGGTCTTCAAGCACTGAGGTCTCAAAAACCTTGCCACACCTTGGGCAGCGATAGGCAAAATTTTTGGCATGCCATTTTAAAAGCAGTGATAATGCTACTATAAATATCAGGAGCCAAAAATACCAGTATCCGGGAAGGAGAAGCAGAGTTGAAATACCCAATATAATAATAGAAATAAAAAGTAGGAAGGCCGTCTGAAACCAATCTTTCTTCGTAACTTCCCAGTACTTTCTCCCAATCATAGGCTCTTTTACCCCTTTCCCATTTTTCTTTATCGAATTGTCGTGCCAAAATTAGGGTTTGGGGTATTTAAGATTATTTTTCCTGGCACACTTTTTAGCAATAGACATTGGAGAGCTTTCCCTGGAGAATAAGAGCTTTTTAAAAGAGCTTTTGAAATGAGATCAAATTGTTCGATCAAAAAAATGATAAAAAAGGCTGTCTTACCTGAACAGGTAGATTCGTGCACAGGCAGACAATGGTTTTAATTTTTGGAAAGATGTGTATTATTCTGGATTTCAATCTTTTAAATTCTGCAGATTTCACTCTTTCTGAGCCAGTCGATGTCTGACTGGTAGAGGAGCCTTAAGTCTTTAAGTCCCAATTTAAGCATGGCAAGCCGGCTGACTCCAAGCCCCCAGGCAAGGACCGGTTCTTTGATCCCTAAAGGTTCTGTAACTTCTTTTCTGAAAACCCCTGCACCTCCAAGTTCAACCCAGCCGAGGCCTTCCACATAAACCTCGGGTTCCACGCTAGGTTCGGTATACGGGAAATAGCCGGGGCGGAAACGGACTGCTTCGAACCCCAGCCTGTGATAGAATTCTGCCAGCAGTCCGAGCAGGTCAGCAAAAGACATATCCTTATCCATAACAACTCCTTCAAGCTGTTCGAACTCGGGAGTATGGGTAGGATCGATTGTTTCCCGGCGGTAAGCCCTGTCAATGCAGAAAGCTTTGACCGGAGGTTTCGGGTTATCAGCCAGGTATTTGATAGTAACTGAAGTAGTATGCGTTCTCAGCACATTGCGCCTCGCAAGGTCCCTATCCCAGGTTCCTCCCCAACCGCAGGAATCGAGGTCTCCTCCAACTTCATGCATAGTAGCTACTTTATCTGCATATTCGTCAGGAAGTATGCAGACACTGCCCAGGTGGAAAGTATCCTGCATATCCCTGGCAGGATGGTCCTGGGGCTGGAAAAGGGCATCGAAATTCCAGAAAGAACTCTGGATAATCCCGCCTTTAATCTCGGTAAAACCCATTTCAAGGAATATCTGACGCATCTGTTCTATAAGACGCCTGTAGGGATGGACTTTAGCTCCATAAAGAGGTTTAGGAGTAATATCCAGCCGATAAGGCCTGAACTTTTTCTCCTTCCAGGCTCCGCTCTTTAGTAAATCAGGAGTAATCTGGGCAATTTCTTCTTCCAGGACAAGACCCTGCGCAGCAAGAACACTGCCGGTATCCGTTATTGAAACAGTCCTCAATTTTTCTTCTTGCTTTGTGACAAGTTTGCGCTTGAGCAGGTCTTTTATTGTTCCCTCGTCGGCTCCAAGCTCCTGGAGAGTCCTTATTTTACCGGAAAAAGCTGCAAGAGCTTCCTCATCCTTTCCTGCATGCGCTTTTCCGGAAGGTACCATCACTCCGTTTTCAATCTTTGCCCAACCTTTTTTTACGAGCCAGCCGGTTGCAATGCCTACCATAGACGGAGAAAATAAGCTTCTCAATTCTTCAAGAGAAATGGGCCCTATCAGGGCATCAACAATCCGGCGCTCCGGGAGTCCGATTTTTGTGTATTCCTCTCCTTCGTTCGTGAGGGAATAACGTTCAATGACATTCTCCGAAACCGAGGCGAGTCCTTTTTCCGCAAGCATGAAGGCGGCCTGCATTGCTGCATCCACCTGCAGCCCTGATATTTCCTCCAGTATCTCGGGGGCGGCAGACCCCAGTTCCTCAAGGGCTAGCAGAACCTTCTTTTCACTTATCGTAAGTTTTTCCTTATCACTTATACTCATAGGGATCACATTCTAAAATCATGGGAAAATTGTGAATTTGATAGCGATTCAATCTTAGTAAACAATATCAGTAAACAATATCAGTCTAGTAAATAATGTTGTACTCATCAAGATTTTCCCTTGCAAGCTCACGTTTTTCCTGGTGGTCTTTTAAGAATTCATACATTTTTTCAGCTGCAAGCTGTTTGCATGAGCCGCACATCCTGGTTCCTGAGAGACACTCCTGCTTTAGCTCCAGCAGTTCCTCGTCGCTTTCGAGCAGGTGGAAGAGCAGGAGTTCGAAAACCGAACAATCGGCAGGATTTCCGCCCAGCTTTTTCTGCTCTTCGAGAGTGACACACCCACCGGTTTTCGCTTTCTTTACTTTTTTTGCCCCTTCCTTCGGATCGTCGGTAAGAGCGATGTAACTGTCAGGGATACTGCTGGACATTTTCCCTCCCTGGAGCCCGCTCATGAATCGGTGGTAGGTGGAGGCAGGAGGGATAAAAGCATAACCACCGAATTCGGCAGCCACTTCACTGACAATCTCATCCAATATCATTCGAAGAGGTCTACGTATTTGCTTATTGACTAAATGCTTCTCATAGTAAATGAAGGTCTGTGGGCGAATTTCTTCAATAAATTTCCCGACATCTGCAATTCTGGACATGTAATATTTTCTTTTTTCAGGCTGCCTTATTTCCAGGCCAAGTCTTTCAAGAAACGGAAATTCCTGAGGCTCGAGGATGTCAAGATGCTCATCATAGAGCTTTATTTTTCCTGGAATGCGGTTTTTGAGTTCCTTTAGAGCCTCTTTCTGAGCACCTTTTCCCCGGATGCTCAAATACTTCCCGCCTGTCTTTGCATCTTCCCGTTCCTCTACTCTAAACATATTCATCTTACTTGCAAGCCCTCTCGTTAGCCGGAGGTGAGGGTCCTGATCAGGTCCAACTGGGACTACAACCGGTTTTGTCCCTCCGAATTCTTCGAGCTGAGGCTGGAGGATGTCTGCAGCCTGGGTTGCTACGCTTATCATATGAGAAAGGTTAGTCTCTCCTGAAAAACCATATATAGCGCTTAGTTCCGAGAAATTAACCTTGACTCCGAGTTCGAATGCCAGATCCTTAACATTCTTGCAGCCTGACTGGAAGTAAATAAGGCCATCCGGCTTAAAACCAAGGGCTATAAGGCTTAGTATATATTCTTCTACCCCAATCTCTCTGCATTTTTTCCAGGAAAAACCGCGCACTGAAAATGCTTCTCTGTCCGCAATCCCAACAAAGGCACCTGCCCCCCTTTCCTGGTGCCAGATAATCTGATCCATAACCATCTTGTGCCCCAGGTGGACCTTCCCGGAAGGCATAAAGCCGTCCATAACCGAAAATGGGGCATCCGTCCGCATAGCATATGCAATCTGTTCATAATCGCGGTGCCCGAAGATAACTCTCCTCCGCATGTATGTGCTCGGGCATGGGATTTCCGGAAGTATGGCATCAAAAGGAGAAATCCCGAATTCTTCGAATAACTTAGAATAGTCAGTAATGTCGCTTGAACTCCACGGGTCAAGTTTGTTAGTCATGAAATCCCTCATAGCTGTCATTTCTTTAAAAACGTCTTTTGAAGACAGCTTTTTCTTATTACATATAATTGAGGATATAAATATCGTCCACGTAAATTGCTCTTTAAAAATACCTGCTCATATGTAAATGTTTATCTTCGGACAGTCGCTTGAGAGATTAACAGCGATTTTTTTAGTCCAATGTAAATGAGAAATAGAAAGTTGAGGAATGAAAAAAGGGTAAAAAGATGCGAAGAACAGGTAAAATCTATGAGGATAGATATTTTGTAGTACATTTGCAAATTTCAGTACTTTCCCATTATCTTTGCAATTTCTCTGTGCATACCATGAATGCTTAACCCGTTTCCGAGATACATCATTGGGCAGTATCCGGTTATACACTTAAACCCCTGTTTCCGGCAGGCTTCCACGGATTTTTCAGTATCAGTTCTCCAGTGAAGCCATACTTTTTTTATGCCTTTTCCTTTAAGAATAGGAATTAAGTCACCTGGTTCAGTATTTGTGACTCCAATAACCACATGATCTACGCCTACGGGAATCTCAGCCAGGTCTGTAAGTGAATCTCGATCAGGTTTTTGGGAAAGGTCTACAAGATATACTTTCTTACCTCTACTTTTAAGTTCAGAGGCTGTCCATTTCATAGCTGGCTTTGTGTGATCAGTAATTATTGCAAAAGTTTGTGCATCCCAGAACTTTTCTCTATCCATGCCAGAGGAATCCATATTGAGTTCACCTTCTTTCGATCAAAGCAATTTCTGTCCTGCACCTGGACCGGGAGCACACTGGAAGACTTCGGAAATCTTAACTTCTATAAGAGTCTTTGCAGGAAGTCCGGGTTTTGCTGTATGCACAATTGATTTCATCTTTTCAAACTTTTCTCCCGAGTCAATAACAATTGCTTTACCTTTTATTTGGAAGCATCCACCTGTATCAGGGCCCCAAACATAAATTGCAACATTCGGATTTTCTTTTAAGTTTGCCAGAGATTTGCTCATGAAATTATCCGCAATCCAGATTGTTTCATCATCTACAAGCAGGCAGAATCCTATAGGTACTACATTTGGAATTCCATCCTTTGAGGCAGTAGCCACAGGAAAAATCTTCACCTTTGAAAATGCGCTTTTCATCTTTTCATCTAATTTAACCATAATATCACACCGAAATCTTAAGGTGGTATATATTTATATATCTAAGCGTCATAATTATGTACCAATTTTTTATTGTACAGAATAATGACCCTGGAATATTTTTCAAGGCAGGTAAAAATGGAAACGGCAAATGAAAACACTGAAGTTTATTACAGAGACGAACTGCAAGCCATTAAAGAAGAGATTGTATCTCTAAGAAATGAATTTTCACAATTTTTACAAAGAGCGAACCAACAGCACATTGAAGAAATTCATATTGAAATGAAGAGGAACTTCACAAAACCCATGGTAAACTACCTCTATGAAGATGTAAGTGAGAGACTACATAACCGGATGACGAAAGATTGTGAAACGAACGAGTTATGTGAAACTCTTTTCAGAGATTTTTTGCAGGAAACAGCAAGCCTCATTGGCAAAGGAAAAATAGAAACAAAAACCTTAAAGATGTACAGGGACAAGCTGGAAGAGTTAAAAAAAGAAGCAAAAACTCCTAACTGTGGCAAGTGTTTTTCGGAAGCTTCTGACCTCTTTGAAAAACAGGTTAAACTCATGCGTTCTCTCCAAATTTATGAAGATAAAGAAGAAGGAACTAGAAATTTTAACATCAGTGAAATAGAACTTAATAAACTGGTCTCTGAAATCTGCGAGCCTGCAGCAAATAAGCAGCGCCTCTTAATGCTTAAAGCGCTTCTGGAAGGGAGTAAAAATTTTTCAGAACTATCCAGACTCACAGGGCTGCGTGGAGGAAACCTGCTTTTTCACCTCCAGAAACTGCTCGAAACAGGTATGATATTACAGCGATGCGAACACGGAGACTATATAATTACTAGAAAAGGTTATTCCACTTTGCAAGGGCTTTCCAGGATTTTCTCTGAAATTGAGCAGAACCAAAAGAGGTAAAAAGTGCCAGGTTTCAAACTGATTCCAGGTAGAAATCTGCTTCTGTCAAAATAAATAATGATTACTTCCTTTCAAGAAATTCTATGAAAGAATCTAAATTCTGCTCTTTCATTTGAATACAAAAATCATTATTTTTGTCTATGTTCCTATACTGTTCGTATACATCATTTAATCGACCATGCATTGTTAAGTTTACCGATTTATACCAAAGTGCATAATCTTGAACTATATCAACGGACAGCGGACACATTAGCAACGTTAAACCAAATCCTGTTTCTGCATCCTCAAAAATTACAAAAGGAAAATTTCTACATGCTTCCGACCTATTATCATATATTCTGCATTTTGAGTTAATCAAAAATGGGCACTGCCCAATGGCATTTATTGCTTTATAACATCCTTCCAACTCTGATTTTACTGCATTCGATTTTAAAATATTAGCACTTTCTTTATCTACGTTTTTTAAGATTTTTTCATATTCTTTTCTTTTAAAATCAATAATATGATTTTTGCAGCAACTAGCATTACATGATTCAGGACAGCTATAATGTTCAAGTATGCTTTGAGTTTTTGAGATTAACCAGTCATGTTTTTCACAACGTTGCCTTCTATCCATAGCATTCACCCAATTGAAAGAAAAACACTTTATTTTAGAAGTTTTAACTAAAGTGAAAATAAGTTGAGATAGTTGCACAAAATTAAGGATTCATGCACTATTATCTCAACTACTTAATAAAAATCTCAACTACTTAATAAAATCTCAACTACTTAAGTAAAAGCTTCAATGCACTCAATTTTGCCGGAGCCTCGCCATGTAAGGATATATGCTCCGATCTCATCTAAATATATAAAAGTATTCGAATAACGCGTTTTTCCATCGATATCTTCATCGTTTCTTAACCCAGGAACCGCTATTAAGGAACAGCTTTTTCCCGGTTTTCGTGTTATGTTCGTAAGAACTTGCAAAGTGAGTATGACCAAAAACAACAACATCTGCATCTATAGTGTCCTTGCTTTCCTGATAATACTTATCCGTTATGATTTGTTCTGCGGTCTTATCTTTGGGGTTTGACTTTTTATATACTTTTCCTTGATAGTGAGCCACAATACCCGGGATCGATCCGAGTGCAAAATAACCTGTGATTGCAGACCAGATCGTCAATGCAAAAAAGCCAATGATCATAGCCCACAATGAAGAATTCCAAAAACTGCTTTGTCGAAACATATTCAATAAAAAGTATTCTCCACCAAGGAACAAGCCTAAAAATATAAAGCTATTTACAATCCAGTGTTTTTTAGTAGATGGAATATTATAAAGAATCTGGAACCATCCAAGAGGATTCCAGTTTTCACCTATAAGTTTAGATACATACTTAAGTATGGCTTGTTCTTTGTCAAACTGTTGACCGTGAAGGAAGAAATATGATCTATTTCCTATCCTTATGCCACTTGCAATACCGGACTCTTCGTTTTTCTCAGGATAGTGTTTGTTATAAATATCAAATTTTGTGCCGTTCTCCATGGTCTCAATATCAATCTTTGTGTCAAGTTCACTCAAGGAGTCGTCATGATTGCCAACTACATATATCTTGTCACAACAAATATTGGAAAGTAAAGAAAGAGGTCTCATAGATTCTTTGGCAACGTTGTCTCTATCACCGTCTTTTGGGTCCCACAATTCCAAAATATCTCCCAGTAGAATTAGTTTAAAAGGATTTTTAATTGTGATTTCTTTACCCTTATGTTTTATGACCTTCGACTGACTAGCCGGACTGCATATCCATTCAAGGAAATTACAAAACTCATTATAATTGCATTCCTCGCTACCTAAATGTACATCAGAGACTATAAAGTATGCGCCATTCATTTCCATGTAAATTATTTGACAATATATAAATAAATAATTAACTCAAGTTTCAAAGTCTCAATGTGTGGAATTCTTAATTGAGAAGACTGAGGATACGACTATCTCCTGTATACTTTCTCAAAAGGATAAGGCAATTTTTCACCTATGGGAATCCTGTCAATGAATTCCAGAAATTCAGGATCGTGCATCGGAGTCAAGCTTTTTTGCTTCTGGAAATAGGGATAACTCCTCATTTTCTGCCAGATTTCTTTCAATGGCTCATTTTTTACGTTCCCGAAGCTGAAAGGAGGGTAGGGACTCGGTTTTGCATCTCCGTCTGCGGTTACATGCATCCAGCGCCTGCCTGCCATAGCACCCAGCATCTGCCCTTCAAAATAAGTGTTTGAAAACATTCGAGGGCCGATCGGATTTGAATTTATCCTGTGGTACATCTCAAGTATGTATTTGCGGTCCTCATCGGTAATTACAGGGTCTGTCCTGTATTTTGGCATGGCTTCCCATACTGAGAATTCATGGACTCCAAGTTCGGATGCAAGGGCATAGAGGTCAGGAAGTTCTTTTATGTTTGCAGGAGAGGCATGCGTTGTCAGAACAACCACGAGTCCGGCTTCAAGTGCGAGTTTTATGGCAGATACCGCTCTTTCGTATGCTCCCTCGGACTTTCGGATTGCATCGTGTTTTTCAGGATTGGTTGAATAGATTCCTACCATAAGGGAATGAAGCCCTGCACTTTTCAGACGGCATGCAGTTTTTATTGAAAAATCGGTACCCCATGTGGAACAGTTCACTATGGCCCTTTTTTTGTCCACGTATTCTATAAATTCGAAGATTCCTTCCCGCAGGAGAGGGTCGTTCTCAGTGAATGTGATAATGAAAGTACCAAGTTCAAGAGCCTCATCTATTATTCTCGTAACAGTACCTGCATCCAGTTCGTCTGCGACTGTTCCGGGTGGATAT
Organism: uncultured Methanosarcinaceae archaeon; assembly: GCA_963818955.1. Classification (GTDB taxonomy): domain Archaea; phylum Halobacteriota; class Methanosarcinia; order Methanosarcinales; family Methanosarcinaceae; genus Methanosarcina. The sequence continues at coordinate 28,953 of CAWFUY010000046.1, read as the reverse complement.
CTTGAGCCGTTCTGGCGGGTAAGTTCAATAGATACTGTTTCGGGAATAAATTTTCCCAGGGCTATTTGTAGTTCTGCAAAAATAAGGCGTTTGAAAACCGGGCTTGGGATTGGAGGAAGCCAGGCAGAGGCAATAACCCTGTCTTCCTGCACAAGGGCTGGTTTTTCCTCCTGCAGGCGAGAGTTAATCTTTTTCAGGATGGGACTGCAGACAGCTTTTAGATTTCCGTTTGCTGCAAGCTCCAGTTTATCTCCGGTATTCCCGGCATGCTTGAGGCTAACGGATAGGCCGGGTAATGAGAGAACCTCTATATCTTTTTCCTCTGACGCAGAGCCCCTTGATATGCCGCTCAATGCTTCTTTTTGTTCAGAGACCATGTTTCCTCACAGGTTCTATCTGATTAGTAGGTTAAAATAGCACATTATGTTTAAAATCTTAAAAGCAGTCATACCCGAATATAAGACTATTAGCTTTGAAAATAGGGATTAAATTTGTCCGGGCACGAAAACTGAATAATGAAGTAAAAAAGTGGTCGGCCTGGACTGCTAAATAATGAAAAGCTTAAACCTCAGACCTTCTCAGAGAAGGCAAGGTTCCCGCTTATTTTCTTTATCTTTACTTTGGCCACGTCGCCTTTTGAGGCTCCGGGCACGAAGACAGTGTATTTATCAATTTTTGCTATCCCGTCACCTTTGGATCCTACAGCGTCAATCCTGAGTTCATAGATCCCACCTTCTTCAATGGCATCCCTGATAACCACATTGGATACTTTTCTCTTTTTTACAGGTCTGTGAGCTCCGCAAGCAGAACATGTCAGGACAAGCACCCTGTCCACTCTGACAAGCTGGGTATCCGGGCGTTCGCATTCCGAACACATAACATATTCGTCCACATAAGCCTGAATGTTATCAGAAATCTGGGTTCTCGTAAACCTTCCCTGGAAGACTGCACGTGTGCCTTCTATTTTCCCTGCAGTCCCCAGTTCACGAGTAAGATATTTCATCAAGTGGTCAGGGTCCCGGTTAAGGATGTCTGCAATATTTCCGAAGTTATCTAGAATTGTGGTCTTGCCTTCGGAAAAAATTCTGGGCTCAGGGATTACGAATCGAGCGTCCGTAGTCTCGATATCAGGCATTTTTGCCATTGCACGGTCCAAAAGCTCTTCGTAATCGTACATATTTTCACTCCAAATGATGTTAACGACAATTTAATCGATTATTTTACCGCTTCTTTTTGTTTACTATTACTACGATTCAATTGTCTCATTTTACTAATTCTGCCCCTTCATCGATAACTACTCTACATGGAGTAGGCAGTTTTTGTCCGGCATGCCAGAGAGCCTTCTTTGCGGCCTCGAAATTTTGCTTTTCAACAGAAACAGTAAAGATCTTCTGCATAGGATCTACCCTTGCTGCTGTACCTACGTTCTTTCCAAAAGCCCTGCGCATTCCACTGGATACACGGTCAGCACCCGCACCTGTTGCCTGCTTGTTTTCCCTTAGTACTTCATGAGGGAAGACACGGAGCTTCATTAAAAAGCCCATTTTTCCAGTATCTGCAACTAAGTGCCTGTTTGCGGTAATACGAGCTGCTTCAAGAGCAACGTGCCTTATCTGGCATTTTTCTTCTACCATCAGGGAAACTTTAATTGGAAAAGTGGTATTTGCTTTATCCCCCATATCATAGTGAATAACCTGACTTCCGGGAACACCGCCCATGTATTTCCTTCTGGTAAATGAACGTTGCCTTACGTTTCTGTACATACTTCCTGGCTTTCGTACCATAAGCTTGATTCTCCTGAAAGATGATGATTTAAATGAAAATTTGATCTAAGAGATTTTTTTTGAATATAAGTGTTTGCATCAAGTTCGCAAAAAACCGTTTAGCAAATCATTCAGTATGGGATATGTGCATATAGAGATACTTGCCTGTATTTACATTTATCTGTAAGCAATCCTGGCAAACTCTAGCAAGCACCTGGATATTCCGGTCCATCCGAAAAGGATTCCGAAACTGAAATTTTATGATTCCTGAAAAATTATATATTTCAGGCTTATGCGACCTACCCCCTACTACTCAGGAGTTTATAAGTTTATTGATGATTCGGGATATTTTTCAGAAAAACCTGCAAGAAGGCCAAAACATCCGGAAAGCATCATGCTCCCGAAAGGTGCGGCAAAGTGCAGTTTATTCAGGATTTCAGGTAAGATTTCCGAATCCGGAAGTTTTCCGAGCATTTCCCTCTTCGGGCCTGTAACCATTATAGAGCGAACTTGTTCAAACCCCAAAGCTTCTTTTACATATGCACCGTGTCCTCCGTCTGAAAAGACCTCATCAAAACCAAGTTTTCCATCGGCAAGCCTTATAATGTAGTCCTGGAGTTTTTCCGGATTCATCAGGAAACTGTGGTGTTCAAACAGAGCCGTAATCCGGTTTTCAAGCACAAGTGCTCCCAGAGTATGTCCGTTCCCAATATTTATTACGATTGAAGGCTGCACAGCTGCAGGATCGGTAAGAGCTCCGAAAACAGCAGCCGGACCCGTATCCATAAAAACCGATCGGGTATTTCGGCTTCCGAAAGTCTCGAGCAGGGAGATTGCCTGGGCTTTCATTCGGGTAAAAGCCTCCGGAATCTCCTCAGGCCGGTAAACGAAATTTTCAAGCTTTCCTCCTCTGTCAATAAGTTCTTTGAAAAGCTCAAAACGGTATATTCTGTTACTTTTCCCGGGCGCATTCCCATGGTCCTGTACCGCTACAGCATAATTTTCAGGCATAGGCACCTCAAAAATCGAAAGCGCGGAAGAAACTGCTTCCGGGTCGAAATCTCGCATAACAATATTCAGCGCATTTTCCTCGTTTACCAGTCTTTTTGCCTCCGCTTCGGAGACGATCAGAAGTCCAAAATCTTTCACTTTTTCTATACTGTCATGGATAGTCAGGGCAGCCTTCTCAGTAGCATATACCCGAAAACCAGCTTCAAGATGGTCTCTGATGGCAAATGCAGACGGACCTCCCCCCATTATGTCCCCCGTAAGCACTATTGCTTTTCCTTCTCCTGTCGCTTTTCGAACCTTTTCCGCAATAATCCTGGTAGGAGCTGGCATGACCATAATCAGGCTGTTCTCAACCTCTTTTTCCGAATCATATAGCAGGATATCCTGTGTACCTGTTCCTATATCAGCTGCCAGTATTAGCATACAAGAGCATTAACTGATAAGATATTAAAAAATATGTTATGCAAACGGTCATAGAAAATCTGAATTTAAGCTACTGCCTCATATATGCTATGGCTGTCACCAGCATATAAATCGCAAATGTGTTGGAAAACGATATTACATTTTTGTTCATAAGTCTCAGAATCATACGATTCCGGAAGCCCTTTATCCAGTTTGTCCTCGATTTCTTTTTTAACTGCAGCTACCGCCTGCTGTTTTTTTCTCCAATCAAGAACAAGTTTTTCAGCTTTTAAAGTGGCTAGCAATTCTCTTGCAACATTTTTCACCTGAATTTTCTCTTTTTCGGTCAGATCAGGCTTTTTTAGCTTGTCGAAGAGGGCGAGTTCTTCTTCTGTTAAACTCTCAATCAATGCCCTTTCATCTTCTTTTTTCAATCCTTTTGCAAATTCGATCAATTCTTTATAAGAATAATCTACGTTAGCAGAACCTGAATTATATGCTTTGATCAATGTCTCGAACTTCTTGTGATAGTCCAGGCGACTGCTATTTAATTTAATCATTTCTTTGAGTTTATATGAAAGAAGATTTTTCAACCATTCAAATTCGGTATTCTTATGTTGTTTCTCAAACCTGTCTGCCAATGCATCAAAATCAATATCTCTTAGAGCAACAATTTTTCCTTTCTTGGACTCTCTAATAATGTAATCTTTGGATGTGATCGATTTATCAAGGATTCCCTGTATACTATCCATAACTCTTGAGATATCAAATTCCGGGTCAAGAGAATTGATTTCATTAATGAGTTCCTCATAAAGGGTTATCTGCGAAAGAAACTCTGAAGCTCTTTTATGGGGAAGTAGGGATTTATATATTTTTAGAATAGTGCCAGCCTCTACTAAAAATCTCTTTTTTGTGGCTTCGTTTTTGAGAATGGAATCTGTGGCATTTTTCAAGAGCCTTATTTTCTCAAAGCCAATTTTTGTCCTAAGGATTTTTTCAGGATCTACTGAAAGGCTAGATAGGAAATTATTAATATCTTTGATCTTTTGTTCAAGAGCTTTTAAAAGTTTTTCTTTCGATGTGATCGGGCTCTCGATTTTGCCGGACTTAGGAGTAGCATAAATTTTGAGAGCCTCTTGAAGATCATTGAATATACCTATGTAATCAACAATGAAGCCTCCGGGTTTATCTCCGTATACTCTGTTAGCTCTGGCAATTGTCTGCATCAGACTGTGATCCTTCATTGGCCTGTCAAGGTAAATTGTTGAAAGTGAAGGGACATCGAATCCTTCTCTCCATTTACTGCATACGAAAACAATTTTGAGCTTGCTTTTTGAGTCCTTGAAAATTACATCCAGTTTTTCCTGAGTCATTCTTTTTCTGTGAGGCCTTATATCCAGATTTTTTTCTCCAAACTTCTTTACTTCGTCCTGCCCTTCGCTGATAACAACCGCCATATCCACGTTTTCAAGCTCTGCGATCTGTTTTTCCAGAGTAATAGCTTTTTTGCCTTCTGTTATTGCTTTTCTCTCTTCCTTGAGTTCATTTATATACATTTTCCAGTACTTCCGGACTTTATCGTACATTTTTACCGTCGTGAGCTTATCAATGGATACGACAAGGGCTTTTCCGGTGTAACCGCGTGAAGTGTAATGCTCGACAATATCCTTTGCAATCGTTTCCAGGCGGTCTTCCCTTACGATAATATGATACTCCTTTGAAAACTCGGTAGCAAGTTTGGACTCTTCTTCATCACTAAGGTCAGCGTCCTCAATTTCCCGATAAATATCATTGTTGAGATTTTCGTTCTTTAATTGGACTTCAGGCACACGATTTTCGTAGTAAAGAGGGACAGTTGCTCCATCTTCTATAGATTGTTTGAAGTTGTAGACACTTACATAGTCTCCAAATGTATTTCTTGTCTTTTCTTCTTCCGCCATTAAAGGTGTACCTGTAAAACCGATAAAGCTCGCATTCGGCAGGGCATCTCTCATGTTCTGCGCCAGAGTATCATACTGAGTCCTGTGGGCTTCGTCGGCTATTATTATGATGTCATCCCTAACCGAAAGCAGAGGATGCTTCACGCCTTTTTTTGTCCCGAATTTATGGATTAGAGTAAAAACCAGCCTGTGGTCCTCAGTGAGCAACTGTTTTAGATGCCACCTGCTTTTGGCTCTTACTCCGACCTCGCTTACCACTCCTGCATGCTGGAAATTCTCATGGATCTGTTCGTCCAGCTCATCCCTGTCGGTTACAATAACAAAGGTGTAGTTGCCCGGGAACTTCCGCAGGATTTTTTGCGCAAAAAAGATCATGGAATAACTTTTTCCCGAACCCTGGGTGTGCCAGAAGACACCTATTTGTCCTTCATTTTCTTTACGCTTCTTGAAAGATTCTATTGCGTTATTGACCCCAAGATACTGGTGGTTTTTGGCAACGATCTTGACAGGATGCCCTTCGCTGGCCGAAAAAAGAGTGAAATTTTCCAGAATATCAATAAAGCGGCTTTGTTCGCAGGTTCCCTGAATCATTGTGTCCAGCAGGGTGTCTCCAATCTCATTTTCATCTTCAACCCGCTTCCATTCTCCAAAATGCTCAAATCCGCTTGTAATGGTCCCAATTTTGGATTCCCTGCCGTTGGAAAGAATTATGAAGGCATTATACCAGAAAAGCTGGGGAACTGCCTCTTTATAATCCTTAAGGTTCTTATCAAACGCTTCTTTGACCCTTTTGCCAGTAGCCTTTAACTCAAAAAGTATTAGCGGAATTCCGTTTACAAAAACTAAAAGATCGGTTCTAATAGGATGAATTTCTCCGCTTATCCAGAACTGAGAAGCTAAAAAGAAGTCGTTATTTGTGGGATTTTCAAAGTCAATAATTTTAACTGTCTGGTCTTCAATTTCCCCTTTTTCATTCCGGACTTTGACCTTTACCCCATTTTTTATAAGCGAATAAACTTCCTGATTTGCTTTTACAGGGCTCAGCCTGCTCCTGTCCTTCGCCAGTTCCTGAATTGCAAGCTCTTCAGCCTCCGCACATATGTCAGGATTGAGCTTTTTGATTGCCTCACTCAGCTTCCGGAAAAGCAGCACTTCTGATTTTGTTTTCCTCCCCAGAGTCCCTTTTCCGTCAAGTCCGAACTTCTCGCGGAAACAATTTACATGAGGAGGATAGCTGAGTTTTCTGAATTCCAGAATCGCAGACTGTTCTACGAGGGAGTCTTCACTGTAATCGGAAGTTATTTCTGTTTCTTCTTCAGAAATCATTGTTTGCTCTACAACAGTGCCCTTTTGCATCCCATCATCCTGTTTCTCAGCAGCGGATCCAAGCAGGTTATACGCCGGAAAATATGTATTAAAAAATATATTCAAGTTTTAATACCTTTTAGGTCACTCTCTTATTTAAATAGTATTGATTTGAGGTTCAAACAAGATGATGGAAAATAAAAGATTGAGCTTCAAACAAGGACCAGCCCTAAAAGAGGAAGGATTATAGAAGGATTATATTAACTGTCCTGCAGATCTTCATCCAAAAAGTTGTAACTTAGTTCAGAAATATAATACTGTAAATTATCTCCAGGCCCATGAATATCTTCCGAATCCCTGTATAGTTTTTTAAGCCTTTCTCTGAAGTAAGGGTAAAATTCTTGTCCTTCTTCAGTTTGAATCAGCTTACTGAACTTTTCCATCATGTCAGATACACCAACTCGAGATGCTTCATCAATGCCTGAAAACTCATCGATATACTTCATTATGTTCTCTACAAGAGTAAGTGCAAGGTCCATTGTCCCCTTAATATCTCCGGAAGCCTCATAATAATCATTGACAGCTTTTTTTGCCACCGAATAGTTAGGTCTGCTTGCTGCTCCACGTGGATGATAGTAAACATTTCTGACCCTTTTCCGGTAGGCCTCAAGGACCTTATTCCTGTCTTCCGCCTTCGCAAATCTGGCAGTGATATATCTCCGGTTGTCAACGGAATATTCGTACAAATCATGGAGCAGTTTAATGAGTTCTCTCTGGTCTGCTTCTTGCATCAATTTCTTCAACTCGGACCATTTCAAAGTTGAATCTTCTACCATGTCTGTTCCCCTATTCTGATAAATCAAGAATCGCTCTGGTCTTTTTCGAAAAATTCTTCAATGTCTTCCAAATAATTATCTATATCGTCCCCAAACCCATAGCCCATATCGTCCGATTCGCGGCGGAGTTTGAGCAGTCGCGCTTTAAAATTCGGGTAGAAACTTTGCCCTTCCGGAGTTTTAAGAAGTTCACAGAACTTCCTCAGCATTTCATATCCTTCATCTATGAATTCCTCGTCAATGCCCCCGTATTCATTGACAAATTCAACGACATTTTCCACAAAAAAGAGCATCAGCTCCATTGTCCCTTCGAGATCTCCCGAGCCTTTGGAATAGTCCATGACTGCTTTTTTTGTCACATCAGATCTAAGCCCTCCAAGACCTTTGCTCAGGGAAAAACTCATTTCTGATAATTCGCCGGAAGCTCTCCAGAACCCAGTCACTCTTTTTTCCCTTCATGTGCCGGGAAAAAATTGCCTGGCGTTTCTCATCCGGATGTTCATAAAGATCCCTGATGAGGGTCGATGAGCTCTTTTTTGCTGAGCTTTTCAAGAGAACTTTTTACCTCAGACCATTTACGGATCGTATTCTCCTGCCATATTCTCCCCCTTATTTTCCGGACTCCAAGGTTTCTCCCGATTTCTCTGACTCTCCTAATTCCAAACTCCATTGACTCACATTCAAGATTGAGCTTGAAATTTATGACAGTGTCAGACACCATTTCCCTAAATCCCCAGCCTATACTCTGCGCGAATCCTGGCAGACCTTGAACAGCCTTTTCCTGAACAACGGATACAGTTCTTTTTTTTCCCAATTAGAAAGTCGCAGATCTTTCGACAGCATTCCATAAATATTGAGATAAAACTGCTTGTCAATGTCCCCATAAGTATTTGTGTATTTTACGCCGTTTTCTACATATGTGAACATAAGGTCCAGCGTCCCTTTCGGGTCCCCGGAAGCCTTAGAGTAATCACTGATAGCTTTTTTTGCCACTGAATAACGTAATTTACCTTCTCCCCGTTCCGGGAAAAACTCGTTTACAATGATTTTCTGGTACTTTTCCAGCATCTGCCCTTTCAGGTCTCTACTCAACCGAACTCCAATGTATCTGGCAGTGATGAACCTGCGGTCGTCGGCCGAAGCGCTTATACAGATCCCTGATAAGGTCAATAAGTTCGTTTTTTTCAGCATCCTGGAGGACTTTCTTCAAGTCAGACCAATTTACGGAATCTTCTTTTGCCATGAATGTCACCTGAATTTTTCGTGTTATGAATCCCTCTGCTCTTCCTCAAAGAAATCTTCAATCTTAGTAATGAGGATTTCAATCGCGTCTCCGAATCCCCATGCGATCCCTTCTGTGTTCATCACGAACCTCGATAAGTCGCTCCCTGAAAAGGGGATAAAGTATTTGGCCTTCAGGCGTTTTTAACAAAGTGCAAAACTGCTCAAGCATTTCATAAATTTTGTCGTAGAACTCTTCATCCACATCCCCATATTCATTTGTATATTTCACCCCATTTTCCACATAAGTAAGCATCAACTCCATTTTCCCTTCAAAATCCCCTGATGCTTCCGAGTAATCTTTAATAGCCTTTTCAGCTACAGAATATCGAAGCTCTCCGTAACCCTTTTTCGGGAAAAACTCATTTTTAATTATTTCCCGATACTCTTCCAGGACTCCGGCAGTCTTTTCCCTATCAATGCACCTGGCAAGCAGATACCTTCGGTTGTCCTCAGAATACCTGTAAAGGTCCTTGATTATGTTAATAAGTCCATTCTTGTCCGATTTCTGAAGTGATTTCTTCAGATCGGACCATTTTAGATCTGAATCCTTTTTCATCTTACAGCCCCCCATGGTTAAAATTGCGGTTCCTGATTCTGCTTCCTTATGCGAATATCCATATCTGATACATCGATTTCCCCTGAGATTAGTTTTGGGAGAAGGAGGTCGCGGGTCTTGCGGAGATTTTGATTTTTGTGCTCAAGTAAGGTTGATTGTTTAAAAATAGGGATTTACCTCGGTTTATCAAAATATTTTGCTAAGGCAACATCAGGCAAAACAACTGTCTTTAGCTTGTAGCTCATTCCAATGTCTTTTGTATTCTTTCGTCTGAACTAAATTTTTAATCAAGTAAAAACACAAATATACTCGGGATAAATTTCAGACACTAAAGGTACAACATTGGGTCCTATTGAAAACGGTTCTATAAGTATTCTTATTTTACACGTATGGTCTCCAAAGATCATAATTGGATTTTCGCAAACTTGCATTATGATCAGCGACATTATTATGGATCCCTAAAATTTCTGATTTTCTGATTGATCAATTACAGGAATTAAACCTTCTTCCGAAACATTATCTTTTGTATATTTATTTCCAGCTTTAAGTCATTTTCAAAATTTCAGATACGTTTTCTGACTTTCCATCCTTCTGGAATCTCCCCCGACTCAGAAGGAACCATTCTTACATTTTCATGCCCCGGAAACCTGAACTTAACGAAACATTCCTCATAAACCAGCTTTGCCGTTTCTTCGAGGATTTCAATTCTTCGGGTGTTATTTTCGATAAGATCATCATAATTGGAAAGGATTAGGGCGATTTTTCGTTGAATTGGAAGCAGAGGCACTTCTACTTCAATACCTTCAAATGCACTTTTGCTGACATTTTCCCTTCCAGAGGCAGTACCACTTGATAAAAACTTTACCTTAGGTATTGAGATTTTCATCAGATAAAAAATGTACATTGGATCATGGAATCTTTGATCAACTATAATACAATTTACCGCCTGATTGCAAAAACTGGGTTCTTTAGTAAGACATAGTTTACCAATAGTACCGATAGTCACAACACAGGGTGTATTTTTTGGCAATAGTTTATTTTCAAAGAGTTTGTATCCTTCTTCAGATAAACTTTCTTCAGTGTACCCAATATACCTTCCATCTATTTTCATATCTGTTGGTTTTATCAGCGGATACAAATTTCCATAATACGTTCTTTGAGAAGTAGGTGGCGTATTACCAGTAAGAATAGTTCCTAAATCTTTAATTTTACATTTTGTTAGATTCATTTTTTGTGACCACCTAACAACACATTAACATTTTCATTAATTTTCTCTTCCAGTTCTCTTGCCTCTCCGTTCAATCCTTCAAGTTCTTCGTTCAATTCTTGCAATCGCTCAATAAAATCGAAGTCTTCTTCAGTATTTTCGGCAACTCCAACATATCTCCCCGGATTCAGAGAATACCCCTGCTCTCTAACCTCTTCTAGAGTTGAAACTTTGCACAAACCCTTGATGTCCTCGTAATGTTCGCTTCCTTCTTCTTCGCGGTAGCTCCTAACGATTCCTGCGATCTTTTCGATCTGCTCGGCAGCAAATTCTCTGTGTGCGCGGTCTACCTGCGTGAAAATCTCTCTGGCATCAATGAAGAGAATCCTATCTTTTCGTGTAGTGCTGGCTTTTCCTTTGTCTAGGAACCAGAGAGTGCACGGCAAGGTGACAGTATAGAAAAAGTTCGGGCTGATAGAAACCATTACGTCAACTGCGTTGCTTTCAATGAGCTGTTTTCTTATTTCAGCTTCTGTGCCTCTGGCATCAGAGGCAGAATTTGCCATAACAAAGCCGGCTCTGCCTTTTTCGTTTAAAGCTGACCAGAAATGCTGAATCCAGAGGTAGTTTGCGTTATCATTTGACGGGGTGCCTAACGGTAGTCTTTTATCGCCTTTTACTTTTTCGAAGTCGACTTTTTTTACGTTGAAAGGAGGATTTGCCATTACGAAATCGAAAGCTCCGACTGAGTTGTGGATATCTTCGTAATAGGTGTTGCCTTCTTTAATATCTCCTGAAAGACCGTTGACTGCAAGGTTCATTTTGCAGAGCTTGACTGTATCGGCTACTTTTTCCTGGCCGTAAATCGAGATTTCCGAACTGGCTTGTCGGTGATGATTTTCTACAAAACGGGCGCTCTGGACGAACATGCCGCCTGAACCGCAGGCAGGGTCAAGGATTTTTCCGTGGTAGGGCTCGATGATTTCAACGATTAGCTTGACAAGGGATATGGGAGTGAAGAATTCTCCGCCTTTCTGGCCTTCAGCCATTGCGAATTTTCCGAGGAAATACTCGTAAATCTTGCCGAAAGCATCGCCTTGAATGTCAGTAGGCAATTTGAAGGCTTTTATAAGAGCAACGAGCAGGTCATTTCCAAAAGAAGTGTAGGTTTTTGGCAGGATGTCGGTCAGTTCGGGGTTTTCGGCTTCAATTGCTTTCATTGCTTCATTGACAGCCTTTCCTATGTTTTCGATTTCTGGTAAGTTTAATAAATAGGGGTATCTGGCTATTTCAGGGAGGTACAGAACTCCTTTTGCCTGAAAATCATTTTTTGAGATTTCTTTTTTTCTTCTTCGGCTGGATGGGTCATTTTCCATTTCCTGCTTTAATTCCTGTTCGGCTTGCGCAAATTTGAACTCGGCATATCTCAGAAAGATCAATCCGAGTACGGGTACGGAATATTCAGAGGCTTTTAAGCCGGAATTTGCCCTGAGTTCGTTAGCTACGTCCCATAATCGTTTTTCGGTTTCGTTATTGTTGCCTGCCAATTATCATCATCTTTTGAGGTTGTTTTTTACTTCTCATCACTTAATTTAATATATAAGTTGCTAAAGTGATTTAATTTAGACTTGATAAATAACTTAATTAGTGTGAAGTTCAAATGAATTTTTGACAATAGATAAAAACGAATTTATACATCCAAAATATTTATTAACACTCTACAACAGATAATAAAATATGAGAAAGGAAAATGCATTGCAACTAATAGGAATTGCAGTATTCCTTATCGCAACCACATTAACATATGGTATCGTGACACCTGTTCATACACAATGCCACATCGTTAGAAGTAGTAACAGATAAAATAACAGATAAAACAGAAAACACGGCAATAAATACAACAGAAAACATGACAACAAACACAACAGCAACTCCAACAGATGATGCTGGTCGACTGACAAATAATTACCGTATATTGATAGCAATAGCAGTTGGAGTAGTAATTACAATAGTAACAGTATTCCTTGTAGGATTTTGGTGATTAAGGAGTCTTTTTTCACTATTAAGAGCGTTTCAATGTGTTACTTGGTGATTAAAGGATAAACATTCATTTTCAAGGTTTAATCCCGAGCACGTCCTCCACGTATGCCCTTAAAATCTCTGCAACGCTCCAGGCCTGTGCTATGCAGCCTCCCGGAGAGTGAGGAAAATCACCATCAAACACTTCGGAGATGGAACCGATGCCTGCATCTTCGAGCTGCATATCAAAGCCTTCAAGAAGTGTCTTCATATTCTCAAGACTATCTTCCGAGTAATTATGGACTTTCCGGTAAGCTCTCACATAAGCTCCAAGAAGCCACGGCCAGGCGGTTCCGTTATGATAGGCAGTATCTCTGTTTATTGCATCTCCATGATATTGTCCTTTATATAAGGGATGGTCTTTTGAGAGAGTTCTAAGCCCAAAGGGCGTCAGAAGTTCCTTTTCAACAATTTCTACTATAGCTTTCTCTTTCTCAGGAGAAAGCATAGTGTATGGTAGGGACACTGCAAAGATCTGATTAGGCCGGACAGCAGGATCTTTAACCTGATTTCCTGTTTCGTCTCGATAAATCAAATCAAAAAGGCAGTTAGTCTCAGGGTTCCAAAAAGCGTTCTCGTAATTTGAAGCTACTCCGGCGGCAAGGGTCTCAAACGGAGAAACATCTTCTCCGATAAGGGTTCCCAGGTAAGAAGCAGTTTTCAGGGCATTATACCAGAGAGCATTTATCTCACAGGCTTTACCTGACCTTGGGGTAACCGCCCATTCTCCTATTTTAGCGTCCATCCAGGTCAGCTGGGGACCCTGCTGGATCAGATAATCAGTATCCATACAGATTCCGAAATCTGTGCCTTTGTGATAATATTCTATGATGTTAACCACTGTATCCCAGACATCCGAGAGGAAAAGGAAATCTTTTGTATAGTCGAAATAACGGCTAAGGGTATGAACAAACCACAGAGAAGCATCCACCGTGTTATAAATTGGCTCTCCTCCGAAAGCCGGGAAAGTGTTTGGAATTAAGCCTCTCCGACAGTACCTGGCAAAGTATTCAAGAATAGTCCTTGCTTCTTCGAAACGGTAAGGAACTAACAGCAGTCCAGGCAGAGAAATCATGGAATCCCTTCCCCAATCAGAATACCAGTGATACCCCGCAATTATCGTATCCTGACCTGATAGATGGCTTTTCACTACGAAAATATCTGTCGCCCTGGTAAGTTTAAGGGCAAAAGGCTTGACAAGTTTCGAATCAAGCGCAAGAAGATTCTGCCGGTTTACTTCCCTCGTACGAAGTTTATCAACTTGCTTGAGAGTAAGAGAAGAAATATCTCCGGTCGAAGCAGCAATAAAAAAACGGGATTTCCCCAATTCCAGCTCAGTTTCAAAATAACCCGGGCTGAAGTTATCCTCCTCGGAGTTAAGTCCCCGTTCCTTCTCAGCATCATACTCTAAGTTGTAATACCATGTGGGATCAGGATTATACCGGAGATCGGATGAAAGCGAGAAAGAAAAACCATTTGAGCTTGACAGTTTAGCTCCAGTAGGGGTATTTCCATGGGAATAAAAAGAAAGGTATCCTGCACGAGCAGTGATATTAAAATCTCTGGAGGTTACCAGAGGACAAATTCTTAGTAAAGCTTTCTCTTTTCGAGACTCTATATCATAGACAACAAAAATAGTGTTACTGTTGTGAGCCATAAAGACTGTTTTTTTTACTGTAAAGTCGCCAGGCTTGTAAATCCATTGAGGAAAAGGATTCATAATGAATTCCGAAAGGTAATTGAAACCCGCAGGTGAAACAGTATCGGGATATCTATGGGTTGCAAGTTTAAAACTTTCTCCATCAGTGGAAATTTCTTCATCAAGAGAAGCAAGCAGCACATATCTGCCTGGATAATTCTCCGGAGCTGCTACGAGCAGTCCGTGATAAGTCCTTGTTCTTGCGTTAATTACTGTTGAAGAAGCAAATCCTCCAAGCCCGTTTCCTATAATCCATTCTCTTTTTATTCCCTCTTCATAAGTCGAAAGAACATCTACCCCAAGCCTTGTCCCACTCATGCATATTGATTAGTGCTAATTTATTAAATAGCTGCATGTTTGAAAAAAAGTAATTCGTTACTGTGCTCTACTAACTCAAAATAAAAACTATTAACTCGGATATGTTCTTGTAAACTTCAGAATTTTTTTTGATTTATTCCGGAATTAACGATAGAAGTCATTTGATAGGGACCTAGCAATTAAAGAAAAGTGCATGGGTCCTTCATGCTTCAGGAAATGCAAAAAGGAAAAAATCAGCTCTTGCAGGATTTTAAAGACTACTTTTTTATTATAACATTTATTTTTATTTTTAAACTAATTAAATCCTGTTTTAAAGGATTATGTTTTTTAAGCAAATGATTTTTAGCTGAAGCAAATATATAGGAAAAAATACAAGTAATATAATACAATTAGTAACACTGCAAAAGTTACCGAGTTAGATAACAGAATATTGGAATTCAGGATGATATATGATTATTGGGTCTTGTACAAAAACGATCCTTCCAAATGCCCAGGTTATATAAGAAAAATTATATAAAATGATCGTATACTATTCTTAGTTACTTAGATCATAAATTCCATTATGACAAAAAAGGGTAAGGGAGTATATGAAAAAGATTCGAATAGGAATGTTTTCCTGGGAAAGTTTGTATTCTATACGCGTAGGAGGGATTTCCCCCCATGTATCCGAACTCTCAGAGGCTCTCGCAGCAGAGGGATATGAGGTTCATCTTTTTACAAGAGGGCTTGACAACAGTGATAAAATTTTCAACGACGTCCACTATCACAAAGTTACCTGCGATCAAAATGTAGGAATAGTGGAGCAGATGAACAGGATGTGCGACAACATGTACTTCCGGTTCCTGGATGTCAGAGAGAAAGTAGGGGAATTTGATATCCTGCATGGGCATGACTGGCATCCGGTAAATGTTCTCTGCAGGATAAAAGCCGAACTTGGATTGCCCTTTGTGCTAACTTTTCACAGCACCGAATGGGGACGTAATGGAAATCGTCACGGAGACTGGTGGGAAGCAAAGGAGATATCACACCGAGAATGGCTCGGAGGGTACGAGTCCTCAGATATAATAACTACTTCAAAAATCCTGACAGAAGAAATTCAGCAAATTTACAGGATTCCTAATTACAAGCTCTGGGAAATCCCTAACGGCATAAATTTGGGAAAGATTAAAAGAGATATTGATCCCGGAAAAGTTAAAAAGAATCATGGAATTCATCCCTCTCTTCCAGTTGTGCTTTTTACGGGGCGGATGGCTTATCAAAAAGGCCCGGACTTGCTGGTAGAAGCTGCTGCAAGAATCCTGAGAAAAAGGGATGCCAGGTTTGTACTCATCGGAGATGGGGGAATGCGCTCTCAGTGTGAAAATCGGGCTCAAAAGCTAGGTATTGGAAATTCATGCAACTTCCTTGGATATGCTCCGGATAATACCGTAATTGACTGGTTTAATGCCTGCGACCTCGTGTGCATACCCAGCCGGAACGAACCCTTCGGAATTGTCGTACTTGAAGCCTGGGATGCAAGCAAACCGGTGGTTGCAAGCGATGCAGTTGCCCTCGTGGATAACTTCAAAACAGGTGTTATTGCTCATAAAGAACCCTCGTCTATTGCCTGGGGCCTCAATTACGTCCTTGAAGGGCTTGGACGTAATAGAATGGGAGAAAAAGGGCATGATCTTCTCAAAAAGAAATATAACTGGAGTATAATAGCTGAAAAAACCCTTGAAGTATATGAAAAAGTGATCGAAAAAACATAATCCTGAAAAATAATAAAATCTTTGAGGTGCTCAAAGGCTGCCTGCAAGTGGTAATTACTTCATTTATTCCTTCGATTCCAGGTGATACGTGTAAAGATATATGAAGAACAAAATCAGGTGACAGCAGTTCATAGCAGCACTTAGATTTCATTTGGAAGGCCCTTCTTCAAAGAATCGACGAACTATTTCATTATTCTCATTCGTGGACATATTTCCTCACGTATGCTTTTTTATCCTGTTCCGTGCTTTATTTTGTTATTAATTGAATTTTTCCTCTGAGCGAGATTTTTATTGGTTAATGATTGAATTCCCTTTAGTGGTGAGTGCCTTCCACCACCTCTATTCCTGCATTCTAAATTGTTTTAAAAAGGATTGGTATAAGAGTTTTATATTTTAGGGTTCTGTAAAATCTCTTATGTCAACTAGATGGTGTTATTTTCGAGAAAGCGACTGTTTGTGATAAGATGATTTTTATATTATTGGCTGATGGAAACTTCAAGAGCCTTTGAGTCATATAATTTGAAAGATACGCACAATATCCTCATCATATAATGGAATCTGAAGGAATAGTTTATGAAAAAAATAAGTGAACTATGAATTAAATGTCATGCAACGTATATTTTGTGAAGTTAAATCTAACAATCGATAAGCTTATAAATTTACACTATATATACTCTATATATGGTGTCATTTCAGGACAAAACAAAAATAGAATATGAAAAAGTAAGTATTCCAAAAGAAATGATAAATGAAATCAAGCGAGTCATAGAAACCGATAAAAAACTTGGTTTTGTCTCACTTCAGGAATTCGTAAAAGAAGCTGTGAGAAGAAATATTGTTTTTTATAGCAATATGAAATTGAATGAGAATCTTAGTGGTCAGGATAAAGCTGCTTTCACAGAGAATGAACAAAAAGTCGACGAATGAAATCACATAAATAATGACAAAATGCTTGTATTAGATCGCCAATTTCACTAAAAACATAACAATAAATTTTGACATACTATGAAATCGATGTACTGGAGAGTAAAAGAAAAGGGTACAGTGTAGTATATCGAGTATTCGATAAATATTCGCTAAGGTTCCGAATTATTCGAAGATCAAAACCCATCAACTACACAGAACCAAGCCACATATGTCTTAACCAACAGGTTAAATAAGATTATTTAGTTAACGAAAAATTACCTGATATTGAAAGCGGAGTCGTTGTGAGCTTATGTTATAAACACACTATGTTTTTGACCATCTCTTTTTTTCTTTGGTTATCAGATGCATAAGTCCTATAGTTATTGATAAATTCTGAGGCATTAAAGCTTTTTATTTCATAATCTTCCGCGAATACTTCCATTGATAACAAAGTGTTTTTAAGCTCATCGTTTAATATATCTAGTAAAGGTAATAGACATTCTTCCATTTTTTCTACGCTAATCTTCTCAAAATCGTTGAATTTAATAAGCTTCTTCTCAAGAGCAAATGAGATTATAGGACTACTGTAATCTCTTTCAATAATTTCTCTTTTCCAGGTAAAAATGGCATTGTCAAGAGTGGCTACAATGTCTGCCATTTTGAAAAGTGAAATAGCGCTTCCAAGCTCAGAGTCGTCAAAGTCATGAGAACACATTAGATCCATTATGGAATGGACAGCAACCATCGTGGCAGCAGCCTTGTTCTTAATGACTTGAGAGAATGGATAAATAACCTTATTCTTATTCAAAATGTAGGAAAACTCCATCGACTCGGCAACATTTCTAATCGCCAGGAAAAACTCACCTCTAAAGTTTTGATATTTCGGGAGGGAAGTTATATGATTTTTAATTATATCTGAGAATATTCGATGACTTGTTTTTATATACAAATTTTCACTCAGATTAGAGTACGTTGGTGTGTGAACTCCTGATGCAATCTTATCAATATCGTAAAGCATATTTAACATTTCATAGCTGAACTCATCTCCTCCGTTCTTCTCTATTAAAGAAGCACAATCACATGAGTCATCAACAGCTACATCCACTAAAGCTAAACTGGTCTTTAAATCAGCAAGTTTTAATATATCAGACTGATCTACACAAGAAAGATATAAATTTGTGTAATTATCATATAACCATTCGAAAAGAATTGGCTTTCTGAGAGAACTTGCAACGATTCTATATTTAGAGTAATAATCTTTCCATAAAGTTTCACAATTAGTTATTACCATAATTACCACTGTTTTTCAATATTTAATTTATTTTTCCATTTTTTAATTAAATTGGCTAAATTATACTTTGATATACTTATCTTTTTGACAATTCAGTTTTCGTCACCGGTTGAAGCCTTGTCTAAAATTATGTGACCCACCCTGAAACTCTTACAATATTGATCATGTGAAATTGTATTATATCGATTCCATTTCAAATGCTCAATATTTTGAGTTGTTTATCATTGAATCAAGATTTTAGGCAAGAACATATCTTAACCGAAGACGATGAATTTCGCTTCAGCTTGTGATTTTCAGTAAATGACCCCCTAACCAGATACTGAACATCTTACAGAGTGACGAAATTTAATTTACACCATATATGGTGTATTTATGGTGTATATATGCAACATTAATTTATAAATTTTGCGGTATTTTAACCTGTCTTCACAAAAAAAATAGTGTTTTAATAAATATTGACAGTTAGGATGTATTAGAAAAGAAGTAAAAGAGAATATAAATAGAACAAGAGAGGAAAATAGGAACTGATTAATGAAAAAATGAAATATGTAAGGGCTATAATCAGACCCGAAAAATTTGATGCTGCTAAAAAGAGCTTCAGAAGATGAAGTGAATAGACCATATGATAACTGAATATCTGGTTGCAGAACCACATTTTCAAATTAGTTAATCCTGTGTATCTGCATATGATAATTAGGAATCAAAATTTCAAATTTAGTTCCGGGGCTTTTTTCAATTTTTATTTCACCACCTATTTGATCCACAAGCGTGTTAACAAGTTGCAAGCCCAACGAACTGGTGCATTTGAAGTCAATAGATTGTGGAAAACCAATTCCGTTATCTTCGACAATCAATTTTAAATGTTTGACGAGGGCAAAGGTTATTTTTTATAAAAGATTCAACAGTAGCATTGCTTGGTGTTTCATTAAAATCATAAACTATTTGAAGTTCAATATTAATTTCCCCGTTTCTCCCATTCGGAAATGCATATTTTAAGGAATTTGAGACCAGTTCATTGACAATGATACCTAACGGGATTGAATAATCCATTTCAAGGAAGAAATCTTCCATGTTAAGTCGCAATTTAATATCGGAATTTCCCACTTTATATGACTTGAAAAGGTCGTCTGTTAATTTTATAAGATAAGAGGCGAAATTAATGGTCTCCACGTTTCTCGAGTTGTATAATTCCTCATGGATAATTGACATTGCCAAAACTCGATTGTTGCTTTCTCGAAATGCTTCGATAATTCTTTCACGATCAAGAAAACCTGTAGATAGTAAGTTATCACATTCCAAATTTAAGAGACTTGAGATAACTTGTAAGTTGTTCTTGATTCTATGATGAATCTCTTTTTTACGGAGTTTTTCGATTTTATCAAGAGCCTCCGATGCAATTTTTCTCTCATTAATATCCTGAATGAAGCCCTGATAAAGCCAATTTGATTCATCTATATTATGTACAACCTGAATAGATTCGAAAACCCAGATTCTATCCATGTTCCGGTTTCGGATCCTGTATTCTTGTTCAACGAGTGAATTTGTAGTAGCATTTAATTTCCTTCGATTTTCAAGAAAATCGTTTAAATCTTCAGGGTCTACAAGCTGAGCTAAATGAACTTTTCCAGAAAAAAAATCTTTATCCTTGTAGCCAGTAATTTCTTCTATAGCTCCGTGTAGAAGTACAAAGTTATAGTTACTGTCCAGCTGGAATCCAATTCCCCTAAAATTTTGCAAATATCTGATGAGACTTTCTTCGCTTACTCTTAGTTTTTCCTGATAGTTTTTCCTTTCAGTGATATCTTTAAATACCCCAATGCCCCTGTACACATAGTTGCTTGCATCTTTTAAAAAAATAGAGCTGAGTTCCACATAACTATAACCGTCTTTTCTCTTAAACATGAATTTTTGCTCAAATGTCTCCCCGGTTTGTAAAGAGTTCACCAGAGCGCCCCATACCCGTTCGTAATCATCGGGATGTATTAAGTCTTGACAACCCATCAGATCGACTTTACTAAATTCCTCCGGAGTATAGCCGGTAAACTCCTCAATAGCTCCATACCACCCAATTTTACCTGTCTTTGCATCACCATCAAAGATTAATTGTCCCGTCTGGTTAGCAATGGAAAAGAATATTTCTGAAATTTTCTCAAGGTTTTCCGTATTATAATCCACTTTCATGATTTTCCTCTTAATGCAATATATTCATGAGAACAATATTGAGTAGTATCAGGAGTTATTTACCTACTCCAGGGAGAATCCTTAAGCTTTAGACTTTTAAGAAATCACATTCGTTCCATTGAAATGCTATCAGTATAAATATAAAAAGGACTTTATTTGATATATACTTTGTTAATAATAGGATTCTGTGTAGTAACAGGCCTAACCTCCTAAGTTTATTGAAGCTCCAACCTTTAATATGTTCCTAACCGTCTGATCTGATTTTGAGATATAATAAGAATTAAAAAATGCTCCGAAGATGAAAAACTCCCCTTTTTGAATTTTATGGTATGCCCTGAAAATACTTTCCATTTCAAGTCATTGTTTATAAAGTGGAACAAGTAATTAGAATAAAAAGGACCATACAACCAGGTGGTTTTTATGAAAGAACATACACCGGAAATCCACAAAAAAGATGCTAAAAAATCATTTTTATTTGCTCTAATTACAGTTTCGAGCTCCAGATATGAAAAATATGGTAATATTGCTTTGCCTGAAGAAGCTGATGACGTTTCCGGAAAAGTTATAAAGGACCTTCTCGAATCCTCAGGCCATAAAGTCTCTTTCTATAGGCTCGTTCCTGACCAAAAAGAATTAATTGTGGACGCAATCCTTGCAGCCCTTGCCAGTTCCGCTGATATTGTAATTTCGAGTGGTGGTACAGGGCTTGCTCCAAAGGACCTTACAATAGAGTCAATTACTCCTCTTTTTGAGAAAGAGATCCCTGGATTCGGAGAGCTTTTCAGATACAAAAGCCTCGAGGAAATTGGTACGTCAGTTATACTCACAAGAGCAGCAGCAGGCATAATTAAAAGCAAAGCAATATTCTGCCTCCCCGGATCACCAAATGCAGTAAGACTCGCCGTATCCCAAATAATTATTCCTGAAACCGGCCACATTGTCAGGCATGTGATGGAATAAGAGCTGAAAACACAGAAAAAATGATGTTTAAAAATAGTATAAAATTAGATTTTTGCCAAAACAAACGCAAAATTTTTACGGATTTAGGACAGTGGGGAAACTGGAATAATACTCACGCATTTATATAAATATGATATAAAATATCTAAAAATATATATAATATGATTACTATCAATAGATTGTTAACTCAGGAATAATTACAACAGATTAACAAAACGTTTTTAATAAGAAAGTTGACGTAAATAATAGCCATAATCGTTAAAGAGGAAGTAATGACCGGAGAAATAACTCCAAATATCGGTAACAGGTTTTGAATATTGGAAGCATATAAAGCTTTTAATTTCGGCTACTTCCATTAAAAAACCCTTAGAATGGATTGGGCTTTAAAACGCTGTGTGAAATGTGTCCGCCCCACAATAAATGCAGAGAGCCGCATATAACAGAAAAAAATACACTAGAGAGATATAATAAAAATTTTTTAATTGTTGTAGAGAGACTACCTGACTAAGTTTTGTAATATTTCGAGAAACAGTCACTCTGTTCCATACAGTAGATTACTAAAATCCCCTGAAGATACATCTAAAGTTGATGTGATATTGAAAAGGCGGACAGGATCTTATTCCTAAACATGAGTTCTTTCAATAACAGCGTCAGCTTTGGAGAAAAAAGAAACTTCTCTGTTAAATTTGAACTATTAAATTTGTACTATTTAATTTGAACATTAAATTCGAATGTACACAAACCCATCAAAAATCCAATCCAAAGGTGATACTATGATTCAAAAAAAGTTAGGAATCCTATTCCTGGCAACATGTCTTATATTTACAGCCATACCATTCGCTTTAGGCGCACAAACAATCACACTAAGTCCTACATCCGGTGCAAATGCCGAGACTGCTATTAATAGTGCAATAAGTTCCGCAGCATCAGACGCTACGGAAAGTAACCCTAGATATGTAAATCTTACTAATGGTACTTATCAACTAAGTTCGCCTATAATTTTAAAATCTAATGTAATTTTAAAAGGTGAAGGCAACGATACAATAATCTATGCTACCGATTCCGTTTGTAATTCTGCAGCAGCACCTGCTTATGTATATGGTTCAGGTGTTTCTAATGCTGAAATATCCAACCTTCAATTCAAAAGTTCGGCAACAGGAACTAGTGATGGAGGTCACGGAAACTATAGAAACTGTATAAAATTAAGTTCTGTTACAAATTGTACAGTTCATGATTGTCTGTTCCAGAATTACCTCTATGGTGATGGCGTTCGGGTAGCGAAGAGTTCTGGAGTACAGATATATAATTGCTCAATTCGCTCAGGACATGACGGGATAGAATTCTTATCCGGGTCCTCAGACTGCAGAGCCTATAATAATGAAATTGACATCAGGGTAAACACAGGTATTAGAGCGGACAACTCTGAAAATATTGAAATCGACAATAATACCTTTTACGGACTGCATAATTCCGGATGGTGTTGTACAGAAATGGAAGGTAACCTGAGTGGGATTAAGATCCATAATAATATATTCCATGATTATCAAGGATCTTCTGGAAATGCCGCCGTTCAGCCAGTTCATGCATCAGGGACTGTTTTGGTTTATAATAATGTCCTGTGGAACGTAGGTGGCATCAAATACGGTACGATTTCGAATAATATTATTAATCCATCTAATACGACAGTTACCAACTGGGTGGCAAAAGGATACGGATCGAATCTATCAGTAAGTCCCTGATTAAAAAATACAGTAAGTCCCTGATTAAAAAATACTTCCAAAATTAGAGGCCGTTTTATTCTGAAATGATTTTCTGCACGTTTCAGAAAAATTCTTTTTTACTTTTAGTACAGAGAAGATTCCTCAGAACCCCGAACTCTTGCAAATGTGTTATATGATTTGAGCTTGTAAAAGTCACGGATGGAGCTTTTAAATTGTACTAAAGATGATTTTGATCAGATAATCGCAAATTTCCTTGATTTCTGGAGCAGTAATAGAACTTTCTGCCTCCACCATCCCACAATAATAAACGAATTTGAAAATACGGCTTTTGTTCTCAAAGAAGGGAATATTGTATGTGCTTATCTATTTGGGTTCTACTCACAGACGCAACCGGTAGCATATGCACATTTGATTGCGTCAGGAAAAATTATAGGAGACTTGGCCTTGGCAGAAAGCTCTATGAACATTTTATTAAATGCGCGAGGGATAAACATTGTTTGAAGGTAAAAGCTATAACGAGACCAATCAACCTTGAGTCAATAGCTTTTCACAAAAAAATAGGAATGGAATTAACCGGAAACGGTATTATTGATGGGATACCTGTTGTTTACGATTATGCAGGACCTGGAGAACACAGAGTTGTTTTCATGAGGGATATTTGAGGTTTAAATAATTTTTTTATTGTATCCAGGGTAATTTCGTTCATTTTAGACCTGTCTTGACTTCCGGGAAGAGTGATTGAGATGAGTTTTAGAGATATATGAGAACCCGGAAATCTTAAAATAACTATTGTGTAATTCATTAAATATATTTTTGTAGTGAATGATAATTACAATTTTTCATATATTAATGATTTCGATACGATTTTCTAACCTCTTAAGGATTGGGGGGCCACACCTTACTCTTGAAGAAGGACAAATTCCAGAATGACTAAATATAATTTGGCCTGATTAAACCTTTTTAAAGAATGAGTGAAATATATGCTCAGGTGATAAATATGTCAGCTAGTTTGATGGATTACTTCAACAAGGCACCCAGACTTGGCGTGCTTAGCACTTCCGGTAAAGACGGAAAGGTCGACTCGGCTATCTTCGGCTCACCCCAGATGATCGATGAAAAAACAGTTTTAATGGCAACGGCTCAAAATAGAACCTTTGAAAACCTTATGGAAAACCCAAACGCTGTATATATGATCCTGGAGCAGTGCTCCGATTCCCCAGGGGAAGAAAATATCAATATGGAGCCCGGAAGTTTTGCCATGGACTGGAAGGGAATCAGGGTTTATATGAGGATGAAGGAATATATGACTTCAGGAGAGATGCTAGAAATGATCCGAAAACAGGCAGCAAATTTAGTTGGAGAGGAAGCCGCAAAAATGATATATGCTGCAATAACCTTTGAGATATCTGAGGTCCGACCCCTGGTGGATTTCGGACAGGGTTGGGAAAAGTCGATTTGAATGTTAAGGAAACATCACAGCGTTATATGCTTTTTCACTTTGCTTTTGCTTCCCTGCTCAGATCCCTGTAATATCCGAACAGGTCTCCCCCCCATTTTATGGCTCTCTTGTCAGAACTTATTACATACTGGCTATCAAATCTCCCGCTTTCATTAAAAAGCCCAAGGATCATTATTCTGTCAGTAGAAACTAAAGCAGCAGGAATTTCTATTCCCTTCTTATCCAGAATAAAAAGGTCGGTATTGTCCAAATTGAGGAAACTTTCTCCCTCATTTTTATAATATTCTTCAAACCGCAAGTATACGGCTTCACTCAGGTTAAGTGTAACTCTAGTGCCATTTCTGGCAAGGTTGAGAAAAAAGGCAGGAAACTGAGGGTGAAAATAAGAAAGGAATATGTGAACGCAGCTTGAGTCTGAAAGATGCTTCACAAACTCAGGATTTAAATCGAAGGTGTGGCTGAGGTCAGGTTCTATAAGACTATAGTCTCCCAACTCATTAATTCTCCTTTTTAAACTTATAGGGATTGGAGCTAGTTTTCTATCCGCCCAAAAATGCGGATCCTTTTCAAAGACTTCAAGGGTATCAAGTAGAGGTTTCATCTTTTCTGCAATTATTTCTCCTATGGAACTGAGCCTGTAAGTATCACCTTCATGTATTACAAGATTATCCTCTTTTAATTTTTTAATTTGAGGAAGGAGAGCTGTCCTGGATTCTTGAAGTTTTTCAAGGATTTCTTCAATATTCTTTGGACCTTCTTTCAGGAGCATAAGAAAGTCTTTTCTCTTCTCTGAGAATAAAATTAGATCAAGTAAGTTTGAATTCATTCAACAGTCTCCATCTGGAATCTATAAAAAAATTTATTTCCCTTTATTTCTTTGTTTATATTTAATGAGTGCCAAAATGGTATAAACATATCGGAATTAGTAGAAAACATTACAAGGCTTCTCACTTGCCAGGAAAATGTATCTTTTTTGGGAATTAAGATAAGAATTCAAACATCTCATTAAATTTAAATATACTCATTAAATTCTGAGCTCAAGATACTTTGATATAGGTCTTATTCGATGTAAAATCCAGTTCATTTCAAAACCTAACTTAATATAAAGAGCTTCTCGAAAGAAATGATTAATTAGGATAGATATTATTTCCTATTAATTATAATATCATTAATGATTTGCAATTGAAAATACAATTATTTATTATCAATATGAGGAAGGGCAATGGAAAAAGAAAAAATGTATCAGTTGAAATCCGAAGCACACCAGATCAGCCCCATTCTTAACATCGGAAAGAATGGAGTGACTGACGCTTTAATCGAAGAGTTGAACAAACAGATAAAAGCTAACAGGCTTGTAAAAGTAAGGGTACTCAAGAGTGCTGAGGAAGAAAAAGATTTGAAAGCTATTGCAGAAGAAATCGCAGAAGCTACAAGATCAACACTTATAGAAGTACGCGGAAGAACAGTAGTTCTCTACAGGTGAGGAAAAGAAAGACTCGGGTTTTATTTATTGAACCGAGTTTTACCGGACAGCTAATTAAGAAGGTTCTTTTTATCAGAAAGTGTTAACTCCCTCCTTATAAACAAGAATAAGCTTTTTCTGTAGAAATAACTCTATAAGTTAAGATCCACTTCATGGTTCATATAAGTGAAGAATTATTGCATCTTTTAGTGTTGTGAAAGTTATTTATATTACAAAAGCAACTTCGAGTGCAAGAGTTAATTCACAGACTGATTAAAAATATTTCATAAAACAGATGCCTGGAAATTCCTAGGAACGGTTGATCTAGGGTTATTTGCTTTCCTTTGTTTCAAGTCACAGAGTAAAGCAAAACCCACCTTCCGGAGTGATTATTATGCTTGAAGACGAGTATCAACTTGATTTTTTCTTTAATAACGGATTTGTCCGGAAGCTGTGTCATAAATGTGGCAATTACTTCTGGACACGCGACCTTGATAGGACTACTTGCGGCGACGCCCCCTGCGATCCCTATTCATTTATAGGGAATCCAGTCTTTTCAAGAGAATTCGATATATCTCAGATGCGTGAGTATTATCTCTCCTTCTTTGAGGAAAGAGGGCACACGAGGGTTAAGCGCTATCCTGTAGTTGCCCGCTGGAGAAATGACATTTATCTTACCATTGCATCCATTGCAGACTTCCAGCCTTTTGTCACTTCAGGACTGGTGCCTCCTCCTGCAAACCCACTTACGATCTCTCAGCCCTGCATCCGCCTGAATGACCTCGATTCTGTCGGTAGGAGCGGTCGCCACCTAACTAATTTTGAAATGATGGCTCACCATACTTTCAATAAACGAGAGCATGAGATCTACTGGAAAGAACATACCCTGGAACTTTGCGATGAACTTCTTAACTCATTAAAAGCAGATCCTTTGGCTGTAACCTACAAAGAAGCTCCCTGGGCAGGTGGAGGGAATGCCGGCCCCTGTGTAGAGGTTCTGGTTAACGGTCTTGAGATTGCTACTTTAGTTTTCATGGACATGAAGGCTGACAAAAAAGGAGAAATTGATATCAAAGGCGAGACCTATTCGAAAATGGATAATTACATCGTAGATACCGGATATGGTCTCGAGCGCTTTGTCTGGGCTTCAAAAGGCACTCCTACGATCTACGATGCTATTTTCCCAGGCATCATAAATGAGCTTATGGGACTTGCAGGACTTGAACACGAGCTGGATAACCCGGAATATGCAAACATTCTTTCCCAGAATGCTAAGCTTGCCGGATTAATGGACGTAAGCGAGAAGGCAAACCTGTTAGAGCTCAGGAAAAAAGTTGCTTCAAGCATAGGAATGACGGTTGAAAAACTTTCAGCAATAATGGAACCCGTAGAAAAGGTCTATTCGATAACTGATCATTCACGCTGCTTAACTTTCATGCTTGGAGATGGGATTATTCCATCCAATGTTAAAGCAGGATATCTTGCTCGTTTAGTCCTCAGGAGAACCCTGCGCATGATGAGTGATCTTGATATTCGAATCCCTCTCTCCGAAATCGTCGAGATGCATATAAAGCACATGCCCGAATACCCGGAGTTCCGGCAAAACTTTGGTGTAATACAGGATATTTTGGAGCACGAAGTAGATAAATTCAATACCACTATGGACAGAGGCAGAAGAATTATTCAGAAAATGGCATCTCACTATAAGAAAGAAGGGGAAAAAATCCCTCTATCTCAGTTAACCGAACTCTATGATTCTCACGGAATTCCGCCTGAGATGGCGAAAGAGGTAGCTTCGGAAATTGGGGTTGGAGTGGAATTCCCTGACAATTTCTATTCCATTATTGGTGAGATGCACAATAAGGCAGAAGAAAAAGAAGCGGAAATAATTCCGTTTGAGGATCGGCTAAAATACCTTCCGAATACAAAGCGCAGCTTCTATGACGAACCTACCCGTCTCGAATTCGAAGCTGTCGTCCTTGATGTCTTTGACAACCATATCGTGCTGGATAATACATTTTTCTATGCAGAAGGCGGAGGGCAGCCTTCGGATACCGGAACAATTACAGCAGGATATACTATTTACAGGATAATTGATGTTCAAGTCTACAACGGCATAATTGTGCATACAGTGGAAAACCCGAGAGGGCATATTGAGATAAGTAAAGGCGATATAGTTACGGGAAAAGTAGATGAAAAACGCAGGATAGCTCTTGCCAGACACCATACGGCAACCCATATTGTAAACGATGCAGCCAGGAAGATCCTGGGAAAACATATCTGGCAGGCTGGAGCCCAGAAATCTGAGGATAGATCGAGACTTGACCTCTCACATTACAAGCATATTTCTCCTGAAGAATTGAGGCAGATTGAACTTCAAGCAAACCGCACGGTCATGGAAAACAGACGCGTGCATACGGAATGGCTGTCGAGAACGGAAGCTGAACAGATGTA
The DNA here is from genome assembly GCA_963818955.1 of uncultured Methanosarcinaceae archaeon. Classification (GTDB taxonomy): domain Archaea; phylum Halobacteriota; class Methanosarcinia; order Methanosarcinales; family Methanosarcinaceae; genus Methanosarcina. The sequence goes on along the minus strand of CAWFUY010000046.1, from coordinate 368 downwards.
CGGATTCGGGCTCTACCAGGGTGGAGTGCCTCCCGGAGAGAAGATCCGGATTGTAAAAGTAGGAGATGACGTTGAAGCCTGCGGAGGCACCCACTGCCTCAGTGCGGGTCTGGTCGGCCCAATCAAGATCTTGAAGACCGAAAGGATTCAGGATGGAGTAGAGAGAATTGAAGTTGCGGCTGGAACTGCTGCAATTCGTGCGACACAAAAAACGGACTCTCTGCTTAATGATTCCGCAAAGATACTGAGTGTCCCCCCCGAACAACTTCCAACTAGTGTTGAGCGTTTCTTTGAGGAATGGAAAGATCTCAAAAAAGAAAATGAGAGGCTAAAGGAAGAAATTGCCCGCGTCAGGGTCTACAGGATGC